>JAFRRP010000011.1 GCA_017428085.1 Clostridia bacterium | reverse complement strand
CGCATATCATTCGGCCAAAGGCCGAAAATCATCCATCATGCGGCGAAGCCGCCTATCATCTCCGGCGACCGCGTTCGGCCACAGGTTTCGCCGGGAATGATAGGTTGCCTGCCGGCAACATGATATTCATTTTTGCGTGGCAAAAATGAATGATAGGCACCCGCTTATGCGGCTGCATGATATGCCGTCCGCCGTTGGCGGACAGCATTGCGGCGCAATGCGCCGCAGCGTCAGCGCATATCATTCGGCCAAAGGCCGAAAATCATCCATCATGCGGCGAAGCCGCCTATCATCTCCGGCGACCGCGTTCGGCCACAGGTTTCGCCGGGAATGATAGGTTGCCTGCCGGCAACGTGATATTCATTTTTGTGCGGCAAAAATGAATGATAGACACCCGCTTATGCGGCTGCATGATATGCCGTCCGCCGTTGGCGGACAACATTGCGGGGTGTTACGCTTCCGAGAACATGTCCTTGCCCACGCCGCAGAGGGGACAGGTGAAATCTTCGGGAAGGTCCTCGAACTTGGTGCCGGGGGCGATGCCGTTATCGGGGTCGCCCAGCGCCTCGTCGTATTCCCACCCGCAGGCGTCGCATACGTACTTCATGGTGATGGCTCCTTTCTCTGTATTCATGCGCGTCAGCGCATATCATTCGGCCAACGGCCGAATATCATCCATCATGCGGCGAAGCCGCCTATCATCTCCGGTGTAACATATAATTCTTTTGCAGCGCCACAGATGATATGTTGCCTGTCGGCAACGTGATATTCATTTTTGCGCGGCAAAAATGAATGATAGGCATCCGCTCCCGCGGCTGCATGATATGCCGTCCGCCGTTGGCGGACAGCATTGCGGCGCAATGCGCCGCAGCGTCACCCGATCGGCTCAAAATCCGCCGCGCCATGCTTGCACAGCGGGCAGACGATGTCCTCCGGCAGCTCGGCGCCTTCATACACGTAGCCGCACACCTTGCACACCCAGCCCTTTTTGCCCTCGGTCTGGGGCTTGGGCTTCACGTTGGCCTGATAGTAGTTGTAGGTCATGGTCTCCTTGTCGGAAATGACGCGGGCCTCGGTGACGGCGCAGATGAACATGCCGTGGGTGTCGAGATCCACGTACTGCTCCACCTTCAGCGACATGAAAGAGTTGATGTATTTTGGCAGGAACACCAGCCCGTTATCGCTGCGCAGCGTCTCCCACCCGGCGAACTTGTCCGCGCCGCGCCCGCTCTGGAAGCCGAAGTTCTCGAACACGGAGAACGGGGCCTCCACGGACAGGCAGTTGACGTTCATCACGCCGGTCTGCTTGATGACGTGGTGGGAGTAGTTCTGCTTGTTGATGCAAACGGCCACGCGGTTGGGCGTGCTGGTCACCTGCGTCACGGTGTTGACGATCAGGCCGTTGTCCTTCCTGCCGTCGTTGCTGGTGACCACGTACAGGCCGTAGCCGATCTTGAACAGGGCGGTCAGGTCGTTCTTGTCGGCGGTCTCTCCGTTCTGCGCCACGTAGTCCTTCGTCAGCTCGGCGGCAAGGTCCTCGATCTGCCGTTTGCTCAGGTCGTTAAGGCCTGAGTTGATGCGCACCACGGGCTCCGCGAAGGTCAGGTTCTTGCAGCCCTCCAGCATGGACTTCATGGTCTTGGCGGCCAGAGGCGCCCAGCTGCCGTTTTCGATCAGCGCGACGGTCTTGTTCTGGAAATTGCGCTCCGTCAGGTGGTGGATGAACTCCCGCATGAAGGGGAAGATATCCGCGTTGTAGGTGGTGGTGGCGAGGACGATCTTGCCGTAGCGAAACGCGTCCTCCACGCACTCGGCCATGTCGTCGCGGGCGAGGTCGTTGACCGCCACCTTGGGGCAGCCGCGGGCCTTCAGCTTGTCCGCCAGCAGCTCGACGGCGGCCTTGGTGTTGCCGTAGACGGAGGTGTAGCAGATGACGATGCCGTCCGTCTCCACGCCGTAGGTGGACCACGTGTTGTACAGGCCCAGATAGTAGCCGAGGTTTTCGGTCAGCACGGGACCGTGCAGCGGGCAGATGGTCCGGATGTCGAGGCTCGCGGCCTTTTTCAGAACGCTCTGCACCTGCGCGCCGTACTTGCCCACGATGCCGAAGTAATAGCGGCGGGCTTCACACGCCCAGTCCTCGTCAACGTCCAGCGCGCCGAACTTGCCGAAGCCGTCGGCGGAGAACAGGATCTTATCCGCCTCGTCGTAGGTCATCAGCACCTCGGGCCAGTGGACCATGGGCGCGCCGATGAAATGCAGGGTATGCTTTCCCAGCGCCAGCGTGTCGCCCTCTTTGACGATGATCCGGCGGTCGGCGAAGTCGTTGCCGAAAAAGTTGTTCATCATCACGAACGCCTTTTGGGAGGAGACCACTGTGGCTTCCGGGTAGGCCTTCATGAACTGCACGATGTTGGCGGAGTGGTCCGGCTCCATGTGCTGTACCACCAGGTAATCCGGCTTGCGGTCGCCCAGCGCGGCGGCGAGGTTGTCCAGCCACTCGTGGGTGAAACGTTTATCCACGGTATCCATGACGGCGATTTTGCCGTCGAGGATCGCGTAGGAGTTGTAGGCCATGCCGTTGGGCACGACGTATTGTCCCTCAAACAGGTCGATTTCGTGATCGTTGACGCCGATGTAACGGACGTCGTCGGTGATGTGCATGTGTGGTTCCTCCGTTGTCTCTATTGTAGCGCGGCACCTCAGTGCCGCTATTATCTAATGCTGCTATGATTGGATGCCGATTGAAACAGTTACTTTTACTGTGGAAAGCATGTATGGACAGTAAAACAATTCTGAAAAAGTTGATTTTACTGAAATCGGCACTGAGGTGCCGCGCTACGGTCAGACTCCCGCCAGAATATGCATGTTCCGCAGCTCTCCGTCCTTCACCCGGTCGTTGACCGAATACGCGTGCTTTTCCAGGTCGCCGCAGATCGCGTCGGTGAGGCCTTCCGCCTGCAGCCGGTCGATGAAGTCCGAAGCGATATCCTCGATCACCACGTATCGATCCTCGGCGGCGTCTTCCGTGAGGCCCGCGGTCAGCAGAATGGAGAGCTTGTCCGCCAGCTCCTCCTCGTGAAGCGTCTGCCGCAGGGCGCGGAAGCTCCATTTGTAGAAAGGCATATAGGCGCGGTCCAGCAGGAAGACCGCCTGCAGCGCGGCGCGGACGAACTCATGACAGGCGAGCATGGCCGCCTCCGGTTCGCCGTGGTTCAGGCAGCGGGTGAAGTTGTACTGCCCGGCCTGCGCCATCAGCAAAAGGTTGCCCGCCAACCGTTTGAGGCGGATATCCTCCGGCATGGTTTTCAGCCGGTCCCGGATCGTCGTCACGGCGCCGGAACCGTCGAAGAAGACCTCTCCGTTGGTGGCCTCCAGCAGCGCGTGGGAGGGGATATGCAGCCATTGTTCGACGGTCAGCAGCCCGTCGGGCGCGCCCACCGCGGAAGCGAACCAGTCCGCCGTGCGCATGACGCCGTTGCGGTTGCCGCCCACGGGAGAGAGGGGCTGGCGCTTTACGCCCATATACTCTTTGGGCAGCTTGGCGTAGGCGCGTTCCAGCCGGAAGGCCGTCTTTTCGTCGATCACGCTTTCATCCGGCAAAAACAGGAGAAAGCCCGGCTCAAAATCGTGGTCCCGGGAGGTCGCGTCGTCAAAGCCGCACCGGTCGGAGCCGCTGCCCGTGTACCCCGCCGCCAGCAGCGGCAGCAGGTCCGGAAAATCGCGTTCCAGCATGGGGCGGCCGTAGGTTTCGTAATAGCCGCGGGAGAGTTGCAGTCCGTTCATATGGCTCCTTGTTAAATTGCTGATTGAATAGATTTACGTTCCGTATATCTCCCTCGCCCGTGCTTCCAGCTCCTTCGCCGTGAAGTAATAGCCGTAAAACGCGAAGGTGGGGGCGCATTTTTCGCACACGAAGGCGTAATAGCCGTCGTGGGGCAGGGCGGGGTCGTTCAGCAGCGCCTCGGCCTTGTCCAGATAAGCGCGGATGGCCGCGTCGCCTGCGTCCGGGCCGCGCTCCGCCGCGATCAGATCGGCAAAATTCAGGTAGGTGACGGCCTCGTCGGCTTGTCCGCCCTCGGTCCCCGAGATCACGGACAGCGCCGCTTCGTACAGGTCGCGCGCCTCAGCGTACCGTTCCAGCGCGGTCAGGGTGACGGCCATGTTGTTGTACAGCCCCGCCAGACGCTCGTCCGTCGGCGGCAGGTTGGCTTCGTAGAGGTCCCGCGCCTGCTCGTACAGCGCCAGCGCCTGTTCCGGCTGATCGAAGACCTTGTAGGCGGTGGCGGCGTTCAGCAGTGTGGTGCCCATGGTGACGCTGCCTTCCAGGCCTATGGCCTTTGCCAGCCGGATGGCTCGTTCAGCGGCGTCCAGCGCCTCGGTCTCCCTCTCTGTTTTGCGGTAGAGGCCCACCAGCTCGTTGCGCACGGTCAGCTCGCCCCGGCGGTCCCTGTTTTCCTCGGCTTCCGCCAGCCAGTAGTTCAGGTGGCGCTCCGCCCCCGCCGAATCGTCTTTGGCAAAGTACTCGTCCAATTTGTCCAGCACCCGGCGCACCGGGATCGTCTTCACCGCGTCCGGCTTCTCAAACGGGCAGCAGGGCTCCGCGTAATCTTCTTCTTTCAGATAACCGTTATTCATAAAAAAAGTATATCATAGGAACAGGGAAAAGTCAAACCGGAGTTTAGCGGGTCTTGGGTCCGCATGCTTGAGGCGTCAGGTGTGAGGTTTGAGAGGATCTCGGAAAAATCGATCCTTGCGCCTTGAACAGTTAGCTCACACCTCCGCGGCGCTTTGCGCCGCGGTCGGTTGTCCGCCGCCCACGTACAGCTTCACCCCGCCGTCGGGGTCCACGCGCTCGCCGTCCTCGGTGACGGCCTTCAGCCAGAAGCGGTCCACGGTCAGCGTCACGGTCTTTGTCTCGCCCTGCTTCAGATAAACGGGCGCGACGGCGCAGAGTTGGCAGTTGGGGGTGGCGGTGCGGCTGTCGGTGAATTTCGCGTAGCACTGTACCTTTTCCCACGCGTCAAAGCGGCCGGTGTTGGTCACGTCCGCGGTCAGCGTGACCGTGTTATCGTCCTTTGCGATGATCTCCGGCGCGCCGTAGGCGAACGTCGTATAGCTCAATCCGTAGCCGAAGGGGTACAGCGGCGTTTCGGTCATGTAGCGGTAGGTGCGCCCTGCCATGTCGTAGTTTTCCATAGGCGGGATGGTATTGTCCTGCCGGTAGAAGGTGATGGGCAGTCTGCCGCTGGGGGAGAACGCTCCGGCGACAGCTCTTGCCACCGCCAGGCCGCCCAGCGCGCCGGGGTACCAAGCGTGCAGCACGGCTTTGGCGTGGCCGCGCACCTTCTCTCCGAGGTCCGCGCAGGAGCCGCACATCACCGCCACGATCACGTTGTCGCATACGTCGCACACCATTTCCGCCAGCTTCATCTGACAGGCGGGCAGCGCCATGGTCTTGCGGTCGCCGTGCTCGGTAAAATCGTTGCTGAAGCCCATCTCCTCGCCCTCGATATTCCGGTCAAGGCCAAGGCACAGCACGGTGAGGTCCGCTTCGGCGGCGGCCGCCATCCCCTCGCTCTGCAGGTCGCTGAAGCCGTCCCAATAGCCGCCTTCGAACACCGGGCTGCCGTCGGCGACGATGATCTCCGCCTCCGGGAACGTCCGGCGGAAGCCGTCCGCCACGGTGATATATTCGTCCGCGTGGCCGTGGTAGTTGCCCTCCAGCACCAGCCGGCTCATGGCGTTGGGCCCCACCACGGCGATCTTTTTATATCGGTCTTTCTTCAGCGGCAAAAAGCCGTCCTTGTTTTCCAGCAGCACGATGGTCTGCTCCGCGGCCCGCAGGTTCAGCGCTCTGGTCGCCTCGCTGCGCAGCACGGAATAGGGGATATCCGCGTAGGGGCGTGTTTCCTCAAACTCGCCCAGCAGCGCCCGGATGGTGAACAGCCGTTCCGCCGCGGCGGTGATCTCTTCGTCGCCGATCAGGTCCTGCTCGTAGGCGTCGATCAGGTGCCGGAACGCGTCTCCGCAGTTCAGCTCGCACCCGGCTTTCAGGGCCAGCGCCGCCGCCTCGGCGACGGTGTCGGCGCAGTGGTGGCCCTTGCAGATGTCGTTGATCGCGCCGCAGTCGGAGACGAAATACCCTTGGAAGCCCCACTCGTCCCGCAGCTTTTTCATCAGCGCGGGGCTGGCGCAGCAGGGCTCGCCGTTGGTGCGGTTGTACGCGCCCATCACGCCGGCCACGCCCGCCTCCACTGCCTTGCGGAAGGCGGGCAGATAGGTTTCCTCCAGGTCCTTTTTGCTGATCTTCGCGTCAAAGCCGTGGCGCTTGCCCTCCGGCCCGGAGTGGCCCGCGAAATGCTTGGCGCAGGCGGTGGCCTTGTAAAAATCGCCGTCGCCCTGCAGCCCCCGGATAAAGGCGGAGCCGATCACGGCGGTCAGAAACGGGTCCTCGCCGGTGGTCTCCTGTCCCCGGCCCCAGCGGGGGTCGCGGAAAATGTTGATATTGGGGGCCCAGTAGGTCAGCCCCTTGAAGATGCCCCGGTCGCCGTAGACCACGCTGCGGTTGTACTTGGCGCGGCCCTCGGTGGAGACGGCGTCCGCCACCTCCCTGACCAGCGCCGGATTGAAGCTGGCCGCCATGCCGATGCTCTGCGGGAACACGGTGGCGACCCCCGCCCTTGCCACGCCGTGGCACGCCTCGTTCCACCAGTTGTATTCGTCGATCCCAAGCCTGGGGATGGCGGGCGCGTCGTAGCGCAGCTGGCTCATCTTTTCCTCCGCTGTCATGCGCGAAACGATTTCCTTTGCCTTCGCTTTGGCTTTATTAAGATCCATGGTGCGCCTCCGTTCGTTTGATAAAAAAAGTATAACATATCTTTCCTTTTTAGGGAAGATGAAAAACCGATTTCGCTATTGTTTTTTTTGGGCCCTTATGCTATACTGAAAAAAGAAAATAAAAGGGGGAAAGTGCGATGGATATTCAGGAAGCTGTCCTGCAGGTTTTCAACGTTCCGACGGTCGTCGTGTCCTGCCTGTTCGGCCTGCTGATCCTGGCGGCGCAGTGGAAGATCTTTTCCAAGGCGGGGCAGGCCGGGTGGAAATGCCTGATCCCGATCTACAGCGCCTATATCACCGTAAAGATCGCGGACGGCAACGGCTGGAAGTTCCTGCTGCTGTTGGTCCCGATCGTCAACATCGTGTATGCGGTCATGCTGACCTTCCGTTTGGCGAAGGCCTTCGGCAGGGGCGCCGGGTTTGCCGTCGGCCTGCTCTTCCTGCCCGAGATATTCTATTTGATCCTCGGCTTCGGCGCAGACGGATACGTCGGCCCCCGGGGCGGAGCATAAGAAAGGTGAACAAAAGACGGATTGGCTTCGGGGCTTCGGCACCCGGAGCCGATTTATGAGATCCTACGATCCGGAGAATACGATGAAAAAAAGCATTTTTGTAATCGCGGCCGTATGTCTGCTGACGCTGCTGCTGGCGCTGCTGCTGGCGCTGACCGCCGCCGCGGAAACGGTCGGCGAAGGGGAATGCGGCGACGGCGTGACGTGGACGCTGGATGAAAAAGGCGTGCTGACGGTAGGCGGCAGCGGCGCCATGACGGATTACTTCGCGGACGGCGAATTGACGTCCCCGTTCGCGGCGCTGCGCGGCCGGATCACGGCCGTGGAGATCCGCGAGGGCATAACGGCGGTGGGCGATAACGCCTTTTCCGGCTGCGGCGGCGTCAAAAGCGTTTCGTTCCCGGAGGGGCTGACGCGCGTCGGCGAGGGCGCGTTTTATTCCTGCGCCGCGGTAAAAGAGATCGCGCTGCCGGACGGTCTGACGTTCATCGGACGGCAGGCTTTCCGCGGCTGTACGGCGCTGGAGGCCATTTCCCTGCCCGACAGTGTGGAGCGCATCGGCGAAAAGGCGTTTGCCGATACCGCGTGGTACAACGCCCTGCCGGACGGGATCGTGTATCTGGATCACGCGCTGCTGGCGTATAAGGGCGAGATGTCCCGGAAAACGGAAGCGACCGTGGAGGAGGGCACGCTGCTGATCGCGGACAGCGCCTTTTGGGCATGCGGCAGGATGAAAAGCCTTTCGCTGCCCGACGGATTGAAATATATCGGGGAAGCGGCGTTCTGGAAGTGCGACGGCGTTTCCGAAATCAAGCTGCCGAAGGGCCTGCTGACCATCGGCGACGAGGCGTTTTATTGCTGTCACTTCCCGGAAAAGACGGAGCTGCCCCGCAGCCTGACCGCCATAGGGAAAAGCGCCTTTTCCGGCTGTACCGGTTTACAGCGCGTTTTTGTCGCCGCCGACGTGAAGGAGATCGGCCCGCAGGCGTTCCCGGAAAAGACGGTGATTGTCGGTTATGAGGGCACCTTCGCCCAAAGCTACGCGGAACAGATGGGGCTGCAATTCAAGGTGCGCGTGGACGAATACGCGCCGGAGACCACCACCGCCCCGGAGGGGGAACGCGTGAAGCTGCAGCGCCGGAAGGAGACCGGCACGGTGGTGGCGTGCGCGGCGGCAGGCGTGATCGGCATGATGGCGGTGATCGGGCTGGTGGCCCTGCGGATCCAACCGAAGGACGACGCGCCGCAGGAGGAGCCCATGGACGGCATACCCATGGAACAGCCCCCCGCAGAAAACGGGCCTGCGGAAGAAGGCGCCGCGGAAGGCGAGTCCGCAGAAGGCGAGCCCGTGAAAAGCGAATCCGTGGAAGGCGAATCCGCGGAAGGCGGACCTTCGGAAGACGATTCGCCGGAACACGCGCCGACGGAAGACGGATCCCCGGAAGAAGACAGGCCCGCCGGAGACGAAGGACATGCGAAGGCAGGCGAAGACGACGGGTCGGCGAAAAAGAACAAAACCAAAGAAAAGAAGAAGCGCAGCCGGTATCGGAACGAATGGCCTGTCATCAAATAGAACGGCCGAAAAAATGACGTATCGTCATTTTTTGACCCGCGCCGCTGTTTCCCGCGGTCCGTATTTTGCTTTTTCAAGAAAAAAAACGGTCGTCCCGTATTTCCGGGGCGGCCGTTCTGCATGGTGATCGTGTTATCCGTTGACCTGTTCTTCGGCTTGTGCCGTCGTATCCTCCGCGGCGGCGGGCTCGTCGATCATCTCATCCGGGCGGTTGATATCGGATGTGCCGATCAGGTTTTCCGTGATGGGCTGGATCACGGTCACGCTGACTGTATCGCCCACGTTGAACAGCGCGGCCTCGTTGTTGAGCGTGGCCTCCACCACGTAGTATACGTCGTCGCCTGTCAGCTTGAAGTAGTAGTAGGTGCTGCCGTCGATCACGGCGGTGCGGATGTCGGTGATCACGCCGGTGACGATGTGTTCGTTCGTGGGCTCGTCATCGCCGTTGTCGGTCTCGTCGGGCGTGGTGGGCACGCCGATATCCGCCGCGTCGTAGTTGAACTCGATGATCACGGGCGGGGTCTGGGCCTTCATGGCGCTGACGTACTCCTTGACGCAGCTGGTCAGGTCCATGTTCTCGTTGGCGGGCATCACCATCACGTTGGCCTGCTTCACGTTGACCATGGCGTAGGATTTGACCAGGTCGGAATCGCCCTTCAGGGCCATGAAGTAGGTGGCTTCGCCGTCGATGTTCAGCAGGATCGGGAAGGAGGCCTTCCACTTTTTGTCGGAGACCTTGTCCTCCGCGGATCTCTGCGCCTTGGCCTCGGTAGTGCCGGTGGTGGAGTAGAAATAAGCCTCCTTGGTACGTTGGTTGATGAAGAAGAAGCCTAAAATGGAGTCGTCGGAGGTGACGGAGGTGACGCCGGTGTACAGGTACACGTCGTCGCCGATGGCCAGGAACGAATAGCCCTGGGAGGTCTGACGCACGCCGGACTGGGCGATGATGGAGTTCCAGAAGCCGCCGGCGTATTTGCCCAGCCAGTTGTACTGGCGGATCAACAGGTTGGCGTCGTAGGCCTGGTCGATCCAGGAGATCTCGGTCTTCATGGCCTCGGCGGTGTAATAGGTTTCCTCGCCGGTCTCCGCGTCCACAAGGATGATCCCCGCGACCTCGTCGCCGCCCACCAGTCCGATGGTCTTTTTGATGTGCTCCACCACCCAGTAGGGCTTGCCGGTCTCGTCGATCTCAAAGCTGATCTCGCCGAAAATGTAGGTGGGGTATTTGAACCGCAGCACACGCTCCAGATACTCGCCGAAGTGCTCCGCGGTGGAGTAGGCGATATCGTAATCGGTGATCAGCTCCGCCTCCTGCGTGTTCAGGTTGACGCGCACGTAGCCGGGGATACCCTCGTGCTCGTCGCCGATGACGGAGTTGGTGAACCACTTGAAGATGTTGCCGTATTTCAGCGGGTACACCCGGTAGGGCGTGCCCTTGAAGTTGATCTGAGTGGAATCCTCGGTGAGCACCACGAACTGAGATTCCAGATTCAGCTTGGAGAAGTCGCCCAGCGTTTTGGTGGCCAGCGCTTCGGCGGCGGCTGAGTCGATCAGCGGCACCTTGTCGAAGTCGGACATGCGGTTGATGGCGGAAACGGTGTCGTCAAAATCCGCCGTATCGATATCCAGCACCTGCGAATAGGCCTTGGCGCGGAAGAACGGGGAAGAGGCCAGATAGCCGATCCCCACGATCAGGCCCAGCACCAGCGCGATGGCGACGGGCGCGTAGGACTGCCGCTTGACGAAGGGCACGTATTCGGGTTTCGTCGCCGCGCCGGAGGTGAGGAACGCGCTGGCGACGAAGGAGCCCAGCACCACTGCCCAATAAATATAGAAATCATAAGAACCGAGGTTCATGGGGGGCAGCATGAAGTAGTAGGCGACGACCGCCACCACGGCGGTGATGGCGATATTGATGATGATGCGCAGGACCGGCTTATCCGGGGGGATAAACACGTCCTTGACGCTCTTCTTTTTGCCGCTGTCGGAAAAATCAACTTTGATGGGGTCCATAGATTTCGCTCCTTCAGATAGAGTATTAACTACTATATCATATTATTTCGGGAAAGGCAAGAAAAAGTTGTAAGATGAGAGAGGTAAGATGCAAGATGTAAGAAATACAGATGCGTGGCGGTTACGCCATAGTTGTCAACATTTTCTCCGTCACCTCGTACTTCGTGGGCTGCCCGGCGGCAAAGGCGGCGTATTCGGCGGCCATGTATTCGCCCATGCGCTGCACCTCATTGCCGATGGAACCGGCGACGTGGGGCGTCAGGATCACGTTTTCCATGGTATAAAGCGGGCTGCCGGGAACGGGCGGTTCCGGCCAGCTTACGTCCAGCACGGCGGCGCGCGTGGGCTTTTCCTGCAGGGCGGCGATCATATCCGCCTCCACCACCTGCTGCCCCCGCCCCGTGTTGATGAACACGGCGTTGTCCTCCATGCGGTCAAAGCAGCGCTTGTCGATCATGTTGACGGTCTGCGGGTTGTTGGCCAGATGGTTGCTGATCACGTGGCAGCGGGCGAACAGCTCCGGCAGGTCGTCCACCTTCTCCGCTCCGAGCGCGGCGGCGCGCTCCGCCGACAGAAACGGATCGAATACCAGCACGTTCAGCTGATACTGCCGCAGCCGTTCGATCACCATGCTGCCGATCATCCCCGCGCCGATGATCCCCACGTTGGTGTTGTAGTTGCCGGGGTGAGGCTTGGCGCGGTCGTGCTCCGGCCAGCCGGGGCCGCCGCCTTTGTGCATGGTCTGGAAATACCCCTTGTCGGCGAGGACGATCTCCGCCACGGTGAATTCCGCCACCGGCACGCCGTTGGCGCCCCAGGCGGAAAAGATCTTCACGCCCCGCTTCATAAAAGGCCGGGCGAAATACTGCACCGTGCCCGCCGCGTAAAATACGGCTTTCAGCGAGGGCAGCAGAGAGGCGAGCTCCTCCTCCGTCAGCGCCGTGATGCCCCACGTGGAAAACGCGTACGCCACGTCCGCCAGCTCCGGATGGGGCAGGCCGTCCCGCAGCACGTCCTCGGTATAATAACCGGGCAGGATCTCCAGCGATCGTGCCAGCAGCGCCTTCGTCTCGTCGGAGTAGGCGTCGGAGATGGCCTTTTCCGTGCCCATGAATATCGCTTTTTGTTTCATCTTATTTGATCCTTTTCGTTTTTCTTACGACTTACGATTCACGACCTGCGACTCAAACTCCCGTGACGACCTCCACGGTCTTCTTGGCGTAGCTGCTGTGGTATACCTTGCCGTCCCTGCGCAGGAAGCTGGCGCACACGGCCAGGACTCGCTCGGTCTGTTCGCGGCTGTCGCGGGTGATCATCAGCAGGTATGCGTCGGTATCGTAGCCGCCGACGGTCGTCTGGGAGTTGTCGTGCATCACGTGGCCGTCGGCCAGATGGTTATACCAGATCTCCCGTTCCACGTCGCCGTCGGTGATTTTCACGCCGTCGCCGTGTTCGCAGGAAAGCGTTTCGTACGTCACGTTCCGGTCCTCGGGGTCCAGCTCCAGCGTGTGGAGCAGCGTATGCGTGCGTTCTTTTGCCCCGTCGCTCAGCTCGATGTAGATCTTGTCCTCGTCCTGCTTGTGGGACTCGTGGCCGACCTTTTCCGTCAGCGCCGCGGCGGGCCCGTGGGAGATCAGCTTCGCCGTCATGCCGTCGTTGTCGAACCAAACGGTATTGCCCTCCTGCCGGTACGTCCCGTCGTAGTGCAGCGAGAACTGTACGGTTCGCGGCTCGTGGCAGTACACGTCGTCCACGATCACCAGCAGCCGGTCGTCGATCCAGATAAAGTTGCGGTACAGACGGCTGCACAGGCGCGCCGCCGGGCCGGTGGCGTCCGCCTGCACGAAGAAAAAGTCCTTCCCTTTATAAGTATCAATCAGCGCGCCGGGGAATTTGTTGCCCCGGTACAGCTCCTCGTCCCGGCTGCTTCTCCCGTCCACCAGCAGCAGGCTGTGGGCCGCGTCCTGACAGTAATAGGCGTGGTACTCCGGCTTGGAGTAGTCGCAGGTGCCGCAGTCCGTGAAGAAGGGGCGGCCCCTGTGAAAGATCACGAAGCTGCCCGCGTCGTTGTGGGCGTGGTTCCAGCACATGCCGCTGTGTACGGCGAACACGGTGCCGTCCGGCTCCCACGTGTCGCGGGTGACGGCGTAGCCGGAGGAGAGGACGGCCGTTTTGGGCAGCGCCTCGACCGAACCCTTCAGCGAGGCGTAGTCGACCCCGGCGATCTCTTCCCAAAGCCCTGTGCCGCAGGTCGCCGCCAGCGCCCGGGAGGGGGAGGTATCCAGCCCCAGCCGCGCGGCGTAGCGGACGATCCGCTCCGGGAAGTTGTCCGTGTCGCTGTCGCAGAAGTTGAGGGACAGATACGCGGTCTTGCCCTCCCGCGTGATCGGATACATAAAGTAGATCGGCGCATCGGCAAAGCCCGCGGGCAGGGTGGCGCGGATCGTTTCATTGCGCCCGTCGTACCGTTCGCGGCAGAAAAGATACTGCAGCAGCGTGCCGGTGCCGTAGTTGTCGTAGCCCACGCCCTCGTAGAAAAACCCTTTGTCGTCAAAGCTGCGGGTCTTGTTGAACAGCCGGTTGCCGGGATAGGTCAGGTAGTCCGCCAGCGCGTGATCGACGCAGTCCAGCATCCCGTCGCAGTCCGTCCCGGGCAGGTCGTCCCGCAGCGCCAGCAGCGCCGTGGCGGCCTCCGCGTTGCACACGGCCCACCAGTTGTGACCCATGGAATCCAGCGCGTGGATGCGCGTTTCCGGCAGCGCCCAGTCGCCGAGGGCGGGCAGGACGCCTTTTTCAAAGATCCCGCGGGCGAGGGTCAGCCGTTCGTCGTCGGTCAGATACCCTCGGATGATATCGAAGATCCGCCCCAGCGCCAGCGTGGTGGCGGTGGAGCACAGGTCGGAGTGCCACGGGTTGGGCTTCCGCACGAAATAGCTGTGCGCGTACCAGCGGTCAAAGGTGATGAAATGGGCGGTCAGCGCCTTCAGCCGTTCGGCGCAGCGTTCGTCGCCCTCCACGGCGTACTTCAGCCCCAGACAGTCGCACAGGCGGTTGGCCTGCCTGTTCAGCGCGCCGAAGTTGGCGTGCTGGGTCTCGCTGCCGTTGGCGTCCTCCCACGTGACGAAGGGCTCGGCCAGCAGTTCCTCCGCCTTTCCCACCGCCTTTTCATAGCGCTCCTTCGCGGCGGCGTCGGTCCCGATCTTGCGGCGGAACCGTTCGATATCCGCCCCGGAAAAGAATAAATACGGATGCTGCATAAAAATACCTCCGAACAATTCAAACAAAACCAATGTACAACTTCCGAAGGAAAAAAGCAATCATTATTTTAATTTTAGTCGGAAGACATCAATCGGAAGTCGGAAGCCTTTTCGGATGGCGACGGCCGTCAGCCGCCGCGGGAGCTGTCTTACGACTTACGACTCACGACTGAAACTACTGCGACGCACGGTACCCGTTGAACACGCCGTTGCTGAAATACGCCGCGCGCTTGGCCAGCGTTTCCACCGGCATGCGGCAGCCGTTGTTCAGCCATTCCATCAGCAAAAAGGTCACGCCTCCGCTGGCGAAGATGAAGGAGGCGTAAAACGCCCCGCGGATCTTCTCCGGCGTGTCCTCCGGCAGCAGCTTCACCAGCTCCCGGTAGAACAGCTTGCGCAGGTTCACGTGGATGGAGGCGTCGGAATTCCGATTGAACACAAACCGGAACAGCTCTTTGTTTTCCAACACGATGGAGAAATATGCCAGATAGAAATCGGTAAAATCAGCCACGGAAAGATCCGTGATATCGGGGCGGCGGACAAGGATGGCGCTGCACTCGCTGATGATGCGGTGCTGGCAGCGGAAAAAATCTTTCAGAATGGCGCGGTACAGATCGTAGATATCCATGTAATAGGCGTAAAACGTGCTGCGGTTCACGTCCGCCAGAGCGCAGATCTCCTTCACGGTGATCTTGTTCAGCGGCTTGTCGCGCATCAGCTCCAGCAGCGCCTCGCGGATCACCTTTTTGCTGTAGGCGGTGCGCCGGTCCTCGTGTTGCTTTGCCATATCTGTGCTCCTTTTTCTGCCGGACATAATGTTTTTTTCTCCGACATCGTGTTTAGTATAATGCTTTTTTAATACAGTGTCAATATTTATATTGACAGCAAAATAAAAAAAGTTTAATATAAAACCAACTATTATATTTTTTGAGAGAAAAGGTACGGTACGCACCATGAAATACGCGTTGATCGGCTGCGGCCGGGTGGCCCCCAGCCATATAAAAGCGGCAAAGGAGAACGGCTTTGACATTGTCGCGGTCTGCGATATCGTCGATGGAAATATCGACGAGATGTTTGCGCGCAGTGTGCTGACGCCGCAGGAATACGCCCCCGTCCGCCGCTATACGGATTATCGGGAGATGCTGGATGCGGAACGGCTTGAACTGGTCAGCATCGCGCTGCCCAGCTACCTCCACGCCGAGGCGGCGTTGGAGGTGATCGGACGCGAGATCAACGTGATCATCGAAAAGCCCATGGCAATGTCCATGGCGGACGCGGATAAGATCGTGGAAGCCGCCGACCGTACCGGCGTGGCGGTGTGCGCCTGTCACCAGAACCGCTTCAACAAGGCGGTGCAGGAGATGCGCGCCGCGCTGGAAAGCGGCCGCTTCGGCAGGCTGTCCCACGGGGCGGTGACGGTGCGCTGGAGCCGGGACGCGGCCTATTACGCCCAGGCGGACTGGCGCGGCAAGTGGGCCTGCGACGGCGGCACGCTGATGAACCAATGTATCCACGGCATCGACCTGCTGCGCTGGATGTGCGGCGACGAGCTGGTAAAGGTCTACGGCGTCACCCGGCGGGCGTTCCACGATTATATCGAGGCGGAGGATATCGGCGCCGCCGTGCTGGAGTTCGCCAACGGTGCGGTGGCAACCGTTGAGGGCACCGTCAATCTGGCGGACGACGATCTGGAGGAGCACCTGTCGCTGTTCGGTGAAAACGGTTCCGTGAAGCTGGGCGGCACCAGTGCCAACGCCATCGAATACTGGCACTTCAAGGACGCGCCGCAGGAGACGAAGGACGGCTTCCATGAAAAGACGCTGAACGTCTACGGCAACGGCCACACCAGCCTGTTCCGGGACGTGGCGGACGCCGTCGCGCAGCACCGCGCGCCTTATGTGGACGCCCGTGCCGGCCGCAGGGCGCTGGAAACGGTGCTGGCGATCTATCAGTCGTCCTTTACCGGACGGCCCGTGACGCTGCCGCTGGGCGACGTGGCGTCGAAGGATTTTGAGGGTTTTTTCGACAGGGACCTGTAACACGGAGCCTCAGCTCCGTTTCAATGCGGAATGCGGAGTTCGGAATGCGGAATTATGCGCCGCAGGCGTATGATCGCAGCGCGGCTGCCCACAGCCGCTCGCAACGCGATTCCGAATGCGGCACGGAGCCTCAACTCCATTACAGTCGGAAGTCATAAAAAAACGGGGAAGAAAAAGATGAGGATCAAAGCGGTCATCTTCGATCTGGATCACACGTTATTCGACCGGCACGGCACGCTGCGGGAAGTGGCGAAGCAGTTCCGGCGTTCCTTCCGTGTGAAAGAGGGCGTGACGGACGAGAAGATCGCCCGGCTGTGGTGCTACGCGGACGACCATTTCGTCTACGACGGCTGGAAATACGTGCTGGCCTATCTGGCGGAAAACGGCGTGTTTGAACAGGTCCCCCCGTATGATGAATACCGCAGCTTCGTGTATGAAAACTTCGCGAAGGTCGCCGTCCGGTTCGAGGAGACGATCCCCACGCTGCTGCTGTTGAAAAAACGCGGCTGCGCCATCGGGCTGATCACCAACGGCAACCACGCGCTGCAATACAAAAAACTGGATCTGCTCGGCCTGCGCGACGCCTTCGACGAGATCATCGTCAGCGGCGACGTGATGGTGGACAAGCCCGACAGCGAGATCTTTATGATGATGAGCGAGAAGTTTTCCCTGCCGCCCTCTCAGATGGTTTACGTGGGCGACAACCCCCGGAACGATATCGCCGGGGCGCGGGAAGCGGGCTACCATACGATCTGGATGAAAAGCACCGGCACGTGGGACAGCAAGATCTCCCCGCCGGAGGAGACCGTGGAACGGGTGCAGGACGTGCCCGCGGCGGTGGAACGGATCGAGCGGCGCTTTAGCGACGCATAATGTAATTCGCGACAGACGAATTGCATATCATACAGACGCGGAGCGGCTGTATATCATGCGGGATAGCATCCCGCATATCATGCATTTTTGGCATATCTCGCCTTCGGCGAGGATGCAAAATGCATATCATGTTGCCGCAAGGCAACATATCATTTCCGGGTTCGCCTGAAATGATATATGTCGTACCAAAAATGATATACGGCTGCGCCGCATGATATGCGCTTTGCGCATGATATTCGCCTTCGGCGAGTGATATACGGCTCCGCCGTATGAAGAAGGGGGAAAACCGAACCATGGAACAACTGTTGACGAGATGGGGCAGAGAGCTGAACCGAGAACTGCCTTTGAACGACTATCCCCGTCCGCAGATGCGGCGGGAGTCATTCATCAACCTCAACGGCTTATGGGATTACGCGATCCAGCCCAAGACCGATCCGTTTGATTGCTGGCAGGGGCAGATCGTGGTGCCCTTCAGTCCCGAAACGATCCTCAGCGGCGTCAACCGGACCGTCACGCCGGACGATAAGCTGTATTACCGCCGGACGTTCGTCTACCGGAAGACCGGCGACCGGGCGCTGCTGCACTTCGGCGCGGTGGACTATGAGTGCGAGGTCACGCTGAACGGCGTCGTGCTGGGCAGCCACCGCGGCGGTTATTACCCCTTTACCTTCGATGTGACGGAGGCGATCAAAGAAGGGGAGAACGAGTTGCTGGTGTCCGTCACCGACCCCTCGGAGACCGGCTCCCAGGCCAGCGGCAAGCAGACCTCCAAACGCGGGCAGATCTGGTACACGCCCCAGTCCGGTATCTGGCAGACTGTGTGGCTGGAGGAGGTGCCGGAGAACTATATCGTCTCCGTCAAGCTTACGCCTGATATCGACACTGGCGTGCTGAAGGCCGAAGCGGAGCTGGCGGGCGAGAAGGCCCCTATCACCCTGACGGTATTTGATAAAGGGGAAAAGCTCACCGCCGTCACCACCAGCGGCCGTTCCGCCAGCATCGCCATGGGCGACTTCCGCCTGTGGTCGCCGGAGGATCCCTACCTTTACGATCTGGAGGTTGCCTGCGGCGCGGACAAGGTGATCTGTTACTTCGGCATGCGCAAGTTCTCCGTGGGCAAGGACGAAAAGGGCGTTTCCCGCCTGATGCTGAACAACAAGCCGTACTTCCACAACGGCCTGCTGGACCAGGGCTACTGGAGCGACGGCCTCTATACCGCCCCCAGTGACGAGGCCATGATCTACGATATTCAGACTATGAAAGACATGGGCTTCAATATGCTGCGCAAGCACATCAAGGTGGAGCCGCTGCGCTGGTACTACCACTGCGACCGTCTGGGCATGCTGGTGTGGCAGGATATGATCAACGGCGGCGCGCCGGTCAAGCAGTTCGTGGTGGCGGCGCTGCCCGGTCTGCAGATGGCCTTCAACACCAAGCACGCGGGGCGGCTGGACGACGGCCCGGAAAACTACAGGCTGTTCTCCCGGGAGGACAAGGCGGGCCGCGAGGAATACTATGAGGACGCCGGGCGCCTGATCGATACGCTGTACAACTGCGTATCCCTGTGCCTGTGGGTGCCCTTCAACGAGGGCTGGGGCCAGTTCGACGCGGTCAAGGCGTTCCGGTATTTCCGCGAGCAGGATCCCACCCGTATCATCGACCACGCCAGCGGCTGGCACGATCAGGGCGCGGGCGACCTGAACAGCTTCCACATCTATTTTACTCCTTTCCTGTTCCCGAAGATGGACAAGAACGACGACCGGGTGATCGCGCTGACGGAGTTCGGCGGCTTTTCCATGGTCACGCCCGGCCACGTGTTCAACACGGAAAAGACCTTCGGTTACCGGATCTACAAGACGAAGGACGCGCTGGAAAAGGCGCTGAAGCATCTGTATCTGGACCGCATCGCGCCTCTCATTGAAAAACGCGGCCTGTCCGCGCTGGTCTATACCGAGGTCAGCGACGTGGAGGACGAGACCAACGGCTTCCTCACCTTCGACCGGGAAGTCCTTAAGGTGGACATGGATCTGATGAAGGAGATCAACAGCAGGATCGGTTTTGTGCGGCGCAATACGCCGCAATGATATTCGCCTGACGGCGAATGATATGCATTTTGCATCCTCGCCAGAGGCGAGATATGCAAAAATGCATGATATGCCTGCGGCATGATATTCGCTTCGCGAATGAAAGCTACAAAGGCGAATATCATATCATACAGACGCGGAAGCGGCTGTATATCATGCCGGGCATCGCACGGCATATCATGCTGCCAAAGGCAGCATATCATTTTCGGAAACATCTCGACAAATTCCAATTTGCAAAGGAATAAATAATGGATCACAGAATCACCGAATACATCAATTTACAAAAAGAGCGCTTCACCGCCGACCTGAAACGGCTGGTGGACATCAAAAGCGTGCGGGAGGCCGCGCTGCCCGGCAAGCCCTTCGGCGAAGGGCCCGCGAAGGCGCTGGCGGAGGCGGAAAAGCTCGCCGCGGAACATGGGTTCCCCGTCGTCAATTTTGATAACTACGCCGGTGAGATCACCTTCGGCGACGCGCCGGAGCTGATGCTGCTGGCGCATCTGGACGTGGTCAGCGAGGGCGACGGCTGGACGAAGTCCCCCTACGACATGACGGAGGAAAACGGCAGACTCTTCGGCCGCGGGACTACGGACGACAAGGGCCCCGCCGTGGCCTGCCTGTACGCGCTGGAGACCGTGCGGGAACTGTACGGCGCGCCGAAGACCGGCGTGCGGCTGGTGCTTGGCTGCGGCGAGGAGACCGGCAGCGAGGACATGGAGTACTATTTCTCCCGCCGGGAAACGTTGAGATACACGCTGTCGCCGGACGCGGATTATCCGCTGATCCATTTGGAGAAGGGCCGTTTCGCGCCCACGTTTACCAAAAAGATCGCCGATCCCGGCACCATCATCGAGATCAACGGCGGCGACACGGCGAACATCGTCCCCGGCAAGGCCAACGCCCTGCTGGCGGGTTCCGTGCCGGAGCACCGCGGCGCAATTTTAGTGGAGATCGCCCGCAAAACCGGCGCCACCTTCCGCGTGGAGACGGAGGGAGACAACCGGCGCATCTATTGCGAGGGCGTTTCCGCCCACGCCTCCACGCCCGCAAAAGGCGTCAACGCCAATACCGCCCTGCTGACGCTGCTGTCCGCCATTGTGCCGGACTGTGAATTGAAGCAGGAGATCGACGCGCTGCTGGCCATGGTCCCCCACGGGGACACGGACGGCGCCACCATGGGCGTAAAGATGAGCGATGAAGATTCCGGGGCGCTGACGCTGAACTGCGGCATCCTGCAATTCGACGGGACTGTGCTGCGGGGCGGCTTCGACCTGCGCTGCCCCCTGTGCGCCAATGAGGGCAACGTGAAGGACGTGATCGCGGCGCGGCTGGCGGAGGCGGGTTTCGCTTTCGAGGGCGCTCCCGCCATGACGCCGGCGCACTTCATCCCCAAGGACGCGCCTATCGTCAAAGAGGCGCTGAAAGTATACGAGGATTACACTGGGCAAAAGGGCGAGTGCCTCGCCATTGGCGGCGGCACCTACGTCCACGGCATCGAGGGCGGCGTGGCCTTCGGCGTGGAATTTCCCGGTACGGACTACCGCATCCACGGCGCGGACGAGTTTGCCGTCACGGACGAGCTGCTGCTGACCGCCGCCATGTACGCGCAGATCATCAAAGACCTTTGCTACTGATATGAACGTGGAACTGCTGGCTCCCGCGGGGAGCATGGAAGCGTTGAAGACCGCCCTGTACTTCGGCGCGGACGCCGTCTATTGCGGCGGACCGCTGATGCAGCTGCGCGCGGAAGGGGCGGCGTTCACCTTTGAACAGCTCAAAGAGGCGGCGGCATACGCCCACGCACTGGGTAAAAAGCTGTATGTCACCGTCAACTGCTTCGCGAAAAACAGCGAGATCGACCGGCTGGGCGACTACGCCCGGCAATTATATGAGATAGGCGCGGACGCGGCCATCGTCTCCGATCTGGGCGCCATCGCCGAGATCCGGGAAAAGTGTCCCGAGCTGCCCATCCACGTCAGCACCCAGGCCAACTGCCTGAACTACAAAACCGCCTGCGTCTATCACGGTATGGGCGCTTCCCGCATCGTGCTGGGCCGGGAAATGCCGTTGGCGGCCATCGAGGAGATGAAGGGAAAGCTCCCGCCCGATCTGGAGCTGGAGGTCTTCATCCACGGCGCCATGTGCATGGCCTATTCCGGCCGGTGCCTGCTAAGCTCCTACCTTACCAACCGCAGCGGCAACCGGGGGGAGTGCGCCCAGCCCTGCCGCTGGAACTATTACGTTTTTGAGGAACGGCGGGACACCATGGCCATCCCCGTGGTGCAGGAGGGCGAAGCCACCGCCATCTTCAGCTCCGCCGACCTGAAATGCATCTCCTTTCTTGACCGGCTGGAACAGGCGGGCGTGAAATCGTTCAAGATCGAAGGGCGTATGAAGTCTCCCTACTATGTGGCCACGGTGGTGAACGCCTACCGCCACTATATGGACGGCGACGCACCGCTGGAGGTGTGCGACGCGGAGCTGGACTGCGCCAGTCACCGTCCCTATTCCACCGGCTTTTATTTCGGCGAGATGCTGCGGGACCCCAACAACGACGGACAGTACCGCCGCACCTGTACTTTTATCGCCGTGGTGCTGGAACGTCTGGGAGACGACCGGTATTTAGTGGAGCAGCGCAACAGCTTTGCCGTGGGCGATACGCTGGAGATCCTGTCTCCCCGTTCCACGGGGCTGTCGTTCCCCGTGGAAGAGCTGGTGGGAGAGGACGGCGTTCCGCGGGAGATCGCCCATCTGGTACAGGAAAAGGTGACGATCCGCTGCCCGCATCCGCTGCAGCCGGGGGACATCCTGCGCAGAAGAATATAAAAGCGGCCCGGCGCCGTGAAAAAACACGGCGGGAAAATTTTTTTCATTTATTTTGTTGACAAATACCGCATCATTCTTTATAATATTGATAGCTATATTGTCATAATCGATATTTCTGTGAAAAATACATCGGTCCGAGGGAGATAATGAGATGGTAATATCTGTATTTTATCCAAGCACAATGGTCATTCTGCCTGTCCTGTGCGCGTTCGCGGTGGGCGTATTGGCGTCTTTCCTGTTCTTCCGCGGCAGGGGCGGCCAGAAGCCGGCGAAATCCGCCGACGATATGAAGCCCGGCCCCGAGAAGGATATCGTCATCGGCATCCGCGACAACGCCGCCGAGTTCGCCGACCTGTTTGAGCCGCTGTATCTGCTGGCGGAAGGCAACGTGAGCAGAAAGGACGCCGTTTTTGAGGCGTGGAACACCAAGGTCGCCAGCTCCTTCGGCTCGCTGGAATTCAAAAGCGCTTTCGCTGCGCAGTTCGGCTACGTGGAAAAGTGGAAGGGCAAAAAGAAAAAGTATATCAAAAACGCGCAAAAGCTTTTGAAATACATCAAAAAGGCCGGTATCGAACGCAACAAGGATATTGCCGTTTCCGGCAACGAGACCACCGCCGAAAAGTACGTGCTGGCGGGCAACGCCTCGCTGGAGGAAGGCGCCTCCTACGACGTGCTGGCCCACTACTGGTATCGCGAGGACGAGATCCTTTCCAAGGGCGTTATCCGATAACCGTCATACCGTATTGATTTCAGATTATTCCCGTCAGGTGCGACGGGAATAATTTTATGGGAAACCGGGAGGGGAGAGTACCATGCCAAAATTGGGGTTTGACAACGACAAATACGTGCAGATGCAGTCGCAGCACATCAAGGACCGCATCGCCCAGTTCGGCGGCAAGCTGTATCTGGAATTCGGCGGCAAGCTGTTCGACGACTTTCACGCGTCGCGGGTGTTGCCGGGCTTCCGTCCGGACAGTAAGATCCGTATGCTGTACGAGCTGCGGGACGACGCGGAGGTGGTCATCGTCATCAGCGCGGACGCCATCGAAAAGAACAAGCGCCGCGGCGACCTCGGCATCACCTACGACGCGGACTGCCTGCGCCTGATCGACGCGTTCCGGGAGTTCGGCCTGTACGTGGGCAGCGTGGTCATCACCCAGTTTACTGAGCAGCCGGCCGCCATCCAGTTCGAAAAGCGCCTGCAAAATCTGGGCATGAAGGTCTACCGTCACTACATCATCGCGGATTACCCGGCCAACCTGCCGCTGATCGTCAGCGACGAGGGCTACGGCAAAAACGACTTTATCGAAACGGAGCGTTCGCTGATCGTGGTCACCGCCCCCGGCCCCGGCAGCGGCAAAATGGCCACCTGCCTGTCCCAGCTGTATCACGAAAACAAGCGCGGCCAGAAGGCCGGCTACGCCAAGTTCGAGACCTTCCCCATCTGGAACCTTCCCCTGAAACACCCGGTCAACGTGGCGTACGAGGCCGCCACCGCCGACCTGAACGACGTGAACATGATCGACCCCTTCCATCTGGAGGCCTACGGCGAGACTACGGTCAACTACAACCGCGACGTGGAGATCTTTCCGGTGCTCAACGCCATCCTTACCAAGATTGTGGGCGAATCCGTCTATAAATCCCCCACGGACATGGGGGTGAACATGGCGGGCTTCTGTATCGTGGACGACGACGCGGTGTGCGAGGCCGCCCGGCAGGAGGTCATCCGCCGTTATTACGAGAGCGCCTGTCTGGCGCGGCAGGGCCTGGCGGACGGCGCGGTGGTGCACCGCATCGAGCTGCTGATGAACCAGCTGGGCATCTCCACGGAGGACCGCCCCTGCGTGAAAGCGGCGCTGGACAAGGCGGAGGAGACGGGCAAGCCCGCCGCGGCGCTTGAACTGGAAAACGGCGACGTGATCACGGGCAAGACCTCGGAGCTGCTGGGCGCTTCCTCGGCCATGCTCATCAACGTCATCAAGCGGCTGGCTCATATCCCGGACGAGATCCCGCTGCTGTCCCCGGCCATCATTGAGCCCATTCAGCGGCTGAAGATCGAAAACATGGGCAACCACAATCCGTGCCTGCATGTGGACGAGGTGCTGATCGCCCTTTCCATCTGCGCCGCCACCAACCCGGTGGCCATGCGCGCGCTGGAGCAGCTGCCCAAGGTGCGCGGGCTGGAGGCCCACTCCTCCGTGATCCTCTCCACCGTGGACCAGCAGACCTTCAAAAAGCTGGGCGTCCACCTGACCTGCGAGCCCCGCAGCCAGACCAAGAAGCTGTATCACAAATAAGCGTACCGTTTCTTTTGTTCCGTCAAGGGATCATCGTATGCTTGAACCTCAAACCGCTGTCGGTTTTGGGGTTCTTTTTCTCTTCGAGATCGCGTGGGAAATTGCAAAAAAGAAGATTGAAAATTACCTTGCGATATGGTACACTCGAAATGGGAAGAGAACGTTAAAGGGAGAGATGAAAATGCCCGGTGACAGACAGAAAAAGAAATACCTGATCGTGAACGCCGACGACTTCGGCATGTGCGAGGCCGCCAACGACGCCGTGATCGCGCTGTTCGAGGCGGGACGGCTGCATTCCTCCACCATCATGTTCCCCTGCCCGTGCAGCGAACGGGCGGCGCGTTTCGCCGCGGCGCATCCCCAGTACGCCGTCGGCGTACACCTGACGCTGACCAGCGAGTGGAAAACCTACCGCTGGCCGCCTTTGACGGAGGGCGCCTCCCTGCGGGACCCGGACGGGTTCATGTGGCCGCACACGGAGGACGTGGAAAAGCACGCCGCCTACGACGACCTGAAGCGGGAGATCGACGCGCAGTACGAAAAGGCGCTTTCCTACGGTATGACGCCATCCCACGTGGATAACCACATGGGCACGCTGTACGGCAACCGTACCGGCCGCTTCGGGCTGCTGGTGATGATCCTGCGCTGGGCGGGCAAAAAGGATCTGTCCTACCGGCTTTACACGAAGACGAGCAAGACCATGGTCCCGCGCGGCACGCCCTGGCCGGTCTACCGGCTGTCCGGGGCGCTCACGTCGTTTCTGGCGAAGATCGATCATGTGATCCTGCCGGACTATCTGCTGTTCCCGGACTGGACGCGGGAGCTGTGCGAGGGCGGCTATGAAGCTTATCGGAAAGAGATCCTGCGCCAGTGGACCTCCATTCCCGACGGCGTGACGGAGACCTTTTTGCATCCCGCGCTGGAGACGGACGAGCTGAAGGCGATCACGCCCAACTGGTTCCAGCGGGTGTGGGAATATGACCTGATGAACGACCCCGAGACGCACGCGTATCTGGCGGCCCACGGGGTGACGATGATATCCTACCGTGATTTGAGAGAATTAAAAAAGAAAAAGAAAGGATGAGCGTAATGTCGGAAACGACCGTATCCCCGCTGCAAAGGATCCCTTCCATCGACCGGTTCCGCGGCTTCGTGATCTTCTGTATGATCGTGTTCCAGTTCGCGGAGCATTTCCCCGGCCTCGGCGTGATCGCCAGATTGGCCGTGCATTCCCCCAAACCGGAGGGCGTCTATATTTTGCCCAACCTGACGCTGGCGGATCTGATCGCGCCGGCCTTCATCCTTGCCATCGGCCTTACCTATGTGCCGTCGCTGCAGCGCCGTATCGAGCGCAGCGGCAAAAAGGAGGCCGTGCTCCACTTCATGAAACGATACCTGATGCTGATCGGCATCGGCATCACCATGGACGGCGTCAACGATATCCTTGACGGCAAATTCGATCAGCCCCTGCCGCTGATGTTCATCATCCTTACCGTTCTGGTGCTGCTGGGCTCCATCGTGGGGCTGATCCTGAAACTGGCCAAAGTGAAAAAGAGAGCCAAATACTACGCCGTGCTTTCCTGGTACGTGGCCTTCGTGGGCGTGGTGGGGCTTGTGGTCGCCGCCGTGAACGCCGTGATGCTCGTCACCGGAAAGACCGGCTCCTCCTTCGGCCACTGGGTGGTGCTGCACCACATCGGCTTTGCCGGGCTTATCGCCCTGCCTTTCGCGCTGATGAAGGGAGAGCGGGGCCACTGGCTGCGGCTGGCATGCGGCACGGTGCTGCTGGCGCTGTACGCCCTGTTCCACGAGGGCGATCTGGCGGGCGATCAGTTCGCCGGTAACCGGGAGCTGATCGACGAGGTGGCGGACGGCGGCTTTATCGGCGGCTTCGCCTTCGGCGCCATGCTGATCCTGTACCTGTTCTTCGCGGAGGAATTCCGCCGCCGCAAAAACAAATACCTGCCGCCGTTGGCGTTGTGCGTCTTCGGCGTCGTCGTGGCGGGCGTGCTGTTCGGCGTGTTCCGCACGCTGCCGGAAAACGTCGGTTGGGCGGGCGCGATCTCCGGCTTTCTGCCCATCAACAAAGGCAGCGAAAGCCCCTCCTACGTGCTGATCGCCGGCTTCATCTCCCTGTTCGCGTTCTATATTTTCGAGCTGTTCAACGGGCTTTCCGTTTCGTTCGATCCCCTCGCCTGGTGGGGCAAGAACCCCATTTTGCTGTACTGCATCGAGTTCGCCGTGATCGGCGGGCTGAACGTGGCGCTGGAGGACGTCTTCAAAAACGCGTCCGCGCCCGTCGCCGCCGTCATCGTGATCGCCGTGGCCGCCGCGCTGACGCTGGTGGCGTACCTGCTGCACCGGAAAAAGATCGTCGTCAAGCTGTGACCTTCCGATCTGCCGCCCGCAGGGCAGCGTAAACAAAACAGAAAAAACAACGAAAAAGCGTTTCCCCGAGAACCTTGGAGAAACGCTTTTATATTCAGTGTCAGGCTTTTCCTTTTTATAATTTACAGTTTATTTTCAAAACCTCGAACCTTACACCTCAAACCTCACACCTGACGGCGCAAGGCGCCGTGCTACTCCGGCAGCTTATCGGACATGGCCAAAAAGTCCAGCTTGTCCATCTTGGTGCGGGGCAGGAACTCCCGGAACTCAATCTTCCTCGGTACGGAAAAGCCGTTCAGGTGCTTTTGGCAGTAGTCGAACAGGTAGTCCCGCAGGGCATCCTCGTCGGCGGCGGGATCGGCCTTCACCACGCACAGCTTCACCAGCGGCTTGCCGACGTCGTTGTAACCCTGTACCGCGCAGGCTTCGTTCACCTCCGGCAGGGCGTTGATCATCTGCTCGATGGAATAGGGGTAGATGTTGTAGCCGGAGATGACGATGATGCGCTTTTTACGGCCGGTAAAGAACAGGAAACCGTCCTCGTCCACAATGCCCATATCGCCGGTGCGTACCCACGCCTTGCCGTCTTTGTCGTACCAGAAGCCGTCGAAATCGTCGTCCTCGGTGGGCAGGTAGCCGTTCATGATCATTTCGCCGGTCAGGGCGATCTCGCCCTGCTCCCCGACGGGCAGCTTGTTCAGATCCTCGTCCAGCACGCAGACCTCCAGCCCCTCCAGCACCGGGCCCACGGAATTGGCTTTGCAGCGCAGGTGGTTGTTGGTGGAGCAGATGGCGCTCATCTCGGTGAGGCCCCAGCCGCGGAACAGCTTACCGATGGAGCCGCGCTTCAGCAGCGCCGCGTTGAATTCCTCCACAAAGCTCTCGCTGACGATATCGCCGCCGGAATACAGCACGTTCAGGTTCTTCAGTCCTTCGTTGTCGAAGTTGTCCGCTTCAAACATCTTATGGAACATATTCGGCACGCCGCTGATGTACTGTACCTTGTAGCGTTTGATGTAGTCGTTGGCCTTGCCCGCGTCAAACTTGGACATGATGATGGGCGTGTAGTTGTTGCACAGGCAATAGTGCATGCTGGCGCCCAGCCCGAAGGCGTGGAAGCAGGGCAGCACGCACAGCGAGTAGCTTTCGCCGTAATCGTGCGCCACGTCGATGGCGTACTGGTGGAACGCCACGGAGTTGAGGGCGTAGGAGGACAGCCGCACCGTTTTGGATTTGCCGGTGGTGCCGCTGGAGTGCATATACACCGCGTCGTTCAGGCCGTTGCCCGTTACGGTGGGCACGGCGGGGTGATCGCCCGCCATCAGGTCGCGGTAGCGGAGGATACCGTCGCCCTCCGGGACCACCGCGGCGGCCTCCACGTTGGCGCGCACGAAATCACGCACCGGACCGCGGGTGTAGTCCGATGTGGAGCAGATCACCGTGAAGATATTTTTGTAGACGTCCGCGAACTTGGCGGCGGCCAGATCCAGCCCGAACACGGCTTTGGATTTCGTGAACGTCAGGATCTCCGCCAGTTTGTCCGGCGGGGTCAGCGGGTGGATGAAATTGCAGATCACGCCGAGCTTGGTCAGCGCGTAGAAAATCACGAAGGCGTGGGCGGAGGTGGGCAGAAAGACGGCGATCACGTCGCCTTTTTGAAAGCCTTTTGCCGTCAGCGCGGCGGCGAGCTTTTCGATCTCCGCCTTCAGCTCCGTCATGGAGTATTCACAGTCCAGATTGACGAAGGCGGCGTAATCGCGGCCCAGCAGCGCTTCCATATTGGCGTTGCAGGCCAGCATCCATTCGTAGCAGCTTTGTTCTTTTGTGGGCTTCGGCAGCAGGTCATGTTCCGGGTGCAGCATGGGGTTCCTCACTTTTTTGATAAGATTGCCGACATCATGTCGGTAATAAAATATTCTGTTGCTATTGTACACGATTTTTCCGTCAAAGTAAACAAACAATACCGCCCGTTTTTGTTGTTTATTTTCGTTTTGGAAAAACCGGAAGAAAAACCCGACCGAAATATCGGCTGAAATCCGCGTTCCGGAGCATTTTGGATTGATTTTTTTCCGGTCCCGTTATATACTGAAAAAAGAATGGTCAAAACGGAGGCGGCGCGATGGCGATACCGGGTACCATAGAGGATTTGAAACGGCAGGCGGCGGAGCTGGGGCTTGATTTTTACTGCGGCGACACGGCAGTGCTGGCGCAGCCCTGCGAGGTCGGCGGAAAGACCGCGCCCAACCGGCTGGTCTGTCAGGCCATGGAGGGCTGCGACGGGACCTTCGACGGCGTCCCCGGCGAGTTGACCCAACGCCGATACAGACGGCTGGCCGAGGGCGGCGCGGGCGTGATATGGTTCGAGGCCACCGCCGTCATGGAAGAGGCAAGGGCCAACCCCCGGCAGCTTTGGCTGAACGAAAAAAATCTGGACGCGTTTCGACGGCAGACGGAGGCCATCCGGGAGGACGCCTTCCGCGCCAACGGGTACGCGCCGCTGATCGTCATTCAGCTGACGCACTCCGGGCGGTACAGCAAGCCGAACGGCGCGCCGGAACCGCTGATCGCTTACCATAACCCCATTTTTGAAAAAAACACGCCGATCGCGGACGAACGGATCGTGACCGACGACTACCTGGACCGGGTGGGGGAGGCGCTGGTGAACGCCGCCGCCCTCGCCGCGAAGGCCGGTTTCGACGGCGCGGATATCAAGTGCTGCCACCGCTACCTGAACTGCGAGCTGCTTTCCGCTTACGACCGGCCGGGCCGGTACGGCGGCAGTCTGGAAAACCGTACCCGGCTGCTGCGGGAAAGTATCGCGGGGGCCATGCAGGTCTGCCCGTCGGAATTCCTCGTTTCTTCCCGCCTGAACGTGTACGACGGCTTCCCGTACCCTTACGGGTTCGGCGTGTCCCCGGAGGGCGGTACGGATTTCGACCCTGTGGAGCCCGCCGCGCTGCTGCGGCAGCTCTCGGCGCAGGGCGTGAAGCTGCTGAATATCACCATGGGCAATCCCTATTTCAATCCCCACGTCAACCGGCCCTTCGCCGTGGGACCCTATCCCGCGCCGGAGGAGCCTCTCGCGGGCGTGGCGCGGATGCTGAACGGCACCGCGGCGCTGAAACAGGCCGCGCCGGGGATCAAGCTGATTTGTTCCGCGCTGTCCTATCTGGGCCCGGCTGCCCCGGACGTCGCCGCGGGCTATATCGAAAACGGCGGGTTCGACTTCGCAGGCTTCGGCAGGACGATCTTCGCCTATCCCGATTTTGCGCGGGATATCCTTCGTACCGGCGGAATGAAAAAAGAGAAGTGCTGTATCTGCTGCTCCAAATGCAGCGAGATCATGCGGGCGGGTTCCACCCCCGGCTGCGTCATCCGCGATGCGGCGGTCTACGGGCCCCTTTACCGGGAGATATCAGGAAAGGAAAAAAGATGATGGAGAAAAAAACGGCGCTGGTGACCGGCGCGGCGGGGGGCATCGGCTTTGCCGTCGTGAACAAGCTGCTGCAAAACGGCTTCGCGGTGGCCGGTATGGGACGGCGGGACAACCTGCCTGACACACCCGAGGGGGATTTCGCTTACTTTGTGGGCGACCTGGCCTCCTCCGGGGACCGGAAAGGGTTTATTGCCTTTGCGTTGGAGAAATTCGGCCGGATCGACGTGCTGGTCAACGTGGCGGGCGTAGCCCCCAAGGTCCGCGCCGACCTGCTGGACATGACCGAGGAAAGCTTCGACACGGTGATGGAGATCAACACCAAAGGCACGCTGTTCCTGACGCAGCTGGCGGCGAAAGAGATGATCAAAAACGAAGGGCCTCGCCGCGGGTATATCGTCAATATCTCGTCCCTGTCCGCCTACGCTGCTTCCACCAATCGGGGGGAATACTGCATCTCCAAGGCGGGGGTATCCATGATCACCGCCCTGTTCGCTGACCGTCTGGCGGAGTACGGGATCGCCGTCAACGAGGTGCGCCCCGGCATCATCGAAACGAATATGACCGCGAAGGTCAAAGAAAAATACGACCGCCTGATCGAGGGCGGCCTGCTGCCCGAAAAGCGCTGGGGCACGCCGGAGGACGTGGCGTGCGCGGTGCTGCGGCTGTGCGACGGCAGTCTGCCCTACGTGACCGGCCAGTCGCTGGACGTGGACGGCGGCTTCCATCTGAAACGGCTGTGAAACGCCGGAGAAGGAGAACCGGAATGGCAATCAGACTGAAAAGACTGCTGAAGATCGCCGTGCCGCTGTCGCTTTGCTGCGGGACCGTCGCCCCGGCGTTCGCGGCCCTGCCGGAGCTCCCTCTGAACGGCGTCTTTACCGGCAAGCAGGGCAAAAACCACCTGCAGGGGATCGCGGTGGACGAGCGGAACGGCTGGATCTACTATTCCTTCACCACCCGGTTGGTGAAGGGCGACCTGCAGGGCAATATCCTCGGCAGTGTGGAAGGGCTGGTCGGGCATCTGGGCTGCATCGCCTTCTGTCCGGAGGACGGCTGCGTCTACGGCTCGCTGGAATTCAAAAAGGATTCGATCGGCGCCGATATCCTGCATTCGCTGGGTGACGGCAGGGAATATGAGGACGGCTTTTACGTCGCCGTGTTCGACACCGCCCAAATCACGCGGATGGGGATGTCCGCCGAAGCGGACGGCGTGATGACCGCCGCCTTCCTGCCGGAGGTGCTGGACGACTACGCCGGAAAGGGAGAAAACGGAAGGGACCACCGCTGCGGCTGCAGCGGGATCGACGGCCTGTGCTTCGCGCCGAAGCCCGGCGACCCGGACGGGCCGAAAAAGCTGTGGGTCGCCTACGGCGTGTATTCCGACCTGCTGCGGAGCGACAACGACCATCAGGTGTTGTTGTGTTACGACCGGGAGACGCTGCGCGCCTGCGCCGCGCCCCTGCGCCAGACCGATATGCACCGGCAGGGGCCGGACGCCCCGGAGAAAAAATACTTTGCGTTCACCGGCAATACGACGTACGGCGTGCAGAACCTGGAATACGACCCGGTCCACCGGCTGCTTCTGATGGCGGTCTATCGTGGACATAAGCCGCAATATGCGAATTTCGATATGTTTGCCGCGGACCTGACAAAACCCGCGCGGGCCGTGCCGCTGAAAGGGCTGGGCGAGACCGGCGCGGCGCTGACGCTGTGGGGCGCGGACGCGCCGGAAAGCGACGACGTCGCGGGATGGCGGGACGCCGGCGGGCAGTGCGGTATGCACGTGATGAACGACGGCAGTCTGCTGGTGGCGGAGACCGTCACCGTGGACGGTGAAAACGCGGCCTATATCAAGCCGTATACCTTCGATCCCGAGACAGGTCTGCAGCCGAAGGCGGCCGCCGCAAACACGCGCCTGACCGTCTGGCAGCGTATCCTCCGGTGGATCCGGGCTATTGTCGCCGCCGTCAAAGGATGGTTCGGCGCATAATGGTAGCTCCTTTGAGGAAAGGAAGACCGTATGAGTATTTCAGAGAACGGCAGGATCGATTTTGACGCGGCGGTGATCGGCTGGCGGAGCATGGGATCTCCGTCAACGAGGTGCGCCCCTGCATCATCGACACGGATATGACCGCGAAGGTCAAAAAAAATACGACCGCCTGATCGAGGGCGGCCTGCTGCCCGAAAAGCGCCGGGGCGCGCCGGAGGACGTGGCGTGCGCGGTGCTGCGGTTATGCGACGGCAGCCTGCCCTACGCGACCGACCGGTCGCCGGACGCGGACGACGGCTTCCACCTCAAACGTCTGTAAGCCCGGATTCGTTTCTGCAATTCTTTAAAAAAAGACACATTTACGGCCCGGTCCCTATGCCTGGGGATCGGGCCGTTTTGCGTTGATATGAATATGTTATCTTTCAATGAAAATTGACGATACGGCGTTTTCAGCGGACCGTCAGCAGCAGCCATTCGCCCGCCTGCAGCGACAGAATGCAGGCGTCGCCGTCCGTCTGCAGCGCGCCGTCGCCCGCCGCTTTTTTGACCGTCATTCCGGGAGACCGCGTCGTCAGCGGCGCGGAGACGGCTGCCTCCGGCAGCTTTACGTCGGGCAAAAAACCGTCGTGCTGCACGCCGTCGTTGTTCATCACCAAAACGAACCAGCCGTCCCCGGCGCGGTTGTAAGCGGTCGTCAGCCCGCGCCCGACGCGACAGGGCAGCAGCGCGTCCAGCGCCCGGTCTGCCTCTTCCGCGGAAACCACGTTCCGGTACCGGCGGGACAGCGTACCCTTGCCCGTCAGGTCGATCAGAAAGTCGTAGCGCGCCATCGCCTCCGGCATGTCCTCGTAGATCAGGTCGCACACGGCGGGCAGGCCGCCGTTTTTCAGCACGTGGCCCATGTTGCCGTATTGCCCGGGGCGGCCGAAGATCGCCTCCATCGCGGCGCGGAAATCACGGGACCGCGGCTCCGTCAGCGGGCAGCCCGGATCGGTCAGGGGATATTCCAGCCAGCGGCCGCCCAAGGGGATGTCCAGCATCGCCATCTCCTTCGGCAGCACGGCGGCGACGGGGACGAAGGGGCTCCCCGTGTCCGGGAACGCCTCCGTAAACCGCAGAAAGTCCCGTTTCATCTCGCCGTAGGGGCTCAAGGATGCGTCCTCCAACGAACGGAAGGTGTTGCACACACCGTATTCCTCGCCGAGGTATGATGCGCCGGAGAAATACGCGAAACGCCACGCGCGGGCCGCCAGCGACAGGGAGCTGCCGCCGTACTCGCGTCGGTCAAAGGGCAGCGAAGCGCCGTTGGCCTTGTGCAGCATGTCCTCCTGCCATTCGTCCTGTCCCTCCCGCAGCGAAAAGGGGATCGTGAAGCCCGCGTTTTCCGTGTTCTGCCAGCATTCGTAGTAGATCCCCCAGGGGACTTTTGCGGCGTTCGCCATGCCGCGGGTAAAGGCCAGCTGTACCCGCAGGTTGGGGATCTGCCAGCCGACCTCCGGCAGCAGCAGCCGCGCGCCGTTGGCCAGCTCCGTGCGGGGCGCCATAAAGTAGCTGTCGGCGGGGAAAAGGAGGGAGTTCGGAGTGCGGGGTTCGGAGTTCGGAGTTAAGAATGAAAGCGGAGAGCGAAGATCGGAGACGGTTTCACGGGAGCGGCGGGCGTACAGTGCTTCGGCGTTTCGCAAGAACGACGAAACGTCTTCGGAAAGCGTCAGCTCCCGCCATTCCTCCGGCGGGTACGCCTCCAGAAACAGCTCCCATTCTGTTGTCTGTACCCGGTCCCACAGCCCTGCCCACGCGGCAGGGTCGTTTTCGTTCACGTTTTCCCGTTCGCACAGCTCCCTAATGCGCTTTTCGTCGCTGCGCAGGTTGGAGGCCCACTCGTGCATCTGGAAGCCGAAAAAGCGGTCGCCCAACAGATCGCGCAGGCGCGCAATTACGGCGGCGTCATAGGGGTACCGCCGGGTATAGCCGATCCCGCCCTGCAGCCGGTCCACGTAAAAGGGGCAGCGCAGCTCTTTCAGCAGTGTTTCCAGCGGCGCGCCGGGGGCAAGGGCGGCGTTGAAATCGCAGGGCGGCTGAAAAGACGGCTTGTGCATCAGCTTCAGGCCGTCTCCTTCGCGCCACAGCCCGCTTTTCACCAGCGCGGGAAACGCCTTTTCCGCGTAAGTGTGAAAAAAGGTCAGCATCGTCAGTCTTTATTGGTCACGATGAACATCATCCGTTCCATCAGCGTATCGCCGCCGTGGCCGCGCACGTAGCCGCCGTGGTCGGAGGAGATCAGGATCAGCCAGTCCTCGGTATCGTAAGTGGGCCGCGCCTTCACCGCGTCGATCAGATTGACGCCGGTCAGGTTGGAAAGGCGGAAAGCCTCCTCATACTCCGGATCGTCGTTCCAGAAGCCGTAGGTGTGGCCGTAGTAGTCGCAGTATTCAAAAATGGTGAACAGCAGGTCGGGGCAGTCGTCTTTTTGCAGCTCGGCCAGCGCCTTTTCAAAGGTGCCTTCGTCGCCTCCGCCGCCCTCTTCGCCGTCGCTGAACAGCCACGCGACGTTCATGTTGTTCGCCTCGTCGTAGGCGATCTCGTCCTCATAGGTCTTCAGGTGGCCGGACCAGGAGAAGCAGAACGCGGAGGAATCGATCAGCCCGTCTTCGATGGCTGTGGTGAAAAAGCCGTTCATCTTTGAGACTCTCACGTCGTCAAAGCCGGTTACACCGTGGCCGTCCACACCCCAGGTCCCCGTGAACATGGTGGTCCATCCCTCCATGGTGGCTGTCTCCTGCGTCAGGGCAGCGGGGTAGTTGGCGCCGCCGCAGTAGGCGATATAGGCCTTGCCGCCGTCTGCCAGCAGCGCGTCCACCGCCTGCCGGTGTTCCTTCATCGCCATGGCGTCCGCGCGGCAGCCGTCCCAGCCCAGCACCAGTACTTTTTTCTCCGTCTTGCCCTCCGGCAGCGGCGCCTTCAGGTGGTCCATCACCATATCGTACACCTGCGTCTGAGGCACGGCGGTCTCAAGAGTATTCTCGTAAATATCGATCGTGTCCATGCGTTCCTTGTAGTTTTCCACGGTGTCCAGCACGATAAAGCCGGTGGCCTTCATGTTGGGCGCGGTGGTGAGGATGCTGACGGGCAGCCCGATCACGACCAGCAGCACGCACAGCAGGGGCTTCCAGACGAAGCGCTCGCCGGTCTGTTTGCGGATCAGCCGCAGCATCACCAGCCAGAAGATCAGGTTCAGCGCGGTGTTCACCAGCACGCTGCCCCAGGGCGCCACCGCGCCGAAGATCACGTTGTTGACCAGCGGCGTGATCCCCATCAGCACGGCGACGTAGACGACCGTGCCGACGACGGCTGGCTTGACGGGCTTGTCTTTTTCTTTTGCGGTAAACAGCGCGTCAAACAGCAAAAACGCGATAACCGCCAGTACCGCCGCGCACACGGCGTACAGCGGCACGATCCATTTGATAAACACGGTGGGGTATACGCAGCCCATCGCCAGCGCCAGCACGGACGCGGTCAGGGAAAGGGCGCGCACTTTCTTTTCGTTTTTCATACTGATGCCTCCTGTTAAGGCAACACCGCACGCCCGGATGTTGCGGCGTTGCCATAATTGTCGTTCGGGGATAACCACCGCCAGTATAGCACAACCGCGTTCGGAATGCAATAGCGGCGGGTAAAATGAGAATTGCGCAAACCGGTTGACCTTTTGCCGGATTTGCGGTATCATATCCGTAGCACGCAGCCTCAGCTGCGTTTCAGTCGCGAGTCGTAAGAGCTGCGGCTGTCGTCGGATATCCTGCGCGCCTTGACAGCGTTACGGAAGAAAGCGGGTTTATTGATCGGATCGGAATATCATGATGATTTCGGAGAACAGAAAGATGGATTTTGACGCGGTAGTGATCGGTTCCGGGGCGGCGGCGTACAACGCCGCCTGCCGTATCGCGCAGGGGGGCAAAAAAAGCGTTTGCATCGTCACCGAGGGCGTGCGTATGGGCACCTCCCGCAACACGGGCAGCGACAAGCAGACCTATTACAAGCTCAATCTCGGCGCGTCCCCGGAGGACAGTGTCCGAAAGATGGCGGAGGACCTCTTCGCCTGCGGCTGCGTGGACGGCGATACCGCCTTTTGCGAGGCGGCGCTTTCCGCCCGGTGCTTCTTTTATCTTACGGAGCTGGGCGTGCCGTTCCCCTGCGGCCCCTACGGGGAATACGTCGGCTATAAGACCGACCACGACCCCTGTGCCCGGGCTTCATCCGCCGGGCCCCTGACCTCAAGATTCATGACGGAGGCGCTGGAGCGCGAGGCCGCGCGGCTGGGCGTTCCCGTGTACGGCCGGCTGTACGTGACGGAGATCCTTACCGATGAAAACGGCGTGTGCGGTATCGCCGCGGTGCGCACCGATACGGGCGCGTTCCGCGCGATCCGCTGCCGGTACGCGGTGCTGGCCACGGGCGGCCCCGCCGGGATCTACGCGGACAGCGTCTATCCCGCCTGCCACACGGGTTCCACCTCGCTGGCGCTGAAGGCCGGGGCGTCTTTGCAGAACATGACGGAGTGGCAGTACGGGCTGGCCGCCGTCGCGCCGCGGTGGAACGTCAGCGGCACCTATATGCAGGCGCTGCCGCGCTTTGTCAGCGTGGACGAGACCGGCGCGGAACGGGAGTTCCTGACTGATTATTTCCGCGACGCGCGGGACGCGCTGAACGCCGTGTTCCTCAAGGGCTACCAGTGGCCCTTCGACAGCGCCAAAGCAAAAGACGGCTCCTCCTGGGTGGATCTGGCGGTGTACGCGGAAAGCGTCGTGAAACGCAGGAAGATCTGTCTGGACTATACGCAAAACCCCTTCGGGATGGCAACGCTCGACGCGTCGCTGCTGTCGGCGGAGGCGCGGGACTACCTCGGCGCGGCGGGGGCGCTGTTCGGGCGGCCCATCGACCGGCTGCGCCATATGAACGAGCCCGCCTACGAACTGTTTTTGAGCAAGGGCGCGGACCTGACCAAAGAGCCGCTGCCCATCGCCCTGTGCGCCCAGCACTGCAACGGCGGCGTCAGTGTGGACGCCCGCTGGCAGACTTCCGTACCGGGGCTTTACGCGGCGGGGGAGTGCGCCGGTACCCACGGCGTTACCCGGCCCGGCGGCTCCGCGCTGAATGCGGGGCAGGTGGGCTCCCTGCGGGCGGCGGAGGCCGTCAACAGGGGCGACAGGCCTCGGTGTGACGAGACCGTCTTTGCGGAGATCGTTTCCGGCGCGCAAAAAAAACACGCCGCTATGATCGGCGCGTTACTGTCGGGGGAAAGCAATATCGCATCCCTTTTCCAAGCGGCGGGGGAACGGTTCAGTGCCTGCTGCGGCGCGGTGCGGATCACCTCCGCGTTTGACGGATTGACCGAACAGACCGAAGCGCTGCTGGAGGGCTTTTCGCGGACCGCGCGGATCGCGGATGAAACGGAAGCTGCGGACGCCTATCGGCTGCTGGACGCCCTCACCGTACAGCGGGCCATGCTGGCGGCGCTGCAAAGCTATTGGCGGCGTTACGGCGCGTCCCGGGGTTCGGCGGCGTATCTGCCGGAACCGCCCGCGGGCGACGTCGAACTGACCTTTGCCGCCTGCGGAAAGGACGAGATCCAGGAGGCGCGCCTGACGGACGGCGGCGTCGCCGTTTCCTACCGCCCCGTGCGGCCCCTCCCGAAGACCGATCCCTGCTTTGAGAACGTCTGGCGGGCGTACCGGGAACGGACGGCCCTCCCCGGCGAGGACGGATGACGCTTTCGCAGCGCGGCGGTTCCATATCTGCAAGCATATATTTTCTGTTTGCAATTTTTGTCACAATGTGGTAAACTGTACCGGTAAGATGAAAAAAACGGAAGAAAACGGTAATGAGCAAGCTGATTTTCAAGTACGGGGCCATGGGCTCCAGCAAAACGGCGCAGGCGCTGATGACGCGCTATAATTACGAGGCCAAGGGCACCCGGGTGTGGCTGGTGAAATCCTCCACGGATACCCGCGACGGCGCGGATATCCTGCGCTCGCGTATCGGGCTGCAGGCCAGCGCCTTCGTGATCACGCCGGGCATGAACGTCAGGGAGCTGTTCGAGGTACAGCGCATGGACGGCGAAAACTATGAGGTCATCATCGCGGATGAGGCCCAGTTTTTCACGGAAGCGCAGATCTGGCAGTTCCGCGAGATCGCGTCGGAATACAACGTACTGGTGATCTGCTACGGCCTGCGGACGGATTTCCGCTGTCAGATGTTCCCGGGCAGCAAGGCGCTGTTCCAGCTGGCGGACGATATCGACGAGATCTCTTCCGTCTGCCAGTGCGGCCGCAAGACCGTGGTGAACGCCCGCATGAACGCCGCGGGGCAGGTGATCGTGGAGGGGCCGCAGGTGGAGATCGGCGGCAACGACAAATACGAAAGCATGTGCTGGACCTGCTGGCGCAACGCGTTGAAGGAAAGCGGCGTTGCCCTGCCGCTGCCGTAAACGACGGACGGAAACGCCGCGTTACGGAAAGCGTCATTTGAAACCGTATCATTTTCGGAAATGCGGAAACGCTTTCCCGATGAGATAAAATCAAAAAAGGACGGGATATTGATGAAACTGAAAACAAGAGAGATTTTCGGCATCGGCCTGATGGCTTATCTGGCGCTGAGCGTCGTGTCGACGATCTTCCGCTTTTTCGCGAACATTATTTTGGCGATCGCGCACTACAGTTCCTTCTCCGTCGCGTCGGCGTTTACGCTTTTCCTGACGGGGCTTTCCTATCTGGCGCTGCTGGCGTTCGTGGCGGTGGTCGCGGTTGAGCAGTTCGGCAAGTATAAGGACAAGGTGAAAAAGCTTTGGTTCGTGCCGGGTATTCCCCGCGCGATCGTGCTGCTGATCTCCGTGATCAGTTCTTTCGCGTCGCTGGGCTATCTCCGCGGTCTGATGATCGCCGATACGATCCTTTACACCCTGCTGACGCTCGTCGTCAACGTGGTATACGTCGGGACGTTCTTCGTGATCTTCCCCAAGCTGCTGATGGAAATGGAAATCGAGCCCATTTTTAAGAAAAAGCAGCCGGCCCCGGCCAACAACGCCTATCCGAACGGCATTCTGACCGCAGACCCGAGCCAGCCCGTAACCTATCAGCAGCCGGTCTATCAGGCGCCCGCCGCGCCGCAGCAGGACGTTTCCTACCAGCCGCCGGCCTATCAGCCGCCCGCAGATCCGGAAGCTGCCGTTCCCGAACATCCTGCTCCGTCGCCGACTTCCTATCCGCAGCCCGGCGAGGGCGGCGTGCCCCTGCAGTAAAGACCGTGACAGGCGAAGCGGCGTATCAGGTCCATCCGATCCCGCCGGTGTACGATGAACGCAGCGAGATCCTGATCCTCGGCAGCTTTCCCTCGGAAAAATCAAGGGAGGCCGGGTTCTTTTACGGCCACCCGCAGAACCGCTTCTGGCGCGTGCTGGCGGCCGTCTACGGGCAGAACCTGCCGGAAACGACCGAGGATAAGATCCGCTTTCTGCTGCAGAATCGTCTTGCCCTGTGGGACGTGCTGGCGGCCTGTGAGATCAAAGGCAGCGCGGACGGTACCATCCGTTCCGCCGTGCCGAACGACGTTTCCGTGATCCTGCGCGCTTCCCCCATTCGTCGGATCGTCGTCAACGGCAAGACGGCGGAAAAGTACTATAACCGGTATCTGCTGCCCGCCACCGGCATGGCGGCGGTATGCCTGCCTTCCACGTCGCCCGCCAACGCATCCCAAAGCCTTGCGGCGCTGACGCAGGCCTGGCGTGCCGCGCTGACGGCTTGACCGAACGATAAATGAGAATACTTCGCGGTATCACCGTGAAGGTCCCCAAAAGACAGACATTTTTTTGAAAAACTTTTTGCGAACTGAATTTGAAGCTGCAATAACAGCTTGAGATCTGTAATGAGCAGATGTCAAGCGGCGGAAACGAAAACGGCCGTCGGATCACTCCGGCGGTCGTTGCGTTATGTGTTGCGACTTATCTTCTGTTGTTGCGTCTGTCGCGGTCGTGGCCGCCTCTGCCGCCGTCGCGGCGGGGCGGGCGTCTGTCGCGGCCTTCGCTGATGTCGTTTTCGGGGGTCAGCCCTTCCACCTTGATCAGCGCGTTGCGGCGGGACAGGTTCAGCCGGCCCTGATCGTCGGTGGGCAGCACTTCCACGATGATCTCGTCGCCCACGTTGACCACGTCTTCCACGCGCTCGGTGTGCTTCACGTCAAGGTGGCTGATGTGGACCATGCCCTCGCGGCCGGGGGCGATCTCCACAAACGCGCCGAAGCTCATGAGCCGCGTGACTACGCCCTTGTAGATGGCGCCGACTTCCGGCTCCAGCACGATGGTGTTGATGATGTTCAGCGCCTTGTTCAGGTTGTCCATATCCAGGCCGGCGATGAACACGGAGCCGTCGTCCTCGATGTCGATCTTGACGTCGCACTCGGCGCAGATCTTCTGAATGACCTTGCCCTGCTTGCCGATCACGTCGCCGATCTTTTCGGGATCGATCTTCGTGGTGATCAGCTTGGGTGCGTACTTGGACAGCTCCTTGCGCGGCTCGGGGATCACGGGCAGCATGACCTCGTCGATGATCTTGCAGCGGGCCTTGTAGGTCTTTTCCAGCGCCTCTTTCACGATGGCGGGGGTCAGGCCGTGCACCTTGGTATCCATCTGGATCGCGGTGATGCCCTTCTTAGTGCCGCCGACTTTGAAGTCCATGTCGCCGAAGAAGTCTTCCAGTCCCTGGATGTCCACCATGGTGATGAAACGGTCGCCTTCGGTCACAAGGCCGCAGGAGATACCGGCCACCGGCGCCTTGATCGGCACGCCCGCCGCCATCAGGGACAGCGTGGAGCCGCAGATGGAGGCCTGCGAGGTGGAGCCGTTGGAGGAAAGCACCTCGGAGACGAGGCGGATGGTATAGGGGAACTCCTCCATGGAGGGGATCACGGGCAGCAGCGCCCGCTCCGCCAGCGCGCCGTGGCCGATCTCACGACGGCCGGGGCCTCTGGAGGGCTTGGTCTCGCCCACGGAGTAGGACGGGAAGTTGTAGTGGTGGATGTAGCGCTTGGATTCCTGCTCGTCGATGCCGTCCAGCTCCTGCGCGTCGCCCACGGTGCCGAGAGTGGTCACGGTGAGGACCTGCGTCTGGCCTCTGGTGAACATACCGGAGCCGTGTACGCGGCTCAGCAGGTCCACGCGGGCGTCCAGCGGGCGCATGTCGTCAAGGCCTCTGCCGTCCACGCGCTTGCCCTCGTCGAGGAGCCAGCGGCGCACCACGTACTTCTGGGTCTTGTAGATGCAGTCGTCGATCTTGGCGATATCGTCGGGATAGACCTCGTCGAACTTCTCGTGGGCGGCGGCGTAGATCGGGTTCAACCGCTCGTCGCGCACGCGCTTGTCGTCGGTGTCGAGCGCGGCCTTCACGTCCTCGATGACGAAGTCCTTGACCGCCTGATACATGTCGGGATCGGGGTCGTTGGAGGGGAAGTCGATCTTGGGCTTGCCGATCTCGGCCTGGATGCCCTTGATGAATTCCACCAGCTTCTGGTTCTCCTTGTGGCCGAACATGATGCCGTCGAACATGGTCTCGTTGTCGATCTCGTTGGCGCCGGCCTCGATCATGGCGATCAGCTCGTCGGTGGAGGCGACGGTCACGGCCATCTCGGATTTCTCTCTCTGTTCCGCGGTGGGGTTGATGACGAACTGGCCGTCAACGAGGCCCACGGAGCAGCCCGCGATGGGGCCCGCCCACGGGATGGAGGAGATGGAAAGGGCGATGGAAACGCCGATCATGGCGGCGATCTCCGGCAGGCAGTCGGGATCCACGGACATGACGGTGGCCACAATGCCCACGTCGTTGCGCATATCCTTGGGAAACAGCGGGCGGATGGGGCGGTCGATGACGCGCGCGGCCAGGATGGATTTTTCGCTGGGTCTGCCCTCGCGGCGCTGGAAGGATCCGGGGATCTTGCCCACGGAATAGAGCTTTTCCTCAAAGTCGATGGACATGGGGAAGAAGTCGATGCCCTCTCTGGGCTTGTCGGACATGGTGGCGTTGCACAGCACCTCGGTCTCGCCGTAGCGCACGAGGCAGCTGCCGCCGGCCAGCTGCGCCATCATGCCGGTCTCGATGACCAGCGGACGGCCCGCCAGCGTGGTTTCAAACTTTCTGAAATCCTTGAAAATCATTGGTTTCTCCTTTTTCTTGATATTCTATCTCAAAAGGCTGCCCGGCAGGTCTCTGTCAATGTACAATTCACAGCGCGCAATTGCTTGCATGCTCTGAATTGTACATTTTACATCGACGCCCGACGGAGGCCTTTTTTTGTTGTAGCACGCTGCCTCTGCAGCGTTCGGAACGCGATTCCGGCTTGACGGAGCTGAGGCTCCGTGCTACGGTGCGTTCGCAGCGCGATTCCGGCTTGATTTTTTTTGTAAAAACGACGGAGTTGAGGCCCCGTGCTGCAAGAACAGCCGCAGGCGGCAAGTTGCCCTGCCGCCCGAAACTTTGACATTACTTACGAAGACCGAGTCTGGAGATGATGGAACGGTATCTTTCGATGTCCACCTTCTGCAGATAAGCCAGAAGGTTTCTTCTGTGACCGACCATTTTCAGAAGGCCTCTTCTGGAATGGTGATCCTTCTTGTGGACCTTCAGATGCTCGTTGAGGTCGTTGATGCGCTTGGTAAGGACCGCGATCTGTACCTCGGGGGAACCCGTGTCGCCTTCGTGAGTGGCGTACTCGGCCATGATGGCCTGCTTTTCAGCCTGTGTCATTTGTTTTTCACCTCATTTTTTATTTTCCGTGCTACCCAGAGCAGGGCCAAGGTGATTACCGCGATACGCGGATGAATCCCAGCTCCGAGTGACCGGACAAAGTGCATTATAACATACGTATTTTTAAAAGTAAAGAGTTTTTTTATTTTCTTTTCTTTCATTTATTTTCGGCAAAAAAGAAAACGCTATTCTTTTTATACAAATCAGCTCCCTTTTTTTAATTTAAAAATGAGAAATTCCGGCCGGATATTCTGTTTTTATTGCAAAGGAGAGCAAAGATATGATACAATATCTCCGTATGTTTCCGCGCTTGTCTGCGCGTGAGATAAAACGATGGGAAAGGCGGTAATGCTATGGCGGGAAACGCCCTCGGCAAGGTGAAGGGCCTCTTCACCGAGATCAAGACCCACTGGAGCACCCCCGCGGAAGGAAAGTACGTCCCGTACAGGGAGTACAAGGACATCTTCATCGCGGTCGGTTCCAACTACGCGGGCAGCAAGCTGCTGGAATACATCTGGTTCGGCGCGGGCTGCTACCTGATGATGTACCACTACCATCTTCCGTACCTGACCTTCGCCATCATCGGCCTGATCAACATGCCGCTGAATTACGTGTGGTCGATGATCGGCTGGTATATCAACGACAACCTGGGCTTTTTGCAGAAAAAGAAGGAACGGCTGCTGTACGGCGTGTATTTTGCCGCCATCGTGATCGGTCTGGTCCTGCTGATCGCCCCGGTGAGCCGGCTCTTCGATCAGAACGGCAAATTCGTCACGTTTATGAACGGGCTGGAGGGCGTGAACTGCGATTCCGCCTTCAAGATCCTCGGCACCCACATCCTGTGGAACGGCTGGGCGGGCTCGCGGAACATCTTCTGGCGCAAAAAGCTGCTGCCGAAATTCGGCCGGTATAAATACAGCCTGTACTGCGATTTCCTGCCCAAGATCATCATGGTGATCCTGATCGGCTGGATCCCGATCTGGGCGATCGAGGACGTGGTGGAGCGCGTATGGAAGGCCAACCTGCTGTTCGCGGTGTACTGTATCTTCGGCTTCGGCAACAGCTTGGAGGCCTGCGCGCAGAACATCTCGCCCAACACCCGCGAGCGCGTGCTGGTGCGGACCTATCCCATCAAGCTGTCCCATCTGGCGCATTCCATCCTCGCCATCATCCTGCCGGTCATCATCGGCTGGCTGCCCAACAAGTGGGAGGATATCAACCTGTTCCGCTGGGTGCTGCCCATCTCCTTCGGCACCTTCGCCCTGCTCACTATGGCCTTTTCCGGGCGGATCAAGGAACGCATCCCGCAGCCGCCGCTGGAAAAGAAGGTGCAGATCAACTTCTGGGACGGCATGTTCGGCGTGATGCGGAACAAATACAAGTGGATCAAGACCATCGAGGGGCTGCTGGATTCGCTGGGCAACGGCATGCTGGGCTTTACCACCGTGCTGTATCTGTATACCTTCCGGCTGTCCGGCCTGCTCTACTCGCTGATCGTGGCGCTGGTGTCCTTCGCGGGCACGCCGCCGGATTTCTTTACCCCCTACTTCATGAAGCGGTTTTCCTACAAGCAGATCACGATCTTCTTCCAGCTTTCCCGGGCGTTGGGCAACGGCATCATCGTGTTGGCGCTGCTGTTCTTCCGCAACAACGTGGTGCTGTGCGGCACCGTGTGCGTGGTGGTGCTGATCCTGATGGAGATCTGCAAGACCGTGCCCGTCTCCGTGGGCCACGATATGGATATCCGCGTCAACGACTATCAGATGTACCTGTCCGGCGAACGGCTGGAGAGCTTCTCCGGCGTGTTTGGCTGGTTCACCGGCCCCATCACGTCGTTCGTGGGCCTCATCATCCCGCTGCTGCTGCTGAACCACGGTTTCAACTCCAACTGGGACGTGCTGTTCATCGACGATTCGCGGGTGTATATCATCATCATCCCGCTGATCATCGATACGATCGGCTACCTGCTGATGGCGATCCCGTATTTCTTTTGGGATTACGACGACGACAAGCAGAACAAGGTGATGGCGGTGCTGCGCCGCCGGGAGGAGGTCACGGCGGCCGCCGACGCCCCCGCGGCGGCCGACGCGCCTGCAGGAGAAACGGAGGTGACCGTCAATGAGTAAAAAAGACAAGGCGGAGAAAAAAGTCCGTAAAAACAATCTAGTGGACCAGTCGTTTTACGACGACTACAAGGATTCCATCCCGGCGGATCAGATCTGGGACTTTCAGGTGGAAGGGCTCCAAAAGCCGTGGATCAACAAGCCCATGCCCAACGCCCGCGCCAAAAAGGCCGCCGTGGTCGTTATTCTGGTGATCGCCATTTCCATCGCCATCTTCTTTTCCTTCTGGATCCTGCACTCCGATCCCTTCAAGTACACGCCTCAGGAGGACGGCGGCACGGAGCTGACGCGCTTTTCCAACCCCGGCGACCTGCTGGAGCTGCGCATCGACAGCGTGGTCACCGATATCCGCACCGAGGTGACCGTGGAGCAGAATGAGAACGGCGAGAGCGTGCGGCATACGGAATACACGCTGACGCGGGATGAGGCGCAGCCCATCACGGCGATCCGCGAATACGCCTTCAACTGCGACGAGAAGATACAGGTGATCGAGATCGGCAAGGGCGTCGCCAGCATTGCCAACAAAGCGTTTTATTCCTGCTACGCCCTGCGGGAGATCCGGGTGGACGACGACAACCCCAACTACTGTTCCGTGGACGGCGTGCTGTTCAACAAGGATATGACCGAGCTGATCTGCTACCCCATCGACCGCGACGCGTATCTGCGGGAGAAATACGGTTACGAGGGGCAGTACTGGCCCTCTGAGAACTGGAAAAACGACGAAACCGTCGACAAGTACAACGAATATTATACGAAGGAATACGAGGATCGGGTCAACACCTACGCGGTGCCTTCCACCGTGAAGGAGATCGGCCCGCTGGCCTTCAACTATTCGGAGTTGTTCCGGCTGTATCTGCCGGAGGGCCTTGAAAAGCTGGGCACGCTGGCAGTTTTCCGCAACTGGCACATCGAGCGGGTGGATACCTATACCGGCGCGCTGGGCGCGGACGGGCTGCCCGCCCCGGAGAACATCAAGCCCTCGCTGCCGGATTCGCTTACCTACATCGGCTCCGACTGCTTCAACTCCGCCATTGAGATGGACTATATGTATATTCCCGCCAACGTCACCTACATCGGCCACCACGCCTTCTGGGGCGCGGCCCGCAAGGAAAAGGGCGAGCTGACAGGCCTGTATGAGATCCACGCCGCGCTGGACGAGGCAGACTTCAAGGCGCAGGTGGACGCGGGCGACCAGTGGACGGGCGAGTATGACAACGGCCTGTTTCCGAAAAGGGTCGGCGTGGTCTACGGCGAGGCCCGTCGAACGGAGCCCTGACGGTTTATTCGCCTTGCAATACTATAAAAAAGCGGGTGCCGGTTTGTGTCCGGTATCCGCTTTTTGCAAGGCGCCTTCTTTTTGGACGGGCGTCTTTTTTTATTTTTTGGGAGACTTTTGGGATCTGTTGTTCGTTTTTACGGTTGGCTTCGCGTTTGGTTTTACGGCTGCTTGCGTGCCGGTCGATTCGTCAACGGTCTGCGTCAGGGCGAGGAAGACGAAAAACAGGGGCGTGGTGATCGCCTGTGAAATGTTGACGACCGACTGCGCGAGATAGCATACGCAGCACAGCGCCGCCGCCTTCCGGAAGCGGTCGCCCTTCTGTAAGCCGCTTTTGACCGCGTTGAAAACGAACAGCAGGTAGGAGAGCAATCCCAGGATCCCCTGGGTGATCAGGTACTGAATGAACTCATTATGCGCGTTGTCGAAGGTCATGCCGGTCTTTTTCAGCATCTCCTCTTTAAAAGCGCCCTGCATCAGCATCCCCACCGTCTCCGGGCCGGAGCCGATCAGCATCCTGTAGATCGGGAATTCCTTGAACAGCCGCAGCAGTCGGCTCCACACATACCCTCGCTTGTTGCCCCAGTAACAGGCGTCAAAGCGCAGAAACTCGGAAAAGCTGCCGATATCCGCGGTTTTGTTGAAAAACGTGAAATAGACGAACGCGCCGACAAGCCCTGCCGCGCCGACGGCCAGCAGGCAGGCAACGGCGATGCGCAGCGCCTTGCAAAAGCCCGCGCCCACAGGGAATTTCCATACCGCGAGGCAGATCAGCGCAACGAAAAGCAGCGCCGCGGCGCAAACAAGGGGCTTTAATAAGAGCTGCATGATCAGCGATTCTTTGATGCCGAACTGCGAAAGGTCGGGCTTGATCAGAGCCGCCAGCAGGGCGGCGGCGACAAACATGGCAACGGTACGCAGGAATACCAGCAGGCCCGTCTTTTCTTTGCATTTTGTGAAGAACAAAAAGAGGAACGCGGGCAGGATGCCGAGATAGGCGCCCTCGGAATTGCAGGCGAACACGCCGGCGAAACCGAAAAACTCCACCGCGTGCCAGAAGACCTTTTCCTTTGTTCCCGCCGCCTCGTGGGACTGATACATGGCAAACGGGACGGTCAGCGCCAGATAGGAATAGTACACGTCCTTGTTGCCCACCAGCGACATGAAATTGATGCGGACGGTCTCCTTTGTGCCCACGTACAGCCCGAAGGGGTCGTGTCCCCGGAACTGCAGCAGCGAGATCATGCTCATCACGGCTACGCTGGCGCCGAATATCATCGCCACGGGCCTCGTCAGCCGACCGCAGCGGGAAATGAACAGATAGGCGATCCCGATCACCAGCAGCGTCAGCAGTCCCATATACCTGCCGTTGGCCCCGGTAAGGGCTTCAATGGGATACTGCGAAGCAGCGCAGGAAACGGCGGCGGTGAACAGAAACAACCCGAAATACAGCTCCGTGCGGTTTTTGCGCAGCAGCTTTATCTGCTTTTTCGGACGGGAAGCCGCTGCCTCGATCAGGCAGCCTGCGGCGAAGATGAACGCGGCGCAGCAGAAGAAGACGGTTTTCCCCAGCGTCATCTTGAAGTATCTGTTGTGAAGAAAGAACGGATAGACAAACAGAAAAAGCAGCAGCCCGAACGAGGTGAAAAAGGCGCTTGATCTTGTCCGTTTTGCTTTTGACATCGGAACGGTCTCCTTTTCGGTGATAACTCCATTATAATCCCGGGAAACAGACCTGTCAATAGAGGCGGCGCGGCGGGAGGTAATTCCTGCCCGGGCTGGCAGGAAAAATATCGGCCCGCCGACGGAAAAACGCTTGAAATCGCGCCGTTGATATTATATAATAAAAAATGAATCATTGTTTTCGGAGGAACGGAAATGAAACGGATCATGAAAGGGGCGGTCGCCCTGTTCGTCTGTCTTGCGATGCTGGCGGCGCTTCCGCTGTCGTCTGCGGCAGTGACGGCCGGCGTCAGCCCCATCATATATATCGCGGATATGGAGGATATCGACCTGTACGAGTATCCGGATACGCTGCATCAGAAGGTGGTGCTGGATCAGGATTCCGACATGTTCCGGTCGGCGTGCATCAAAATGCTGTCCGCTTTGGTGTCGACGGAAAACAACGGCGCGGCCAGCGCAACGCCTGCCATTACGGCGGGGATCGATTCGATCTTCAGCCCCATCGCCTGCAGCCCTTCCGGCCAATCGAGAAATCCCGCGGTGGGCGCGCTGCAGTATACGCTGCCGCTGTCCCAGTACCCGGGGGACGAGATCAATACCGCGGTGATTACGGCGATCTCGGATGCGGTCGCCTCCAAGGTCAATAAAAACAACTTCTACGTGTTCCTGTACGACTGGCGGCTGGATCCCACCGAAAACGCGGACGCGCTGCGTCAGTACATCGACAACGTGCTTACTTCCTCCCGCGCCGCTTCCGTTTCGCTGATCGCGGCGGGTTACGGCGGCGTGGTGGCCAACGCCTATCTTTACAAATACCGCGCGCAGGCGGTACAGAACGTGTATTCCTGCGTGTTCCTGGATTGCCCCCTGATGGGCAACGCTTTGATCGGCGACCTGATGAAGGGGAAGGCCGTGAAAAAGGCGGAGGACAACAACAGCCTTTCCTCCAACTTCAATACCATCAGCGGAGAGGAGCGCGGCGCGGCCATGCTGCGATACCTCAACGACGATCCCAACAATTACCTGTATTCGCTGACGCAAAGCATCCTCGGTGAAAGTCTGGGCGGGCAGATCCTTGGCGTATTCGCCAAATATCTGCTGCTGGAGGTGCTGGAAAGCGAGGGCAGCGCCGCAAAGATCGCCAAGCTTTACAACAACTTCATGCTGCTGCAGGGTGACGCGGTCTATGAGCAGGGGCTGAAGGAATACCTGCGCACCATGCCGGGGCTGTGGGCGCTGGTCCCCACCAAGGATTACGACGCGGCCCTGCGGTTCCTGTACGGCGACGAGATCCTGGATTACCAGTTCGCGCGGCGGCTTTCCAACGCGCGTGAGGTGACGGACAATACGGTTTCCACGTTGAAGCGTGCCAAAGCGGGCGGGATCAAAATGTACGTGGTGGCGAATTACGGCAGGCAGATCCTGCCGGGGACGATCAGCATCGACGATCTTTCCGACGGTATCGAATCCACGAAATACGCCTCCGCGGGCGCCGTGACGGCGGAATGCGGCAAGGAATGGGTGGTGCAGGTCAACTGTACCGGCGTCAACCACGACCACCGTTCGCCCGACAACGATATCGAGGCCTCCACCTGCGCTCTGCCGGAAAACACGTGGTTCATCAAGGACCTGAAGCACATGGATTTCCAGTATCAGACCACCGCCGATTTCGTTGCGTTCCTGGTCACCTCCTCCACCCAGCGCAGCGTGTGGGATACGGAGGAGTACCCGCAGTATCTCCTCTATTCCAAATACCGAAAGAATATCTCGCCCTATTCCTCCAACCAGGGCGTGGTGGGGAATTACATCCTCGGTGACACCGACCTTGACGGCGCGGTCACCCCGGCGGACGCCCGCACCGTGCTGCGCTATTCCGTGGAACTGGAAACGCCCACGAAGATCATGCGCATCGTGGCGGACGTGGACGGCGACGGCGCGATCATGCCGGAGGACGCGCGGCTGGTGCTGCGCTATTCCGTGGGGCTGATCTCCACCTTCCCGGCCGTCAGCGCGTAGACAACTGCAAATTATACAAAAAACGGGGCTGCCGCAGTTCATGCGACAGCCCTTTTCTGTTGCTGCTGATTGTTATTTTTTGCCGAACTGGCAGTCGTTGTTGCCGGAATCCGAGGTGAACAGCTCCAGCATGTTGATCGGATCGTTGAAGTCGGCGATCCAGCCCTCACGCGCCATCGTGAATTTGCCGTCCTTGCGCAGTTCCATAAAGTCGTTCCAGTCCGCTTCCCGGATCGTGAGGCCGATCCCCAGCTTGGCAAGATCGGTTTGGATCATCTCCGCGATGGCCACGTGGGCGCCGCTTTTGTTGGTCACGTATTCGATCGTAAGGGGCGTTTCGGCGGAAAGCTTTCCGTTCTCGCCGAACCGATACCCTGCGGCGGAGAGCAGCTGGCGGGCCCTGGCGAGCGTCTTGGCCCCATATTTGTTGATATCGTTGGCGTTATAGTAACCGTCGGTGCCGTCGTGGAACCGGCCGCCGTTGCCGTCCGCCATGCCTACAGGGATAAAGGTTTCCGCAGGAGCCTGACCGTTTTGGCCGATTTTCTCGCAGATCGCGTCGCGGTCGATCAGCAGCGAGACCGCTTCCCGCATGCAGGCTGCCTGGGCGGGCGTTTTGCCGTCAAAGATGCCGCTCTTCGCGTTGAACGCGATATAGTAGGTGCCCAGCATGTTCATCAGATGGAGCTCTTCGCTGCCTTTTTGCCGCAGCTCGGCAAACGCATCCATGGAGATCGCATCGATCAGGTCGAGCTCGCCCCTTTTATAAGAAGCGTACATCGCGTCCTCATCATAGCTGAGCACGAATTCCAGCGCATCCAACTTTACCGAATCCGCGTTGTAGAAATAGGGGTTCCTGGTATAGGAAATGGACTCGTCGTGTTTCCATCCGGTGCAGACGAACGCGCCGTTGGAAACGAAGCCGTCGGCGTTCTGTTTGACGGGGAAGAACGTCGGGAACGCCATCAGGTCCTCCATGTACAGGCAGGGGGCGATCAGCACGAAGCGCAGCGTGACGTCGTCCACGGCGGTCACGTTGATATCCATATCGAAATTGCCCTCTTCGTAGCCGTCAAAGCCGAAGAACAGATACCCGTAGTCAGACCGAACGGCGGCTCTTTTCCAGGAGTCGGCAAAGTCCGCGGCGGTCAGCGGGGAGCCGTCGGACCATTTCAGCCCCTCCTTCAGCTTGACCGTGTAGGTCATGCCGTCCGGGGAGACGGTATAGCTCTCGGCGCAGGCGGGCACGGTGCGGCCGCTTGCGTCATAGGTGTAAAGCCCCTCGTAGGCGCAGGCGGCAAGGCAGGCGCCGTCCACCGAGGTGGTAAGGGTGGGATCGAGCGAATCCGGCTCGCCGGCCAGGCACAGCCGCAGCGTTTTGTCGCCGTTGGTTTTGGCGGCGTACTGGAAATACTTGGTGGCGTAGGGGGTGGCGTAAACGCCCTCCACGTAGTTCTTCTGCAGATACGTGTCGTTATAGTAGTACAGCGGCAGCACGCAGTAGTTGGACATCAGCAGGTCCTCCGCCCTGTGCATCAGCGCGGTGCGCTTTTCGGCGTCGGTCTCCTTCTTGATCTGCGCGATCAGTTCGTCGTAAGCGGCCCAGCCTTCGATGGGATCCACGTATTCGTCAACGTCTACCAGCACCTCGGCGGCGTCCTCCGGCAGCGGGTCCAGCGCCACGGAAGCCCGCAGGATGGTACGGGCGTCGGATGCTTCGATCACGCCGTTGCCGTTCGCGTCCGCGGCGGTGAACTGCGGCGAACCGGGGACATAGTTCTCCAGCTTGACGGAAGCCCGCAGCGCCAGACGGGCGTCGGCGGATTTCCGCACGCCGTCGCCGTCGATATCGCCCAGAACGACGGCGTTGGCGAAAAGCATAAAGATGAAAAGACAAACGGCGGCTGTCAGAACCGCAAAAAAGAGCTTTCTTTTCATAAGTGATCCTCCTGAACGTTTCATACTGAGCGGGAATTCGTATCAGTAAAGCGTCGGCCGCGCGAAAAGCTATTCACTTTTTCGCGCGGCCTTAATTTCATTATATCTTTTTTATCGAAAAAAGCAAGGGGAAAATCGCATTTTTCCGCAGGTGCGGCAACCGCCGTTCAGTCCGCGAACAGCTCCGCTTCCAGCGCGGCGCACAGGGCGTGGTACACCGGCAGCGTCAGTTCCTGCACCGCGAACGGCGTATGGGCGGGCAGTTTTACCGTCACGTCGCAAAGTAAGGAAAGCGCGCTGTCGGCTTCGCCGGTGATCGCCAGCGTGCGGGCTCCCGCCGCTTTGGCGGTTTTGGCGGCGTTGACGACGTTTTCCGAATTGCCGGAGGTGCTTAAGCTGATCAGCACGTCGTCCGGCGAGGCGGCGTAGCCCCACACCTGCTGGGCGTAGACAAGAGCCGGGTCGATATCGTTGGCAAAGGCGGAGATCACGCCCACCTGACTGACGAGGGAAATACAGCGGATGGCCCCCTGCAGCTTATCCGCGATCGCCGCGCCGCCTTCCACGCCGTCAAATTTTGCTTTTTCGGCGGGGGGGAGGGGACGCTTCAGGTTAAAGCCCTTCATCAGTTCGCCGGTGATGTGCTCGCAGTCCGCGGCGGAACCGCCGTTGCCGCAGACCATGATCAGCGCCCGCTTTTCGGCGGCGTTTTTCAGTATGCCGTAAGCCGCGGCGATTTCCTTCCCGCAGTTCCGCAGCGACGGGTAGGTTTGGTAAAGCGTCTCAAAAATCGTATCGTGCGTCATCGTATCTCTCCTGAATGGAATATGCCAATTGGCGATTTGTCGAGGTCTTTTGCGGTAGTGCGGCACCTCAGTGCCGCTATAGAGTAATGTAACTTGTGAAATGGATTTTAATTTTTTTTCTGGTTGTTTTCCTTGCAGAATAAGCGTTATTTGACCGGATAATTGATCCGAAATTTTGGTTTGCGTCTATAGCGGCACTGAGGTGCCGCGCTACCGGATCTGTTTGACAAACCCCTATTCTTGAAACGCTAAACTCAAGGCGGCGTAATCCCCGATGCTGTCGCCGAGGTCCGCGGGGAGGATCTTGCATACCGACGCGCTTAAGGGTAGGGCTTCCCGGGCGATCACGTCCTTGATGATGTCGTCAAAAAGCCCTTGGTCCCGGCTGTAGATGCTGCCGATAATGACGGCCTCCGGGTTGATGACGTCGATGAGGATCGACAGCCCCAGCCCCAGCTTTTCGGCGCAGACGCGGTAAATCTTTCGGGCGACCGCGTCGCCGTTTTTGGCGGCGATCGCCACGGTCTTGGCGGTCAGCTCCTGCCCGGACAGGGCGGTGGGCTCGCCGTTTTTCTGCGCTTCTGCCGCCATGGCGGCCGCCAGCTTCGCGATGCCGCCGCCGGAACAAAAGCCCTCAAAGGAGCCCCGCTTGCCGTAGCCCTCCGGACCGTCCTGCGCCAGCCGGATATGGCCCACCTCGCCGGCGTTGTCGTTGGCGCCGGAATAGAGCTGTCCGTTCAGGATCAGCCCCGCGCCCATGCCGGTGCCGAAGGTGAGAAAGATCAGGTCGTCGTATCCCCGTCCCGCGCCGAATCTCCATTCCGCTGCGGCGCAGGCGTTGGCGTCGTTCTGCAAAACGGTTTTGACGCCGAAGCGTTCCTCCATGACGGCCTTCAGCGGCACGTTGTCCCAGTCCGGCAGGTTGGGCGGGCAGTGGACGGTGCCGGTGCGGCTGTCCAGCGGGCCGCCGCAGCTGACGCCTATGCCGATCAGATCGCCGTGGGATACGCCGTTGCGCGCCAGCAGCGTCTCCGCGGAGGCGATCAGCTCGTCCACAACGGCGCGCCAGCCCCGTTCCACCTGCGTCGGGAAGGCGATCTTGTCGAGGATCAGCTCCTTGTGGTTTTCGGGGATCTCTCCTTTGCCGAGGATGGCGGCGCACTTCGTCCCGCCGATATCAAAGCCGAGGGAATAACGCATGGCATTTGCGCTCCTTTTTGCGTCAAATTGGCGGTTTGTCGAGCGAATGCCCGACAAACCTAAATGAAAACTGAAAACTTAAAAATGAATATTGAACAATATCGGAAGGGCTTCCGCCCTTATATTTTTATAATCAAAACACAAAGTGTTTTCCGATATTCT
>JAFRRP010000072.1 GCA_017428085.1 Clostridia bacterium | reverse complement strand
GGCTATCATGTGACTGTAGGGAAATACGGGGAGCGCGAGATCGATTTCGTAGCGGAAAAAAGCGGAGAGAAACTGTATGTGCAGGTTGCCTATCTGTTGGCAACGGACGCGGTCATCCAACGGGAATTTGACGTCCTTGAGGCGGTCCCGGATAATTATCCGAAATATGTCGTCTCCATGGACGAATTCGATATGAGCCGCAACGGGATCAAACACCGCAACGTCCGCGATTTTCTGTTGGCGAAAGAATGGAATTAAAAAAGGGGGAATGACGATGGCCGGGACCGTATTGATCGTGGACGATGAAAAAGAGATCGCCGAGCTGGTGGAGCTGTACCTGAAAAACGAGCATTTCGACACGCGGGTGGCCCATACCGGCGAGGAGGCGATGCGCATCGTGGCGGAAGAGGATATCTCGCTGGCGCTGCTGGACGTGATGCTGCCCGATACGGACGGCTTTACCCTGTGCCGAAAGATCCGGGAAAACCACCTGTTCCCGATCATCATGCTGACGGCGCGCACCGCCGACATGGACAAGATCAACGGGCTGACGCTGGGGGCGGACGACTACGTCACCAAGCCCTTCAACCCGCTGGAAGTGGCCGCCCGGGTGAAGACCCAGCTGCGCCGGTATACGCGCTACAACGCCGCGGAGCCGGCGGCGTACGACCGGGACGGGCTGTACGTCTGCCCCGCCACCCACACCTGCACGCTGTACGGCAAAGAAGTGGCGCTGACGCCCATCGAGTTCAATATCCTGTGGTATCTGTGCGAGCGGAAGGGGCAGGTGGTGTCCTCCGAGGAGCTGTTCGAGGCGGTGTGGGGAGAAAAATATCTGGATAACAACAACACGGTGATGGCGCACATCGCCCGGCTGCGGGAAAAGCTGAACGAGCCGCCCCGCAAACCGAAATTCGTGAAGACCGTGTGGGGAGTGGGGTACAAGCTGGATGCGTAAATACTGGAAATACCTGCGGTTCATCGTGATCCCGACCGCCATTCTGCTGGTGTGCTGGGGGCTGTACTTTATCGTCGACCAATTCTCCGACGGCGTGCTGGCGGACTGGCTGTCCCGCCGCTTCAGTTACGAGACCTCGGAACAGGAAGGCGACGTGCTGCGCATCGTCCAGTGGATCAGCTGGGATTCCGTCAAGGAGTATATCTTCAACGTCATCCTGCTGCTGGCGCTGGTCGGCTCGTGGATCGGCATCGTCATTTCGGACGTGGTCAGACAGCGCGTCCGCCGCAAACACGCCCGGGAGGTGGCCGCCTATTTGCGGCGGTATCTGCTGACCGACGAGCCGCTGCCCGCGCGGCTGCCCCCGGACGACGCGGAGGTGTTCTCGAAGATTTCCGAGGCGCGGCGGAAAATGGACCGGGAAACCGCGCTGCTGCGGGAGGAATCCCAGCGCAAAAACGACCTGGTCACCTATCTGGCGCACGACCTGAAAACGCCGCTGACCAGCGTGATCGGCTACCTGACGCTGCTGCGGGACGTGCCTGACATGCCCACGGCGCAGCGGGCGAAATACACCGGCGTGGCGCTGAAAAAGGCCCAGCGGCTGGAGGAGCTGACGGCGGAGATGTTCGAGATCACGCGGTTCAACCTGTCCGGAATCGAGCTGTCGCCGGAGGACGTGAACCTGTCCCGAATGCTGGAACAGATGGCCTCCGAGTTTGCTCCGCTGCTGACGGAAAAGGACCTGCGGATCGAAACGGATCTCGCGCCGGACGTCCATTGCGTGTGCGACGTGGAAAAGACCGAGCGTGTGTTCGACAACCTGCTGCGCAACGCGGTCAATTACAGCTCCCCGGACAGCGCGATCACGCTGGTTCTGACGGAGGAAGGGGAGACCGTGAAGATCGTGACGGAGAACCGCTGCCGGACCATCCCGTCGGAAAAGCTGGAACGCATCTTCGAGCCGTTTTACCGGCTGGACGCCGCGCGCAGCAGCGCCACCGGCGGCACCGGGCTGGGGCTTGCCATCGCCCGCCAGCTGACGGAAGCCCAGGGCGGGACGATCGCCGCCGAAAGCGAAAACGGGACCGCGCGGTTCACCGTCACCCTGCCCGTCAGAAAATCGTAAGAAATCCATCAGGAAAACGTCAGGATCCTTTGATACAATACGCAAACATATCGCTTCCCGCTGTGTTACAATGAACACACAACGGGAAGCGGTTTTCTTATTTGTGGAAATTTGTCGGGCTGTTCCCTATATAAAAAACCTTCCCCATTTGGTAGCGCGGCACCTCAGTGCCGCTATTGGCATAAACAACATTTCAGATGGTTTTTTCGGTTGATCTGCGCAGATTCTGTCAGGGAGAATTACCATTATTATCAAAACCTATTTCAGAAGTTACAATTGCCACGAGCGGCACTGAGGTGCCGCGCTACAGTTTTATCGGAAAGGTGTTGAGATTATAAAAACAAAATCCAATTGGGCAAAAGCGGCAATGTGCCTTGCTGTGGCCGTGCTGATCCTCGCCTGCGCGGCGTTCTGCGGGATGACGCGGGTACGGGACGGCGGCGACGTATTCTCATTCCGTCGGACGCCCCGGTATCAGGACGACTGGCGGCTGGCACTGGTCAACGAGGACTATGCCGTGCCGGAGGGGTACGTGCCCACGCTGCTGACGCTCTCCAACGGGCAGCGGGTGGACGAGCGTATTTACCCGGACCTGCAGCGGATGTTCGACGACGCAAGGGCGGCGGGGCTGTCGCTGTTCGTGCGGGAGGGGTACCGCACAAGGGAAGAACAAACGCAGATCATGGAAAACAAGGCGCGGGAGTACCTTCGCGCCGGGTACTCCGAAGCCCAGGCGCGGGAGGAAGCCGCCCGCACCGTGGCGCAGCCGGGGCACAGCGAGCACGAGCTGGGGCTGGCGGTGGATATCAACTCCCACACGGCGGAGGACGAATGGCGGCTTTACGGCTGGCTGGCGGAAAACGCGTGGCGCTACGGCTTCATCCTGCGCTACCCGCAGGGGGCGGAGGACGTCACCGGCATCGACTACGAGCCGTGGCACTACCGCTACGTGGGCGACGCCGCGTGGGAGATCTACGAGCAGGGCTGCACGCTGGAGGAATATCTCTGCCGGTGAACGATCAACTATTTTTAAGGTTGTCATGATACCATAAAAATATAAAACGGAGGAAAGCAGAATGAAAAAAACGGTTGCGCTGCTGCTGTTGATCGTGTGCCTTTGCGGTTTGTCCGGCTGCCATACGTTTGACAACGCGAAGATCGACCGCGGCGAATCCGCGATTTACACGGAAAAGGAAGTGGAGGCCGCCCTCCGGGTGGTGAAAAACCAGTTCCGCCTGTGGTCCCTGCGCGGCTATGAGGTACACCGGATCGCCTACGGGGGCGACGAAGAATGCAACGAAAAAAATCTGGCGTGGCTGAACCGGCTCAACGCCTCCTCCGGCGCGAAAAAGCCGTTTACACAGTGCATCATGTTCGTCAGCGAGTTCCATACGGCTGACGAGTACCGGGGTGATGGCCTTACAGAGGATATGGAGTATACGGGCTGGCAGTGGTGGCTGGCGCGTACCGACGGAGGGCGATGGAAAATCGTAACGTACGGGTGCGCGTAAACAGCCGGAAGCAGTAGCGCGGCACCTCAGTGCCGCTTGTGGCCGTTGTCACTTTTGAAACGGACGTTGATGACAACGGACGGTCCCAATGTCATTAAGTTAAACGCGGGGTGAACGGACACACCGTAGCACGCAGCCTCAGCTGCGTTTCCAACGTATCCCCATTATGTTGTTTTTGCCGGAATGAACGGAGCTGAGGCTCCGTGCTGCCATCGATGTTTTACGTCGTTATCCTTAACTTAATGGCATTGGGACCGTCCCTTGACAGAAAAAAGCGGATGGAACCGAACGATCCGTTTGGTATGTTGTTTATGCCACGAGCGGCACTGAGGCGCCGCGCTGCCGCATGGGGCGACGCCCCGACAAATCCCTGCTTGCGCCGGTTGCCGTCGTCATACAAAAACCGAAGCGTTGATAAGGACTTATGATGATAATAAAAAAACGTACAATCGAAATCAAACGCGGTTTGCAGCTCGCTGTCGGCGGGGTCGGGTGGGGCTTTTTCTTCTTCCCGATCCTGCTGGGCGGTATCTTCAATATCGGCACGATAGCGGGGGTGCTGGCCTTCGGCGGGCTGTTCCTGTGGGGCGCATTCCGTCCGAAAATCCTGCCGTGGCTGCAACGGATACGGGAACAAAAAAGAGGGAGGCGGATCACCTCTCTCCTGTGCGTGCTGTTTGGCTGCGCGCTGCTGCTGGCCGCGGCGGAATCCGCGCTGATGGTCCGCGCCGCCGTCAACGCGCCGCCGGACGACGCGCCCGTTACCGTGCTGGTGCTGGGCTGCCAGGTGCGGGGGACGGTTCCCAGCAGGGCCATGCGTCAAAGGCTTGCCGCCGCCCGGCGTTTTCTGAACGAACACCCCGACGCCGTGTGCGTCCTCTCCGGCGGGCAGGGGGAGGACGAGGAGATCGCCGAGGCGGATTGCATGTACCGGGAACTGACCGCCGCCGGGATCGCCCCGGAACGCCTGTACCGGGAGGACCGTTCCACCTCCACCCGGGAGAATTTCCTCTTTTCCGAAGAGATCATAAAAAACAACGGCCTGTCGCAGACCGTTGTCGTTGTGACCAATGAATACCACCAGTACCGCGCCGGGCTGATCGCCAAGGCGCTGGGGATCGAGGCCTACGCCGTCAGCGCGCCTTCCGGCGTCGGCCTGCTGCCCACCTACTGGGTACGGGAATGGTTCGGGATCGTCTATGAATGGATCTTTTAATCAAACAATTCGTCGGTAAAATACGCGTTGGAATCGGCGCGGTTGCCCTTTTCGTCCTGCACGGAGATGCGCACGTAACCGTCCGACGGCCTGATCTGAAATTCCGCGTGTTCCGCCAAGCCGCCGTTTTCTCCGTAGCCCGCCATGCACCGGCGGGCTTTTGTGATGCAGTACACCCGCACGGCGGGGGAGCACTCCACGTTCAGCACGTTGCCGTCCAGCCACAGACCTTTGATCTCCGGCCCCTGCGAGGCGTAGAAATGACCGGCCAGCAACGCGTCGGCGATCGCCCGATAGGTCAGCGCGGGGGCCTTGACGACCGTGAACGCGCCGAAGGAATCCCACTTCGGGTGGTCCGGCTGCTGCCGGTTGTGGTTGTCGTCCGCCCCCACGACGAAAATGCGCTTGTTCTGGTGCAGGAAGTCCTCATATACCCGGGGGTTGTACTCGTCCCAGCCGGAGACCACGCTGGAATAATTGCAGATCTCCATGGCGTGCATCCCCTCGAACCGGGAATAGTCATTGTAGCGCTCCAGCGACCACACCGGATGGTTGTAGGTGATGAAAAAGCCCTTTTCTTTACCGATGCGGATGGCGCGGTTGATACATTCCGGCGTGTATTCGCGCACGAAATCGGGCTCGTCCGGGTCGAACTTCGCCAGTTTCCGGCGGTTTTCGTCGAGGTATTCCGTCCGGTGGAAGCACGGCTGGTTCTCCTCGTTTTCATTCAGCGCCACAAAGCACAGGTGGCAGGTTTTGGGATCGCTGCCCGGGGTCCTTTTTTCGTCAAAGCCCATCTCGAACCCGGTCATCATCAGAAAGTCCGGGTCGGTCAGATCATGGTGGGGCACCATCAGATCGTGGTCGGTGATGCTCAGCACGGAATAGCCGTGGGATTGATAGGCATCCTTCAGCTCCTCCGGCGTCAGCCGCCCGTCGGAAAGCGTGGAGTGACAGTGCAGGTTGGCCTTGTAAAATTGCCCGTTTTCGGGGAGAAGATATTTGATCATAGGATATCCTTTCTTTGGGAAAATCAAATTGTCAATTTCATTGCTTATTGCACATTACCGATTTGTATGCCATTTCCATCATCATGGAAAGCGCAACGGCGTCGTCGATCCCGAAGGGGGTCGGCGTGTCGTTTTCGATGGCGTCCAGCCACGCCGGGATGGGGCCGGGGTCCGCCTTAGGCAGCCGCGGGAACACCCAGCCGCCGCCCACGTTGTAGCAGGCCTTGTCCAGAAAACCGCCCAGCAGGATGGCGCCCTTGTCGCCCACCAGCTCGAACGAGAAGGGGTCGTTTTCCGCCACGAAGGCGGTCTCGTTGATCCCGATGGCGCCGTTTTCGTAGGTGAACACGGTCGCGGCGTTGTCCTCCACGCTGTCCACCGTCACGTGGGTAAAGGCGGAGGCCGCCTTCACGGGCCGCCCCAGCAGCCAGTACAGCAGATACATGCCGTGCGCGCCCAGATCCATCATCGCGCCGCCCCCGCAGGTCGCGGGGTCGTAGAAGGTCTGCGGCAGCCAACCGGAGGAAGCGCCGTTGTGGGCGTTGCGCATGCGGCAGTAGTTGACCTTACCGACCAGCCCTTCGTCCACCGCCTGCTTCACCCATTTGAAGTCGCTGCGGCAGCGCCACGGGTAGGAGATGCAGAACTTCACGCCGCTTTGTTTCACCGCGTCGGCGACCGCCAGCGCGTCGGCCTCCGTGAAGCACAGCACCTTTTCCGTAAAGATGTGCTTGCCCGCGTTTGCCGCCTTGGTGACGACCTCTTTATGCAGGTCCGTGGAGGTGCACACCAGCACCGCGTCCACGTCGTCCCTTGCCAGCAGCGCGTCGTAGCTTTTCACGAAATCGCAGGCGTATTTTTCCGCCGTCGCCTGACCTTTGGCGGGGTCCGGGTCCCACAGCGCGGTGATGCGGCACCGCCCGTCGTTTTTGATCTCCCTTGCGTAACCGTCGAAATGCACGTGCCACGTGCCGACCAATGCCACGTTTATCATCGTTTTCTTCTCCTCCTGTCATGAAATCAACGACTGGATTTGGCAAGCTTCGCTCGACAAATCCCTATTCATTTTAACACATCCCGCGGCGCTTGTCGATACCCATTTCTCAAAACTCAACTTTCAAAACTGAAGAAAGACACACGTCCCGCCGAAGCGGGACGCATGCCTTTGGAGATCGTATGAAAAACGTAGGAGCTGTCTGAGGAAACCGTACACGGGAGCGTTGTCCCTTACGTCGCCTTAAGAATACCCCCCGTTCCTAAAGTGAACTTTAAATTGATACGGTTATTTCGGAAAAATCGCAAAAAATCAAACAGCGCAAAACGCAAAATGAGGATTGCTATTTTTTTTGAGTTGCGTTATAATAATTTGTAATGTAAAATGATAGTTGAAGGAAGGGAAGAAAACGATGATCAGGATTTCTCCCTCTATTCTCGCCGGGGATTTCGCCCGGCTGGGCGAGGCGGCGCAATTGTGCGAGCGCAGCGGCGCGGACTGGCTTCACATCGACGTGATGGACGGCCACTTTGTGCCGAATATCACCATCGGCGCGCCCGTGGTCAAGTGTTTGCGGAAGACCACCGGGTTGTTCTTTGACGTGCATCTGATGATCTCGGAGCCGGACCGCTATCTCCCGGATTTCGCGGCGGCGGGGGCGGACCTCATCACCGTTCACGCGGAAGCGGACGGCGACACGGAAGCGACCGTTGACCTGATCCGGTCTTTGGGCGTGAAGGCGGCGGTCGCGCTGAAGCCCGCCACGCCCGCGGAAACGCTGTTCCCGTATCTGGACAAGCTGGATATGGTCCTCGTGATGACCGTGGAGCCCGGCTTCGGCGGACAGAGCTTTATGGCAGACCAGCTGCCCAAGATCGCCGCCATCCGCGCGGCGTGCGAAAAGCGCGGCCTTGCCACGGATATTCAGGTGGACGGCGGCATCACGGACAAAAACGCCCCGCTTGTCATTGAAGCGGGGGCGAACGTGCTGGTAGCGGGAAGCTATCTTTTTAAAGCGGAGAGCATGGAACGGGCAATCGAGCGGCTTCGCAGAGAGGGTTGAGGTTTCAGGTGCAAGGAAAACGATACGGGATTTGTACCTCACGCCTCGCACCTCACGCCTAACAAAGCTTGCGCAGCAGTTCCACCGCCCCTTCCGGGATGACGCACTGCCACAGCTCGGCGCATTCCGCGGCGCACAGTAACGGGTCCGGCGGCAGCTCGCCGAACTCGCAGATCCGCAGCGCGGCGGTTTCCCACTCGTCCGAGGGGACGGAAAGGATCAGCCGGTAACGGCTTCCGAGCCGGTAGAGCGCTCCGGGCGCGTCCGTTTTGCCGGCCTGCGCGGCGCGCACGGCGTCGTCCAGATCGGCGCACTCCAGTACCACCGGCTCCGCCTCCGTCTTCACCAGCTGCTTGACGGAAGCGATCTGTCCTTCTTTTTGTGGCAGCGAGGTAAAGCACACACGGCAGCTGCCGTCGGTTTCCTTCGTGACCTCGATCAGCAGCTTGCCGGAAACGTCCAGCGCCACGCCGTTCATGCGGCGCACCTCGGCCAGCAGCGTCCACAGTACCCGTCGGGTGTCGGCGTCGGCGTAGTCCAGCTGCTCGTATGTAATGTCAAATTCCCGCAGCTCCTCCGGCGACAACGTCACCTCTACGCGGAATTCATTTACCGTTACGATCCTCATAAGCGTATTTCTCCAACTAATCGTTATCAGTTATATTGTATTCCGCGCTGCCTGTCCGCGCAATGCGAAAATATAGGAAATTGCGGACAAAGCCCGGCAATTCCCAGTCGCCAGAGGCGGCGCGTTGCGCCGCAGTTGTCAGAAAAGTTGTTTTTGTCAGGCAATTCATAGGATCGTCCGGAGGACTTCTTACGACTTACGACTCACGACTTACGACTTCAATCGGATGTTATGAAGAAGAAAAACACCAAAAAAACCGAACAGCCGAAGCCCGCGTCCCGCATGACCAGGCGGGAGGCGCGTATTGCCGCGCGCCTTTCGGAGGAACAGCGCGAAACGCGGGAGGTGTTCCGCAGCCGCATGAAGAACGCCCCTGCGCGGATGCGGCTGAAGACCGTCCGCACGAGGGGCTACTACCGCTTTGCCAGGGAGTACCCCTCCTCCGTCAACGCGGACGGGTTCCGGGAGAACCGTCAGCCTTCGCAAAAGCTCGGCGCGAAGGGAAAATGGCTGGCGGTGCTGCTGTGCGTGATCGCGTTCTGCGCGGCGTTTATCGGTACGCGGGCTGCCATGCTGATCTCCGCGCAGCCGGGGGATACGGATTATCTTGCCACCCCTACGGACGCCGCCGATCAGCCGGGGATCGCCGCCATGCGTTTTACGGCGGAGGACCTCGGCACCTACGGCGCGGGGGATATCAAACGGATGCTGGAGGCTTTCGGCTGCAATACCGCCCTGTTTGAGCTGAAGGACGCGGACGGCTATATTACGTTCCCCACGGAACTGGCAAAGGGCAGCGCCGACGAGGGCTTTGTGGAGGGCGCGTGGGAGACGGTTGCCGCGCTGGAGGAGATGGATATCCGTACGGCGGCGTATATCAGCTGTTTCCGCGATTCCGCTGCCTGCGCCTACGACTGGGCGTGGGCGGTGCGGGATTTCGACGATCCCGATCTCCCGTTGTATGACGGCGACGAAAGCATGTGGCTGGACCCCTACCGGCAGGAGGTTGTGGCATATATCACCGGCCTGATGCAGGAGGCGCTGGACGGCGGCTTTTCCTACGTGGTGCTGGACAACGTCAGCTTCCCCTACGATCTGGGGTTGCGGACGGCGTATTTTGAGGCCGGAAACGTGGCGGACAAGGGCGAAAACTCGATCCTGCTGGATTTCCTTGCCGAGGCGCTGGATATCACCGGCACCAATCAGTTGATCCTGCTGTGCGACGTGAACGGTATCACCTCCGACGCGCTGGAACGGGAAAACCGCTACGGCGGCAGCCTGCTGACCTGCGGCGCGGAAAACTTCGCGGTGGACGTGCGGTTGAGCTTTCAGCCGGAGCACGAGCCGGATTCGCAGGAGATCGGCGCCTTTAAGAACGAGGTCCCCACGGCGTTTATTTTAAGCGCCTGTACCGCGGCAAACAACGCTGCCAAGGCGTCGGAATACGTCAATAACCCCCGGGTGCTGGCGTGCGTGGAGCGCGGCGATAACGACGCCGCCCTGCGGGAGCTGCTGGCGCATACCGGGCTGAACGATTTTATCATTTGGTAATAAGGCCGGATCATATTGCCGATTTGGTAAGCGGGCCAAAAAAAGCGCGAATTGGCATTGACACGGCCGTCTTTTTTTGCTACAATTATCCCCGCGACAAAGACAGTACCATTCGCCTCCATAGTTAAATGGATATATCATCGCCTGCGGCGCTGATGAATGACGTCGCCTGCGGCTCCTTATTGAACAGGCCCGCGGCGGCACGTAACAATCAAATTCTATTCGCCTCCTTAGTTAAATGGATATAACAGGCCCCTCCTAAGAGTCTGAAACGTCAATCCCTTTTTCGAATTTGGAGATTGACACAAGTACAACTGAATAGTAATCTGCCTCCTTAGTTAAATGGATATAATATGCCCCTCCTAAGAGTCTGAAACGTCAATCTCTTTTTCCGTTCAGGTGAACGACGCCATTTCAATCATTTATAGATACGCCTCCATAGTTAAATGGATATAACATGCCCCTCCTAAGGGCAAGTTGTGGGTTCGATTCCCGCTGGGGGTGCCAAAAAGTCCTTGTAAATCAAGGACTTTTTCATTTTCTTCTGACGAGTTGCAATTGCAGGCGGGCAAACTCCGCTGAATGCGAACCCGTGTTTTGTTTTTTCAAAAACACTCTTTTTTTCGCTTTTTCCTGCTAATAAAATTAGCAGGCTTTTTTGCCTTTTTTACCCCTCTGCTAATCACCCTGCTAATTTTCACCTCTTATTTTTTTTCACTCGCTTGCTAATCGCAAACGGAGAACGACGCGAGTTCAATCGTTTGATAAACAATAAAACGACGCAAAAAAAACATACCTGATATAGCGCGAATTGAACCCAAAAGAAAAGAAACACAGCCTTTTCATTAGAATCGTGTTCCGTTAATATATCATAGGAGGTCTCTTTTTTTATTGTCCGTTTTTACTGGACTTGTTCACCATACGCCGGAGCAGGTTTTTTCGGTATGCGTATCAGAGAATAAACCGGAACAGGAAGATCACCATATTGGCAAGGGTGTTCAGCATGTACCGCAGCGTCGACAGGCCGTAGGGGAAGGAGAAATCCCATTCGGAGGGGCTGTCCAGCGACCCGATAAAGGAGTCGTCGTAGACACGCTCCGGGTACAGGAACGCCTTGGTGCGCATTTTGGCCTGACACAGGTGTTTCACCGACTCCCGCAGCGCCGCGCCGAACCCCACGGGATCCTCCGCCCAGGCCTTTTTCATGGCGAGGATGTGGGAGGGCTTCTGCAGCGACCAGACGCCGGTGAGCATCGTATCGCCGCCGCCGTAGACCGCGTTGACCGGGCTCATATAGCCTTTGCCTGTGAAGTTGGAGGAATAGTCCGAGATCACGTAGCCATCAAAGCCCCACTCCGTTCGCAGCAGGTTCTTCAGCAGCGCGCCGCAGGCCCCGCACCAGTCCGCTCCAAGGCGGTTGTAGGCGCTCATCACGCCCACCGTTCCGGCGTCTTTGACCGACGGCTCAAACGCCCGGAGATAAAGCTCCCGGATCGTCTGCTCGTCCGCCCAGGTGAACAGCCCGCTGCGGTGAGATTCCTGATCGTTCAAGGCGAAGTGCTTGACGGTGGTCACCAGCTCATACCGGTTCGCCCCGCGCACAACGGCCGCGCCCATGCGGCCGGATAGCAGCGGGTCCTCCGAAAAATACTCAAAGTTCCGGCCGCCCATGGGGTTGCGGTGCAGGTTCAGGCCCGGCGCGTACCAGACGTCCTCGCCCATGTCGGCAGCCTCTTTACCGGCGCCTTCGCCCAACCGCTCCGCCAGTTGTTCGTTCCACGTGCAGGCGATGGCCGTTTCGCAGGGGTAGGCGGTGCCGCTGTCCACGTAGACCAGCCCGTGCCGCCCCTTGACGGAGGAGGGGCCGTCGTTGTCCTCGGTCGCCGGGATGCCCAGCCGTTCCACGCCCTGGGTCTCATAGCCGGAATGGATCACAAGGTTGATCATTTCGTCCGGCGTCAGCTGGTCCAGGAACGGGTCCCACAGCGACGCATCCGCCGCCACGTCCCGCAGCGTGATGGTCTGTTCGTATTTCACGCCCGTCTTCGGCGCTTCGCCCTCCGTCGTGACTGGCGGCAGCGCGTCCCTGTTCTTTACCGCGTCGTCCGCAATCAGAGCGCGGGGCGACGGGACGACGCCGTCCGCCCGGGAGAGAACGGGCAAACCGTTATTCGCGCGGTCAAACAGGTTTTTGATCGCCGCGCCGGTGGTTTCGTCGGTGCTGTAGACCGTCTCCGTCAGCCGGAACGTCTTTTCGGCGTAAGAGGTACGGATATCATCGCCCAGATACAGCCGGTAATCTCCCGCCTCCAGCGCGTACGCCTGCCGCGCCATATCGTAGGAGGCCATATCCCGCAGGGAGACGCTCACGCGGACCCGCTCGCTCTCGCCGGGGGCCAGCAGCTTGGTCTTGGCGAAGCCACCCAGTTCCACGGCGCTTTTTTCCACGCCGCCGGGCGTATAAGGCGCGCTGAAATAGAGCTGCACCACTTCTTTGCCCGGGCTGGAGCCGGTATTTTTGACGGTCACTTCCGCCGTGACCGTGTCTCCGGCGCGGGAAAACTTCGCGTTGGATTTCGTAAAGGAGGTGTAGGAAAGCCCGTACCCGAACGGAAACTGCACCTTTTCCGGCGCGAAGGTCTCAAAATACCGGTAGCCCACGTAGATCCCTTCGCAGTATTCCACGTAGTGGCTGCCGTCGTCGTAGGTATGCGTGCCGAAGAACGCCGTGGAGGGATGGTCCTCCACGTGATAGGCCGCGGTATCCGCCAGCCTGCCGGAGGGGGATGCCGCGCCAGACAGGACCTTCGCCGCGCCTTCAAAGCCGAACTCCCCCGGGATCCACAGCAGCATGGCGGCCTTGACGCTGTCGTAATCCTCCAGCCAGCCCATCTCCATCAGGTTGCCGGTGTTGAACAGCACCACGACCTCCGGGAAGGCCTCCGCCACCTTTTTCACCAGCCGCTCCTCCTCGGCAGAGAGCCGCAGCGTCTCCGGGGCAAGGTCGCTGCCCTCGGCGCTGGTGCGGCTGATCACCAGCAGCGCCGTATCGGAATAGGCCTTCGCCCGGTCCATCACCATTTTGGTCAGGTTCTTTACCGGCATCTCGTCCAGCGCGCTTCTGGCCAGCGCCAGCTGCAGCAGGTTGTTGATGACGGTGTTGTCCGTTTTCGGGGTGAAGGACCGCACGTGACGCACATACAGGTCTTTCAGCTCGGTATTATACGCGATCCCCGCGGCGTCCAGCGCCTCGTAAAAGGTTACCGGGTCGTCGGTGGTGACCGCGCCGGAGCCCGCGCCGCCGTAGAAGGGCTGCACCGAGCCCGCGCCGAACACGTTCACGCGCTTTTCGCCCAACGGCAGCGCCTGATCCTCGTTTTTCAGCAGCACCACGCCCTCGGATTCGATCTCCACCGCCAGCGCTCGCGTCTCCGCCGCGATATCCTCATCCAGTTTTCCGCTCCTCGCCGCGGCAGACAGCGGCAGCGCGGCAAACAGCAGGCAGACGGCAAGAATGACCGCAATGTGTTTTTTCATACAAATACTCTCCTTGCTTGACAGAAAGTCTTATTCGATTGATTATCTGTTTTTTACGTTGCCCCAGATATCGGTAATCCCTTTTTCATTTTTTTTCTTGTCAGGCGATGCCGCCCGCGGCGCTGCTCTGGATGCGGTCCATGCGGGCGTAGCTGCCGCCCAGCGCCACCAGCTCTTCGTGGGTGCCCTCTTCCGTGACGCGCCCGTCCTCGATCACAAGGATTTTGTCCGCGTTCCGGATGGTGGACAGCCGATGGGCGATGGCGACGATGGTGCGTTTGCCCGCGATGCCGGCAATGGCCTTCTGGATCTGCCGCTCCGTTTCCACGTCCACGGAGGCGGTGGCTTCATCCAGTATCACGATGGGGGAGCGGCGCAGGATGGCCCGGGCGATG
>JAFRRP010000010.1 GCA_017428085.1 Clostridia bacterium | reverse complement strand
GGACGCAAGCGGCACGTCGGCGTTCACCTGCGTGGCGCCGTTGCGGTTCTCCTGATCGCAGATATTGCCGCGGCGGGCGGTGATGTCGCCGATGACCGTGCCGAGATATTCGTCCGGCACCGTAACGGCGATCTTCATGATGGGTTCCATGAGGACCGGGGCCGCCTTCGCCATCGCGTCCTTGAACGCCATGGAGCCGGCCAGCTTGAACGCCAGTTCGGAGGAGTCCACCTCGTGGTAGGAGCCGTCGTACAGCGTGACCTTGACGTCCACGACGCCGTAGCCCGCCAGCACGCCGGTCTGCATGGCGCCCTTGACGCCCGCTTCCACCGCGGGAATGTATTCCTTCGGGATCACGCCGCCCACGATGGCGTTGACGAACTCGAAGCCCTTTTCGGGATTGGGCTCGATGCGGATCTTGACGTGACCGTACTGGCCGTGGCCGCCGGACTGCCGGGCGTATTTCAGGTCGGAATCGGCAGGCTGCGTGATGGTCTCGCGGTACGCCACCTGCGGCGCGCCGACGTTTGCCTCCACCTTGAACTCACGCAGCATTCTGTCCACGATGATCTCAAGGTGCAGCTCGCCCATACCGGCGATGATGGTCTGCCCCGTTTCTTCGTCGGTGTAGTATTTGAACGTGGGATCTTCCTCGGAGAGCTTCATCAGCGCGACGCCCATCTTCTCCTGACCGGCTTTGGTCTTCGGCTCGATGGCGACTCTGATAACGGGCTCCGGGAATTCCATCTGTTCCAGGATGATCGGGTGCTTTTCAGCGCAAAGCGTGTCGCCGGTGGTGGTGTTTTTCACGCCCACCACGGCGCAGATGTCGCCGCAGTAGCACTGCTCCAGATCAGCCCGGTGGTTGGCGTGCATCTGCAGGATGCGCCCCAGCCGCTCGTGTTTGTCTTTGGTTGAATTGTAGACGGTGGAACCGGCCACGGCGATACCCGAATACACGCGGGTAAAGCACAGCTTGCCCACGAAGGGGTCCGTGGCGATCTTGAACGCCAACGCCGAGAACGGCGCGTCGTCCGATACCTCGCGGGTGACCTCGTCGCCGGTGCGGGGATTGATCCCGTGCACGGCGCCCACGTCAAGCGGCGAAGGCATATAGTCGACGACGGCGTCCAGCAGCTTCTGCACGCCCTTGTTGCGGTAGGACGTGCCGCAGATGACGGGCACCATGTCATTAGCGATGGTGGCCTTGCGGATGCACGCTTTGATTTCCGGTATGGTCAGCTCTTCGCCTTCCAGATACTTTTCCATCAGCACGTCGTCCTGCTCCGCCACGTGCTCCACCATTTCGTCATGGTACTTCTGCGCCAGCTCCATCATGTCGTCCGGTATGTCGACGACCTCGGTCTGCAGACCGACGGCGTCGTCATAAAGAGTGGCGTTCATTTCCACCAGATCGATAATGCCCCTGAAATCCGCCTCCGCGCCGATGGGCAGCTGGATGGGGACCGCATTGCAGTTCAGGCGCTCCTTCATCATGTCGATGACGTGATAGAAGTTAGCCCCCATGATGTCCATCTTGTTGATATACACCATGCGCGGCACGTGGTATTTATCCGCCTGACGCCAGACAGTCTCCGACTGGGGCTCCACGCCGCCCTTGGCGCAAAGCACGGTAACGGAACCGTCCAGCACGCGAAGAGAACGCTCCACCTCGACGGTGAAGTCCACATGGCCGGGCGTATCGATGATGTTGATGCGGTGATCCTTCCAGAAGCACGTGGTAGCGGCGGACGTGATGGTAATACCCCTCTCCTGCTCCTGCTCCATCCAGTCCATCGTGGCGGCGCCGTCGTGCGTCTCGCCCATCTTATGGTTGATCCCGGTGTAGAACAGGATGCGTTCGGTGGTGGTGGTCTTACCGGCGTCGATGTGCGCCATGATACCGATGTTTCTGGTTAGATCAAGTGCGACCTGTCTGGGCATAATTTCCTCCAAAACAACAGTTCAACAAACAGAGAAAATGAAAAACGATTGTCTGGAAACGGATCTTACCAACGGAAGTGGGAGAACGCCTTGTTGGCCTCGGCCATCTTGTGCGTGTCTTCTCTCTTTTTGTAAGCCGAGCCGGTCTGGTTGACGGCGTCCATGATCTCGTTGGCAAGGCGCTCCTTCATGGTGCGCTCCGAACGGGCTCTGGCGTACAGCGTGATCCATCTGAGACCAAGCGTCAGCCGTCTTTCGGGGCGGACTTCCATGGGTACCTGATACGTGGAACCGCCGACACGGCGCGCTTTGACCTCAAGCAGCGGCATCACGTTCTCCATTGCGGCCTCGAACACTTCGAGGGGCTCTTTGCCTGTTTTGGTTCTGATAATTTCAAAAGCGTCGTATACGATTTTCTGAGCGACGCCCTTTTTGCCGTCATACATCACGCTGTTGATCAGGCGGGTGACGAGCTTTGAGTTGTAAAGCGGATCCGGCAAAACGTCACGTTTTGCGATATTGCCTCTTCTTGGCACTTTACTTCCCTCCTTCATAGTAATGATATCATAGGTACTCGAGTGACAATTTCCCGTTGCGCCAATGAGAGGCTTATATATATAAGCTCACATTGGTGAATTACATTCAACATGCAAGTAGATCTTGTCTGAATCGAATTGCTGAAAGCAAGGTGAGATTATTTCTTCTTGGCCTTGGCTTTCTTTGTTCCGTACTTGGAACGGGCCTGCATTCTGCCGTTCACGCCCTGCGCGTCAAGGGTACCGCGGATAATGTGGTAACGCACACCGGGAAGGTCCTTTACACGACCGCCCCTGATAAGCACGACCGAGTGCTCCTGCAGGTTGTGACCGACGCCGGGAATGTAAGCGGAAACTTCGATACCGTTGGTAAGCCGGACTCTGGCAAGCTTTCTCAGCGCGGAGTTGGGCTTCTTGGGGGTATCGGTCTTGACGACGGTGCACACGCCTCTCTTCTGAGGGGAATTGTGATCGGTCATGACGTTCTTCTGGGAGTTCAGTCCTTTACCGAGAGCCGGAGACTTGGACTTCTTCGCCAGAGACTTTCTGCTGTTGCGTACAAGCTGGTTAAAGGTTGGCAAGCTATCGCACCTCCTTATGAAAATATTTTATATCATCAGGGGAAACAAAGCGCTCAGTTTCCCCTGTTGACATCATTTCATCTTTGCACAATTAGGTATTGTATCATTACGGAAACTGATTTGTCAACACCTTTTACAAAGATTTTTGTTTTTTTTCGTGAAAACTATCCAAAGAAATCTTACAGCGTGTAAACGCCTTCGATCTCCTCCGGCATATTACTGACGACTTCCACGTTGTTGTAGCACTTCATGCCGGTACCGCAGGGCAGGAGTTTACCGATGATGACGTTCTCCTTCAGGCCCAGCAGGCGGTCGGTCTTGCCCTTGATGGCGGCGTCCGTCAGTACGCGGGTGGTCTCCTGGAAGGAAGCGGCGGACATGAACGAATCCGTGGCAAGGGAGGCCTTGGTGATACCCAGCAGAACGGGCTCGCAGGTGGCTTCGATGGCGACCGTGCCGTTCTCCTCCGCTCTGGCGCGGACGGCGGCGTTGGCAGCCTTGAAATCGCCCTTGTCGATGGTGGCGCCGGGCAGCAGATCGGAATCGCCGGGTTCGATGACCTTCACCTTGCGCATCATCTGGCGGACGATGACTTCGATGTGCTTGTCGTTGACGTCAACGCCCTGGCTGCGGTAAGTTCTCTGGACCTCACGGATCAGGTAATTGTGGACCGCGTCCACGCCCATGATCTCAAGGATGTCGTGCGGGTTCTCGGAGCCCTCGGTGAGGGGCTGGCCTTTCTCCACCACGTCGCCCTCCTGCACGGTCCTTCTGTAACCGTAGGGGATGGTGTACTCGTCGCGGCCGTCTTCGCCGGTGATGACGATGTTCTGCGCACCCTTCTTCCCTTCCACGAAGGAAACGGTGCCGGCCAGCTTGGAAAGGATCGCCAGCGTCTTCGGCTTTCTTGCCTCGAAAAGCTCTTCAACTCTGGGAAGACCCTGCGTGATATCGGCGGTGGTGGTAACGCCGCCGGTATGGAACGTTCTCATGGTCAGCTGCGTGCCGGGCTCGCCGATGGACTGGGCGGCGATGATGCCGACCGCCTCGCCGATGGAGACCGAACGGCCGGTGGCAAGGTTACGGCCGTAGCATCTGCGGCAGACGCCCTGCGCGGCTTCACAGGTGAGCAGCGAACGGATGACGACCTTCTTGTAGCCGGCGTCTACGATCTTCTTGGCGTCGTTTTCGGTGAGCATATGGCGGTTGTCCATGATCAGCTCGCCGTCCTCGCTGACAAGATCGTTCAGCAGGTAACGACCGGTCAGACGCTCCGTCAGGCTCTCGATGATATTGTCCTCGTCGCCGTAGATATCGGAGACCTCAAGGCCCTCGGTGCAGCCGCAGTCGTTTTCACGGATGATGACCTCCTGCGAAACGTCCACCAGACGCCGGGTCAGATAACCGGAGTCCGCGGTACGAAGCGCGGTATCGGCAAGGCCCTTACGGGCGCCGCGGGAGGAGATGAAGTATTCCACGACGGAAAGTCCTTCACGGTAGTTGGAACGGATGGGGATCTCGATGGTCTGACCGGAAGTGTTGGCGATCAGGCCGCGCATGCCGGCCAGCTGGTTCAGCTGGGAGGTACTGCCTCGCGCGCCGGAGTCGATCATCATGTAGATCGGGTTCATGGGACGGCTGGTATCGGACAGTTCCTCGTCCACGTTCTTTTTCAGCTCTTCCGAGACCTTCTTCGTGCACTCGGTCCATACCTTGATGACGGCCTGGGAACGGTCGGTATCGCTGTAAAGACCTCTGCGGTAGTACTTCATGATGGTGTCGATCTGCGCCTGCGCCTCTTCCAGATATTCCTTCTTCTTATCGGGAATGATGGCGTCGAAGACCGAAACGGTGATACCGCTGCGGGTGGAGTAGCTGTACCCCTGGTTCTTGATCTTGTCCAGCACCTCGGCAGCCTTGTTGGTGCCGTGGACGCTGATGCACTTTTCAATGATCTTGCCCAGCGGCTTCTTGCCCACGAGGAAATCGACCTCCATGGCAAGCATGCTGACGGGGTCCTCGGGATCTCTCTTCACGAAGCCCAGATCCTGCGGGACGGGACGGTTGAAGATGACCTTGCCGAGGGTGGTATCGATCAGCGCGGTATAGTTCCGGCCGTCGATCTCCTTGGAATATCTGATCTTGATGGGAGCGTGCAGGCCGAGGTCGCCCTCGTCGTAGGCCATGACGGCCTCCTCCTCGCTCTTGTATACGTGGCCCGCGCCGGGCTCTGTATCTCTCACGGTGGTCAGGTAATAGGAACCCAGCACCATGTCCTGCGTGGGCACCGTGACGGGCTTGCCGTCAGAGGGCTTCAGCAGGTTGTTGGCCGCCAGCATCAGGAAGCGGGCTTCCGCCTGCGCTTCGGAGGACAGCGGTACGTGAACGGCCATCTGGTCGCCGTCGAAGTCGGCGTTGAACGCGGTACACACCAGCGGATGCAGCTTGATGGCGCGGCCCTCCACCAGGATGGGCTCGAACGCCTGGATGCCGAGGCGGTGCAGCGTGGGCGCGCGGTTCAGCATGACGGGATGGTCCTTGATGACGGTCTCGAGAGCGTCCCACACCTCGGGGCCGGCTCTGTCCACCATTTTACGGGCGTTTTTGATGTTCTTGGAGATATCCAGCTCCACCAGACGCTTCATGACAAAGGGCTTGAACAGCTCCAGCGCCATCTCCTTGGGCAGACCGCACTGATAGATCTTCAGCTCGGGGCCGACCACGATAACGGAACGGCCGGAATAGTCGACGCGCTTACCGAGCAGGTTCTGACGGAAGCGGCCCTGCTTGCCCTTGAGCATGTCGGACAGGGACTTCAGCGGGCGGTTGTTGGGGCCGGTCACGGGGCGGCCGCGCCTGCCGTTGTCGATCAGGGCATCCACCGCCTCCTGCAGCATCCTCTTTTCGTTGCGCACGATGATATCGGGCGAACCGAGATCCAGCAGCTTCTTCAGACGGTTGTTACGGTTGATGACTCTTCTGTACAGGTCGTTCAGGTCGCTGGTGGCGAAACGGCCGCCGTCCAGCTGGACCATGGGACGGATATCCGGCGGGATCACGGGGATCGTTTCCAGGATCATCCATTCGGGGCGGTTGCCGGAGGAACGGAACGCCTCCACCACCTCAAGGCGCTTCAGCAGGCGGGCCTTCTTCTGGCCCACGGCCGTGGTGAGCTCTTCCTTGAGCTGCTCGGCCAGCGCTTCCACGTCGATCTCGGCGAGAAGCTCCTGAATGGCCTCCGCGCCCATTTTGGCGACAAAGGAGGATTCGTCGTACTTCTCGACCATGTCCTCGTATTCCTTATCGGAAATGATATCGTATTTTTCAAGGGGTGTGTCGCCGCCGTCGATCACGATATACTTGGCAAAATACAGCACCTTATCGAGATCTCTGGGGGAAACGTCCAGCATCAGGCCCATACGGGACGGGATGCCCTTGAAATACCAGATGTGAGACACCGGGCAGGCCAGGTCGATATGGCCCATGCGTTCACGGCGCACCTTTGCCTTGGTGATCTTGACGCCGCAGCGCTCGCAGGTCTTGCCTTTGTAGCGGATGCGCTTATACTTGCCGCAGTGGCATTCCCAGTCCTTCGTGGGTCCGAAGATCCTTTCGCAGAACAGACCGTCCCGTTCGGGCTTCAGCGTCCTGTAGTTGATGGTTTCGGGCTTTTTGACCTCTCCGTAGGACCATTCCCTGATCTTTTCGGGAGAAGCAAGACCGATCTTGATGGATTCAAAATTGAGCTCGTTATAGTTCTCTTCCGTATATCTTTTCACAGTTACCGCGCCTTCGCTCATCTGTCAACCGCTCCTTCTCTCTTGTTATTTTCAGAATTCATCGCTGTCGTCATAAGAATCCGGCATATAAGAAGTGTCGCTTTCAAAGATATCGTCGTCCACGAAAGCGTCGTCCTCGAAAACGCCGGCAGCGGAGAACGCCTCTTCGTCAGGCTCGCCGTTGAAATCCTCCACCATGTAGCCGTCCGCGTTTTCCGCATCGTTGACGGAGGTGAATTCATCCTCTTCCACGAACGTCACGTCGTCGGTGTCGTCGTAATCCTGCTTCAGGTCGATCTCAACGCCCTCGTCGTCGAACACGGTGACGTCGAGCGCCAGCGACTGGAGCTCCTTGACCAGAACCTTGAAGCTCTCCGGGATACCGGGCGCGGGCACGTTCAGGCCCTTGACGATGGCTTCATAGGTCTTTACGCGGCCCACCACGTCGTCGGACTTGACGGTAAGGATCTCCTGCAGGGTGTAAGCGGCGCCGTAGGCCTCCAGCGCCCACACTTCCATTTCGCCGAAGCGCTGGCCGCCGAACTGGGCTTTACCGCCGAGGGGCTGCTGCGTGACGAGGGAGTACGGGCCGGTGGAACGGGCGTGGATCTTATCGTCGACCAGATGGTGGAGCTTGAGGAAGTACATGATGCCCACGGTAACGGGATTGTCGAACTTGCGCCCGGTACGTCCGTCGTAGAGGTCGATCTTGCCGTCCTCGTTCAGGCCCGCTTCCTTCAGCAGTTCCACGATATCGTCTTCGTGCGCGCCGTCGAATACGGGCGTCATGATCTTCCAACCCAGCTCGCGGCAGGCGCGGCCGAGGTGTACCTCAAGCACCTGACCGATGTTCATTCGGGAGGGAACGCCAAGGGGGTTCAGCACGATGTCAAGGGGCGTGCCGTCCGCCAGGAAGGGCATATCCTCCTGGGGCAGGATGCGGGAAACGACGCCCTTGTTGCCGTGACGGCCCGCCATCTTGTCGCCCACGGAGATCTTTCTCTTCTGGGCGATGTAGCAGCGCACGACCTTGTTGACGCCGGGGCTCAGCTCGTCGCTGTTGGCGCGGGTGTAGACTTCCACGTCCACCACGATGCCGTATTCGCCGTGGGGCACCTTCAAAGAGGTGTCGCGCACTTCCCTGGCCTTTTCGCCGAAGATGGCGCGCAGCAGGCGCTCTTCCGCGGTGAGCTCGGTCTCGCCCTTGGGGGTGACCTTACCGACCAGGATATCGCCGGAGTGGACCTCCGCGCCGACGCGGATCACGCCGTTTTCGTCCAGATCCTTCAGCGCGTCGTCGCCCACGTTGGGAATGTCGCGGGTGATCTCTTCCGGCCCCAGCTTGGTCTCGCGGGCCTCGATCTCGTACTTTTCAATATGAATAGAGGTATATACGTCGTCACGGACCATCTTTTCGTTGATGAGCACCGCGTCTTCGTAGTTGTAGCCTTCCCAGGTCATGAAGCCGATCAGGGCGTTCTTGCCGAGGGAGATCTCGCCCTCGCTGGTGGCGGGGCCGTCGGCGATCACGTCGCCTTCCTCCACGCGCTCGCCGATGCTGACGATGGGCTTCTGGTTGATGCAGGTGCCCTGGTTGGAGCGCATGAACTTCAACAGGGAGTATTCGTCGACGCCGCCCTCGTCCGTGGCGACCTCGATCTTATCGGCGGATACCTTGGAAACGGTACCGCTGTTGCGGCAGATCACGCACACGCCGGAGTCGCAGGCGGATTTGTATTCCATGCCGGTGCCGACGATGGGAGATTCCGTCTTCAGAAGCGGCACGGCCTGACGCTGCATGTTCGCGCCCATCAGAGCACGGTTGGCGTCGTCGTTTTCAAGGAAGGGGATCATCGCCGTGGCGACGGAGACCACCATGCGAGGGGAAACGTCCATATAATCGGCATAGGCGTGCTCGATCTCCTGGAACTCGTCGCGGTAACGGACGATGACGCGGTTGTTGACGAAGTAGCCGTTTTCATCCAGCGGCTCGTTCGCCTGCGCCACGCGGTACTCGTCCTCGGTATCCGCGGTCATGTATTCCACCTCGTCCAGCACGCGGCCGTTCTCCTTATCCACCTTGCGGAACGGGGCCTCGATAAAGCCGTACTTGTTGATACGGGCAAACGTGGCGAGGTAGGAGATCAGACCGATGTTGGGACCTTCGGGAGATTCGATGGGGCACATACGGCCGTAGTGGCTGTAATGCACGTCGCGGACCTCGAACCCGGCGCGGTCACGGGACAGACCGCCGGGGCCCAGGGCGGACAGACGGCGCTTGTGCGTCAGTTCCGCAAGGGGGTTGGTCTGGTCCATGAACTGGGACAGGGGCGAGGAGCCGAAGAACTCCTTGATGACCGCCAGCACGGGGCGGATGTTGATGAGGGCCTGGGGCGTGATCTTGTCCGAATCCTGGGTGTGGATGGACATTCTCTCGCGCACCACGCGCTCCATACGGGTAAAGCCGATGCGGAACTGGTTCTGCAGCAGCTCGCCGACGGAACGGATGCGGCGGTTGCCCAGGTGGTCGATATCGTCAAAGCTGCCTACGCCGTGGGCGGTGCAGTTGAGGTAGTTGATGGAAGCGAAGATATCGTCGATGGTGATATGCTTGGGGATCAGCTCGTTGCATCTGTCCTCCAGCGCTTCGGCAAGGGCGTCCTTATCGTCGCCGCAGGAATCAAGGATATCCATGAGCACCTTGAAGCAGACTTTTTCGTTGATGCCCAGCTCTTCCAGCTCTTCCGCCGTGAAATCGGGCAGATACTCGCCGGGATCCACCATGCCGTTGGAGATCACCTTGACGGTCAGGCCTTCCACGTCCACATAGGCGACGGAAACGCCGGCCTGCTCGATCTCGAAGGCCAACTGCTTGGTGACCTTGGTGCCGGCCTCCGCGATGATCTCGCCGGTGGCTTCGCTGACCACGTTCTCCGCCAGGATCTGGTTGCGCAGACGGTCGGAGATGCCGAGCTTCTTATTATACTTATATCTGCCCACCCGGGACAGGTCGTAACGGTGGTCGTCGAAGAACAGGCCGTTCAGATGGGACTGGGCGGTCTCCAGCGTGGGGGGCTCGCCGGGACGGAGCTTTTTGTAAACTTCCAGAAGCGCCTCCGCGGTGTTTTGGGAGGGGTCCTTTTCAAGCGTTGCGGTGATACGGTCGTCGTAACCGAAGAAATCGCTGATCTCGGCGTTGGTGTTAAGGCCCAGCGCACGGATGAAAGTGGTAACCGGAAGCTTTCTGTTCTTGTCGATACGGACGTAGAACACGTTGTTCTGATCCGTTTCATACTCCAGCCACGCGCCGCGGTTCGGGATAATGGTGGTGGCGAACAGTTTTTTGCCGGTCTTGTCGCGCGTCATATCATAATACACGCCGGGGGAACGGACAAGCTGCGAGATGATCACGCGCTCCGCGCCGTTGATCACGAACGTACCGCTTTCCGTCATCATGGGGAAATCGCCCATGTAGATCTCGTTGATCTTGATCTCACCCGTCTCTTTATTCAGCAGCCGGGCGGTCACCCTCAAAGGACAGGCATAAGTAGCGTCGCGCTCCTTGCATTCCTTGACGCTGTACTTCGGCGGTTTGTCCATGCGATAGTCGATGAAATCCAACACCAGATTACCCGTGTAATCCGTGATCTCGTCGATATCCTTGAACACCTCTCTCAGGCCGGTATCAAGAAACCACTGGTAAGAGTTTTTCTGGATCTCAATCAGGTTGGGCATTTCCATAACCTCATTGATCTTGGCAAAACTCATACGCGTTTTTCTGCCTACCTTGACGGGCTTCACATTCACCATACGATCAATCACTCCGTTTCTTTTTTCTCCGCTTTGATGAGGACATTTCACAAAAAACGGTCCCGAATTTTTCCACTTGACAAATCACAAAAGTTGTACTAAAATAACCTTGTAAAAAACAAGAGGATATTCGTATCCATTATAATGCAGTATAACATATTACGCCGAAACTTTGTGTTTGTCAAGAGTTTTTGTGTATTTTTTTTATCCTTTTTTTGATTGGTCCTTGCGCACGGGGCAATACTATGGTATTATTAATAATAATGTATGTTCCCGTGATGATACGATACCCTGTTTTCCGGTGATACCATGAAGCATCTGCAAGCTGTCTTCAGCTTTCTCATTTCGGTCGCGATCGTCCTTTCCGCCGTGGTCCTTCCCGCGGCGCGGGTCTTTGACGCTTCCGATACGGATCATATCATACCAGACGCCGCTTCCGAAAGCGCGCCGGCTTCCGCCGTCCTGACCGGGCGGGCGGGATACGCGCCCGACGGGGCGGCCGTTCTTTCGCCCGCGGGAAGTGAGAACGCAGCGGCGCAGGCGGCGCAGGGGACGACGGACGCGCTCTCGGACGAACCGGAGCAGGCCGACGGCGCCTCCCCTGCCGATCCGGCGGATACACGGCGGCAGTCATCGCCGAAGAAGACCGCCGATGAACCGGCGCAGACCATCGACACCGTGATCCCGCTGGCCTTCGGCGAAAGCTACGCCGCGGTGCTGGCAAGCGCGGACGACAGGTACGTCTACCCCTTTACCGTGACGGAGCGCGGCTATATCAATTATACGATCTCTCACGCCGAGCTGCACGACTTCAAGGGCTGGGAGGCCGCGCTGTACCGCGAATACTATCTGAACGGCGTGGACGGCGAGGTAGGCTATCAGCCGTTGAACGTGCTGAAAACCACCGCCCTGAACACGACGGACGCCGCGCCCTCCATCGGCGTGTTGCCCGGCGAATACCGGTTGGTCGTAAGATCCTCCGCCGGCGTATCTTCGGAAGAATACGTGCTGAAGGCGGAGTTCACCCCCGCATACGATCACGAGATCGAGTGCAACGACACCAAGGCCGCCTATACGGAGCTTTATCCGGGCATCCCGATGATCGGCTCCGCCTCCTGCTACACCGACAAACAGGACGCGGACTGGTATCTGCTGCGCGTCCGGCAGGACGGGAAAGCGGAGATCACCTTTACCCACGCCACAACGGACAGCGTTTCCGTGGCGTGGCGCATTGCGCTGTACGACGAAAACGGCACGGAGATCTACGCCGAAAATTCCGGGCTGAACACGCAGACGGTCTACAGCGGCGAGCTGGGCATTGCGAAAGGCGTGTACTTTCTGGCGGTACTGTGCCGCGTACGGTGCGACGCCGATTATACGCTTTCCGTCACCACAACGGCGGACGACCGCTTTGAACGGGAAAACAACGACACGAAGGAGACCGCCGACGCGCTGGCGCTGGGCGGCACGGTCAGCGGATGCGTCACCGCCAAGGCGGGGCGGCTGGACCGGGATATATATCGCTTTGAAATGCCCGCAAGGGGCAACTTCGCGCTGGTGTTCACCCACGCCCCCGCCGCGCTGCCGACGGACAAGAACGGCTGGAACGTAAAGCTGTACGCTGCAAACGGCGCGCTGCTGTACGCCATGATCTCCACCTGGAACGTGGGTACCGCCCGCATGCCGGTGCTGGGACTGGAGCCGGGAACGTACTACGTGGAGGTCAACAGTGAGGATCTGTTCCGGAGCACTCTGACCTACACGCTGATCGCGGGGTATAACGAATCCTCCGGCTTTGAGATGGAGCCGAACAATACGCCGGAAGCCGCCAGCCCCATCGCGCAGGGCGTACCGGTGACGGGCGCCATCATCGACGGCGTCGACCCCGACGACGACTATTACTGTTTTACGGTAACGTCATACTGCCGCGTAACGGTGACGCTGGAGCACGACGAAACCGAAGGCGATAGGGATATCTTCCGCTTCTCCGTGACGGACAAAGCGGGAGAACGGATGCCGCTGTGCCAAAGCGCGACGGCAACGGACGCGGACGGCGCGTACTTTGTGACAAGCCGCGGCAATCAACCGAGGGTGAACGGCTATTACGATCTTGCCCCCGGCACCTATTACCTGAAAGTGACCTCCGGCAGGTTCTTTGACACGATGAATTATACCATTGCCTATTACGTCAACTGAAAGGACGGTTCCCATGAAATATTCAGTCAGCTCTTACAGCTATTCCCAGCTTACCTCCTCCGGCGAGTATACGGAGAAACAACTGATCGGCCTTGCCAAAGAGATGGGCTTCGACGGCATTGAATTTGCCGAGATCCATCCGCCGGAGGGCATGGACAAGCTCGCCTACGCCAAAGCGCTTCGGGCGGAATCCGAGAAGCGGGAGCTGCCCATCGTGGCCTACTGTATCGGCGCGAACCTGCTGAAAGACACAGACGCGGAGATCGAACGGCTGAAGGGTGAAGTCGATATCGCCGCCGCGCTGGGCGCGCCCGTGATGCGGCACGACGCCACGGGAGGCTACGACAGGGAGACCCGCGGGCAAAGGGGCTTTCGCAACGCACTGCCGACGATCGTGCGCGGCTATAAGGAAGTGACGGAATACGCCAAGACAAAGGGCGTGCGCACCTGCATCGAGAACCACGGGTTCTTCTGTCAGGATTCCGACCGGATCGAGGCCATCGTCAACGGCGTGGCGGACGCCAACTTCGGCGCGCTGGTGGATATCGGCAATTTTCTGTGCGCCGACGAAGACCCGGCCAAAGCGGTGGGCAACGTGGCGCCCTACGCGTTCCACGTCCACGCCAAGGATTTCCATTTCAAAAAGGGGACGGAATTTGTCCCCGGCGAGGGCTTTTTCATGACCCGCGGCGGCAACTTCCTGCGCGGCGCCATCATCGGGCACGGCGTCGTCCCGGCGCAGCAGTGCCTGAAGCTCCTCAAGAACGCGGGCTATGACGGTTACGTCACCGTGGAATTTGAGGGCGTGGAAAATGCGAAGACCGGCGTCAGCTGGGGGCTGAATACGCTGAAGCGGATCGAAGAGCTGATCTGATGGACAAATTCGACTATATGCGCGAGGCCATGCGGCAGGCGGACCTTTCCGCGCAGGAGGGCGAGGTGCCCGTGGGCGCGGTCATCGTGCGGGACGGCGCGATCATCGCCAAGGGCCGCAACCGGCGGGAGCTGGGGAAAAACGCCCTGTACCACGCGGAGATCGAAGCCATCGACAACGCCTGCAAGACGCTCGGCGGCTGGCGGCTGCCCCGCTGCGAGCTTTACGTGACGCTGGAGCCCTGCCCCATGTGCGCCGGGGCGATCATCAACAGCCGGATCGAAAAGGTCTATTTCGGCGCGTACGATCCCAAGGCCGGCAGCGTTGCCAGCGTGACGGAGCTGTTTCAGCTCCCCTACAACCACAGACCGAAAACGGAGGGCGGCGTGCTGGAGGAGGAATGTTCCGCGCAGCTTTCCGCCTTTTTCAAAACGCTTCGGACGCAAAAATAAGCCGAAATTCAAATTTTTTTTCATTTACCACTTGCAAAAACCGTTCCGTTGTGATATGATACCGCTTGTCGCGGGAGTAGTTTAGTGGTAAAACATCAGCTTCCCAAGCTGAATTTGGGGGTTCGATTCCCCTCTTCCGCTCCAAAACAGAAGACCTCTTTTGTCTGACAGACAGAAGAGGTCTTTTGCTGTACGATCGCAATTCTCCATTCATATGATATCAGCCCCGTCTTCGGAACGATTCCGGACGGGGCTGTTTTTTGATTTGACGGAAAAGGCGAAAACAGATCACTTACCGAAATGATAGACGATCCAGCTTTCTATCTTCTGATAGATGGAATAGAAGAAATAAAGGATTTTTGTAAGAAAGCCGCCCTCGTCCACTTCGGGCTCACAGGGTTCTTCGAGGATCGGGAACTCATACACCCTCGATCCGGCGACCGGGACGCCGTCGTTCCCCAAAGAACCGTCCAGAACGTACTGCCCGACGGAAAATACGACTTTCTTCTCGCCGACGCCGGAGAACGCCGCTGCCGCGTACAGGGTGATGGGGCCTTCCGGCGTTTCCACGTCAAAGAAATACTCGCAGCACGCAAGCGGCGCGAAATGAGAGGGCTCGGCAGGGATCTGCGCGCTGACGGAGGTTCCGTCTTTGAAAACGACATCATACCGCTGCGGCAGCTTGCATTCCTCGATTTTGTATCCTTCCGCCGACAGCTTAATCTTCACGCAGGGCGCGTCGCCGACGGGCGTGACGGATTCGACGGTGTTCTGCCAGGTGGGTTTTACCTCAGTCTGCCCGGCGGCAAAGGCGGGAAGCGCCGCGCCGAACACCATAACCGCGCACAGCAGCACCGACAGATGCTTTTTTGCGTTTGTTTTCATAATGATCTCCTTTTTATTTTTTCGGTTATCACATATCGCTTGCTTTGATTATATTCGAAATGCAAACAAAAATCAAGTGGCACTATGCACGGCCTTTCTCTCTATACTCTCTCTTTCAATATATTGTGACATACTTTGTGTTATATTTATTATTGGGTGACAAATTGACACCGGAGCGTGGACAAATTGTCACCGGGGCATGGACAAATTGTCACCGGAGGGTAAGGCGCAGTCACACATTCTCCCCTTTTCGCATAGGATAGCGCGGAAGAGATTTCTTCCGATCATTCTATGAAAGGAGTTACGGAGATATGAAGGAAACGCCAGAAAACAACTATTATTTCGGTATTTCCGCCCTGCCGGACGACACCGTCACGACCATGGCCTACGTTCCTTACCAGACGGACAAGACCATGTACGACGACGAAGCCGCTCTTTGCAGGGGCACCTTATTCATAAACCTCAACAAACCTTTCTGCAGGGGCGCGATCAGATGACCGATCGCGAAATGCTCCTGCGGAAACTCTCCTCAGCGCAATTCGCGCTGTGGGAGCTGCACTTATACCTGAACACCCACCCGGACGACAGCGAAGCGCTGCGCATGCACGAACAGTATGAAAGCAAATGCGCCGGCCTGCGCCGGGAATACGAGGGTACCTACGGCCCCCTCTCCCCCATGACGGGCGAAGGCGCCCTGTGGCTGCAGCCTCCCTGGCCCTGGGACGTAACGGAGGATGACGGCTGATGTGGCAATATGAGAAAAAACTGCAATACCCTGTAAAGATCAAACGCCCCAACCCGAAGCTGGCGCAGATCATCATCTCCCAGTACGGCGGCCCGGACGGCGAGCTGGGCGCCTCCCTGCGCTACCTGTCCCAGCGCTTTTCCATGCCCTACCCGGAGCTCAAAGGCCTTTTGACCGACATCGGCACCGAAGAGCTGGGCCATCTGGAAATGATCGGCGCGATCGTCTACCAGCTCACCCGGAACCTGACGCCGGAACAGATCAAGACCGGCGGATTTGACGCGTACTTCGTGGACCACACCACGGGCGTTTATCCAGCCTCCGCCGCCGGCGTGCCCTTCACGGCGGCGTACGTCCAGTCCAAGGGCGACTGTATCACCGACCTGCACGAGGACCTGGCCGCCGAGCAGAAGGCCCGCACGACCTACGACAACATCCTGCGCTTTGTGGACGACCCGGACGTGGCCGACCCCATCAAATTCCTGCGCGAACGGGAGATCGTACATTACCAGCGCTTCGGCGAGGGACTGCGCCTTGCCACCGACCGGCTGGACAGCAAGAACTTCTACGCCTTCAACCCCTCTTTTGACAAGAAAAAATAAACGCCGCGCCGCTTTTGCAGCATCGACGTTATCATAAAAGCCCCCGGACGATCCGTTTGGTTTGTCCGGGGGCAATCGGTCTTTCCGGCGCTTAATAGTGGAACAGGCGGCGGATATCGTTCTCGTGGCACATGACGATCAGGTGGTCGTCCGCGTTGAACACGTATTCGGGCGACAACATGGGCTTCATGCCGTCGCTGTTTTTGGTGGCAAGGATATTGATGTTATATTTGGCGCGGACGTTCAGGGATTTCACGCTCTCGCCGCACCAGCGTTCAGGGGTCTCGGTCTCGTAGACGGAATACCCGTCGGACAGGGCCAGCGCGTTGAATACAGAATCGGAGCTCTCCTTGGCGGCGATGCGCCTGGCGGCGTCCAGCTCCGGGTAGACCGCCTCATCCGCGCCGTTGCGCAGCAGAAACTTCGTTTCAAGATCCCGGTTAACCTCCGTGATGACCTTCCTTGCGCCGAGCTCCTTGAGCAGGTAAGAGATCTCCAGCGCCTCCGTAAAATTGTTGCCCAGACATACGAAGCAGCAGTCGAACTCGTCTGCGCCGAAGCTCTCCAGCACCTCCGGGTTCGTACAGTCGCAGATCTTGGCGCTGACGGAATATTTCACCATGGCTTCCACCACGGCGGAATCCTTATCCGCGATCATGATCTCGTTGTCCAGCCGCGCCAGCTCCTTGCAAAGGTGCTTGCCGTAAGTGCTGAGGCCGATGATTAAAAAGGATTTCATATGCTTCACCGCGCCGCGAAAACGGCGCTCCTTTCTTTATTCAGTCGTAAGTCACAAGTCGTAAGAAGAATGCTTTTCGTGAAGAAAAAGTTGTTCTAAACCAAAACAGACAACTATTCTCACGACGGCTGATTGAGCTGCGCTCGATCAGCCTACCGTGATGTCCTCCTCCGGATACGTCACCGGCGGTTCGGCGCGTTTTTCAAACAGGGCGAGGGCGAACGACGTGCTGCCTACCCTGCCGCAGAACATCAGAAAGACGATCACCAGCCGGGAGGCCGTGACAAGATCCCGCGTGATGCCCGCGGTAAGGCCGACGGTCCCCATGGCGGAGGAGGTCTCGTAGATCACGTCCAACGCCGGCAGCTCCTGCACCGCGGAGATCACGATCGTCCCCGTGAAGGCCAGCAGGAAATTGATCATCATCACGCACAGGGCTTTTTTGCCCGTCTCGCCGGAGACGGTCCGGCCGAAAACGGTGGGCTGCCGCACGCCCCGCAGCCCCGCGAACATATAGAACAGCGCCACCGCCAGCGTGGTGGTCTTGATGCCGCCCGCGGTGGAACCGGAACTGCCGCCCACGAACATCAGGAACGACATCAGCAGCTTGGAGGGGGTGGACAGGTCGGAGATCTCCACCGTGTTCATACCCGCCGTGCGGCAGGTGACGGAGCTGAACAGGGCATCGAGGATCTGCTCCTTTGCGGAAAGCCCGGCAAGGACTCCGTTGCGTTCATACAGCCAGAACAGCAGCGCTCCGCCGAAGGTCAGCACCGCGGAAACGCACAGCACCAGCTTGGTGTGGAGCTGGTAACGCCGCCAGCGAAGCCCGTTCCGCTGCAGATCGGTCCAGACCAGGAAGCCCGCGCCGCCGACGGTGATCAGCGACATCAGCGTGAGATTTACCAAAAGGTCGTCGGAATAATCCACAAAGGAGCAATATGGCTCCCGCACGCCCAGCACGTCGAACCCCGCGTTGCAGAAGGCGGAGATCGAGTGGAACACGCCGAACCAGATCCCTTTCAGCGGGCCGAAATCCCGGATAAAGCGGATCGAAAGAAGGACGGCGCCCACGCCCTCGAACAGCAGCGTGCCCAGCACGATACGCCGGGTGAGGCCCTTGAGCCCCGCGATATGGGTGGTATTGATGCTCTCCGCCATGATGGCGCGCTTGCGCAGCCCCATGTTTTTATCCGCAAGGGTAAAAAACAGCGTGGCGATGGTGATGATGCCGAGGCCGCCCAACTGGATGAGCGCAAGGATCACCAGCTGGCCGAACAGCGACCAGTAGGTGCCCGTGTCCACCAGCACCAGTCCCGTGACGCAGGAAGCCGAGGTGGAGGTGAACAGCGCCGTCAAAAAAGGCGTGACTTCCCTGCTGCGCGTGGCGATGGGCAGCATCAGCAGCGCCGTGCCCGCCGCGATCATCAGCAGGAAGCCCAGCGCGATCACCTGGATATGCGACAGCTTGTTGCGTTTTTTCCGTTTAACCATTTTCCAGCAGTTCCGTCAGTTTGTCCGCCGCGAAATCCACGGCACGCGCGCGCACCTCGTTGCGGGGCAGGCCCACGAAGCGTTTGCGGTACACGCGGCAGTCCCCTTTGAGGCAAAAACCGAAGCAAACGGTGCCGACCGGGGCCTTTTCCGTGCCGCCGGAGGGACCGGCAAAGCCCGTGATGCCCACGCCGACGTCCGCGTGGCCGGCAGCCGCCGCGCCCCGCGCCATGGCCCGGGCCACCTCTTCGCTGACCACGCCGTAAGTATCGATCGTCTCCGTGGGAACGCCCACCAGCTCATGCTTGGCGGCTTCCGAATAGGTCACGAAGCTGTATTCCAGCACGCGGGAGGCGTCCGGCACGGACACGACGCCCGCCGCGAAAGCCCCGCCGGTACAGGATTCCGCCGCGCAAACCGTCATATTGCGTTCGATCAGCAGATCGGCCAGCTTTTGAAAATCAGCCATTTGTTATCACCTTTCGTCTATCATATACCATTCGGAACGGTTTTTCCATACTTTTTTTCAGATATTCATTTTTTTATAAAAAAAACTTGATTTTGCCCGCCGTTCTGCTACAATGAATAGCCGGAAGATTTCTTTTCGGAGGCAACCGCCGTGCTGTTCAATATCCATACCCATTCGGAGCATTCCCACGACGCGCAGGCAAAGCTGGACGACCTGTGCGAGCAGGCGCTGAAAGAGGGTCTGCTCGGCTTTGCCGTGACCGACCACTGCGACTGCGAGTGCGCCGCCGACCCGAAAGCCTTTACCAGCCTGCTGGATTCATGGGACGACTGCCGGCGCGCCAAGGCGCTGTACGGCGACCGGCTGACGCTTGCCTGCGGCGTGGAGATCGGCGAGGCGCTGTACGATCCCGCCTTTGCCCGGCGGGTGATCGAGGCCCGCCCGTGGGACGTGGTGCTGGGTTCCGTCCACGCGGTACGCGTGCCGGGATGGGAAGCGCCGTTTTCCATCATGGACTTCACCGACTGCGGCGAGGCGTTTATCCGGGACTACATGCGGCAATACTTCGACGATCTGTATGAGATGGCCTCCACCGAGGATTACGACGTGCTGTGCCACCTGACCGTTCCGCTGCGCTACCTCTGCGGGAAATACGGCAAACGGGTGGAGATCGAAGGATACTACCCCGCCATTGAGGAAATCCTGCGGGTCTGCATCGCGCGGGACAAGACCTTTGAGATCAACACCTCCGGCTGCGCGCCGGACGCGCCGCATTTTATCCCGGACGAGGCGATTTTGGACAAATACCTTGCCATGGGCGGGCGGAACCTCACCGTCGGCAGCGACGCCCACGTCGCGGAACGCCTGACCAACGGCCTTGAACAGGCCGCCGAAATGCTGCGGAGCAAGGGCGTCACCGTACTGACGTATTATCTGAACCGTCGGCCGGTGAAATATACTATTTAACTGCATAGACGAAAAGAATTCCCCCGCCCGAAGGCGGGGGTTTTTGATTCATAAAAATGCGTTACGCGGCGATGAGGGCAATGCTGCGCATGATCCAGATGATGCCGTGGATAACGCCGATGAAGTTTTCCAGCAGGCTGCCCGTATGGTGCTTGCCGCAAAGGCTGCAGGGCTGGTGGTTGAGGTACTCCTGCCGTTCCGCGCGGCGCTGGGATTTGACGCGGTCCGCGAACAGCGCCAGCACTTTGCTCAGCGCTTCCTCATTTTCGTCCAGCGTCTTTTCCTCGTCATAGGTAAAACCGGTCAGCGCGGCGACCGCGTCGTCGATCAGGGCGGTGACGGCTTCGCTGTCGCCGTCCCTGCGCAGGGCCTGCGCCAGCGTGAGCAGCGTCGCCCGGTATTCCTCAAATACTTCTTTGGGATCGTCGGCCTCCGCTGCGCGCTGTTCGGCAAGGGCGGCTGCCAGCTGCGTGAGGGCGGCAGCGCCGTCCACGGCGTCTTTGTTTTCGTCCAGCGTCTTGTCCTCGTCGTAGGTCACCGCGTCCACGGCGGCCTTCGCGGCCTCAATGAGGGCGGTACAGGCGTCGGAATCGCCCTCCAGCTTCATACCGTCCGCAAGGGCTTTGACAGTCCCCCTGTAGTCCGCAAACGCGGCCTTATTCTTCAAAAGGGCGTAGGCGGCGGAGGCGTCGTTCAGCGCCGTCACCGCGTCCGGGTCCACCAGCGCCTTCTGCGCGTCCGTCAGGGCGTCGTAGGCGGCTCTGGCGGCGTCGATCTTCTCCTTGCTCTCAGCGGTGTATTCCACCGTGCCGATGGCGTCGATCAGCGCTTGCGCGGCAACGGTTTCCTTCGCGGCGTCAAGCGCCGTTCCGGCAAGCTCAATCATCGAATTGACCTCGTCGATCGCGGCGGCGGCGTTTGCAAGGACGCCCTCCGCCTGCTGGAGCTTTGTATCGAGGTCGTCGGCGATCACGGGGTAGTCGTCCTTGATGGAGCCGTAGTACTCCCGCGCGGTTTCGATCGCGCCCGCCAGCGTCGCCTTCGCGGCGGCCAGTTCTTCGATGGCGGCCTTAAGGTCGTTATCCACCTCGCCGCAGACCGTGCAGGTGAAGCGGGCGTCGCCGGTATCGCCGTAGGTATGACCGGCGGCGGAGACCGTCACGGTATCTCTGAAAACCTGCACGCCGCAATTTGTGCAATAGATCACGTTGTCGTAGCTGCCCGCAGCCGTGCAGGTCGGCGCGACGTTGTTTTCGATGACCGCTGCTCCGTGGATATGCCCTGCCTTTACGCAGGAAAACAGCGTTTCGGATACGGCAGTATCTGAACTCAGACCGGAAAGCATGCAGGCGGGGCGAACGCCGTATCCGGTATCATCGACGATGGCTCCGACATCCGCTCTGCCAATGTAATTGACATAGCACGCATATTCGGAATCTACGCCTGGAGAACGCAGCCACCAAGAAGAACAGCCTGAATCGTCCACAAAAAGTCCCTGGCATTCTGCATAGTCCGTTCCCTTTGCCTGTCGCGCCGTATCGACAGTGTAGCTATCGGAAGAGAAACCGTACGACGGATCGAGCGCTTCATCATAAGACAGCATGAAGATCTCGTCGTTCGTCAGATCGCTGTCATACTGCGTGTGATCGGGATCGCCGGTCAGGGTATAATACCCGTCGTTGTTCAGCTCCGTTGTTTTGATCTTTGCCTTCTGCCCTCCGGTGAACGCGGTTTTAAAAAAATCATAATTCAGCCAGAAGCGGATCGACGAATTCACGTAATCGTTGGCATATATGGGGACGCGGATCGTCTGATAATAAACGTCGCCGTTTAAATAGACCGTATTCTGATACGCCTGCGCGTCCACAATGCTCTCGCACATGATATATCCCGCGGACGGGTCGAGCACCCGCCAGATCAGCGGCTCATATTTGAAATAATAGACGTTATTCGTCGAATAGCCGTTGTCGTACTGATAGGAATATAACGCATCTGACCGACAGCCTGTATAATATGGACGATACTCGGTGAACTTCACTGCGCGATACTTTTCGCCGCCGCAGAAGAAATCGGCAAACTGCATCCAGTCGCCGAACACCATCTCGCCATCCTCTCTGCTGCCTTCACAGCTGTAATATCTATAGCTCGCCCAGACCTTGTCCGCGGCGTCCAGCGCGGCTTTGAGGTCGGCGTCCGTGACTTCGCTTTGCGGATAGCTGCCGAACAGAATGGAGCTGTAATGGATATTCGCGCCGGTCAGTATTTCGTTGCCGGTCCGGATATTGATATTGTTCCATTGCGCCTCGCTTCCGGCGTAATACACGTCCGTCAGACTGCTGCAGCCACTGAAAGCGTCACCGCCGATCATGGTCACGCCGGACGGAAGCGCCAGGGCGGTCAGGCTGATGCAGCCTTCAAAAGCAGCGGCACCGATATTCGTTACGCGGTCCGGAATATTCACGGACGTCAGGTTGTAGCAGGACATAAAAGCAAAGGAGCCGATCGTGGTCACGCTTTGCGGAATGCGCACCGTGGCAAGATTGATGCACTGCCGAAAAGCGTTCGCGGAAATACTTTCCACGCCGTCCGGAATCGTCACGGACGTCAGGCTGCCACAGCCGGTAAAAGCATTCATGGCAATCACTTCCACGCTGCCCGGAATCTCTACGGACGGCAGGCCGGTACCGGCGAGAGCTCCTTCATTGATGGATGTCACGCTGTCCGGGATCTCTGCGGACGTCAGGTTCCCGCAGTCTAAAAAAGCATACGCGCCGATGCTCGTCACACCGGATCCGATCACGACCGTTTTGATATCGGTGTTTCCTTTAAAAGGTGATTGTGAAGAACCAAAAACAGTATAATCCGTCATCGGTCCGGCACCGCTGACGGTCAAAAGGCCGTCGTCGTTCAGCGTCCAGGTGAGGTTGGCGCCGCAGGTGCCGCTGGAAGCCGCGCTTGCCGTGAACGTCATACCCGCGAACACGGATGCCAGCATCACGATACTGAGCAGCACCGAAAGCGTTTTCTTCGCACGTGTTTTCATAAAAAGCATCCTCCTTTATTTCTTCAACAAAATTATATCATAACATAAAAAAGTGCGCAAGGTTTTTACAAAAAAAGGGACGGTTGTTTGTTTTTGTATGCAAGAAACCGTCTCCTGTTATAAAGACTGCGGGTCACGCGGCGATAAGAACGATGCTGCGCATGATCCAGATGATGCCGTGGATGACGCCGATGAAGTTTTCCGGCAGGCTGCCGGTGTGGTGCTCGCCGCAGAGGGAACAGGGCTGATGGTTGAGCGCTTCCTGCCGTTCCGCCTGACGCGGGGACTTGACCGAGCCCGCGAACAGCGCCAGCACTTCGCCCAGGGCGTCTTTGTTTTCGGCCAGCGGCTTCGCCCCGTCGTAGGTGAAGCCGGTCAGCGCGGCGACCGCCTCGTCGATCAGGGCGGTGCAGGCGTCGGAATCGCCCTCCAGCTTCATACCGTCCGCAAGGGCGTTGACGGTATCCCTGTATGCGTCAAACGCGGCCTTGTCGGCGGCAAGCTCCTCGGCGGTGAGCCGGGCGTCGGTTTTGATGGCGTCAAGGGCCGCTTTGGCGTCCGCCAGCGCGGCTGCCACGGCGTCCAGGTCCGCTGCCAAGTCGATTCTGCTGTTATAGGATGTGATGACGGCGGCAAGCTCGGCCTGTTCGGCCGGGCGGTAATCGTCGGCGTTCTTATAGGCAGCCAGCTCCGCTTTCGCGTTGGCTTTCGCGCCGTCACGCGCGTCTGCAGCGGCCTTCCGGTCGTTATCCACGTGTCCGCACACCGCGCAGGTGAACCGGGCGTCGCCGGTATCGCCGTAGGTATGCCCCGCCCTGGCGCAGGAAAGCAGCGTTTCGGAGAGGGAGATATCATTCCTCCTGTAAAGTGGTTTTGTCTGACAAAAAACATCTTTACTATTCCATTTTATGCGAAACGCCGGAAAAATGCAAGATTTATATCCGGATATACGCGGCGTCAGATCAAAAAAAACCTCCCGCGAAGGAGGTTTTAACATCAATAAGTGGTTTTCAGCTTGATCCACAGGTCGCTCTGCAGCAGGAGGGTCTCCGGCGGCAGGTTGGTGAATACCTCGCACTTGTCAAGGACCTCCTGCGGCGGATAGACCATGGTGTCCTCCTGCGTTTCCTCGTCCAGCTCCTCGAAGGCGGCGGTATGGGGGATGGCGTAGCAGACCTCTTCCGCGTTGCGCACGGCGATATCCGTCTCGCACATGAAGTTGATGAACTGCTCGGCCTCTTTTTTGTGGGGGCTGTTTTTCAGCACGCACATCACGTCCACGAACTGGTTGGCGCCCTCCACGGGCACGTAGGCCGCCAGATCCTCGTTCTCGTCGATCATGGTCATGGCGTCACCCGCGTAATACGGCGCTATATACGCCTCCTCGCCGATCATCTTGTCGAACACCTGGTCCATCACGTAGGCCTGCACCAGCGGCTTTTGCGCCATCAGCATGTCCGCGGCCTCCTCCCAGTCGGCGGGGTCGGTGGTGTTCATGGAGTGACCGGCGCGGGTCAGCGCCAGCGCGAAGGCGTCGCGGGGGTTGTCGAACATCAGGATCTTGCCGGCATACTTCTCATTCCACAGCAGCTCCAAGCTCTCGTCCGCCACGTCCTCCTCGTCCACGTATTTGGTGTTGTAGACGATGACGACGGTGCCCCAGGTATAGGGGACGGAATACTTTTCCTCCGGGTCGTAGGGCAGGCCGCGGTATTTTTCGCCGATGTACTGATAGTTGGGGATGTTGTCGTAATCCAGCTCGGCGATCAGCCCCTCGTCGATCATTTTAGAGAGCATGTACTCCGAGGGGACGATCACGTCGTAGGAGGCCGCGCCGCTGACGATCTTGGCGTACATCTCCTCATTGCTGGCGTAGGTGGTGTAGTTGACCTTGATGCCGGTCTGTTCCTCGAAATCGGACAGCACGGACTGGTCGATATACTCGCCCCAGTTGTACACATTGATGGAGCCGGCGGCGGAGTTGGTGTTCCCGCTGATGACGGAGCCCGTCACCACGATGGCCGCGATGACCAGCACGGCAAGCACGCTTAACACAACTTTTCTCATTTCGCCGCCCCCTTCCTTTTCGCCTTTTTGTCCGCGTCGGGGCGCAGGTTGACGATCAGCATCAGCGCCAGCACCACGGCGAACAGCAGCGTGGAAAGGGCGTTCAGCTTCAGGTCGTAGGGCTTTTTGGTCATGGAGTAGATGGTGATGGGCAGCGTCTGGAAGGTGGCGCCGGAGTTGAAGTAAGAGATCACGAAGTCGTCCAGCGACAGCGTGAACGCCATGATGAGACCGGATACGATGCCGGGCATGATCTGGGGGATGACCACCTTGATGAAGGATCGCAGCGGCGGGCAGCCCAGGTCCAGCGCGGCGTAATAGATATTCTGGTCCATGCCCCGCAGCTTGGGCAGCACCGACAGCACCACGTAGGGGATGTTGAAGGTGATGTGGGCGATCAGCAGGGTGCCGAAGCCCATCTCCATGCCGTGGAATTTGGACAGCACGAACACGAACAGGATCATCATGGAGATGGCCGTCACGATATCCGGGTTGACCACGGGGATGTTGTTTACGCTGAGCAGCACGGACTTTTTCCAGCCCTTCAGGGCGTTGATGCCCATGGCCGCCATGGTGCCGATGACCGTGGAGATCACGGCGGACAGCACGGCGATGATCAGCGAATAGTAGAGGGAGGACAGGATCAGCTCGTCCTCGAACATTTCCTGATAATGCACCAGGGAGAACCCGTCGAACACCGCGCGGGAGGCGCCGGAGTTGAAGGAGAAGAACACCACCACGAAGATGGGCGCGTAGAGGAAGATGAAGATCAGCGCGTTGAAGATCTTGCCTGCCGTTTTCATAGGATACCACCTCCGCTCGTTTTCGCGTCCTTATCGAAGCGGTTCATCAGGTAGGTCGCCAGCAGGATCATCACCATGATGACCAGCGACAGCGCCGCGCCGATGTTGTAGTTGACCACGCCGGAGTTGCCGAGGAAGTAGTCCTCGATCAGGTCGCCGATCAGGAAGTCCTTGCCGCCGCCGAGGATCTTGGAGATGATAAAGGTACTGATGGAGGGGATGAACACCATGGTGATGCCGGAGATGATGCCCGGCACGCTGAGGGGCAGGACGATGCGCCGGAACACCTGCACGGCGCCGGAGCCCAGGTCCCGGGCCGCCTCGATCAGGGAGTTGTCGATCTTGGTCAGGGCGGTATAGATGGGCAGGATCATATAGGGCAGGTAGTTGTAAACCATGCCGAGGACGATGGCGCCGTGGTTGTTGATCATGTTGAGCCCGGCGAAATCCTCGCCGAAAATGCCCCGCAGCGCGTTATTGACGAGGCCGTTGTTCTCCAGGATCGTCATCCACGCGTAGGTGCGCACAAGGAAGTTCATCCACATGGGCAGCATGATGAACAAGGTGGCGTTGCGCTGCATCTTCTCCCCCGCCCGGGAGATCATATAGGCCACGGGATAGGCCAGCAGCAGGCAGATGACCGTGGCGATGACGGACAGCCACACGGACAGCCACAGGGTATCGCGGTAGACCCAGATCCACTTGAGGTTGGTCAGCGTGAAGCCGTCCACGCCGGTGAAGGCGTAATAGACCACCAGCGCGATGGGGATCAGCACGAAGACGACCATCCACCCGGAGAACGGGATCAGGTTGACCTTTTTGCTGCCGACTTCCACGGATCTCGATTTAGTCATCGTCGCTGCCCTCCGATTCCACGCCCGCGTTGACGTCGGAAAGCTCGTCGAACTCCTCCGAGAAGCTGGAGAAATCGCCGAACATGCCGGAGTATTCGGATTTTTTCATAATGTGGATGGCGTCCGGCTCGATGTAAAGGCCGATCTCGTCGCCCACGTAGGAAATATCCGTGGACTGGATCATCCACAAAAAGCCGTTGATATCCACGATGATCTCATAGTGGACGCCCTTGAAGGTGACGCCCGTGACCGTGCCGGTCAGCATGCCTTTTTCCACGGGGACCACGTCCACGTCCTCGGGGCGGACCACCACGTCCACCTTTTCGTCCCTGTCAAAGCCCGCGTCAAGGCAGTCGAACACGTGACCGGAGAACTCCACCACGCGGTCCTGCTTCATGATACCGTCCACGATGTTGCTTTCGCCGATGAAATCCGCCACGAAGGCGTTGACCGGCTCGTTATAGGCGTCCGTGGGGGAACCGATCTGCTGGATCTTTCCGCCGTCCATGACCACGATGGTATCGGACATGGAAAGCGCCTCCTCCTGGTCGTGGGTGACGTAGATGAAGGTGATGCCCAGGCTCTGCTGGATCTTTTTCAGCTCCACCTGCATATCCTTGCGCAGCTTCAGGTCCAGCGCGCCCAAAGGCTCGTCCAGCAGCAGCACCTTGGGATCGACCGCGAGAGCGCGCGCGATGGAGACCCTCTGCTGCTGACCGCCGGACAGGGAGTTGATATTACGGTGCTCGAAGCCCTTGAGGTTCACAAGGGAGAGCATTTCTTTCACTTTTTTGTCGATATCGGCCTTGGAGAGCTTTTTCAGCTTCAGCCCGAAGGCGATATTCTCGTAAACGTTCAGATGCGGAAACAACGCGTATCGCTGAAAGATGGTGTTCACCTGTCGCTTGTGCGGCGGCATGCCGTTGATCTTCTTTCCGTCGAAGATCACGTCGCCCTCGTCGGGCTCCAGAAAACCGGCTATGATTCTCAAGGTGGTAGTCTTGCCGCAGCCGGACGGCCCCAGGAACGTGATAAACTCGCCGTTCCGGATGGTAAGATTGATGTCTTTCAGTATCTGCTCACCGTCGAACGCGACGGAAATGTGTTTGAGCTCGATCACTACGTTCTTTTCCAATTATGCAGCCCCTCTCCGTTGACAACGAATAGAATTTCCCGCATGACCGCACGCAGTCATACAGGAAATACTATATCGCAATATCAGGCAAAAGTCAACAATTCCACCCAAATAATCCGATTTATTTTATTTTTTTTAAAATGGATGAAGCACGCCGGATCAGTCCAGCCCGTACTGTCCGCGAATGAACCCGCAGATGGCCTTCAGCGCCTGACGCGCCTCCGGGAAGATCTGATACACCGGATAGGCGTGCATCATTTTATCGCCCACGAACAGCGTGGCTTCCACCCCGGCGTTTTTCAGCTTCTCCACCAGCGTTTGCGCGTCGCTGAACAACATTTCGTCGCCGCCCACCGTAACGAACGTCGGCGGGTATTGACCGTCAAACTCGTTAAGCACCGGGGAAATGTACGGGTCTGTGCGGTCGTTGTCGCCCAGCCACATATACAGCTCGCTTTTCATCAAAAGGGCCTTGACTTCTTCCCGCGTGATCGTCGCGCCCTTGATGCCGAACACGGGGTCCACGCCGTAGTTGTCCACGTAGGATGCGCCGCCGGCCGTCATATCCAGCCAAGGGGACATCAGGACGGAAGCATGGGGCAATTCCCTTCCCTGCTCGCGCAGCTTCATCCAGAGATCGACGGTCAGATGGCCGCCGGCGCTGTCGCCCACGGTGACGATATTCTCCGGCTTTACCCCCTGCGAGAGCAGCCAGTCCCACACGGCCAGCGTATCCTCCAGCGCCGCGGGATAGATATGCTCCGGCGCGCAACGGTAATCGAAATGCACCACCGTGCCGCCGCCGGAAGCCTTGCTGTAGCGCTTGTTCAGCAAACGGTAGTAGAACATCATGCGGGAGACGTACGCCCCGCCGTGGATCACCAGCACCACGTTGTCGCTGGGATTTTTCTTTTTGCGGAACACCTCCGCCGGAACGCCGCCCGCGTCCGTCTTTTCAAAGGAATAGCCGATGGGCGGAAAATAGTGACGGAACAGCGGCTCCATGCTGCGCAGGTCCTTCACCACGTTCTTATGCTTTTTTTCCACCACAATGGGATTTACGTTGCCGGCGAGCCGCGCGATCACGCAGAACGCCCTGCCTGTCAAACTTGCCATAGTACTGTCTCCCCCCGCAATATCTGATCGTTATGCGATTCCCTTATACCAGGCTTTCCATGACGGCCCGAAGATCGGCGTCGTCCAGCGTAAGATCATCCTCATAGATAATGCTCAAACGATAGCCGTAATTTTCAGCCAGCGCCCAGATTATTGCGCCGTTTCCGACATTTTTATATTCAAAGCCCTGCCATGTCAAGCTTCCGATCTGCATTTCGGCAATATCTTCGGTGCTGTCATAAAAAACTTTGGAGCCGGGGACACGGCCGACCTTATCTCCGGACAAATAATCAACGATAATGCTCGGCCGATAGGCCGTTACCCACGTTTCGGAGGCGGCGTCGTATTCAGCCCCCTTGCAGAGTTTGATCTCATTCGTCGAAACGGTTCCGGGTTCGTCCTGACTGTTCACCGGGATCGCCGCCCAACCCGCAGGGACATAAACGGTAAAATCACCCACGTCGTAAGTCTCTCCCTCGGCATTCAGCTGCTGCTGTGCGTCTTCCGGCGCGGCCGCGGACGTTGGATCGTCCGACGCGGAAGCAGTTGTCTGATCGTCCGACGCGGCTACAGGTCCGGCGTCCTTTTTTCCGCAGGAAGCAAACAGAGCGACGAGCAGAATGAGCGTAAGCAATACAGAAAACAGTTTTTTCATAACAGCACCGCGATTTTTTTGTGAAAAAATTATATCATTTTTTTTACGAAGATACAAGCAAATGTTTTGTTCCCAAGCGCATTTTATCAGGGCAAGCGCTCCGTTCCATCAACGGATTCGGCGATCCAGGTTATTCCCACTCCACCGTCGCGGGGGGTTTACTGGTGATATCGTAGACCACGCGGCCGATGGAACGGACCTCGTTGGTGATGCGGCCGGAAGCGCGTTCCAGCACCTCATAGGGCAGGCGCGTCCAGTCCGCGGTCATAAAATCGTCGGTGGAAACGGCCCGCAGCGCCAGCGTGTAGCCGTAGGTGCGGGCGTCGCCCATGACGCCCACGGTGCGGGTGTCGGTGAGCACGGCGAAATACTGGCTGGCGGATTTTTCCAGTCCCGCGTTCACGACTTCCTCCCGGAAAACGGCGTCCGCCTCCCGCAGGATAGCCAGCTTTTCCTTCGTGAGCTCGCCGATCACGCGGATGGCAAGGCCGGGCCCGGGGAACGGCTGCCGCCAGACAAGGTCGTGCGGGATGCCCAGCTCCTCCCCTACCGCGCGGACCTCGTCCTTGAACAGGTCCCGCAGGGGCTCGATGATCTCGTCGAAATCCACCACGTCCGGGATGCCGCCCACGTTGTGGTGGCTTTTGATGGTGGCGGCGTCGCCCTTGCCGCTTTCGATCACGTCCGGATAGATGGTACCCTGCACCAGCGCGTGGACGCGGCCGATCTTTTTGGCCTCCTCCTCGAACACGCGGATGAACTCCTCGCCGATGATCTTGCGTTTCTTTTCCGGCTCCGTGACGCCCGCCAGCGCGGTCAGGAAACGCTCCTGCGCGTTGACGCGGATCAGGTTCATGTTGAATTGCCGCCGGAAGGTGTGCTCCACGATGTCGCCCTCGTCCTTGCGCAGCAGGCCGTGATCGACGAACACGCAGGTGAGGTCGTCGCCGATGGCTTTGTGCAGCAGCACCGCCGCCACGGAGGAATCCACGCCGCCGGACAGGGCGCACAGCACCTTTTTGCCCTTCAGCGTTTCGCGGTACTTTTCCACGGAGGCCGCCGCGAAATCCCGCATGTTCCAGTCGCCCGCGCAGCCGCAGACGGCGAACAGAAAATTGCGCAGCATCTGCGTGCCGTATTGGGTGTGGGTGACCTCCGGGTGGAACTGCACGGCGTAGAGCTTTCGCCCCTCGTCCGCCATGGCGGCGCAGGGGCATTTGTCCGTTTGAGCGATCACGCCAAAGCCCGCCGGGGGCGTTTTGATGTAATCGGTATGGCTCATCCAGCAGACGGACTCCGGCGGCACGTCCGTAAACAGGACGTTTTGCTGCGTCCGCACAAGGGTCTTGCCGTACTCGCTGGAGTTTTCGGCGCTGGCCACGACCCCGCCGCCCATGTAGGCCATGAGCTGCGCGCCGTAGCAGATGCCCAGCACCGGCACGCCGAGGGACAGCAGCGCCGCCGGATAATGGGGCGAGGCCTCGTCGTAGACGCTGTTGGGACCGCCGGTGAGGATCACGCCGCGGTAGCCCGCCGCCGCGATCTCTTCCGGGGTGATCTTATCATAGGGCTTGATCTCGGCGAAGATGTGCTGCTCGCGCACCCGCCTGGCGATGAGCATGTTGTACTGCCCGCCGAAATCGAGAACCAGTATTTTGTCCATGTTTTTTCTCCCAAATATGTCGTAAGTCGTAAGGAAAAGATGTTTTCGCAAAAAAGAAACAGCTTTGACCGCGATATCAAACAGGAATGTCCGGAGGACATCTTGCGACTCACGACTTACGACTTCCGGCTGGCTTTACAAATTGATCTCCGCCGAGGCGTCGTCCAGCCCGGCGATCAGCGGCCTGATCTTTTCCACAAAGGCGCTCACCTGTTCCGGGCAGCGGCCCACGTACCGCGAAGGCGTGAGAAGCTGTTTCATCTCGTCTTCGGTCAGACCGAAGGCGGGTTCCTTTGCCAGTCGCGACAGCAGGTCGCATTCCTCGCCGTTTTTCATCTTTTCCGCCGCCGCCATGGAGCAGGTGCGGATGATCTCGTGGATCTCCTGCCGGTTGCCGCCGCGCTTGACGGCCTCCATCATCAGGTTTTCGGTGGCGATAAAGGGCAGATACTCCGCGACCGCCTTTTCGATCATCTTTTCGTTCACCCGCATCCCGTCCGTCACGTTCTGCGCCAACCGCAGCACCGCGTCCGCACAGAGGAAGCCCTCCGGCATGGAGATGCGCCGGTTGGCGGAATCGTCCAACGTGCGCTCCAGCCATTGCGTCGAGGCGGTCATGGGGGCGTTGAGCGCGTCCGCCATCAGATAGCGGGACAACGAGCAGATGCGCTCGCTGCGCATGGGGTTGCGCTTATAGGCCATGGCGGAAGAACCGATCTGATTCTTTTCAAAGGGCTCCTCCAGCTGGCGGTCGTGCTGCAGCAGGCGGATATCGCCCGCCATGCGGTAGCAGCTTTGGGCCACGGCGGACAGACAGCTTAAAATACGGGAATCGAACTTGCGGGGATAGGTCTGCCCGCAGACGTCAAAGCATTTGTCAAAGCCGAAGTCGGAGGCGATCATGCGGTTCATTTCGTCGATCTTGTCCGTGTCGCCGTCGAACAGCTCCACGAAGCTGGCCTCCGTGCCGGTGGTGCCGCGGCAGCCAAGGAACTTCATACTGGAAATGACGAAATCCAGTTCCTCCAGATCGGCGTAAAAATCCTGTAACCACAGGCTCGCCCGCTTGCCCACCGTGACCAGCTGCGCGGGCTGATAATGCGTATAGCCCAGCATGGGAACTGCTTTATACTTTTCGGCAAAGTCCGCCAGGTTGCGGATCACCTTCAGCAGCTCGCCGCGCAGGTAGCGCAGACCGTCGCGGTAGATGATCAGGTCCGCGTTGTCGGTGACGTAGCAGCTCGTCGCGCCGAGATGGATGATGCCCGCCGCACCGGGAGCCGCCAGCCCGTAGGCGTAGACGTGCGCCATCACGTCGTGGCGGACCTCCTTTTCACGGGCAGCCGCCGCGTCAAAGTCGATATCGGAAACGTGCGCTTCCAGCTCCGCCACCTGCTCCGCGGTGACGGGCAGACCGAGGGCGTGCCCCGCCCGGGCCAGCGAGACCCATAGCTTACGCCACGTTTCGATGCGGCAGGTCTGCGAGAACAGCCGCAGCATGTACGGCGAGGCGTAACGGGTGGAAAAGGGGGAAACGTAGGCGTCTGTCATAGAAAAATCCTCCGGTTTTTTCAGGTTTGAGGTTGCAGGTTTGGGGTTTGAGAAAAAAGGTGAAAGAAATCAGATACTCACGCCTCAAACTCACACCTGTTGCGCATCAAATATCTCTTATCACGATACTTTCCCGTTCCGCGCCGACGGAGATATACTTCACCGGGCAGCCGACGGCTTTTTCGATGTATTCCACATATCTGCGGGCGTTCTCGGGCAGGTCCTCCCACGCGCGCGCGCCGGAGATATCGCACTGCCAACCGTCCAGATACTCCGTCACGGGCTTCGCGTCGTCCAGCGCAGCCGGGAACGGGAAATCGTCGGTCTCCTGCCCGTCCACAAGGTATTTCACGCAGACCGGGATCTTTTCCATATAGCTTAAAATGTCCAGCTTGGTCAACGCGATGGCGGTCGCGCCCTGCATCTCCGCGCCGTAGCGGGTGGCGACGATATCAAGAGCCCCTACGCGGCGGGGACGGCCCGTCTTGGCGCCGTATTCGCCGCCCGCTTCGCGCAGGGCGTCGGCTTCCTCGCCGAACCACTCGGAAACGAATGGCCCCGCGCCCACACAGGTGGCGTAGGCCTTCACCACGCCGATGACCTCCTCGGGCCGGGCGGAGGGCAGGCCGCTGCCCACAGGGGCGTAGGCGGCCAGCGTATTGGAAGACGTAGTGTAGGGGTAGATACCCATGTCAAGGTCCCGCAGGGAGCCGAGCTGGGCTTCGTAAAGGATGCTCTTTCCCTGCGCCTTGGCGGCTTTCAGGTATTGGTGGGTATCGCAGATAAACGGCTTGATTTTGCCGCAATAATCGTCCACCCACGCCAGCAGCTTCTCCATCGTATAGGGCTTTGCGCCGTATACGCCGGTCAGGATCAGGTTTTTCCACTCCAACAGGTCCGCCAGATGCGCCTTCAGCTTTTCGGGGTAGAACAGCTCCCCGGCCAGCACGGTCTTTTTCTGGTATTTATCGGAATAAAACGGCGCGATGCCCTGTTTGGTGGAGCCGTATTTTTTATCGGACAGGCGGTTTTCCTCCAGCTCGTCCAGCTGGCGGTGCCACGGCAGCAGCAAGGAGGCCCGGCTGCTGATCTTCAGGTTGTCCGGCGTGATCGCCACGCCCTGCGAAACGACGGTCTCGATCTCGTTCCACAGGTTTTCCGCGTCCAGCGCCACGCCGTTGCCGAGGATGTTGACCTTCCCCGGACGGAAAATACCGCTGGGCAGCAGGTGCAGCGCGAACTTGCCGTACTCGTTGATGACGGTGTGGCCCGCGTTGCCGCCGCCCTGATAGCGGATGACGATATCATAGTTTTCGGTGAGCAGGTCCACCATGCGGCCTTTGCCTTCGTCGCCCCAGTTGACGCCCACGACTGCGCAATCTGACATGATCCTTCCCTCTTTCTTTCATATAGATTGAGAATACTAAATTGGAGTTTGTCGCGCCGTTGCGCGACAAATCCATGTTTTGTTCGATTATACTTCCACGACCCAGCCTTCCGGCGCTTCAATGGTGCCCATCTGGATGCCGCGCAGCGTGTCGTACAGTTTTTTGGTGACGGGGCCCATGGCGTCCATACCGCTGGGGAACGCGACCACCTTGTCGCCGCAGGTGATCTTGCCCACGGGAGCGATGACCGCCGCCGTGCCGCACAGGCCGCATTCGGCGAAATCTTCCAGCTCGTCCAGCGCGATGCGGCGCTCCTCGGTCTCCAGACCGAGATACTCCTTGGCCACGTACATCAGCGAACGGCGGGTAATGGAGGGCAGGATGGAATCGGACTTGGGCGTGACCACCTTGCCGTCTTTGGTGACGAACAGAACGTTGGCGCCGCCGGTCTCCTCAATATAGGTGCGGGTGCCGGGGTCCAGATAGACGTTCTCGTCAAAGCCCTTTTCATGCGCGTCCATGGTAACGTACAGGCTCATGGCGTAGTTGAGGCCCGCCTTGATGTTGCCGGTGCCCCGGGGCGCGGCGCGGTCCAACCCGGAGACGCGCAGCGACAGCGGCTTGACGCCGCCCTTGAAATAGGGCCCCACCGGGGTGGTGTAAATACGGAACTGGAACTCCGACGAGGGAACCACCGCCAGGATCGGCGAGGTGCCGATCATGAACGGCCGGATATACAGCGACGCGCCGGTCTCGTAGGGCGGGATATAGTCCTTGTTGGCGGCGACGGTCTTTTTGACGGCCTCCACGAACCGATCCTCCGGGAACACGGGCATCATCAGCCGGCGGCAGGAATCCGCCATCCGGGAAGCGTTCAGATCGGGACGGAAGCAGACCTTGCGGCCGTCCGCCGTGGTATACGCCTTCAGGCCCTCAAAACAGGTCTGGGCGTACTGGAACACGCAGGCGCTTTCGTTGACGACGAGGTTCTCTTCCCCGGAAAGGACGCCCTCGTCCCACGCGCCGTTCTTGAATTCGGAGACAAAACGATAGGGCGTTTTGATGTAAGCAAAACCGAGCTTACTGAAATCAGGCAGTGACATATGTAATTCCTCCTGTGAAAGAAAATGATAAACAAAATCGGGGGTCAGCGAGCAGCAAGCTCGCTAAACAGTCGTTAGTCGTCAGCAGCGGCGCTTTGCGCCGCAGTCGTTAGAAAAGTAGTTTAATCCCATCTATTCCATGGGATCGCCCGGAGAGCTTCTAACGACCAACAGCTAAAAACCAACGACTGTCTTCAACGCCCGGCGCAGGCGAAGGGAAAGGAACATGGAGACGACGACACAGACGGTGTCTTTCAGCAAAAACGGCAGAGACGCAGCGGCGGCGGAAGCCCAAACGCCCGTTCCGGTGAGATGCGCGAACCACAGCACGCCGGTCAGGTGGCACAGCAGCAGCCCGAGCAGCCCCACGGCGATTTGCAAAACTTTATTACCGCATTTGCTCCCAAGGGCGCAGGCGACGACGAGAAAGACGAAGCCCACGAAAAAACCGCCCGTTTTGCCCACCAGCACCGCCGGCCCGCTTTGAAATCCGGAAAACACCGGGGCGCCCGCCGCGCCCAGCAGGATATATGCCAGCAGCGCCGGCACGGCCCGCTTCACGCCGAGGCAGTAGCCCGTCAACGCCACGGCCAACGTCTGCAAGGTGACGGGAACGCCGCCGGGCAACGGGATCGTGACGAACGCAGAGACCGCGATCAGCGCGGTAAACAGGGCGGTGACGGCAATGTGGACGGTGGAACGACGGACAGAAGATTTCATAACGGATGGCTCCCGCAGTTTTCGATGCTTTCAATACAATGTAAGTATAAACGCTTGCATTTTAAAAGTAAAATACATATAATAGAAGTGTTATCATATGAAAATTGTATCATAAGGAGACGGTGATATGGAATTGAGGACGCTGCGCTATTTTGTGACGGTATCGGAGGAGCTGAACATCACGAACGCCGCCGCCAAGCTGAATATCAGCCAGCCGCCCTTAAGCGCGCAGATCAAAAATCTGGAATATGAGCTGAACACGGTGCTGTTCCTCCGGGGCAAGCGCCACCTCCAACTGACGGATTCCGGCCAGCTGCTGTACCGGCGGGCCAAGGAGATCGTCAGCCTGGCGGATAAGGCGAAGGAGGAGATCCTGGCGCTGAACAGCGGCCTTTCCGGCACCATCGCCATGGGGGTGGTGGAAGGGACCGCCTCCGGCATCGCGGCGGAGTGGTTCGCCGGTTTTTTAAAGAAAAACCCGCAGGTGCGGTTCCGTATCGTCAGCGGCGGCAGCGACGAGCTGATCGAGAAAATGCGCGGCGGACTGATCAGCCTTGCCGTCATCACCTCTCCCTTCGACCAGATCCTGCTGAACAGCATCCCTGTGGGCAACGAAACGATGTGCGCGTTTATCGGCAAAGATAACCCGTTGGCGGCGCTGCCCGGCGACAGCGTAAGCATCGCAGCGCTGAAGGGACAGCCGCTGATCGTTCCCGCGCGGAAATCGACGGTGGAGGCGATCTACCGATGGTTCCGGGAGGCCAAAAGCGAACCGAATATCCTGTGCGAAACGGAAAGCTGCCTTGACGCCGCCGCGCTGGCCGCGAAAAACGTGGGCGTCGGTATCCTGCCCCGCACGGAAGGCGTTTCCGACGATAAGGTGACCAGAAAAACGATTGACGGAAACGACAAATCCGTGGAGTACCATTTCGTATGGTTAAAGGGCCATCCTCTGCCAACGGCGGAGGAACGGTTCATCGACGCCGTAAAGGCCTACCAAAAAGAAGGGCGCGGTCCCATGGAATGAGACCGCAGCCGCGTTGGTTGTTTGATTTACGATCAGCCCGCGCCGTTGGTGCTGAGGAACTCGGAGCCCTCTTCGATCGCGCTCTGTACCTCGCCGCCGATGGAGCTGACCTCCGAAGCCAGATTATCGTCGATATCGCCGCCGAACAGCCCGAAGATAAACTTGAGGACCTTTTCGACCAGCTTGAAGATCACGGACATTTTCAGCTGCTTGAAGTTGATGGGCACCACAAGCCCGTTGTCGCTGACGATATTGCGGGTGGTAGGCTCGTTGGGGTTCTCGGTGATCTCGATCTCGATCGTGGTGGTGCTGTGCTCTTCATTCACGACCTCGTCGTCCGCCATAACGGCCACGGTGAATACCGACAGAGCCATTAAAAATGCCATAAAAACAGCAAGGAACTTTTTCATACCGTATTGCCTCCGGAAAATGATTATTCTTTTACGATTGCATTATACATGATTGCAGCGGCAAAATCAATAAGAATTTTTCTTTTTTTATCCAAAACCGCGTTTTTGGGTATTTTGAACATATCCCGACACCACAATTTGTATATGTTGAAGGTCAGTCATCGCAAGATATATCAAAACAAGGAAAAACAGGAAAATACTTATCCGCATTTTCTTGACATCGCTTTGGCGCGATAATATAATACAAGAAAGATCGAACGGGAGAAACGGCAGATGAGTTTTGACTTTACCGCACCGCTGCTTGCCGCGGAAACAAAAGCGGAACGGCGCGCGGCCGACATTCTGGCGGACGAGCTGCTGGCAAGGACGGGAACGCGCCCGAGGATTGCCGGACAGACTGCCGCGCCCGGGATCGCCTTTCGCGAAGACCTCTGCATACGGGATAAGGACACGTTCAGCGTATCGCTGACGGAAGGCGTACTGACGGTATCGGCCGCCGGTATCCGGGGCATGATCTACGGTATCGGGCTGTTCCTGCGAAAAACCGTTTACCGTGACGGCCGTATCACTCTTCTTTACGATATCTCGGGCGACTATTCGCCGAATAAACCCATCCGCGGCCACCAGACGGGCTACCGTCCCCTGACCAATACCTACGACGCGTGGACGCTGGAGCAGTTCGACCGGTACTACCTCGATCTGATGTACTTCGGCGCCAACACGGTGGAGCACATCCCCGGCGAATGGGGCGCGACGAAGCGCAACGAACTGATGCGGTACGACGCGCCGGAGCTGCTGCAGAAGACCGCCGCCCGCATGGACGAACTGGACCTGAACGTGTCGCTTTGGTACCCCAACAGCGAAAAGGACGCAGAGGAAGCAGTCGCCAACCGGGAACAGACGTTCCGTGAGACCTCCCGGGTGGATTATTTGTTTCCGCCCGGCAGCGACCCGGGCGATCTGGCGCCGGAAGAGCTGTTTTCCCGGCTTGCGGGATTTGACAAGGTATTAAAAAAACATCATCCCGGCGCGGGGATCTGGCCCTCCGCCCAGCAGCCCCATCATTTCCCCGACTGGGGCGAAAGGTTCATCGCAGAACTGGAAAAGCGGCCTGACTGCATCGACGGGATCATCACCGGCCCCAACCACGCCTACCGGGTGGAGCCGCTGCGCCGGAAGGTTCCGATGCAATACCCCATCCGGTTTTACCCGGATATCACCCACAACCTGCGCTGCGAGTACCCGGTCCACTTTGAGCGGGACGACTGGCACTACGCGCTGGCGACGGTGAACAGCCGCGAAAGCTGCAACCCGCGCCCCTGCGAATACGCGGCGCTGCACCGGCTGACAAGGCCCTACGTGGTGGGCTCGGTGAGCTATTCCGAGGGTGTGAACGACGATATCAACAAGGCGGTGTGGAGCGCGCTGGATTACGCGCCCGACACGCCCGTGAGAGAGATTTTAGAGGACTACGCCCGGCTGTTCTTTCCCGGCGCGGACTTTGCGAAGTCCGCCGACGCGATCTTCGGATTGGAAAAAAACTGGGAAGGCGCTCCGGAGGAGAACCCGCAGATCGAAGCCACACTGCGCCTGTGGCGGGAGCTGGCGGAGGAAACGCCGTCCCTTGCCGACAACTGGCGGTACAGTCTGTGCCTGTTCCGGGCGCTGACCGACGCGTTCGTCCGGCGCAAAATGCTGTTTGAAAACGGATTGCTGGCGCGGGCGAAGCGACAGATCCTTGCCGGCGCAATCGCCGCCGCGAAGGAAACGCTCTCCTTGCCGCCGCCGGAGAACCTGCAAGCGGCGCGTGAAGAGCTGGAAGCCCTCGCGGGGACGCTGTTCCGCCAGATCGGCATCCAGCTCTCCGTGGAAAAATACCACGCCTTCGGCTGGGAGCGCGGCGCGGTGCTGGACAACCTCGACCTGCCCGTGACCGACCTGCCGTGGCTGCTGCGCCGGATCAAAAGAGCCGAAGCCATGCCGGAAGAAGACGCGAAACGCTTTCTGCTGCGGTGCGTGAACCGCAACCGGGTGGACGCGGACGAGGTCTACTACTCCGTGGCGCTGCACGGCCTGTTGCAGACCGGCGTGACGCAGGAACCGGAGTTTTACATGGATTTTCAGGGCGACCGGCACAACGTCAATGACGGCAGCCTGCCCATGTGTTTATGCAAGCTGTTCGACCACTATTCGTTCCGCGCGAAGACCGGCGGGCTAACCGCCGGCTGCGATTATGTCCTCACCGTCACCTACAAAGACAAACCCGACCCGGACGCGACGGAACACACGGTTTCCGTCAACGGGCGCGTGCTTTGGAAAGGCACGCAGTTCGGCGGCGAGGTCGACGAGACCTTCACGGACGAAATGCTGCCCGACGGCTTCGTCGCCGTGCGATATCCCCTGCCGAAGGAATACATCGAAAACGGCTGCGCGGAGCTGCTGATCGCCGAGCCCACCGTGGGCTGCGAGATCGCCGAGTTTCGCATCACGAAAGCGTAGCGCGCTGCCTTGCAGCGTTCGCAACGCGATTCCGACCGAAAAACAGGGAGAGAAAATCATGAGCAAAAAGAGATTCGTTGCGGCTGCAGCGACCGCGGCGGCGGGCGCGTTCACCGCGCTGGCAGCCAGGGACAAGTTCAAGAAATACGTCTCCGCGCCGGACAACAAACGAAACCTGATGGACCTCGGCGACAGGGCCGTGCAGAAAGTCGTAGGCAAGCTCGCCGATTCCGTGCCGGACAAGGGGCTCCCCTTTCTGAACCGCTACGACAACACGGGCTTTATGGAGGGCAGCGGCTGGTTCCTTGACGCCCCCGCCCGAAACGCCTTTTGGTCCGTCGGCTACGCCAAGGAGAGCGTGATGCCGAAGGAATACGACGGCGACCTGTATCTGGGCGGCTATCTGGCGTTTCCGCCCAACAAGGTCACGGGCGTTATCGACGAGCAGATGGTCCGCGCCGTTGCCGTGGACGACAACTCCGGCCGCGGCGTCCACGTGTTCGCCGTGATCGACTGCATCGGCATCTCCGGCACGGATATCCGCGCCATCCGCAAAGAGTTGTCCGGTCTGATCGCGGAAAAGAATATCCTTTCCGTCAATATCAGCGCCACCCATTGCCACTCCGGCGTGGATACCATGGGTCTTTGGGGCGACCTGATCCGGGCGGTAAGGAAAAACAAAAAAGCCGTCGGTAAAGGGCACCCGGAACAGGCTGTTTCCGGCAGGAACCCGGATTTCATGAACTATCTCATCAAGACGGCGGCCTTTACGATCCGCGCCGCCGTGGAAAATATGAAACCGGGAAATCTTTCCTATGCCCGGAAGGATATTGCCGATTTCGTTCACGACAAGCGGCCGCCCTATGTGACGGACCACACGCTGACGGCGCTGCGCTTTACGCCGGACGACGGCGGCAGACCGCTTACCGCGGTATTCATGGCGGCGCATCCCACCTGTTACGGTCCGCATCAGACGGAAGCGATCTGCGACTTCCCGAAGTTTATGTGCACGAAGCTGGAGGAATGCGGTTCAGACGCGATGTTCGTGCAGGGCGCCCAGTGCGCCGTGGCCACCGACCGGGGCAGGCACGTGCCGGAAGGTCTCACCAACGAGGAGAGCATCAAAGCCTACGGGGAAGCCATCGCGGAATTTGTCAACGGCATCGACGCGGCGGAATACAAGGCGATCCCGCCGTTCATCAACGTGATCGCGGGCGAGCTGTTTTTGCCCGCCGAAAACAAAATATTGGAGCTGGCCGCCAAGCTGAAGCTGGTCAACAACGCCATCGTCCGCGTGACGATGAACAACGACCGCTTTGTCGGGACGGACGAACGGGAGCTCTACTTCCCCACTGAGATCGGCTTTACGGAGCTCGGTCCCGACCTGCGCCTTGCCATGGTGCCCGGCGAGCTGATGCCGGAGATCGCCGTGGGCGGCGCTTATGAGGACTGGGAAAGCTACAACGGCAAACCATGGCCCTATCCCCCGCTGAAGGACATCCTCGGCGGCGATCTGGCTGTGATCGGCCTGTGCAACGACTTCATCGGGTATATCATCCCGGACAACGACTTCGGCAGCATGTTCGCGCCGCTGCACTACGAGGAATCGGTCTCCGCGGGCGGACGGACGGCTTCGAACATCGTCTCCGGCTTTATCCGGCTGAAGGAAAAGGCGGATAAGCTGCGCGGCAACGCGCCGATCCCGATGACTGAAGATTAGTTTTTTTATCGGAATCGCATTGCGTCGCGGGTGTCCGGTGGACACCTCTGTGGCATAGCCACAGAAGCGATGCCTGAGTCGGCAGGCGAGATTGCGGCTCACGGAGCCGCGCTACATTGTATAACGCTGCTGAGGCAGCGTGCTGCATTGAAAAACGCTGCAAGGCAGCGTGCTGCATAGACGGAGGACCATATCATGGCACAGTCTAAACCGGTCACCGCCGTCATCGTCGGCGGCGGTCACCGGGCAATCATTTACGGCGACTATTCTTTGAAGCATCCGGACGAGCTGCAGATCGTCGGCATCGCGGACCCCATGGAGGAACGGCGGGAAATGGCGAGGAAGCGCTACGGCTTCCCGGCCGAGAACTGCTTTGCCACCGCGCAGGAGCTGGCGCAACATCCCAAATTCGCGGACGCGGTCATCAACGGCACCATGGACCACCAGCACTATGAGACCTCCGTGCCGCTGCTGGAACGGGGCTACGACATGCTGCTGGAAAAGCCCTTCGCCGTCAGCGAAGAGGAGATGCGCGGGCTGATCCGAACGGTCAAGGCCAACCGCAGCAAGGTGATGGTGTGCCACGTGCTGCGCTACACGCCGTTTTACCGGGAGATCAAGCGCCGCATCCTCTCCGGCGAGCTGGGCGATATCATCAACCTCCAGATGGCGGAACAGGTCAGCTACCACCACCTCTCCACCTCCTACGTGCGGGGCAAGTGGGCCAACTCCGACCACTGCAAAACCTCCATGCTGCTGGCCAAAAGCTGCCACGACATCGATATCATGACGTGGCTGATGGGCGGCGTGAAGCCGCGGACGGTCTCCAGCTTCGGCAGTATCTACCAGTTCAAGCCGGAAAACGCGCCAAAAGAGGCGGGGACCCGCTGCCTCGTGGACTGCCCGCTGGTCGATACCTGCCGTTACTCCGCCAAAAAGCTCTACTTTGAGCACCCCAACCGCTGGGAGTGCTACGTGTGGAGCGAGCTGGAGCATCTGGAAAACGCCACCGACGAGGACCGGTGGAATTCCCTGCTGCACAGCCCCTACGGCCGGTGCATGTATAAGAGCGACAACAACGTGGTGGACCACCAGTCCGTGCTGGTCAATTTTGAAAACGGCGCCACGGGCACCTTCAATCTGGTCGGCGGCAGCGCCAGAAGCGCCCGGACGATCCATATCATCGGGACAAAGGGCGAGCTGGAAGGCGTGTTCGAGGACGAGACCATCACAGTGCGCAAGATCGACGCAGACGCGGATTCCGGCTATTCCTCCGAAACGGTGGACCTTTCCGCCGTCGGTGAGGAGGGACACGGCGGCGGCGACGACGAGCTGACCGCGGATTTCGTGCGGTTCATCGCCACGGGAGAACAGTCGATCTCCTGCACCGCCATTGAGAACTCCGTCGCCGGACACCTGACCGTGTTCAACGCGGACAAGTCCATGGCGGAAGGCGGCGCGCCTGTTGCGTGCGATTTCTCCGCCTATTGATTTTCACTACAAAAAAAAACAGAGAGACAAAAACTCCGGATCGGTCGAAACGCCATCCGGAGTTTTTTCGGTTGATTGCCGTTTTACAGCTCTGCCATCGCTTTTTGGTCGAAATCCCTGATGATCACCGCGCCTGACGTTTGACCGAAGGTGTTTTCATAGTATCTGTTTTCTTTCAGCAGCAGGGCGGGATCCACGTCCGCGTCGTTTCCCCTGTCCTCGATGACGTCGGCGTTTTGCATGATCGCGTCGTAATGCGAACGGATATAGTCTTCCGTAAAATACAGCAGCACGAACCGGATCTGACTACGATAAAACGCCGAAAAATCATTTTCCCAATCAGCGGGGACGTAGCAGCCCTCCACGATCAGATTCTGCCCGTTTTCAACGGCGGTTTTGACGATCTCGCGGATGATGGGCCAGAGATATTCCGTCATCTGATCGTCGTCGTATGGTGTAAGCGTGGTGCAGCCGCTGCGGATCAGCCCCATTTTCAGGTGATCCATGGAGAGATAGGGCCAGCGGTATTTTTCCAGCAGCTTTTGCGCCAGCAGGGTTTTACCGGTGTGCGTCGCGCCGGTGATGAGAATGATCATAGCGTTTTTTCCATTCTGTAATACTTTCCGTAGTCGTCTTCGGCTTCCGCGTAAACCGTGAAACCGAGTTTTTGATACAGGCGCAGCGCGGCGGTGTTGTCATAGTTGACGCCGAGAGCGATTTCGGTATAGCCCTTCTCTTTGGCAAGGTCAAGGATAAACTGCGCTATGATTTCCCCGTAGCCCTGACGACGGTATTCTTTTTTGGTAATCATCCGGGAAAAGTACGCCCGTTTACCTGGGACCGTACCGTATTCCGGGTTGTCGTAGACAAGATGACATTCGGACACGATCTCACCGCCCACCCTCAGCAGATACGCGTCACGGTTCCCTGTCCTGCGCTGTTCCAGACAGGTGGACGCAAAGGGACATTGGCCGCCGAACAGCGCCGTACACGCGGGGTGATCGTCGATTTCCATTTTCACGATATCATATCGGCACATCTTATTGATCCTCTTCATGAAAAGGTTGAAAACCCAGCTTTCGGATCACCTTGCGCATGGCGGCGTTGTCTTTCTCCGTGCGGATCGTCGGGATCCTGCCGTTTTCCCATATTTCATTGGCCACGAAGCCGCAAAGCGCGGTCGCGTACCCGCAGTTCCGGTAGGCCGGGGCGACGTGGACGTCCGAAATCTCCCAATACCGGTCCGTCAGCTTTTCGATGCAGGCGCGGGCGACCATCTTGTCCTCCGTAAACAGCCCGCAATAGCTGATGTCGGCGTTGAGAATACTGCTCCACCGCTTTCCGGAAATCGGTTTTTGAAGCGACAACCGCAAATGCGCGTTGAACAAGCGCCGCTCGTCGGGTTCCAGCCAGCGGATCGGATGATCCGGCGTCCGCGGCAGGACTTCCGCCGTGCAGCGGTACAGTATTTCGGAGCTTTCCGCCTGTCTGCCCCACCGTTCGCCGTCTTTTGCGTCCCGTACAAATCCGGCTTGATAAAACGCGTTGCGCGACGCGGCGTTGTCTTTGAAGATCACCGCTTCAAACGCGCTGACCGGCAGCCCGAACCATTCCGCCGCGTCGTCTGTCAGCTGTCTGATCGCCGCCGCGCCGACCCCCTGCCCGCGCAGGGCGGGATCGACCACGATCTCCATGACCGTCACGGTCTGATCGCGGTATCCGAACGCGACCACGGCGACCGGACGCTGACGCGCCGATACGACCTTGCACCGGAAATATTCGCCCTTTTCCGGGTCGGATTCTTTTTCCCAGTATTGATAAAAGGCGTCAAAACCGTCGTCCAGCCCGGTGGCGCGGACGGCTTCTTCATCCAGCCAGAAATCCACGAGCCCCGCTTGATCGGGACTGTAATCGCGCCATTCAAATTGTCGGACCATATAACGCTTCCTCTAATTGTTCGGCATATGCCTGAATCATACTCCCAAGATTTTCAGCATATTGCCGCAACGCTTGATTTTTTTCAAATTGCAGCGGATCTTTTCTTACCCGCCGCGCGGTTTGCAGCGCCGCCGCGTCGGGACAAAGGCCGTTTTCCAACGCCCACTCGCCCGCTTTCGTTTTGGCGATGATCTTTCCGGTGCGCAGCGTATAAAGGCAGCGGGAAATATCCAGCAGCCATCCGAAGGAATAGATGCTTTTACCGGTTTTGCCGCCGTGTTCCCGTATCGTCCGGTAATGGCGTTCCACGTCCGTGCGCAGTTCGTCAAATGTAGGGCGCCGGATTTGCCCGCGCACGTCCGCGCCATACAGCAGGAGCCCGTTATCGAGCAATTCCGTCTTGCAAAAGCTGTCAAACGCAAAACGGTCCGTGATCCGTTCGCCGGAGGTGCCCCAATACACGACCGTATCCGGCGCGCCCGTCAGGAACGCGGACAAACGCAGCATCCCGCCCTCAAACAGACGGAAATACGGATCGTCCGGCTCGCGTTCGGTCAGTTCCCGGCGCAGACGCAGCAGCCGGGCCGCCTGTTCCGTCGTGATCTGACGCCCGGTGAGCACCAGGATATCGATATCGCTCCAACCGAATTGAAAATCATCTAATGCGACGGAACCGTAAAGGTAGACGGAAGGCGCGTTATCCGTTAACACATCCGTAATGCGTGCCGTCATTTTTTGAATGCTGTATTTCATTGTTTTACTTATATTACAGGATTCCCTCATATTCCATCGACCGCATTTTGCAGCTGCCGTCCAGCTTTTCAAATTCGCCGTAACCGACAAAACGCAGGCCGCACTTTTCCATCACGTGACCGGAGGCGAGATTCGGCTCCACATGGCTCGAGCGGAAACGCGTCGCGCCGAAGGTCGTTTTCGCAAAGTCGATCATGGCTTTGGCCGCTTCTGTCGCGTAGCCCTTGCCCCAACAGTCGTACCGCAGGTTATAGCCGAACCCCCAAAAGCCCGTTTTGCGGTCAGGGCCGATGCTGCCGCTGCCAATCAGCGCCCCGTCCGACAGGCGGACGAAGGCGAATTCATATACGTCCTCCTGTTCCTCTACGGAGCGCAGCCATTCGATCAGGGGTTCTTTCTCCGTATAGGTGGGATAGACCATGTATCGCGCCACCCTCTCGTCGCTGCACCATTGCCAGACGGCGTCAACGTCCGCCACCGTCAGCGGACGCAGCAACAGGCGTTCGGTTTTGATTTCATATCGTTGTTTCATTCTATGACGATCTCCCTCCCCAGCGGGATCGCCCGCGCGTCGTTGTAATGACCGACGCGGCGGGTCTTCGCCACCGGGAGATTTTCCGGCGTCATACGCAGCACCAGCTCTTCAACGGTGGGCTTCAGGTCGTTTTCTTCCATGCGGGTGAAGGTGCCGAGCAGGACCCCGTTGATCTTATCAAAAACGCCTGACTGTCGGTACTGCTCCAACGCGGTCACCATCTGATACACGCCGCCGCCCAGCGATTCCAGCAGCAGGATGCCGCCGGTCATATCGGGCCAATAAGGCGTGCCCGCCAGTTTCAAAAAGCAGCGGATGTTGCCGCCGCAGACCTTCCCTTCCATCCGGCTGCCCCGTAAGAAGGACGGCTCCAGCGCGGCAGTATCGAACCGACCGGTCAGGACGGACTCCCGGAAATACCGCTGCTGCGATACCGCGTCGTCGTAAACCAGATTGCGGACCTGATAATTGACGGCCTCCCGCCCGGTTTTGGCGATGATCGCGTTGATGACCGTGGTCAGGTCGCTGAACCCGAAATACAGCGCCCGGGAGGCACGGATGGCGTCATAATCCAGATACGGCAATACCGTGTTGGCCAGATCGCCGCCGGACACGTCGAAGATGTAATCCACCGCCGGATCACGGAAAAAGCCGTTCAGCACGGCGGCTTTTTCCTCCGGCGAGGGCAGCCCTTCCGTCAGCAATACCGGGCTGACGGCTGTTGCAAGACCGTTTTCCTCAAGGACGCGCAGAAGCCGGGCCACGTCCTCCTTCTCACTCTGCGGCAGCGGGTCGGAACAGCCCACCAGCGCGGCTTTTTTTCTGTTATCCATGGTTTTATCCCCTTTTTCACCGTAGCACAGACCGTAGCATGGACCGTAGCACGGAGCCTCAGCTCCGTTAAACCGGAATATAAAAAATGGAATCGCATTGCCAACGCTGTTGAAGCAGCGCATTACAATGATTCGCCTGAAACGCTGCTGAGGCATCGTGCTACATTTTGATAACGCTGCTGAGGCAGCGTGCTACGAAATAATATGTGACCGGTCATTGGTGTTGATAATGGAAACGCCGTTATCCGTCAGCAATATCGTATGCCATCACGAACCACGTAAGATATACTTTATGCCGGACCGTGAAGCGCTCCTGGCAGCGGGACAGCAGCTCCCGGTGCGCCGCGTCCCATTTGGTAAAGGTCGCCGCGTCCATGGAGGCCAGCGTGCCCCGGCAGGCGCACATGCGGCCGTGCCAGCTTTCCCGCGTAAAGGGGATATCGGCGTAAAAGGTTTCCGTATGACGGCCGGGAAACAGGTCGTCAAAAATATCGTCGCCGACGCCTTCGCCTCCCGTCCATTGCGGATTCATCGACCGTACAAGCCCGATGCTGTTCGCGGCGATGGGGTCGGCAAGCTCCCAATCCATCACGATTTTGATGAACGTTCCGCCCGACCGCAGAAGCCGCCGGATCTCATTTCTCATCTTCTCCCGGTCGAAATACCAGAAGCACTGGGCGGCGGTGATCGTGTCAAAGCCGCGGTCCGGCAGCCCGGTAGCCTCCGCGGGCGCGACGAGATACGTGATATCCCAGCCGTTTTCCTCTGCCTCTTTCCGGGCGAACGAGATCTGCTTCTCCGAGATATCCGCGCCGGTGATGGCCGCATTGGGATTGTAGAGGTTTTTCGGCAGCACGCCGGTGCCGGTACCGAGATCCAGCCACGACGTGCCGTCCGCGGCCACGCCGAGAGAGCGCAGCCGGTCGTATAATTCCGCCGGATAGATATCCCGGTATTTCGCGTAGTCAACGCTTGTGCGGCCGAAATCGAAAACTGCGCCGTGGTCGATGGAGGAGAGGTTCATAGAATTTCCTTTCAAATGGAGATTTGGCGAGCGCACCCGGTAGCGCGGCACCTCAGTGCCGCTCCAGACAAAAACAACTTTCAAAATGAATTGTTTGGTCTGAAAGCGCCTTTTTTGCAGGGGAACGAACGACAAGGCCAAAACGTTTCAAAAGTAACATCATCCAATAGCGGCACTGAGGTGCCGCGCTACTTCCGAGTTCCGACTGAAAATATAAAAATTATAGAATTATTTTCCCCTGCTGTCAAGCAAATTGGCCGGAATGACTTGATTTTTGGAGAACGATAGGGTAAAATAAATAAAATATGATATTGCGGCAAGGAGGACTTTTCATGGCGACCTTTTTCAACGAACCTTCCCATACCTTTAACGAGTACCTGCTGATCCCGGGGTATTCGTCCAGCGAGTGCATTCCGGCCAACGTAAGCCTGAAAACGCCCCTTGTGAAGTATAAAAAAGGCGAAGAGCCCGCCATCATGATGAACATTCCCATGGTCTCCGCCATTATGCAGTCCGTTTCCGGCGACCGGCTGGCCATCGCTTTGGCGACGGAAGGCGGCGTATCCTTCATCTACGGCTCCCAGTCCGTGGAGGACGAGGCGGCCATGGTCAAGCGCGCAAAGAACCACAAGGCGGGCTTCGTCGTCAGTGATTCCAACGTCACGCCCGACAGCACGCTGGCGGATATCATCGAGTTGAAAGAAGCCACCGGTCACTCCACCGTGGCGGTCACCGACGACGGCACCGCCGAGGGCAAACTGCTCGGCATCGTCACCGGCCGCGACTACCGCGTCAGCAGGATGTCCCCCGACACCAAGGTTGCCGAATTCATGACCCCCCGTGAAAAACTCATCACCGCGCCGGAGACCACCTCCCTGAAGGAGGCCAACGACATCATCTGGGACAACAAGCTCAATTCCCTGCCCCTCGTCAGCGCCGACGACCGGCTGAAATACTTTGTGTTCCGCAAGGACTACGACAGCCACAAACAGAACCCCAACGAGCTGCTGGACGCCTCCAAGCGCTATGTGGTGGGCGCGGGCATCAACACCCGCGACTACGCCGAGCGCGTCCCGGCGCTGATCGAAGCCGGCGCGGACGTGCTGTGCATCGATTCCTCCGAGGGCTTTTCCGAGTGGCAGAAGCTGACCATCGACTGGATCCGCGAGCACTACGGCGACGACGTGAAGGTCGGCGCGGGCAACGTGGTGGACGCGGACGGCTTCCGCTTCCTCGCGGACAGCGGCGCGGACTTCGTGAAGGTCGGCATCGGCGGCGGCTCCATCTGCATCACCCGCGAGACCAAGGGCATCGGCCGCGGCCAGGCGACGGCCCTCATCGACGTGTGCAAAGCAAGAGACGAATACTTTGAAGAGACCGGCGTCTATGTGCCCGTGTGCTCCGACGGCGGCATCGT
>JAFRRP010000071.1 GCA_017428085.1 Clostridia bacterium | reverse complement strand
CGATATGGATGCGTTCGACGGTCTGCGCCGGGACTGTGAACGCATCGTTGCCGAGACGAACGGGATCATCGATCTGGAAGAAGCGTTCCGCTGGCAGGAGGAAAACTACTGATGGAGAAGATCATTGTCACCAGCCGGGTCACAAAAAACTCTCCCGCGGGCAACGCCGGGAATCTGGTGAAATACATGGGCACGCGCGAGGGCGTGGAAAAGTTGCCCTTGAACGAAGAAACCGTTGCCGCCACCGTGCGGCAGCAGCGACTCATCAATCAGATCCTGAAGGTCGATCCCGACGCGAGATACTATCCGGAGTATCAGAGTTTCCTTGCGGAACAGACAAAATCGAATGCCACTGAATTCCTCGACGCCTACGTTGAACGTAACGCCGACCGGGTGAATGATCTGCAAAAATTGGTGGAGTACATGGCGGAGCGTCCCGGCGTGGAGAAGCTCGGCAAGCACGGCCTGTTTTCCATGACGGATGATCCCATCAATCTCGATCAGGTTGCAGAGGAAGTCGCCAATCATCCCGGCTACATCTGGACGCACGTGGTGAGTCTGCACCGGGAGGACGCGGAACGGCTCGGTTACAACAACGCCGAAGCGTGGAAGGAACTCGTCTGCCGCAACACGATTGAACTGGCCGCCGCGCACAAGATCGATCTGGATAATCTGCAATGGTATGCGGCGTTTCACAATACGGCGCACCACCCGCATATCCATCTGTTGGTATACGCGAAGGATGCCAAGCAGGGCTGGCTTTCGAAGAAGGGCATCGACGAGCTGCGCAGCGCCTTCGGCAACGACATTTTCCGCAACGAGCAGCACAAGCTGTTCGTGATGGAAACAGAGCTGCGGGACCGACTGAGGGAGGAAGCGCGGGAACGGATACGAAAGCTGGTGGAAGAACTTGAAAACGCCTACGCGCCGGACGCCGATCTGCTGGATCTGTTCCAAAAGCTGATCGACCAGCTCGGCACGTATAAAGGACGCAGGCAGTACGGTTACTTTCCGCCGGAAATGAAAGAAACGGTAGACGCCATCGTGCGGAAGCTGGCGGAGGATGACCGCATCGCGAAACTCTATGACGAGTGGATCGCCGTCAACAAAGAAAAGCTCTCGCTCTATCACGAAAAGGAAACGCCGCCGGTTGCGCTGGAAGACAACAAGGAATTCCGCAGCATCAAAAACGAGATCATCAAATGCGCCGCGGATGTGATGCAGACGCCGGAAGCACAGTATACATCCGTCTATCACCGTTCCTCGCTGCGGATGCTCGCCGTTTCCCTCGGCAAGTTGATTGAAAGCAGTTACGAGAAGCGCCGGCAAAAACTGCAAAGCCAGATCGACGAGCGGCTGCGCTCCAAGATCGAACAGAAAAAAGCCGCCCACGGGCTCAAGACGGACTTCTCCGCCCAGGACCAGGGCTGGGGCCCGATCATATAAAAAAGGCAGACCGCAACGGGTCTGCGATTTAGTTACATCGTTTGCGTAAATTCCTGATCTGTAAATGGAGAAATGTGAACAAGAAACAATTCTCGTAAATAATCGATTATACCGTTTGCGGAATAGATCGTCGCAATCATCAGTTCATCCGGGTCTATTTCTGAGAAATCAATATCATAGCCGGCATGCCTAATTAACTGCGTTAAAAATGCGCGTTGTGTGCGGCCGTTTCCTTCTCTGAAGGGATGCAGAATATTGGTAGTGCAGTAAAAATCAACAATTTCTTCTACAAAATCCTGAAATCCCAGATCGGTAAAGAAATTCATAGACTGCAGGCGATTAAAACAGGCAGCAGCGTTTCTTTCTATATCCGACGCTTTTGTGAAAGACGTTCCTTTTTTTGTCATATCAACCGTTCGTATTTGACCTGCCCAGGAATAAATATCTTCAAATAAAAAACGATGGATTGCCTTGTAATGCTCAAAATCAAAAGCGCCGGAAATGGGATGTTGTTCCAATTCCGAAGCCCTGGCAAATGTGATTCTCGCTTCAATTTCAGAAAGCTGCGAAGAATCACGGATATTGAATTTGTTGATCAGACAAGCCGTGCCGTCATAGCAATCGGCGGTTAACGGGTCGATACTGTACGGCATTATGCTGTTACCCCCGTTTGTTTCATGACGAGAGCAATATACTCTTCCATAGTGATTTTTTCTTCAAGAAGCAGCCGCACCCATTCTTTCGTCTGCTCATCGATATGATAACCTTCAATTTCGACAGAAGCAGCCGCGTTGTTGATTGCTTTATCAATTGACATCCGAAACGACCTCCGATTCTTCTGTGGGTATTATACCACACAACACGAAATTCTTCAAGAGTAAAATGCGGATAAAAATGGTACGCATAAACAAAGAATACAGCCGGAAGGGTTATCCGACGGGAAACAGTAACAAAAGCAGACAAAAACAACTTTTTTCTGAAAAATAAGGCTGGATATTTCAAACGGGGTGTGGTATTGTGTGTTGCTGACGAAAGGAGTGAAAATCTATGGCAACAATGATCGCCTCCTATCCAAGGGTAAAGGTTCTCTCCGTATCAAAGCGGTCAGAGATGGATTACAACGATTGGCGATGGCGTGAAGATCTGGTCGGTCAGTTCGGGAGCGTTGAGATATATGAAGTGTCGAAAAAGATCTTCAAACGGCATTTTATCCTGTTTGATTCCGACAGTGAGTTCTATCTGAACACCGGCTGCGGGGAAGCGCAGATTTTGGATGACCGGATCGAGCTGATCACAACAAACACGGAATACATTTTCGAGATACCCCCCGAACAGCAGCAATTTGACGGCGTTTCGGGCGGTAAAAGCGCACCAAGCGAGAAAGAGGGGTGAAAACGCATGGCAAAGCGCAGAGCCAACGGTGAGGGCAATATCCGCAAACGTACCGACGGACGTTGGGAAGGGCGTTACACCGTCGGGCATGATCCGCTGACCGGGAAGCAAATATTCAAAAACGTGCTGGGCAAATCCCAGGCGGAGGTCAAAGAGAAGCTCTCTGCGGCGATTCAGGAAACGGCAGGGCTGGATATTCTGAAAGCGGAGCAATACACGGTGGAGACGTGGCTGCAGTTCTGGCTGGATAACTTCGGCAAGATGACCATGCGGCCGTCCACGTTTGAATCCTACAGCGGTAATCTGCGCATCCATATCAAGCCCCACATCGGCGACATCAAGCTGACGAAGCTGCGGACCTCCGATCTGCAGAAATTCTACAGCAAGCTGCTGACAGAGGGTCGCATCGTACGGAAAGAATCCGAAAAGCAGCCGAAGGGGCTCAGCCCGAAAACGGTGCGCAACGTACACATCTTCATCTCCACGGCGCTGGACAAGGCGGTGGCGGAAAAACTGATCCCGTATAACCCTGCAAAAAGCTGTACGCTGCCCAAGGGCGAGCATGTGGAGATGAAAACGCTGCCGCTGGACAAAATCGCCGCCTTCTTCGCGGAAGCAAAGATCAGCGGCGTGTATGAGATGTATCTGCTGGAGATCGCCACGGGGCTGCGACGGGGAGAACTGCTGGGGCTCAAGTGGATAGACGTAGATTACAACGAAGGAACGATCCACGTGCGGCGGCAGATCTGCCGGATCGACGGCACTGTAACGGAGGGACCGCTGAAAACGAAAAACTCCTACCGAAAAATCGTCGTCCCGGCCGACGTGATGGACGTGCTGAAGAAGAAACAGGCCAAAGACGACGGCGCCAGCGAATACATCTTCTTCTCACCGCTGACGAACGGACCGATCTCCCCGGACAGCGTCCTGCACATGCTCCACCGCGTACTGGACCGCGCCGGATTGCCCCGCATCCGGTTCCACGATTTGCGCCACACCTTCGCGACGATGGCCTTACAAAACGGCGTGGACGTAAAAACGCTGTCCAACATTCTCGGCCACTTCTCCGCGGGCTTCACGCTGGACACCTACGCCCACGTCACCACAAGCATGCAGCAGGACGCAGCGAATAAGGTGGGGGGTTTTCTGAAGGGGAACATATGAATCCTTAAACAACTCATCATTGTGATATGATGATCAATATTTTGATAATCCTGACAACATATATCGATCTGTTCGTTTTGAAAACCGGCACACCTTTCGGCACGCCGGTTTCTATTATTCTACTCTTTGCAAAGGAACATCGATTCTTTTCTCAGACCAGGTGTTTCCCATGTCGATCTGAAGCGTGTTATCCTTCCATTGCCCTGCATCGTTGTGGATGATCCGCAAGGAAGGATCGGTAAACATCTCTATTGAAACCATTCCCGCGCCGTTTACCGTGAAGGAAAGACGGTCCCCGTTGACCGTAAAGTCCTCAATGATCGCGGAAGGGACTTCAAACGAAAGGGCGAAGCGGTCTTTCACAAGAATGTGCTTGGCGCGCCCTTCCGTCACCGACGTTTCCATCCGCAGACCGGAGGTGTTTACGGTAACGTATTTCTTGTTTCGGTCGCTCGTCCAGTCGGTGTTCAGCAGAACGATACGCTGTTTATCATCCTGCGAAAAAACGTAAAAGTCCACGTCGACTGTATCGCCGGTGATCCGGACGGGCTGTTTGTTCTCCCGGACGATGCGTCTGCAAAGATACGTCCGCAGCAGATCCAGTGCTTCCGCGCCCCAGTATTCTCCCGCGCACAGCAGCCACACGCGGCCTGCGGTATGTTTTTTCTCAACGATAATGGGATTGCCAAGCCTGTCGGCCGCCAGCACGGCCGCGCCGCACAGGACCGTTTCCAGCATCTTGACACCGGGATTTAAGGGTACCGTTTCGTCGTCAAAGCAGGTCGCTTCGGCAATCGTATCGGAGGCGGAGACCTTCACGCCGGCCAGTTTTGTCAGATCGCCGCCGTTGATAAACGCAAAGTCCTCCTTGTCTTTTAAGAAATCCCGCGTGACGTGTTCGGTGCATTGGGCCGCGCACAGGATAAGATGACCGCCCCGGTCCGCGTATTGACACAGATTGTCATAGATCTCCGGCGTCATGGTGTTCCAGCCGGGCAGGATCAGAACGGGATATCGCAAAAGGATTTCCACTGGCGCGGTGACCGGAACAAGATCCACCTGTCCGTTGGGAGAGCCAGTGAAGAACAGCCGTATCTTTTTGCGGTTCTGCAAAACGGGATAGAGCCAGACCCCGGGCATATATGGGTCGAGCAGTTTCCATCCGCTTTCGGGCGTATCGAATTCCCAGCAGCCCGTTTCGGGGCCGAATGCTCCCCAGACTTTCGTCCGGGCGGTATGGGGTTCCGCCTGCATTCCGCCGATCAGAAGATCGCAGTTGCCCTGCAGAAATCCCGTCGGAACAAGCGGCTTCCCCAACGTGATATTGTTTGCGTAGTGAAAGATATCCTGATAGATCTTCCGATAGGCTTCCGGCAGCTCGTCGGAATAAGAATATACGGTATCGTGGTTATACCGGTAGGCCACTTCTTCGTCCTGCAGGATGGAAGCGCCGTGCAGCCAGCACTGCTGCAGCAGGATGAATAATCTTCTGACGTGATCTTGATCCAGCGGCGCCCGCGTGACGTGATTCGCTACGTGTACGCCCCAGAACGGCCTGCCGAAGGCGTTGGCGGCGCCGCGGGCCGCATGCAGGCCCAAAGTCGCGTGGGAAGTGGGGCTCTCCGTCATCACAAGCTGCACGCCCGCTTCATAATCCAGATGCTGCTGCGGGAGCGCCTGCCCGACCATGCGGTGGGGCCCCATCCGTTTGAGATAGCTCTCTTTACACTCCTTCAGCGTTCTGTTTTTTCTTTCTTCGATCGGATCGGGCTCGCCCCACCCGTATGCCAGATTGCTGATCTCGTGGGCCTGTTCTCCCAGATACCGGTCCCCGAGAACGGCGTCGAGCATCCGCTGCGTTTCGGGCGCGGCGCCGCAGGTCGCGGTCAGAAAGCCGTATTCCTTCACTTTTGCCGCCCAGCGCAGCAGGTCCTCTTTCGGCGCCCATGCGGCCCGCTCTCTGAACGCGACGTAGTTTCCAAGACGTTCACGGTGCAGCAGATCGAGCAGTTCGTCGATATCTCCGTTGGCGGGGGTCAGCAGATCGGTTTCCGTTCCCACGTAAACGGCGGGGGTTTCCGGCAGCGCAGGCAGCGCGGCGGTGCGGGGCAGCATGGACGGCTCCGCTCCGAACGCAACCCGGTGCAACAATAAAGCGGAATCGCCTGATAAGTGCGTGACAGAGATCAGATTGTCTTTTTCCGCTAACGCCGCCCAGGGGATCAAAATATAGACCTCTTCCAGTTTGGGAATATACCTTCTGTTGGTGAAGATATGTGTGAACGTCTGGCTCCAATTCCCTATACCGATCGCAAAAGTATGCGCTTCTTCTGTAAAATCCCCCTCATATCCCAAAATCGCGGTAAGCTGTATTCTGACTTTGCAGGCGTTCCTCTGCCGACAGGCATAGTTTTCGATAGGAAACCGCGCTCGGATTGTTTCGGAAGATCGGATCTCGGCGCCATACATGGAGTGATAGTAACGTTTATTACTGTTTTCAAAGTCGTCGGGGGTCAGCAGATATCCCGCGCGAGCGTGCTCCCGCAGCTCCCGCAAAAAGCACGTTTTGGACAGTCTGGGCCGCGCGTCCGGGCCGAGAAAAACGTCAACGGGAAAGCCGGAGTACTTTCCGCCGGTGTGGAACCGCAGCCGTTCTCTTTCCAGCAGATCGCATAGGTGGAACCAGATCTGCGAATGCGAAAAACACAGAATAACCGTGGTATTGTCGTCGCCTTTCAGCCGCAGCCGCAGTCCTTCCAGTGTCAACGGTCCACCCGGAATCACGGCGGATTGCCAGTCAACGGCATTTTTCGGCTGTGCGGCTGAGGCAGCGTCATATATCGTTTCGGGAATCTCTTCCGCCTGGGACCACGCGACGTAACGGTAATGTAGCAGATCGGCCTTTTCGAGCGTACCGTTCGTCAACTCAAGAGAACCGTCCCAGGACAGTTCCTCCACGTCCTGGGGCACGTAATTGCACGATTTGCCCCAAGTGATACTGATGATATATTCAGTCAAATCTATGCCTCCTGTAAAGAATGACAAGCATCCTTTTTAATACCCCGATTGGGTATACTTATCATACGCCAGCTTTGCAAGAAAAACAAGTGAAAAATCCTGACATGATATTATAGCATATGATGTAATAGTATCCCTTTTCATTCGAGGTTTAAAAAATGATACGTTAAAACAAAGAAATACGCCAATCGAAAAAGGCGTTCCGTAACGGCTGCGAATCGGTGGGGGATATATTCATCAAAGCGGGTAAAGAAAAAGCGTCAAAATATTTTTTTTCCCATCCATCGCGAAAAACAGGACGAGGGGCCTGAAAATGGCCCCGTTTTTTGCTGGAAAAATTCCCGTATGGGTCAAACATGGGTCAAAAGCGATTTCGGGACGATTTGCGGGCAAAAGGAAATCCCCAAAAACGGCGGTGTTTAGCCGTTCTTGGGGATTTATTTGGTTGCGGGAGAAGGACTTGAACCAACGACCTCCGGGTTATGAGCGGTAGTTGGCACAATCATCCAGGCGTTTCCTGCGCTTTATGCTGCTTTTCTCTCGGGTTGCGATTCCGTCCGGCAGTCTTGTGTCCGTTGTTTCCGCCGCAGTTTTTCCTGTTATGGGTCAGAATATGGGTCAGGAACCACCTAAACACAGAACGGAGACCACTGACGCATTTTTGTTATCATACCGAAACGGAAAGCTCATACAACTCGTGCGGCGCGATATCCTGACCGTCCGCCCATTCCACCGTACTTCCGGCAATACGGACAGTTTTGAAAAAAACTTCACCCGCCAGCTTTCCGTACCAGGAACCTGTGAAATATGGATTAACGTCGAACATCCTGCGTTCGTCAGTATTGAATGCAACGAACAATATGAGGTCTTCAAGCGGTGTAACCGCAACGGATTTGACTTTTTCCATACTTTTATTTACAATTCTTCCGTTTTAAAAGCATGATATCCCTCGTAAAAGTAGCAGATATTTGCAGAAAAAAACAAACAATCGCATGGAGCGTTATTTTCTCTTTTGCAGCTCGTTGTACTCTTTTACGATCTCGTGCAGCAGCTCCTGATGCTCGAAGTCCTT
>JAFRRP010000070.1 GCA_017428085.1 Clostridia bacterium | reverse complement strand
CGGCTCCCCCGCCGCGTGGCCCTACGTCAAGCCCATCTTACAGGGGATCTGCGCGAAGGTCGAGAACGGCGAGCCCTGCTGCGACTGGGTGGGCGAAAACGGCGCGGGCCACTTCGTCAAGATGGTCCACAACGGCATCGAGTACGGCGATATGCAGCTGATCTGCGAAGCCTACCAGCTGATGCGCGACCTGCTGGGCATGAGCTATGAGGAGATGCACGAGACCTTTAAACAATGGAATGAAACGGAGCTGGACAGCTACCTGATCGAGATCACCCGCGACATTTTAGCGTATAAGGATACGGACGGCACTCCGCTGGCGGAAAAGATCCTTGACACCGCCGGGCAGAAGGGCACCGGCAAGTGGACCGGCATCGCGGCGCTGGACGAGGGCGTGCCGCTGACCATGATCGGCGAGGCGGTCTTTGCCAGATGCCTGTCCGCCATGAAGGAAGAGCGCGTGGAGGCCGCGAAGGTCTTTGACCGGAAGATCCCCGCGTTCGAGGGCGACAAGGCGGAGATGGTCGACGCCATCCGGCAGGCGCTGTTCGCCTCCAAGATCATCTCCTACGCGCAGGGCTACACCCTGATGCGCACCGCGGCCGGACACTACGGCTGGAACCTGAACTACGGCGGCATCGCGCTGATGTGGCGCGGCGGCTGCATCATCCGCTCGGTCTTCCTCGGAAAGATCAAAGAGGCCTTCGACGCCGATCCGGACCTCAAGAACCTGATCCTCGACCCCTATTTCAAAGAGACCATCGAAAAGCTGGTCCCGGCGTGGCGCAAGGTCGCTGCCGCGGCGGTGCAGTACGGCGTTCCGGCGCCTGCCATGACCTCCGCCCTCAGCTACTTCGACGGATACACCACCGCGCGCCTGCCCGCGAACCTGCTGCAGGCCCAGCGCGACTACTTCGGCGCCCACACCTATGAGCGCGTGGACGCGCCCAGAGGCGAGTTCTTCCACACCAACTGGACCGGCCACGGCGGCGACACCGCGGCTTCCACCTACAATGCGTAAGATCAAACTGATCGCGCTGGACCTGGACGGCACCCTGCTGGACCCCGACAAACGGCTGTCGGAAGAAAACGCCGCGGCGCTGGCCCGGGCGGCGGAGGAAGGGATCGAGATCGTCCCCGCCACCGGCCGGTTCTACCGGGGTATGCCGCCGGTCATCCGGGACCTCCCTTACGTGCGCTACGTCATCACGGTCAACGGCGCGCAGGTGTTCGATGTGATCCGGCAGGAGACCGTCTGCGGCTCCGAGATCCCGTGGCAGCGGGCCGTCGCCGTCATGGAACGGATGGACGAACCGGACGTGATCTACGATTGCTATCAGGACGGCTGGGGCTGGATGACGCAGGCGTTTTACGACAAGGCGGAGCAGTACGCCGCCAACGTCCACAGCCTCGATATGATAAAGAACCTCCGCACCCCCGTGCCGGAGCTGAAAGCCACGCTGAAAGAACGCGCAAAAGGCGTCCAAAAGATACAGGTCTTTTTCCGGGACATGGATTTTCGCGCCGAAATGCTGCGGGCCTTGCCGCAGGAGTTCCCGGACCTTGTCGTGACGAGCTCCATCGTCAACAACGTGGAGTTCAACAGCAGGGAGGCCACCAAGGGCATCGCGCTGGGAAAGCTGGCGGCGCGCCTCGGCATCCCGGTCGACGAGACCATGGCCTTCGGCGACGACGATAACGATATCACCATGCTGCGCGCCGCCGGGATCGGCGTCGCCATGGGGAACGCGCCGGAAACGGTCAAGCAGGCCGCGGACTACGTCACGGACGACTGCGGCAACAGCGGCGTCGCCCATGCGCTGCGGTATTTTCTATGGGAGAAAGAACCATGAAAGATATTTACAGAATTGCCGACACGGAAACCGGCCTGACGCCGGAGGAGATCAAAGCGGCGCTGCTGGCCTCTCTGGAGGGCCGCTCACTGAAAAAAGTCCTGATCCTGCCGCCGGATTTCACCCGGTTCCATTCCAATGCGGGTTTTATCACGAACGTATACTACCACGCCCTGACGGACGCGGGCGTGCAGGTCGATATCATGCCGGCGCTTGGTACCCACGTGCCGGTGACGAAGCCGCAGTGGGACGCCATGTTCGGCGACGTGCCCTTTGATCGGATGCTGGTCCACAACTGGCGCACCGACGTGGTGAAGCTGGGAGAGATCCCGGCGGACTTCATTTCGGAGATTACCGAGGGCCTTTGGACCGAGTCTGTTGCGTGCGAAGTCAACCGGCGGGTGATGGACGAGAGCTACGACCTCATCATTTCCCCCGGCCAGGTGGTGCCCCACGAGGTCATCGGCATGGCGAACCACGCGAAGAATTTCTTCGTCGGCGTGGGCGGCAGCGAGATGATCAACAAGTCCCACATGATCGGCGCGGTCTACGGGATGGAGCGAATGATGGGCAAGGACCACACGCCCGTGCGCCGGATGTTCGACTACGGCATGGAGCACTTCCTGAACGAGCGCCCGATCCTGTTCGTGCTGACGGTCACCACCGCCCCCGGCGGCCAGATCCGCACCCACGGCCTCTTTATCGGCGAGGGCCGGGACTGCCTGACCCACGCGGTGAAGCTGGCGCAGCAGAAAAACATAGACTTTGTCGAGCACGGCATCAAAAAATGCGTGGTCTATCTGGACCCGAGCGAATTCAAGAGCACGTGGCTGGGCAACAAGGCCGTCTACCGCACGCGCATGGCGATGGCGGACGGCGGCGAGCTCATCATTCTGGCCCCCGGCGTGGAGCGCTTCGGCGAGGACGACCGGGTAGACGCGCTGATCCGCAAATACGGCTACCGGGGCCGCCTGCACACGCTGGAGGAATTCAAAAAGCCGGAAAACGCCGACCTGCGCGAGAACATGGGCGCGGCGGCGCACCTGATCCACGGCTCGTCGGACGGCAGGTTCACGATCACCTACGCCGTGAAGGACATCACAAAAGAGGAGATCGCCTCCGTCGGCTTCCGGGCGGCGGACTACGAGACGCTTGCGGCGAAATACGATCCGCAAAAGCTGCAATACGGTTACAACGAGGTGGACGGCGAGGAGATCTACTTCATCCCCAACCCCGCGCTGGGCCTGTGGATCAACCGGGAAAAGTTTGAAGGATGACCGAAGCGGCGCCTTCCGGAAGGAAGCGCGCCGCTTTTGAATTCGCCTGTCGGCGAGCGAAGCGAGCCATTCAGCTTTTTACTATCCGAAAACAGATAACCCACTATGACGCTTTCAAGACTTGAAAGCTGTCATAGTGGGCTTCGTTTACTCCTTGCTTCGTTCAAAAATGTTCCCGAAGAGTTTTTTTGTCTGCGGTCCCGTTCAATCAGATGATACCGTCCGGGAACACTTTATAGAACACGCGGAACACCTTGAACATGGACTGCACCACGGCGTCCAGCATTTTCATCAGCGCGTAATAGGCGGTGGACTTGCCGCCCTCCACGTTGGGGATATTGGAGCCTTTGGCCAGCGCCAGATCGAACATGTTCACCAGCTCGTAGTCGTAGTTCGTCACATCGTCCTCGTGCAGCGTGATCAGGCCCGCTCCCCTGCTGATATCCTTGGAATAGGAGTTGCAGCCGCAGGAGGGCACGTTGATCACGTCCACGCCCTTGATGTTGACCTGATAGGAGTTGTTGTGGTCGTGGCCGTGGAACTCCGCGATCACGTCGCCCACCTCCAGCCACGCGTCCAGCTGGCCGTCGTAGCAGTTGGGCGGGCAGGGCACCTCCAGCCAGTAGCCGTTCAGACGGGTGAACACCGGCAGGAAGCTGTAGTGTTTGCCGTTACGGTCCTCGGTCAGCTTGCCCAGCGACACCGGCAGCTCCACGTACAGCTCGTCAAAGATCTCCGGGATCACGATGTGCTGGAAATCCATGGCGGGCACGGGCTTGCCGCCGTTCTGCGCCGTCAGCGCTGCGGCGGTCTCCTTATACCACGCCAGCTGATCCTCGTGGACGTAGTCGTAGCCGCCCACCTCGGGATCGGAATTGTACATGTTGGAATCGATCATCCACAGATTGAACGCGATCTTCGAGCCGTCCGACGACCAGATCGGCAGGTTGCAGTTGCCGCAGCCGGTGATCTCCGGCGCCGCGTCGTAGGTCAGGCAGTTGCCGAAGGACTGATAGATCGCCAGCAGCTCTTCCTTGCTGACGCCGTGCTCCTCGTCGTGGTTGCCGAACACGATGGAATAGGGGATGCCCCTGTCCACCACGGGCTTCGTCACAGCCTCGATGGCCTTATACTGGTTGTCGTAGCCGTCCGCCACGGTGTTGTCGCCCAGATAGACGACCAGATCGGGCTGATACTTGTCCAGCGCCTCGCATAGGATCGCGGTGGTGGTCTCCTCCAGATTTTCGTCGTCCTGCGGGTCGGCGAACAGCATGATCTTGAAGGTGCCGTCCTTACGGAATTGCAACGTCGTTTCCCCCTCTTCGGCATGCGCCAGCAGCACGGGCGTCATCATGACGATCGCCAGCAGCACGGCCAACAGTTTTTTCAGGTGTTTCATCGGTTTTTCCTCTCCTGTTCTGATTTTTCTATCGTATCGCGCGGCAGAAAAAACCGCGGCGATGCTTGCGTTATTTCCGGGCGCCGAAAGCGGCAACCAAACGACGGAACAGACCGTACAGTTTGTTAACCAGCTCTTTTATGCAAGCGAAGCGCACCCGGCTGCCCCGCATGGTCTGCGCCGTGGCGGAGGCGTTATAGGCCGTCGTGCCGCCCGGCGTGCCGAGGCCGACCGTCGTTCCGGCGATGGTACCGGCTTCGGAGTAATCCCACGGCTCAAAGCCGTTTTTCAGCGCCGGGGAGGTCTCTTTCAGCGTGAAGTCAAAGCGTAGCGGATCGGCAAACTGCGGGTCGGCCACGACGTTGCCGCCGATCAACCCCTTGCGTTGGGCCGTGGCCAGCGACATGGCCTTTTGATGATCGCCGTCCTTTGTCACATAGATTTTCTTGCCGTTGGCCGCGTCCCACAGGACGTTGTTCTCGGCTGTAAACGCCTTGGCGTCCGTCATATAGCTGAACACCGGCGTTTTGCCGTCCGTCAGGATAATGTTATTGGTGAAACCGGCGGTCTTGTGCCCCTCATAGCGGGATACCACACGGATCTGCGATTCCGCGCTGAGGGCGAAGATATTGTTGCGCACCACGTTATCCTTTCCGTAGTGCAGATGATAGGAATCGCTGCCGCAGGCGTAGACCAGATTCTTTTCCACGGTGATCTGCGAAGAGCCCTCGTCCAGATACACACCCCAGCCGCCGTAACCGCCCTCGCCCGGGTCGGCGGCGATGTTATGGAACACGTTGCCGCTGATCACCGTGCCCGGCTGGACGCCCAGCGTGTAGACGCCGCCCATATCGGACAGCCACCCCTGACCGATGTTATAGACGAGGTTATCCGCGATTTTGATGTTGTTCGTGAGCTGGTAGTCGTAGCCCCACACCCAGCCGTCGGAGATCGCGGTATAATAGCCGTCGGAGATCTCGTTATGCGAGATTTCCGCGCCGTCGCAGTAGGTGACCTGTATCCCGATCGCGCAGAAAAACTTTCTGCCGTAGCCGGAAATATCGTTGTTCGTGATCGTGATGTTCCCGGTGCAGTCCCGTTCGCCCGGGAGACAATTCGCGCCGCCGACGTAAACGCCGGTGCCCGCGATCTGGCGAAACAGGCAGCTGTCCACGCGGCTGTTTGTCACGCCGTTCAAAAATTTCACGCCGTCCGCGCCCAGATTGATGAACTCACAGTTGGTAAAGGAGACACCGTCGGCGTATTTTACCTCCGCCACGCCGCGCACGTCCAATGCCGCCTGCGGGGCGTCGATATTTTCCTCCGTCCGCCAGCCGGCCCACCAGTCGCCGGGCGTTGGGATCATCCAGTCCGTCTCGGTAAAGCGGATATGGTCGAACCCGATCCCGGAAACGCCGTCGATCTCGACAAGACGCTCCAAAGACGAGGCGCGCAGCGTGAGCGTATCGGGCTCCTCCCCCGCCTCCGGCACGTAATAGAGCTTATTGGTTTTCGTATTGAAATACCATTCGCCCGGGGCGTTCAGCGCCTCGAACACGTTCTCGAAATAGTAGCGGTCGATATCGCGGATCAGCATCGTGGAAGGCCGCGACAGGCCGATCTTGCCCGTGCTTTGGTCGATAGCGGCGATATTCATCAGCTCGTCGTGCCAGTAGTGCAGGATGCGCACCTGCACGTCCGTGGGATTGGTGAGATCCGTCAGGTCGGCGGGATCGGCGTAAAATGAGCGCTGGCCGCGCGTCAGCTCCCACGGCGTATTGTCCTCCGTCCAGAGATCGTCCTCCGGCGCGGTCTTTTTTACGGTGAAGTATCCCGTTTCGGGATAACGCGTCACGGGGAGCTGCGTATCGCCGCGGAACAGGGATTTGAAGCCGACGTCGTCCGCGGCGGGATCCAGCGTTTTGGTGAACACGCGCACGCCGTTGACGGTCTCCTCGGTAAAGCCCGCGATCTCCTTTGCGCCGGAGAACACCACCTCCTCGCCGTTGTATGCGGCGAAGGTCACGTTCGGCAGATCTTCCTCTGTGAAGGAGAGCGTCTCGGTCAGTTCATACCGGCCGCCCCGCAGCCACACGGTCACGGATTCGTCCTCGCCGACGACGCCCTTCAACGCCTTCAGCTTCTCCTTGGCCGCTGCCACGGTCCGAAGGGGCTCGTCGAAGGTGCCCGCCGCCGTATCGCTGCCCTCCGGGGAAACGTACAGCGCTCTTTGGGGTTCAGCCGCAGCCGGAATGCGCATCATACTCACCGCCATTATCAGGATCAGAAACAGGGAGATCAGTTGTTTTGTTTTCATCTAAATACCCCAAATCGTTCAGCAGATATCCGACCGGGTCAAAACACCGGCGGGATAAATGCCGGTGGTGGCGCGGACCGTCTGCCGGTCGAAAAGCTTACCGGTCCTGCCCGTCACGGCGATATAAAACATGGCCGTCCCCTCCGGGATGCGCACGTTGGCGAAATTGCCCAGCGCCACGCCTTTTTTGCACTGCCACGGCTCTTTCAGATCGCCGCCCTCATATTCCAAAGGGCTGCTGCGGTAATACACCCAAACGGAGGGGCTGCTCACGTCGTCGGGCAGCGTAAAAGAGACGATCGCCCGGTCGCCGTCGAACGAGACGCCGTCGATCTTGATATTACCCGGACCGATGCCGTTCTGCTCGTCGGCAAAGCGCAGGAGCTCCGGCAGTTCGACGCCCTGAATCTGCCCGTGGGGATAGGAGGGGATGAAGGTCACGGCGCCGTTGGGCGCGGCGGCGGCCGAAGCGGCGGTGGATCCCGCCGCAAAGAACGGGTCGTTGTCGCCGTTGAACCACATGACCGGCATGGTCACCTCGCCCAGCAGATTTTTCGCGTCCCACACATCGCTGACGCCCGCGCCGCGGAAGACCTCGCCCCAGACCGTTTGGGAAACGTCCTGGAACCCGCTGCCGTATACCGGCGCGGCAAAGGCGAAGCGGTTGTCGTAACAGGCGGCGATACTGGAGGCGAACCCGCCCCAGGAGATACCGGTCAGGCCGATCTTCTCCGCAACAACGCGTTCATCGGCCCGCAGGATGTTGTTGGCCAGCAGGATATCCGCGATGTAGTAATAGAACCACTGCTCGGTGAGCGGCTTGTCCCTCGTCGTGAAATTATCCATCGGCAAATGGGAGTCCGGATCGACCGTCCAGCCGTCGGAAGCGGCTTCATACGTGCCGTCCGGCCCGGTATAGTGCTGCCCGAAGCCGTCCATGGAGATCGCCGCGTAGCCGTGATCCACCCAATACCGCACCCAATCCGCGTAGGCGTGGCCGCCGCCCCCGTGTACCAGCACCATGCCGGGAACGGGCGCTTCGGCGGAGGCGTTTGCCGGAAAGCCGATATAGGCGAACACACGGGCCGGCCGCCCGAGGCATTCCTCGCCCTCATAATAGACGGCGCAGATCCGGTCGTCCCCCGGAAAGGGATCTTTCTCCGGGCAGGGCGTCACGGCGGGGGTACGCGCCTTGACGGCGGCGTACAGGGCTTTCAGCTCGTCGGTTTTGGCGTTGCCGCCGGGGGAAGCGTATTCCGAAACGTAGACGTCCGTCTTTGTATCCTCCCGGTGCTGAAAAGAGATCCCGGCCAGCGAACAAAAAAAGGTCAGGATGCTGAGGAACAACGAAATGAAAGGCCGAAGCATGCGGCAGTCCTCCCCGTCGCGCCGGACCGCGCGCCGAAGCGCGGCGCGACGCGTTCTTTAATAAAAGAATATCCTTTTTTTGCTGCGAGGTCAAGGTGTTTTATATAAAATATGCGGTTTTCTTTTTTTAGCTTTGTCTTTCCGGCATTTATTGTCAATTGCACGGTTGCTTTTCCGGCGGCGATATGCTATCATCGTTCCGGGTGATGAAAAATGAAGGCAAAACCGCTGTTTCAAAAGGATAACGCATGGCTGTTTACTTCGGTGACAGCGCTGCTGGCGGCGGGCGGCGTCAAGGCTTTCCTTTGGGCGTTCCCGGCGTGGCGCGTGGTCCCCTACTTCCTCAGCATGGCGCTGCTGGCGATCTGCGCGGCGCTGCTGACGCTGACGATGAAAAACAACAGGGACGCGGCCCATCCCCTGCGGGACGCGCTGATCGCGGGCGGGGTGTTTCTCGCCGTCGCCTTCGGCGCGGTGTTTCTGGTCAACAACGTGATCCTGCACGCGAACCGGTCCACGCTGGCGGCGGGGATCATGGCGGTCGCGTTTGCCGCCGTCTTTCTGGTATGGTGCGTCCTGACGCTGCTTTCCTGCCGAGGCAAAGCGGGGCTGAAGATCTGCGCGGCGCTGCTGTGCGCGGTATTCCTCGCCAACGGCGCGTTCCCCGGCATCAAGGGGCTGCTGCCCGTCCGCTACGACCACCCCTTTACCGATAAGATCACCGAAACGAAAGGACGGGATAACGTGGGCAAGGACAACAAGCTGATCGTCAACGCGGACGATTCCCACTGGTGGGGCTTCTGGAACCTGTTGGCGGAGAACGGGACGTTTGACGACGAGAGCTTAAACGAATACGTGATGAATTACGCGGATTCCGGCGTGACGGACCTGCTGTTCAATATCTTCTGCCAGTCCTCCGACACCCCCAGCGAGGTGATGACCTTCCGGGGCGACCGGTACGAGCAGACCGAACAGCACGGGAATCCGGTGGATTATTCCAACTATTACGGGCTGAACGCGTTTTACAACGAGCAGAAGATCGACATCTTCGCCAAATGGATCGAAAAGTGCAAAGAGGTCAATATCCGTCCGTGGCTGACGCTGCGGATGAACGACTGCCACGACCCGGGCGAGGCCGCCAGCCAGCTGCGCGGCGACCTGTTTTACACCGCGGAGGAAAATGGCTGGACCGTCGGCGACGAGTACGGCTACTTCCGCCACTGCTTCAACTACGCCGTGCCGGAGATCCGGCAATTGATGCTGGACTACACCCGTGAACAGCTTTTGCGCTACGACGTATATGGGCTGGAGCTGGATTTCATGCGGGAGATCTACTGCTTCGACTGCAAAAACGCCGACACGAACGAGATCGTCGGCATCATGAACGACTACATCCGCGACACCGCCGCCATCGTGAAGGAGGCGGAGGAAAAGTGGGGCCATGAGATCAAACTCTCCGCGCGGCTGATGCGCGACCTGGACCAGTGCTACACCTATGGTTTCGACCCGCAGACCTGGTGTGAGGAAGGGCTGGTGGACGCCATCTGCGTCACGCCGCGGTTTTCCTCCAACGACAGCGCCATACCCATCGCGGACTGGAAGGAACGCTGCAAAGGCGCGGAGATCTGGGCGGGCGTGGAGACGCTGGTGAACACCAACGCCAAGGGCTGCTGCGCCTCGCCCGAGGTGGCGCGGGGCTACGGCGCGCAGTATCTGACCGCCGGGGCGGACGGGCTGTACCTGTTCAATTATATGACCTCCCCTCCCGGCGTTGGAGAGAGAGAGAAAGAGGTCTACGACACCTGCGGCTCCCTTGACGAGATCCTGAAGCACCCCCGCCGCCACGTGGTCACGTATCAGGACACCTGCCCCGACGGGTGGGAGCCCTACGACCCCCTGCCGCTGAAGGTAAAGGCGGGCGGCACGGCGTCGCTTGTCGTGGAAACGGGTTATATCCCCGACGGGGCCGCCGTCACGGTATATCTCGGCCTGAATAAAGAACTGACGGACGAAGCCGCGCTGACCGTTTCCGTCAACGGGACCGCGCTGACGAATGCCGGCAGAAGCGAGGTCTACGGCCGCAGCGAGGCGGACGGCAGCGACGTGGCGCAGGGCTACTGCCGCGAGGACTGCGTTATCTACGCCTTCACCCTTGACGCCGCCGGACTGCCCAACCTGCTGACGCTGACGCTGGCCAACGCGGGCCGCGGTACGGTTTGCGTCACCTACGCGGAGATCGACGTACAGCCGTAAAGGAATGATACCGATGAAAAGAAAGGCAACGACCCCATTTCGGATAATCAGCATACTGCTGTCCGGCGCGATGCTGCTCGCCGTCCCTGCGCCGTGCGCCGCGGCGGAAGGCGGTTTTGCCTGTGAGATCGCGGAGGACTGGAACGCGCTGTTCGACCGGCGCGGCAGAGCGGTGCGCTCATGGCTTGGCGCGGATGGCATCTACACCGTAAAAACGGCGGAGGACAGGACCGTTTTCCTCTTCAGCGATACGCTGATCGGCAGATCCGACGCCAACGGCAAACCGGGCGGGGCGGCCATGGCGAACCACTCCGCGGCGCTGCTGCGGGGCGGCAGTCCCCTGCCGCAGAACCTGGCGTTTTATTACGGCGGACAGGGCAAACGCCGCGACGCCGCCAATCTGTTCGGCGAACGGTACTGGCTGTTCGACGCCGTCTATCTGGACGGCACGCTGCATATCCTGGCTTTTACGCCCGGCGATAACTGGAAACCGCTGTCCGTGCGGAACGTCCGTGTGCCCGTGCGCAACGGCCAGCCGGACTTTTCCCGCTGCGTCGTCGACGAACCCGCGCCGCAGCTCTGCCGCTGGACGGCGGACGGCGCGTATTGCTACGCCTTCGGGCAGGGGATCACGGACAATTCCGCCAACGACGGATACGTCTACCTCTACGGATACAAAGACCCGCTGACTTCCTTTGAGAGCCGCGACCTGATCGTTTCCCGCATCCGCCGGGAGGATTACGGCGACTTTACCCAGCTGCGCTACTGGGACGGCACGGGCTGGTGCGATGAGATCGAGCGCTGCGCCGATATCGCGGAGAACGTCTCCTGCGAAATGAGCTGTACGGAGATCCCCTCCGGCGCGCACAAGGGCCGTTTTCTGCTGGTCTACATGCACGCCTGCAACTCCGGACGGCTGATGTACGCCCTCGGCGACAGCCCCGTCGGCCCGTTCGACGAGCCGGTATGCTTTTATACCGCGCCGGAAAAGGACGCGCCCGCCGCCAACGGCAAAGACACGCTGTATACCTACAACGCCAAAGCGCACCCCGCCCTGTCACAGGGGGAGACCTGGCTGATCAGCTACAACGTCAATTCCTCGGGGGAACAGTACACGACGGATTACCACCCGCGCTTTTTGTACCTGATCCTGCCGGGAGATTTCCCCTCGCAGACAAAAAACACGCCCCTGCTGTATTCTCATCTGAAAGCATGGCTGCAAGGTCTGACGACCATGCTGCTGCGTTTCTCCGCGAAGCACTGATCCATGCCGGCAACCGTTGAAAGAACGGAGCTCCCCGAACGTTTTCGTTCAGGGAGCCCCGTTTGATTTTGCCGCTAACGGATCGGCGCCGATCGGCGTTCCGTCACGCCAGCGTGAGTTTGAAGCACTGGGGCATGGCGGAGACGGGAGCATTTTTCAGCTCGATGTGCAGGCCGGTGTTGTCGCAGGCAAACCGTTCCACCGCGTTATCGCCCAGGATCTCCACGTCCTTCACGCAAACGCCGCAGCGGTCCGTGTGGAACGTGGTCAGCAGCGCCGTTTTCGCGGGCTTCATCTGGAAGGCGTACACACAGCCGTCCTTGTAGGTAAAGCGGAAGTCCGTCTCCTCATAGGCGACTTTGCCCTCCGAAAACATACCGCTGGCGGCCTTGTGCTCCCCTTCCCGGTACCATTTATAGGGGACGGTATCGTAGATCCCCTCTCCGTTGACCTTCAGCCACGCGCCGATATCCGCCAGCACCGCCGTCTCCTCGTCGGTGAAGGTGCCGTCCGGTTTGGGCCCGATATTCAACAGCAGCATACCGTTTTTGGAGACCACGTCGATCAGCGTGGTCGCCACCTCATAGGCGGATTTATAGGTGTTGTCCCGGCGATAACCCCAGCTTTGGTTGCCGATGGCGGTATCGGTCTGCCAGGGCGAGGCGAAAATATGCCCCAACGCGCCGCGCTCGATATCCAGCGTGCCCGCACCGGGCGCGAAGGCGTTGTGCTTGTAGTCGATGGTCACCTGCTCGCCCCACTCCAGCGCCCGGTTGTAGTAGTAGGCGGCGATCTTTTTCAGATACGGCTTGTAGCTTTGGTTCTGGATCCACCAGTCAAAATAAAGCAGCTTCGGCTGATAGCGGTCGATCAGCTCGCAGGTGCGCGCCGTCCAGTCCCGCAGCCATTCCTCCGTGGGCCCGACGTCATCCACCGTCTCACAGGTACCGAACATATCTTCGCCCAGCTTTCTTTCATAATGCGCGGGCCAGTAGAAGTCGAAATCCGGGCTGTCCGGCGTGATATCGCTGTCGAAGGTGCGGCCCATGTTCATAAAGAAATAGTGCTCCGCGCGGTGCGTGGAAGCGCAGAACGTCAGCCCCTGCCGTTCGCAGGCGGCCTTCAGCTCGCCCGCCACGTTGCGGCAGGGCCCCATTCTGGCGGCGTTCCAGCGGTTGAAATCGGTATCGTACATGGCAAAGCCGTCGTGGTGCTCGCACACGGGCATCACGAACCGCGCCCCGGCGTCCTTGAACAGGGAGATCCAGCGGTCCGCGTCAAAGCGCTCCGCCCGGAACATGGGGATGAAGTCCTTGTAGCCGAACTGCTTATGGGGGCCGTAGGTGGCCAGATGGTGCTCGTATTCGCGGCTGCCCGGCACGTACATCATGCGGGAGTACCACTCGCTGCCGAAGGCCGGCACGCTGTATACGCCCCAGTGGATGAAGATGCCGAACTTGCCCCGGCGGTACCACTCCGGCGTTTCATGCCGACAAAGGGAGGGCCAGTTATCCTTGTACGCCCCTTTTTCGATCACCCCGTCGATCTGCCGTAAGTATTCCTGCACTGTCATGGCTTTTCCCCTTAGTCTTTTGTGATTTGACTTTATTGTAACGGGAACGCCGCCGATTTGCAAGCAAAAACGATGATTTTTTCTGAATCGGTTGCGCGGCGGGCGGATTTTTGTTATGATTATGCCAAAGAGGTGCTTGCGATGAGAGAAGTACAGATAAACGCCGGCGGAAAGCGGTTCACCGTTTCCCTTGGGGACGCGGTGACGGACGCGGCGATCATACAGACGGAAAACGCGGACGGCGTTGCGGTTTACGAGGTGCGGCTGGCCTTTGCCGACGTCGGCGGCGACTGTGCCGTCTGCCTGCTGTGGCATGAACCCATGAAGGGCGTGGTGGGTTACTGGTCTCCCCACGCCGGGCGGGCGCATGAGCTGCACCAGTGGTGGGCCGCCAACACGCAGTCGTCCTGTTACGCGGATGGCGCGCCGGTGATCGCGCTGTTCCGGCAGGGCGGGCGGAACTACCGCACCGCGGCGCTGTCCGAAGCCGTATGCAAAACAAAGCTCAGCGTATGCGTCAACGACTTCGCGGAACGGGAATCTCTCGATCTTCGCGCACGCATTTTTGAGGAGGAAGCCCCGCCCGCGAGTCCTTTCACCTTTTATCTGCGCATCGACGAAAGCGACCGCAACCTGTCCCGGTGCGTGGGCGACGCGGGCCTTTGGTGGGAGCGCTTTTACCCGCCGCGCTATCGCCCCGCGGCAACGGACGCCTGCGCCGCCCCGCTGTTTTCCTCCTGGTATGCCTGCCACCAGCACCCCAGACAGGCGGAGCTGGAAAAGGAACTGCCTCTTGCCGCGGAGCTGGGCTTCGGCGCGATGATCGTGGACGACGGATGGAGCTATCCAGGCGAGGGCACCGGCGACTACGTCAACTGCGGCACATGGTGGCCGGATAAAGACAAATTCCCGGATATGGCGGCGTTTGCGGCAAAGGCGAAGCAGCACGGGATCGCCCCGGCGCTGTGGTTCCCGCTGCCCTTCGTGGGGTACGACAACCCGGATTTTACCAGGTTCCGCGACATGCTGCTGTGTACGGACGACAACATGAAGGCGGGCGTGCTGGACGTGCGGTGCCCCGCCGTGCGGAAATATCTGGTCGATACGCTTTCCGGCCTGTGCGAAACCTACGTGCTCAGCGGGCTGAAGCTGGACTTTCTGAACGACCTGACGCGCCCCGCGCCCGCCCCCACGGAACGGTGCGACTGCGAAACGACCGTCGAGGGGCTGCGAAAGCTGCTGGCGGCGCTGGACGAGGCGCTGGAAATCCCGCAGCGCGATCTGCTGCTGGAATACCGTCAGTATTATCTTGGTCCCGCCGTCACGCGGCACTGCAACATGCTGCGCATCGGCGACTGCGCCTTCGACGTGATCTCCAACCGCATCGGCGTGATCGACCTGCGGATGCTGCGTTACCCGCTGGCGGTCCATTCCGACATGCTGCTGTGGGCCCGCGACGAAGCGCCGGAGACCTGCTCGGTGATGCTGCTGAACGTGCTGTTCGCGGTACCGCAGGTATCCGTGCTGCTGCAGTACGCGCCGCCGGAGCAGCTGGCGGTGCTGCGCCGGTTCCTTGCCAACTGGAACGCCCACCGGGCGCTGCTGCTGTTCGGCGAGCTGACGGTATACGAGCCGGAGGCCAACTACACCATGGTTTCTGCGGAAGACGAGTCGCTGCGGGTGACCGCTCTGTACGGTCCGCGCGTTTTCCCCTACGACGGAAAAGCCGCCGACGCATGGAACGCGACGGCGACCGATCGATTGATATTTACGGCGGAGGTCCCCGGCACGGCGACGTGCTTCGACTGTTTCGGGAACCAAACGGACCGTTTCTCCTTTGCCCCCGGCGCGGTCAGCGTCCGCATCCCCCGGGGCGGCATGGCACAGCTGCGTGAAGCGCAGGTGTGAGTTTGAGGTATTCCTTTAATCTTTAATCTTGCACCTTTTCTCAAACCTCACACCTGTTACCTCAAACCTGTATTATCCGTCCTCGTGTTTGCGCGCGAGGGCGATTTTTTGATCGTCCCACTGTTTGCCGAACAGCGGGTAGAACTTCATGGCCAGGGCGGAAAGGACCAGCAGGATCGCGGGGCACGCCATCCACGCCACCAATACGCCGTGCTTGGCAAGGGCGCTCTGTAACCCCGCCGCCAGCGCGGTATCGTACCCGAACCATTTGGCGATCATCAAAAACGCGGCGTTGGCCAAACTGATGGCGGGCTTGGTGATCAGCGAGTTGACGCCGGCATAGATGCCCTCGCGGCGGGCGCCGGTCTTGATCTCGTCGTAGTCGATCACGTCGCCGTTCATGATGGGCACCAGATACATGCCACCGGCGAAGCCCACGCCGGTAAGGAAGAACACGACCAGCGCCACGGGGGTGAGCTGCCCGACGACGCACATGGCCGTGGCGGCGCAGGCGAAGGAAACGCACATGGCCGTCACGCACTTGCGCACACCCCAGGGCCGCAGCATCTTGATCCACAGCAGGATGCCCGCCACCGCGCCGACACCCAGCGCCCCGTAGGCGAACGCCATGGGAGTATCGAACTCGTCGAAGTAGTAGATGACGCCCTGCATCAGGATCGTCTGGATAAAGATCACGGTGAAGGACAGCACCTCAAACGCCACGAAGGAACGGTTTTTGAAGCACTCCGCCACGGATTTAAACAGGCCCATGGTCTCCTCCGCCTCGTTTTGCACCTTTTCACGGTAAAAGAAGGTGGAAAAGAAGATCACAAGGAAGGCGAACACGCCGATGGCGGTCATGATCATCTGGAAGCGGAAGGGGTTTTCGCCCACCTCGGGTTTTATCAGCGGGAACACCACCAGCGGCACGGAGAGGGAGATGAGGCTGAAGCCGATCTTCCAGATAAAGATGGAGCTGCGGGCCCTGTTGGTGACCGCCATGGTATAGGGCATCACGTACAGAGACGTGGCGATGGCGGTATAGAAGGTATCGAACAGGAACAGGGTGACCAGCATCTGGATGAACAGCACGGTCTGGCTGCCGCCGAAGGGCCACTTGAACCAGGTGAGCACAAAGATGACGGCGTAGAAGAACGCGCCGTAGCGGATGTACGGGATGCGGCGCCCCAGCTTACTTTTGGTGCGGTCGGAAATGTAGCCGAACAGCGGGTCGTTGAAGGCGTTCCAGATGGCGAAGATGATCCACACCACGCTGGCCAGCTCCTCGCCGAGGCCCATGAACTTGGTGAAGAAGTAGGTCATGCCGCCGCCGGTGAGCAGACCGTTCAGCGTGGCGCACATGCAGTCCGCGAAGCTGAGCCACGCCTTGCCGGCCACCGGCACGCGTTCCTCCGTCTGCGGAAGAGCCGTTTTCTGTTTTGACATGGTATCACACACCTTTCGCTTCCATTGTACCAATATCGGAAAGCCCTGTCAAGCGTTTTCCGAGCTCTGTTTCCACCGGAAGCCTGTTCCGCCGGACCACGGCGCAGAGCCGGTTCCATCAAAAAAAGGACAGAAAAAAGACGCGCTTTTGATAAAGCGCGCCCTTGTTGTTGTTCGATTGCGATCATTCCGCTGCGGCGTCGGTAGGCGTTGCTTCACCATCGACATAACCGGTCAGCGCCTCGATCAAAGATTCGATCAAAGCGATCTTGACGAACGGCTTTAAGATATGCAGCACTCTGAGAGCGATCCAAAAAATAACACCCATGCTATTTACCTCCAATGGTTTATTTCTATCCTATTTATATCATATCGCAGGGAAAATTGCAATACTTTTCACAAAAAATTCAGAATTGTCCGGCTGTTTCCGTCAAATTGCTGCCGTCAATCCCCCGGGATCGTCTCCGGCTCGCCGTAATCCACGCCGAAGGTATCCACCCGCACGGTCTTCATCACCTGATCCGTATAGGGCTTGTCGCTGCCGTCCCGTTCCGCGGAGACGATGGCGTCCGCCACGTCCATGCCCTCGATCACCTTGCCGAAGGAGGCGTACTGCCCGTCCAGCCAGTCGCAGTCCGCCACGCAGATGAAGAACTGGCACCCGGCGGTATCGTAGCCGGTGGGAAGCCGTCCCATGGAGATGACGCCGCGCGTATGCGAAAGGTCGTTTTGGAACCCGTTTGCCGTAAACTCACCGGGGATGCGGTAGCCCGGGCCGCCCGTGCCGTTGCCGTTGGGATCGCCGCCCTGGATCATGAAATCCGGGATGACGCGGTGGAAGATGGTGCCGTCGTAAAAACCGGAGTTGGCCAGCGAGATAAAACTTTTTACGGTGTTGGGGGCGATATCGGGATAAAGCTCCACCTTGATCACGCCGCCGTCTTCCATCTCGATGGCGACGACGGGGTTATTGCCGCCGTTATCGACCTTGCCGGTATCCGCGTCCTTTGCGCCGGTATCGCCGGACTGTTCCGCCGCTTCGCCGCCGTCAACGGAACCCGCGGGCTGCGTTTCCTTGTTGTCGCCGCCCTTGCCGCATGCCGCGAACACCAGCGCGGCAAGGCACAGGACCGCGATCACGGTCATCCATTTTTTAGTCATCTTGCTCGCTCCTTTCGGGGATCGGGTTTTCCCCATCCATCAGCTTGATAAAGTTTTCGCCGTCGATCTTTTCATGCTCCATCAGGTACTGCGCCAGCGCGTGGAGCTTGTCGATGTGCTCGTTGAGGATCGCTTCGCAGCGCTCGTAGCCCTTCATCACGATGCGGTTGACCTCCTCGTCGATCTCCTTGGCGATCTCCTCGGAATAGTTGCGCACGGTGCCGTAATCCTTGCCGAGGAACACCTCGTCGTGGCCGGAACCGAAGGTGATGGGACCGAGCGTTTCGCTCATGCCGTACTTGGTGACCATGTTGCGGGCGATCTCGGAGGCCCGCTGGATGTCGTTGGAGGCGCCTGTGGAGATATCGCCGATGACGATCTTTTCCGCCACTCTGCCGCCCAGCAGCGTGACGATCTCCTCCTCCATTTTTTTCTTAGAGAGATACATCTTATCCTCCAGCGGCATGTGCATGGTAAAGCCCCCCGCCATGCCGCGCGGGATGATGGACACCTGATGCACCGGATCCTGCCCGCCGAGGAAGTGGGCGGATACCGCGTGGCCCGCCTCGTGATAGGCGGTCAGACGCTTGTCGTCGGAGGTGATCTTATGGGAACGCTTCTCCGCGCCGACGACTACCTTCAGCGTGGCTTCCTCTATTTCCGCCTTGGTAATGGCCTTCAGTCCCCGGCGGGCCGTCAGCAGCGCCGCCTCGTTGAGCAGGTTTTCCAGATCCGCGCCGGTAAAGCCGACGGTGGATTTGCCGATATCCTCCAGCGACACGTCCGGCGCCAGGGATTTGTTGCGGGCGTGGACCTTCAGGATCTCCGTGCGGCCCTTGATATCCGGCAGGCCCACCGTCACCTGACGGTCGAACCGACCGGGGCGCAGCAGCGCGGGATCGAGGATATCCGGGCGGTTGGTGGCCGCGAGGACGATGACGCCCTCGTTGGCGACGAAGCCGTCCATCTCCACCAGCATCTGGTT
>JAFRRP010000069.1 GCA_017428085.1 Clostridia bacterium | reverse complement strand
TTTCCGGCAGCAACCGCATCAGATCTTCGTCCGAGGATGAAAGAAGATCCTGAAGAACCGCAAACCGGCTTTCAGGATCAATGAGTTTCTCATGCGGGCGGATCTTCCCGTAGTACAGTTTTTCTATCGTGGTCATCGTATCACCCCTCCGTACGGAAAGAGGACGGTTCCGAATCGGTCATGTCCGATATGGAATCGCCCTCGTGTTTCATTTGTTCCGCCGCCAGCAGCGTGTGTTTTATGAGTAGCAGCTCCGCCCACGTTTTCGCATCATATCCGTCCGGAACGCCGTACGTGAAAATTTCTGTCATCACGGCGCCCATAATCCCGCCTCTGCCGTATTTCCCGCCGGCGCCTTCGCCGGTATACAGCGCTTCAATACTGATTCGTGTCATCTGCGCACCTCCTTTGCAGCAACAACATATACCACAACGAATCGCAGAAGTCCAGAGAAATAATTATTATTTTAGACAAATCCACATTACACATATTTTAGCAGCAATTCCCTCGCAACCACGGTTTTTCGATCCAGTTTTTTGATCTGTCCGGATATGAACTGAACGGTAACGGTATCTTCTGCTCTTGAATAGCTTTGAACCTTACCTTTTCCAAAAGAATGGTGATAAATCGTCTCTCCGGGGATCGGTCTCCAGTTTTGAGAAAGCGGTTCCAATCCGGTTTGTTTCTCTGTTGTGACCTTTTTCATGATTTCCGATCCGGTGGTTTCATCTGCCGCAAACGCTTCCCGCAGAAACATGGAGGATTGATCCTGCCGTTCAAAGATGTACAACCGTCTTTTGGCGCGCGTGATCCCAACGTAGAACAAGCGCCGGTCTTCCTCCAGCGTACGGATGATTTCGGGATCCGTATTGCGGGTGACTTGTGCGGGCTCTTCCGGCAAAACGCCGTCAATGATATCGAGCAGATAAACCGTATCGTATTCAAGCCCTTTTGCGGAGTGGATCGTTGACAGGATCAGCTGGCTTTCTCTGTCGCTTTTCTTTTCCTGAACCAGTTGGTCAAGTTCCTCCAGCCGCTGCAGAAATCCCGGGATCGTACGCGTGCGGTCCGCAAGAAGCTGCAGAAGCTCGGTTTTCCGCTCTTTGGGATAATTCTTTTCAAGATACTCTCCGTACCCCATGTAAGAAAGTATTCGGTTCAGCGCGTAGGATGCGGAATCATGCTGCATCTTCTGGAAATGCGTTCTCAGAGATCTGACATTTCGCAGCTGATATCCGTTGAGCTCCGCATCAGAGAGCAGATCCAGCGCATTTTCGCCGCTGCGTTTTGCCTGTATTACAGCAGCATGGATCATTTCCTTTTTTACGTATAATCCTAAGCGTATTGCGACCCGCTCAAACGCGTCGGCGTCTTCCGGAGACAGGCAGAAGGTCAGGATATCACGGATATCCCGAACGATCCTGTGAGAGAAGAATTTGTATTCTTTTTCTTTGGACGCATACGGAATACCTGCCCGTTCCAGCTGATCAATCAGCGGAACAGCGCTTTCATTGTCCCGATAAAGAACTGCCGTTTGCGATTTGCAATCCGCTGCGATTTTCATCAAATACGCATATTGAGCCTTCAGGTTCGGCACAGGGATCTTTCTGACCTCATTTTTCGCAGGGTGCGTTGCCAGCAGCTGTTTCTCCCGCCGATCGCTGTTATGGCGGATCACTTTGTCTGCCAGTCGTACGATATTTTCGTCGCTGCGGAAGTTCTGTTCCAGAAACAGGACCTTTGCGCCGGGGTGATCCGTTTCAAACTGCATCAGGGCCTCAGGATAAGCGGCGCGGAATCCGTAAATACTTTGGTCTTCATCACCGACCATAAAGATATTGTGACGATCTCCCGCCAGAAGCCGCAGAAGCTCGTGTTGGATTTTCGACGTATCCTGCGCCTCATCCACGCATAGATATCTGAATCTGCTGCGATAGCGCTGCAGCAGCGCGGGATAAGCGCGCAAAAACTTCAGCGCGTAGATCATCTGGTCGTCATAATCCATCAGCTGGCGCCGGCGCAAAGCGTCATTGTAGCGCGCATACAATTTCGTAAATGGGAACGCGGGGGAATCCAGCTTTTTGATCTCTTGTTCCGTCAGCATCATGTTTTTAACATAGGCGATCTGTGTTTTCAGATCATCCAGATCCGCCGCCGTCGGGAAATCTTTGATCTCCCCGATATATAGCTCACGTAATATCTGAGAACGCACGTCCTCAGACGCGACGTCGAACGGTTGGTTCCCGCTGATCGTATTTGTATAATCCTGAATGATATGATAGCAAAGGCTGTTGATTGTGTGGAACGGGAGCCGCTCCGCATATTGCTCTCCGAACAACCGGCGGAATCGCAGCTTCATGTCTGCCGCGGCGGCTTTGGTGTATGTGACAGTCAGAATGGATTCCGGCGCAATGGAAAGCACTTCGATCATAAATCCCAGCCGGGAAACCAACGTCGTTGTTTTTCCGCTCCCGGGGACCGCAAGCAACAAAACAGGGCCGTCGACAGTGCAAACGGCCTCACTTTGCTGCGCATTCAGCTGCAGTTGATATTTATCCTTGAATTTCAAAAATGGTTGAGAGAAATTACCCTGCAAAATAAGCGCTCCTGTATTATGATGGTTCCATTACCCTGCGAATCATATCATTGTATTTTATTCAATCAATCATATTTCCTCTATTCCCAAGCTCTTCAAATACTCAAACGTACCATTATAATACTCCGGCAAGCGGGTACTATCCTCCCAAAAACCGCTTGGCGTTTTATTTGGATTACCCTCCGGCACGCAGATCACCATACCGGCGCGGGCACGGGTGAGAAGAACGCGGTAGGCGTTCAGCATATACTTCATCTGCTCCTGCTGGTTTTCGGTGGCACCCGTCAATTCATTCCACTGCGTTTTGCCGTTGAAGCGATAAAAGTGCCATTTGCCGTTTTTATACCGCATATCGGCGTCCCAAAGTAAGCAGGTATAATCCAGCTCCAACCCCTGCACCTGGATCTCCGTAGCGGCATCCTCCAGGTAATTGGATGACCTGGTATCGGCTTTATCCTCGAGAAACCAATGGACCGCGTTTTCATCACCGGACGGCAGAATATGTATCGCCAACGGCTTATATCTGGCAGATTCTTTAGTCACCAAAACGCCGGTACGCTCCGTACCTCTCACCTTGCTGTGGAGCCATTGCCGCGCTTTGTTCATGTCTCTCGTCAAAACGATGGGATATTTGTCTTTGATTTCCGCATAGATATCTGCTGCGCTTTCATCAAAGGACAACAGCGCATGTACGAAAGCGGAGAGCTTTTCCGCCCGGAAGGAACGCAAGGAAACGCCAAGGTGCAGATCCTCTGCGTATGTAACGTTTGGATTGTCTGCCAAAAGTTCATTGACCCGGCCTTCCGCGTATTCGGCATCCGTCAATTTGGGAGAAATGTAAACGCTCCAATGCGGGAATTTCTCGTTGATCGCCTGAATCCATTCGGAGATCCCGGCTTCACCGGTATTGATCTCCTGCCCGCCGCCGACAAGGCAAATGACCGTCGCCCAGTCCTCCCGCTGATCAAGCGACCAGATCAGGAACGCCGCCTCGGACACTGGGAAATTCGGGACCTTCAGCTTGTTGCCGTAGGTTCCGCCTCTTTTGAGATAATCCGCCAGTCTCTTATGTGTCCATGAGCGCTGCGCTTCATCGAAGATCGCAACATGCTCCACCTCGCCGAAGCCGGCGGCCTCCATCTTCACGGCTTTCGTCGGATCGATTTCAAGTATGCCGTTTTCCACGGGATTTTTGATTTTTGCGAGCATATTATCGCGATAACGATGGATCATCTGGATCGACTTACTCACCTCGCGGCGGGAATCGGTCATTTTCTTCTTTTCGCCGATTTCGCGGCAGCGCTTATAGTTATCCTGCGCAAGGGCCTCCGTCAGCACGGCAACAAGCGGACCGTTACCGGACAGATACACCGCGCCTTCATCCTTTACCGGCTCGGTTTGTCCCTGATAGGTCTGTCGGATTGCAACGTCAAGCCCGACGAGCGTCTTCCCCGCGCCGGGCACCCCCGTAACAAAGCAAATGCTTTTTTCCCGGTTTTCCTTGCTGTGCTTTATCACATCCAGGATATACGCTATTGTTCTGTCCGTGGAAACTTTATCCGCCTCATGCCGCGTGATGTTTTCTACGGAGTGATTCTCATATAGCGAACGTGCGGCTTCAATGATCGTCGGCGTTGGCGAATACGGGCTGATGATCCAATTGGGGGCGACCGGAGATTCGTGGGGGAACTTGTCCAAAACCCCGTTGATCAGATCGACAATGCCGGCATCGCCTGTATACAGCGGATTCACAACTCTGTCGTCATAAACGGACATTTGAACAACAGAAGAAACCGTTTTCAGATTTGTCGCAACAAGGATCGGAACGATCACTTTATCCTGGCTGAATCTGTGGAAGTTCTTCAGATCCAGCGCATAGTCGAGCACCTGATCCACGTCCGCTTCATTGATCCGCGTTTCACCGACCTTAAATTCGAGGCAGAAAACGATACCCTTATAAAGCAGAACGACGTCGATGCGCTTGCCAAGACGCGGGATATCATACTCGAAGATAATACGACCGTCCTGATCAACGAGCTGGGACAGCGTGTCCCTCATAATGGAGATCTCACCCTTCCACGCTTCTCTTGTCGTCGTCTGCGCGTCACCGTGATAATTGTCGCACAACAACCCAAGGACCGACGATTCCGCCTCCTTGAGAAAATCAGAGAAACTGTTATTGTATAAGCAGCGAGGGTTATTATGCATAATAGAGGAGTCCTTCAAATGACTATATAGTTTTATTCAGACAAGAGAATCTTTTTTAGGGCCAGCGTTAATGATTGAACATCATCTGCGGTATTATTCTTCCCGAGGGAAATACGAATTGTGCCTTTTGCAAGATAATCCTCAAGATTAATTGCTTTTAGCACATGAGATACTTCCGTATGAACACTATTACAAGCTGCGCCGGTGGAAATACAAATTCCCATCAAATCCATCCGATGTAAAATCGCTTCCGCATCCTTACCCGGGAAAGATAAACTCAGCAAACCAGGCAACTTATTTTGCCAACCATTCCGCGAATACTGCATCCCAGACTCGTCGAGTAATGCAATCAGTAATTTCTCCAGTTTTTGAATATGCGCTCGGTTTTGCTCAATTGCGTCACAATTATTCTTTAGCGCAACAGCCATTCCGACAATACTGGCAACATTCTCTGTCCCTGCGCGCATTTCTCTTTCTTGCGCACCGCCGTTTAGATATGGAAACAACAATGTCCCTTTGCGAACATAAAGAAAACCAATTCCTTTTGGACCGTTAAACTTATGTGCAGAAGCGGAAAGGAGATCAACGCCAAGATCCTGAACATCTATCGGGATATGACCAACCGCTTGTACCGCATCCGTATGAAAAATAGCCCGACGTTTATGCGCAACATCCGCCAATTCTTTTATTGGTTCTATTGTGCCGATTTCATTATTCGCAAGCATAATAGAAACGAGCTTAGTTTCACAACTTACAACAGCGCGATTGCTGACTTCTTCTATCATTGCATCATGCAAAACAGAAGGACTTACAATACCCTCCGAATCAACCGGAAGACGTACCACCGCGCATTTACTATTCCCAAATTGGTGATCGCAGGCGTTTAATACTGCATGGTGCTCGATTTGAGAAGTAAATATCGTTCGAACATCACTCGGCGAACCGAAACACTTAATCGCCCAGTTGTCGCTTTCTGTGCCGCCGGAAGTGAAAAAAATCTCATCCGGTTGAGCTCCGATACACGAAGCAATCGTAGCACGCGCTTCTTTTAATTCCCTCTTTGGTGTTCGAGAGAAAAAATACGGCTGCGAAGCATTGCCATACTCGCTCAGCAAGTATGGCTTCATCGCTTCAAAAGCGTCAATATCTAATGCCGTTGTTGCGGCGTTGTCTGCATAAATAGGTTTCTTCATGGCATTTCATTATAATTATACTGAATATTAGGAATTGTGTTTTTCCCGGGGATATTAAATTCTTTTGGATCAATGACACATAGTTGTTTTTTAATCACACTACGCATCTCCTTAGCGGGTTCCAGGCAATATTTGATGAAATCTTCTGGAGAGATATCCTCTTTACATGTTGCATTCGGGAATATAAGCTTCAAAAAAGCCGTGCATAGGCGCTTAATTGCTGTGAGATCGCGCTGATCCGGCTTTGGCGGAAGGAGAAGGCAATCATCGACGATGGTTGCGTAACTAAGGTCATCTCGCATAAGGTGTAACACCTCTGCAAAATACTCAGTATTCAGGGCCCAACCATTGGCAACAAGGCCCTGATGCATACGTGGAAGCTCCCATCCAGGAATAAATCCATGAAAACGGTCCAATGATGCCGATTCTCTAAAGACAGGACTGATCTCTTCCATCATATTTTCGTTGACGTTAAACCTGCTGGCGTCGATATTACCAAGAACAATAATTCCAGCATCTGCAACTATAGAGGCATCGAACCCTTGAACTTCACCAAATTCCATATAGTCTTTCAGGGCTGTCTGAATCTGTGTTGGTTGCACAAAGGACATGGACTGGATTTCATCGAAACCCACGAAGTCAAAACGCGTTATAAGGCCACCCGTTTTTTTCGCATTGTCATAAACAAGAGATGCTCTGGAAACGGTACCGCCAGAGATCAGCCAACCTCGCTTACTGATTTTTTGATATACATAGCTCTTACCGGTGCCCTTTGGGGCCAATTCCATAAGGTTTATCCGTTTCTCTACGAAGGGCAGAAGCCGCCGAAGGAAGCATAGTTTTTGCTCCTCTGATTCATAGCCATCAGGATTATAATCTGCCGCCGCTACGAGGAGATCGATCCATTCCTCAGTTGTGAATGAATTGCGAGCATCTTTATAGTACTCCAAATCAACCGTGTACGGGCAGAATGGGCTGTACTCGATAAGCTTAACAACGCCTTTTGGTTTGCTGGATGAGAAGTCTTTTCCCCAAATAAGCTCAATAATTCCCCAGTTCTCACTCTCTTTGAGAAGGGTATCCTTCCATCGACTCACGACGTCATTCGTGACTTCACCAGCAGCACCGGCCTTAGCTCCTCCAAAATCTGGAAGCTCAAACATGGTCTTCCCGGTTTTGATGTCGACGCCAACTCGAACCCTTGCAAGAAAGCGGACTGTTTCTCCATTGACCATTGCAAATTTAAACTGTTCATAATCTTCTCGGCTCGGAATATATTGCCGGATATATCTGAGCACACTATCATAGTCAATTTCCCCATCTTCATCGGAAAACTTCATAACAAGCCAATCGCGCATATATGAAGGGAGGCTAAGATTCTTAAAAAATTCAGCTCTCTCCGGGTTCTTCAGCACGACCATGTCGGCAAATACGTCGCGAATTTTCTCTTCAAACATTCTGTATCCTCCTTGCTTACAGGAACAGTGTGCACCTTTGTTCTTTGAATTCCTGAATTTTGATTTCAAGATCGGTTCTTGTACACTCTAAATAATCAGATAGACAATCGATACAATAATAATCTTCCGTATTGATGCCAAGCAACTTCTTACACAAAGCAATTTCGTCCTTCAATAAAGCCTTGCCACATTCGCAGCATTCAATCTTCTTTCTTTTCATAGGCCTATACCACCAAACGGATCTGCGTTCTTACTGATACCGGATGTCTTTACTTTGAGGATCACATTGGGAAGTAGTCTGCCGTTTGCGATAACGGAAAGAACGATATCATCTTTATCATTCGTGGTCACATTATCCATGACCACCAGCCATTTTCCATCCTCTACTTCGGTGCAAGAAGCTTTGTTGTTTCCCTGAGACACTTCAAGAGTTAAAACGGGCTGACTGAACGAGAATGCCGTTTCTATATGGCCGTTTCGTTTCGTCACATACTGGCTTTTCGGCTTGCAGGTAAGAGGAGCAAGCGGCTGGCTTCTTTTAATGATTATAACTGGAACAAGCCGTTCTTCAGCGGTGTTGCCACCGTGAGTCTCTCCAACAACATCATGGTCGTCTGTGTTACCACCAGCTACATTCCCGCTAACGGAGAAGTGCTGATAGGTATTCATCACCAGAAATGCTTTACCTCCAATTGTCGCAGTTACTTTACTTGTACCCGGCAAAGCAATCATATCAACAGATTTCTCATCGAGTTCACAGAAGCGTCCAAAGCTATGGATTGTCGATTTTTGGGGAGCTGTCACAGGAATAACTCTAGGGTCATGGAATGCAAGCGCAGCTAATCGGCTGCTGCCATGATCGCCGGTAACTATCACATAATCATGCTTTCCCAGAAGCTCTTCGACCTTCTTTGCAGCTTCAGCAAAAACTGCCAATTGATGAACAATGCATGAATAATAACTCTTGTCATCCGGCATTCCTTTATGTGAGCAAGAATCCAGCCGAATCCATTTCTCAGTTGATGGATCGTTCTCGTCCCATTGATGGTTATATTCCGTCTCGGTAGGCAGAAGGGCAGTTGCGATTTTTACTGAGTCAGGAGTGATCCCACGAGACTTCAGCTCATGTAAGAAAACTGGAGCATACTCCACGCCAAAGCCATCAATCCAAAACGAAGCGCAATCCTTGCCACTCATTGGGCGCATTAGTTTGTACCGTGCGTCAAATTGTTCAAAGTTAATGAGACCAGAGTGTTCACTTGGATACCTGTTGATGATTTTGTTTTTACGGTACCATGACATGTACTCGTCTACCGATTCATTGCATCCGGTTCGCTCTTTCATGTAGGCCGCGAGAGCGGGATAGTCATTCGCAATCATGCCGGCTACTGCATCGGGCTCCGCACCTTGGCGCAAAAGACCGCTAATCACTTTAACGGCATAGGTCTTTTCCTCATGGGTCTGATACGTGAGAAGTTGGAGCTTCGTCTCTGCAAGAGGCAACTTGTCCATCAGTGCAAAATACTCATCAGAAAATGAGGAGAGGTTCAAAGCCTTCATCGCTGTCATTCTTTGTTCAATCCATAAATTGCTTCTGTTGGATACCAACAGAATCTCATCCCGAATTCTATCTGGGATCTCAGATGCGGCGACAGCTTTTTGACAGGCATAGGAAAAATAATCTCCTGTCGGGTATACTCTGTACCACAACCAAACAAGTTCCTTTTGAAAAGCATTCAGAGTCTTCCATCTTGCAACAGCAGAAACAAAGTCAAAAGCCTTTACGTTCAATGCAGAAACAACAATCTGTGCAAATGAAGCCTTTTCACGGTATTTGGAAGCATATATAACCATTTGGCTCCAAAAATCGCTGTCTTCCCATTTCTCGACCAGACTTTCAGAATCGATTAAGCACTCTGTTAAGTAGCAGAAGGGACTATTGATTGGCTTGATTGTGACATTACCAAAGGATGCTTCAACATTACTCTCTTGAATTGTCACAATAGTGCAGGGAACGCCTCTCCGCAGAATAATTTGCCAATCACGGAACCACTCAGTCAGGTTGTCGGCGTCCGCACTGATTGTTTCTTTAAACTTCGGAGAAAAGACAGATATAGTGTAACGATTAGTATTCTGTGGCGTTTCAAAGGTCCACACATAATCCTGCTGACGCTCGTCTACTGCGCCAACTACTCGATCGAATAGATCCCTGCAGGAAAACATGGGCATAATGACTCTTGACCTTGACGATTCTGCCTGTTGTGTTTCCCAGAAAGGCAGAAACTGTCGCCTCTCTACATTCAATTCCCGTTTTATGCATAGACGAAGATACTCGCCAGCAGAAAGAAGCAAAATCTGTTTTCCTTCGTATTCATCAAGTTTTGCCTTAATCTGGTCGAATTGGGGAACTGTATCTGGCGCTCTGCAAAAATCTGCTAAGTTGATCGTAACGTCACAGATTCCTTTCAGCTGAGTTTCCAGCTGAGAATATGCGTCGAGGCTCTCTGTAAAGATAATCCGAGCCGGGAAACGGGAACCAAAGCCCCTCTCCTGACTGAGTTTTTCCTTGATTTCAGTAATTGTCACGACTCGGGTCTCCTTTCTTAGTTGATGAACAGGGTATAGAGATCAGGGTTTTCATCCAACAGTTGAATTACTCTATCACGCAACTGGTCTTCCGGCATGGTCTTCACTCTGTTCTTTGCATTCCCGCAATACTTATCCCGAAGGAATGAATCAATTGTCTTACGAATTTCTCCAACCTTGTTCGCCCAGGAATAGACATCTGAAGACAGCTTGCTATTGGTTTTTAAGCGGGAAACAAGCACCATGCCGGATGCCTCAAATGCCGCCCGATAACTATCACCTATCTGTGCAATAAAGCAGTCAAGAATGGCTTTTTTATCTTTCAGTACACTGATTGTATTGCATTCAAAATATTGTGTGGCATTGTGAAGAGATGTATTATCAGTGAGCATCCCATCCTGCACGGTCTTTAATACAGTAACGTGTAGCAAAGCTTCGTCACTAATAACCCATTGAATCGGTACTGCATAACTATCGCACCACTGTGCAACAGAATCAAAGCCACTCTGTGCTTTCCATAGCTCCTGAATACGCACCTTGTTCCGGTTATAAGCTATTTTATTAAGCTGAACATCGATCCTGGCATCGAAATCAGAAGCAGGTGAATTGTATTTTACAGCCTTCAGTGCTGCATAGATTCCGTCCAGCTCTTCTTCGGTGCAGTTGTGGCCATGCTTTTCCATGTACCTCTGAAGGATTGCTTTAGGAGAGGTTATACTAGTCCATGCCTTTTGTACATCATTCGCAAGAAGCTGAACATAGGTCTTTCTCTCGGCCAGTTCGATCTTCGACCATTGGGTAGTAGCAATTTGCTGCATAGCCTTAAGTGCGGGAATCCAGGCATAGCCCAGTTTTTCGATCACTGTACCGGGGATCTTCATGTTTTCGAAGGCGTTATCGATATCGTCCCCCAGCGCCTTAATACTCTTGCGCTTAACATTGAGAGCGTCGTTTAGCATCGAAACCGCACGATACTCTATGCAAAGCTCGGAGAGCTTCTCTTCCACCTGGTCTTCAGTCCATGTAGAGACTTGGCCCTGCATCATCTGGTGAATAGCATCAAATAGATCGTGGCTAGTAAGGCAAATCCCCACTTTTAGCTGTTGAAGTTCCGGGCATTTGAGGGTAATAAACGTGCTAAAGGCATCATATACCGTATTCTGATCAAAATAGAGATTTGATAGAGCTTTTCGGATAGGCCCATGACCGGTAAACTTCACGGTGATGTTGCCCATCACCTGCTCCTGATCTCCATTTTCGGCCATAAAATCGCAGAAAAGATCTATTATTTCATTTGCAACTTGCTTGGCTGCAGCGCCACCAAACTTTTCATCAGGTAAGTATTTCAGAACCCAGAATGGCACACCCGCCTTCTCAGTACATTGCTTTGAAATATATTTTCGGGCCTCAGTTTCATTGACGGTCTCACCATCTTGCAGCATAAAGACCTTTTGTACATAGGGCTTAAACTTCTGCCAGATTTCAGAGCCAGGAGACAAGTAGTTGTTTACAACCTCCTCTTTGCAGATGGCCGTAATCATTGTTGCAAGCGTCTGATCGGTCAACGGCCAAGGGTTATTATCTCCCTTATTCCAGCTGAACTCGCTGTTGACATAATATCTTAGCAGAAAGCCAAGAATATATCCGCATGTCATATTGTTGTAGTATCCGAATGGCGCCTCCTGCAGTTCCTGCCAAAATGCATCCAGCTTGATTTGCGTGCCCTGTGAAAAACGCTGCAGGATGAAATTAGCTATCTTTGCAACAGCAATAGCTCCATCGTTGCCAGCGCTTTGTGCGAGCTTCTCAAGCCCCTGTGTATCCCAAACACCTGCTTGTTTTAAACCGTTGACAATATTACCAATCTGTGTATTAGGCGTAGATTTCTGGACCCCAGCCAGCGCAGTGCTCTGCTGAATCTTTTTAAATGCTGTATTTGTTGTAACGACAAGCTCCGGGGCTGCTGTGAAAATTGAGCCGAACAGAATGTCCCGCTCCAACTTAGGAGCAAAGTATTCCGTCCCATATTCAGATGGATAAACCTTCTCTCCGCAGACAACCATCAGCTGGTCATCTTTTGCTGTTCCGGACCACTCTTCAATTATAGTGCTGGCTTCATCGGAATAGCGTTCAGCATCACCACTTTTTCCCTCTTCGGCAGCAAGCTCCGAATGGGTCATGGCATTATACCAGCGATCCAGATGATCGTCAGTAAGCGGAGACTTCATTAAATAAATAGCCATGCGACCTGTAGTATCCTGCGCAGCAATGCTTTTTACCTTATCCTGCATAGTTGCAAACTGGCTCGCTTCAGAAATCGCTATCGCGAGGATACCGAATTTATATGGATACTTTTTGAGTTCAGCCTGGACTTCACTATACCTCAAATTGATGGAATTAGTTCCAAAATCGCATGCAGCGATATACATTCTACCAAAGGACGCACTTGTTTTATCCCAGATTTTTGCCTCCATGGATTTGGCAAAAACCCCGCCCTTTTTAAAGAGTTCGTAACGGGTATACTTCTTCATAAGCATATCCTTGCGAACATCGAACACGTCTGCGTTGCCACTGTAAGGAATTTGAAGGCGCTTGTCACCACTGGTCATGGCATCGAGACGCAGAACACCAATCTGCTCCAAATCAGCAAGATACATCTCCACATCTTCTTTTGTCAGCTGACCTGCAAAGCATTTATACAATGTACTGCTTGTGGCAGATACCTTGCGCTGTGTCGCCTGACTATAGAGATTACTGACTGTACCGGAAGACATGACCGCAATCAACAGCATGGCTGCTTTAAACACATGCATGTGATAATCATCTGAAATAAACTCCCGCTTGGTCATGTAATGCTGATAGGCGCTTTTCGCCTCCGGTGAGAAACTGCGCACATCGCTTTCTCTGGTGAAGAAATAATCCCAAAGATAATCCGGTGTCAACCAGCGCCAGTCATCCGGACCGAAATTATTTATATAGTAAATAAAGCCCATGTTCTGCTCGGACTCTTTCGGGTCTTTCATAAAACGGAACAGTGTGCGTTGAGATGCACCAAAGTTCTGGGCAACGATAGCAAGCAGAGAGAGCGTCATTGGATGCAGTGGGCAAAGCTGACGGAGGCGCTCTTTTTTATTGCTCATGTCCAAGTTGTCGAAATCAGCAAAGTTCTTGCTAATCGACTTCATTAAACTATCTTTTATAGCATTCCACTGATCATCCATTCCTGCACGGGTTAAAATGGAACTACCTATCAGCTCATATGCCGCACTTTCACTGACATGAAAGTCGAGAGAGTGGTAACGGTGAACGATTTGCTCATAGATTTCTTCACCGATCTGGCTTACCCAGCTCGGCGCTCTATGCACGATAAGGAACATGAAGAACGGCTGCTCCTTACAAAACTCCGATAACGGCTGCAAGACATCGTCAGTCGGATTGTTTCGAAGATAAGAGGTGAACTCATCCCAGATGAAGATAATACCCGTGTCCTGAAGATGGTTTCCTTCAATAACATCTGTCACCCACTCTTTGAAATCTTTCAGGCTGGTGAAAAAGCCCCAGCCTTTGTCTCGGAAAATACGCGCAACAATACCGGCTGCCTTCAGGCTACCAGCCAATACATCTTCGCGGAATTGATCAACAGAACCATACTCTTCAAACAATGCATAGGTTTGGTTTTGGAATAGCTCGTCCCAATTGATAGAGGCATCTTTTACCTTCTCTTGCGCCGCGGCAACAAGAGATTTCTTGCCGTAGTACGCAGAATCGCCATACTTTTCTTTCAGCTTGGTGCGGATAGCGTCTTCCATCGTCATCATGAGCTGAATACCGCTCCGGATATCGGTAGCTTGGCTCTTCCAAATTACAAGAAAGTCACCCTTTTCGCGGATGAAGAGGAACCGTTCTCTATAAGGAATTAGCATCTGATTGGACAGGAACTTGCGGATATTGGGGATGCTATCCTCAAAGAGGTGCTTCAGCACAATGGCAGCATAGCTCTTGCCGGTACCGTATGCACCATGGATCCAGAAGGAACGTCGTTTATCCTCGTCCTCATATTTCAGAGAATCGCAGATGACTTCTATAGCACCCTTCATATCTTCGTGGACGATATACTCCTGCCACATTTCAGGATGGCGGGATTCTGAATCGATGTCCACAACCGACTCATAGTGAGGGCTTAATTCAATATAGGTATTATACTTTGCCATAATGCCGCCTCCTTACTTCACAATCAAATCTAGGATGTCAAGTGACCTATACTCAGGGAAGAGCTGTACATTATCCAGATCCGCAACGAATGTCGTGCGGATGTATTTATCGAATTGTAACGCAATGTCCTGCAGGATGTCTTTAAACCGATCTGGATTTATTCCGAAGATAGATACCGGATCGACACCCTTAGCATCGGCGTTGCCTCGTGCAGCAGCCAGCTGGCTCAGCGTAAAGGTGTAGCGGCCGGTTGCCTCTGCCCACATATAAAGCGCGTATAGAATTGCAACGGCATCCGGAGTATTCCAGCCTTGCTTTGAGAACTTATAGCTGGTACCGCTCGGGATTGGAATACCTTGCTTCAGCACAGTACCGATCGGGCTATGTCGGAACGTTTCAAGCAATGCAGTTACTGCATTATCGCGGGTGGATTTAGAATAGTCATCACCAAGGAGGAAGATAAGATCGTTTTTATCATAGACCTCACCGGAAGGGGCATTTAGCATATACCACTTTACAATGATCGAATTGTAGGCAAGATTCGTCCAGATGATTGCCCAGGTTAGTGGGTTGCCCGCTCCCATGGGTTGAAGTTTATCAAAAAGCGGTGTGGTAACCCCAGACTTCTCGCCTTTCCCGCTGGCCGTCAAAAGATCACTTTCCCGAAGCCAGACTTTGAGGGAATCGTACTGACGATTTCCAAGAACTCCCATCGTAAAGCAGTCCTCCTTGTTTGCAAAGAAATGCTCGAGCCAGGGACGTCTAAGCCCAAAGTGCTGATACCTGTTCATCCCCTTTAGATCCATACCATTTCCTCCTCCCGTAACTGAAAGCGATTTGGCTGCCAGACAGCCTTTTCCATTCGTAAATTCAATGCAATTATAACAGTGGATGCAATTCTCTTCTCTGATATAGATGTGTCCATTTTCAGTGATTGTAAATGCGTTGACCGGACATTGTACTTCGCAGGCTTTACACCCAAAGCAGTATGCTGTTTTGTTCGCAACCCCTCTTAAATGGCTTAAGACAAATCTGTCCATCTTTGAATAGGGCCAATAAATTACTGCCGGAGTATCTTCGGAAACAATCCGAAACTGGAATTCTTGTTTTCCGATTATCTGCGTATAAATGCCCTCGTCCTTATAAACGATGGGACCAAGAATGCTACAAACATCTAACCAATTTTGACTTTTTGAAGTGAAGCTAAAAGCAATCCGATCATCAGCTATTCGTTCCACTACACGGTTTCCACCATTTTTCAGCCCACGGCCACCCATGCGAGCTTTCCAGCCACCTTGTTCAATAAACTTCGAAACTTCACTCTGTGGTTTGGTTGCCGCTGAATACATTTCAACCTTCGAAAGCAGTTCGTGCATTTCCTCAGGATATACATCATTTACTATTCCGTCCCACCAATTTGAAGACATAGGGCAGACGATACAGCCCACTCTGAACAGGCCAAGACGGTATGCATCATTCAACAAAATATTATTATGGAGCAAATAGATAAACAGCTCTGATGTTCCCCACTTTAGTATGGGGCTACAGTTTATCTGGTTTATGTTTTTGGCCCCAACGCTGATTTCATCACGATCAGCTCTTGCTGCACTCTCCTCAGCTCGCACACCATCAAACACAACTGCTTTCACATTATAGTCGCCAGTAATCTCTCGTAATAGCAATATGGTGGGAACAGATTTATGTACTGCACAACACCACCGCATTCTGCGGCCTGGGGGGCCAAACTCGTCCCAGCTTTCTTCAGGATCAAGATGGCTCTTCGCCTCATAAAACTTCAGCGACGGCCAGTGCTGTTTTGCCTTTTCTACAGACTTTAGGGTTGTGGAAAGCTCCATTCCGGTATTGCTAAAGACAACACAGAACTTATCCGGGGAAAGCGTCCGAGCGACAAGATCGAGAAGGACAAGCGAATCCTTTCCACCACTGAAAGCAACGGCAAAAGCCATGCCATCTTTTTCATATTTATCATGAGTGCTGCGGATAAAATCCATAGCGGTTTTTTCGAGCCCCAACATCAGGCGTTCGTTTTGTTGCCAGAGCATTTCAATGTCAATGGGATCGAGTGCCAGGTCCTCGGTGTAGTATTTTATTGTGGGTTTTGTGTAGAAACCACCGCCAACCGCTTCTGCTACACAAACGCCGTTCAACACATAGCGCCGAATACCCTCCGCCCATAAAAGTGGTGCTTTTGTATCCGGATATGTCCAGTGCTCATTGAAGCCAAAATAATCTAGCTCCTCTTTGAAAACTGGACGAATCTCTTTTTGTATTTTGCTATTTACGGACAGTTTGTATATTCCGTTTTGGTCCGTCCATTCGTATCCATACATATTATATCCTCTATTTCTAAGGCTGATCGCAATCAGTTTCCGCGAATCAGCACCGTCTTATTCTCATCTGTCCACGCGAAGCGATAGTCGTCCAGTGCCTTAGGAAGTGCATAGATCATTTCGCCTGCTTCCAACATGCCCGCATCTCTCAACTCTAATCTCAGCTCTTCACCCGGCATACGCATCGGAAGGTCGTGCCGTTCCTCCATGAAAAGCGTTACTATATCAGGAAAAGACTGAAGGGGAGAATCTACGGGCACAAAAGCAGCTGCTAGTGTGTGGTGCGATTGATTCAAATCAGCTGATATAGATTTGAATCCAATCGCTGGATACTTGTCCAGCACTTCTTGCATAAGAAGCCTTGTCCAGCAAAGGCCCTGCGGCAGAGCAGGCAGCATATTTAACCATGCTTCGCTGATATCTCTTGGGATCACATATGCCACATTTGCCTTGCGGAACAGATCATCTATCCTGTCATGCATTCGGAGACACCAGGCATCATTTATGCCGATTGATTCGCTTAAAAGATATCTGTCATCGTCATACATGAGAAAAGTATTCGAACTTCCAATCTGTAGCAGCTGCCCCATGCCCCCGTAGGAAAGCATGATCTTTTGAAGATAGTTCTTTGCCTCACCTTCATAAAGAATGCCGCCATTACTTCTGGCGAGATGAATCATCAGGCCTCTAAGAGTCATGGGATAATCCGGCTCAACCTCGAAAATGTGAGGAGCGTAGAACTTATACGGCATTCCGGTAACGGCTTTCTTTTCAAACAAGAATCGCGCAATCGCATACACAGCATCTATGCTTTCGCAGTCGTTATCGTTCAGAAACATTGAAAGCTCCTGAGATGCTGCGCCAAAGAGAAGCTGGTTGTTGCTATAACCGCCAAATTGTGCAAAGTGTGTGCTGAGGATTCTCCTAAGAGCATCCTCGGCTTCATCCATGTCCACGAAACTGTCCTCGTGGAGAAAACGATTACCTGGCATCGCAATGATGCTCTTGTCCTCATCTAAGGCATTCCGTGTTGACGAGACCGACGCACCTGGCAGAACCGTGTCAATCAGCTCCTGAATCGTAAGCCCTTGGAGCCCAGCATTTTTCAATGCTTCTTCAACTTTTTCCATGTTGACACTGCGGGCTGTTCTACTTTCGGTGTTGCCCATTTCATCTGCAGTTTGATCAGATGGATCCTTTGCATCATGGAGAATTTGCTGATAAACTTGATTGTTGTTTTTGTAGAGTTCGACTGCTAAATTGAACACTTCCGTGCCAGGGGCGGAAACGGATTCGATTCCTTCGAAAATACCGGCAATACTCCTGATTCTATTTTGGAGGCCCATCGGGCTTCGGAAAGAATCAGAAATGATCATACCTCTACGCTCAGCAAATCTGCGCAGGCGTTTAGATGCTATAGCCGCTGCTTCTGTTCTTGTAAGATTGCTACTCTTTTCGAGCAAGTACACATCCAAAAGAATTACTGCCTCTTGTAAATCAAACGGTTTTCGCTCAATCGCAGCTTCTTCTTTCTTTCCTCTTGGGACTCCATAAAGTACAACTTGGTTTTCACTATATCCACAATGCAGGCAAAATGATCGAATGATCTCCATCAACTTAGGAATATTATAATTGATACTAATCCAGTAACCATTGGAAAGCTCAGAGCAATTCTGTCCAAGTATTGCTTGCTTCATAAAGAACGATCTGTTGGCCCTGTTTTCAACCAGGGGATTATCGTAAAGATCATCCAATGCTGGATTCATATTAGCAAGTTCATTCTCTACAAGAGCGACAAGAATCCGCGCCCAGTTTTTTCCTTGAATATTTGTTCCGTTTATACAGCAATAGACTGGAACCGTTCTCTCAAAAGCCTGTGCATTTAAAGAATCGAAACGAATCCAATTCTCTCCAATTTCAATTTCAGAGGTATAGTTTGCAGTGGTTGTGCTTTCCTTTTCTCGCAAAAAGGTCAGATAGAGCTCAAGCGTCTTCGATGCTGTATTCCGCAATTTTTTGCTTCCAAACACCATCCTAACCTTATGAAGTGCGGTTTCAACTTGCTCGATCTGCGTTATAGCACATATTGCTTGAGGAAGCACCTTTTTTTGAACTAGCATAGAATTTAGAATTCTATACGAGGATGCAATCTCTTTATGAGCGTAAGGAGAAACGGCATTTGACAGCCATGAGAAATACTCTTTCTCGGCCTTCTCAATATCTTTAAGATCAAGCGTTTTTTCTTTGCTGTTAGGCATAATACGCAGCTCTCTCCCTTAATCGAAGAATTATGGTCATGACGCAGTTATTCACTGCTCTTCGATGGCTGAGGAGCAGAATAAAAGCCATATTGCGGCTTTGACGTATAGTCTGGAATGAGATAGTTTGTCCCGACAGTAACAACATTTGGAATAATACCTTTTTTACAATAGTTCTGGACTTGTCTTATGGAGACGCCCCATTTCTCAGCAGCTTGCTTTGTCGTCATATACCCATCCATGCTGACACCTTCCTAAAAAGGGAATATTATATATTTTATATATTATAGGATTTCCTTAAAAAAGTCAATGCGTTTCTGCGAAATAGCAATTCGTTTAAACGATTCTAATGCTAAAAAATGGCATATTATTATCGACTTCCATAATCCATACGAAAATAGGAGCTCTGAAAAAAGAATATAACCATCATCGAAATGCTACATCAATTACTTGACATATGTCAAGTAATTTGATATGCTGTTATCAGGTGGTGATAAGAGTGGAAACACGGATAAATCACGAAAAACAGGATCTGACGTATCTGAGCTGGAGCAAGATCCGCAACTCCTCTGGGACGGCGGGGTCTTTTCTGAAGGCATCGTCGGAGCTCGGCGGACGGAAGATCTATTACAAGCTTTCCAACTACGACAATCTGCGCGGTGTTGTCGGGCACGAGAGCGTGAACGAGCTGATCGTCGACCGGTTGCTGACGTTGCTCGGTATTGAACATCTCCACTATCAGCTGATCCACGCGGACATCCTTGTAGACGGACAGGTCTTGGATACCTGGGTCTGTGCCTCGGAGAATTTCAGAGAAAAGGGCGAAGACAAGCAGGCGCTCGACGCCTATGCCGGAAATGAGCGTCGGGACGGCGAAAGCGCGCTTGATTTCTGTGTGCGCATGGGATGGAGCGACTATATTTGGCAGATGCTCGTGGTAGATTATCTGATCCTGAACCGGGACCGCCACGGAGCGAACATTGAGGTCCTGCGAAACAAAAAAAAGAAGACCGTCCGTCTCGCGCCGCTGTTCGACCACGGACTGTCCCTGTTGTGCCGGTGCGAAACGCCGGAAGCAATCGAAAAATATGACGTAATGGAAGATCTGCCGGTGCAGTGTTACGTTGGTTCCCGCTCCGCGGCGGAAAACCTGAAGCTCATCCCGGCGGACAAGCGCCCGGCGCTGACGCCCTTGAAAGAAAGCGACAAAACCGTCCTGCTGGAAGGGCTGGACGGCGTGATCCCGCGGAATCTGCAGGAAAAAATCTGGGAAATGATCTGGAAACGTTGGTGTTATTATGAAGATATTTGCCATTCGGGACGCGGCTGACGCCTCGAAAAAGGATCTGGCGTATCTGCTTTACTATGAGACCGACAAGCGGTTTTATATTGAACTGCCCGAAAACGCCGATCCCTGGGAAACGCCGCTGCTGCTCTCTTCCTTTGTGCAAAAGGGGGAGCGCACGGTTAATTCCTATTGGAGCAGGCTGTGGGTGCAACAGCGGATCGTCCCCTACGACCGGCAGAATATTGCGCAGATCCTGCGTGACAACGGGCTGAAGGAGTATGACGAATATGCGCTGCTGATGCTATCCTCCGGCAGGTGCGAGCAGGACGACTATTATCTTGCGCCAATCGACGAGGATCAATTGCCGGAAAGCATCGTTCGTCGTAACAAAATAAAGATCGAGGACGTGATCCCCTTGCAGGACCGCTGTCTTTTGGTGTTCTTCCGGGAAGGTACGGTCAAAAAGTGCGACCTGACGGCGTATTTTGAGAGAACGCCGCGGTTTGCGATCCTGTTGAACCGACCGGATTATTTTGCCGGCGTTGGGATCCAGACCGGCGGCTACGGCGTGCAGTGGGACGAGAACCTGTCCATCCCGGATTCCGTGCTATACAAGATGGGTAAAAAGATCCCTCTGACGGCGGAGGATTTCAGGGCGTTCGCCTCCGAGCGCGTCATCACCGCAGCGGAAGCGGCAGACCTGCTGAACTGCTCACGGCAGTATATCAACGAGCTTGTAAAAGCGGACAAGCTGCATCCGATCAAATCTTCCGAAAAGAATACTTTGTTTATGAAAAGTGAAGTGCTGAAGAGGCTGTGGAAATGACGAGGGTTCCTCATGTATTACCGAAGGAGAAGTGATAACGATGGACCGGCAAAAGCATTTGAACAAATCGGCGTGGGTGATGCTCTGCGTCGGCTTTGTCGCCTGCGTGTTTTCCGGCGGGCGATGGAACGTCGGCGTCACGGCGTGGATCTGGCCGTTCGCATTTCTGTATTTCAGCAGACGGACCAAAACCAAACGGCAGTTTTTGTTGCTGGCTGCCGCCATCGCGGCGGGCCATGTGATCAAATGGCCGGATATTCTGGATTCCGGTTATTTGCTCAGCGCTGCTTTCTGTCTGCTTTGGAGCGTTTGCTGGGTCCTGCCGTTCCTTGCCGACCGGCTGCTCGCACAAAAACTGCCGGGGTCTTTTCTCAGCAGTCTGATCTTCCCCGCGACGTTCGTTTCGGTGGAAGCCTTACGCGCGCTCACGCCGATCGGGAGCCTCGGCGCGATGGCGTATACGCAGTCAGGCTTTCTGCCGCTGATGCAGGTAACGTCGCTGATCGGCAGCTTTGGGTTATCCTTTTTGATCTATTGGTTCGGCTCGGTCGCCGTTACGGCGGTGGAAAAGAGGCCGCGGTGGAAACCTACCGCGGGCGTCTGCCTTGCGCTTCTGGCGGCGTCCGTCTGCTTCGGCTGCGTCCGGTTGGCGGCGTTCCCGGTCGGTTCTGAAAACACGGTGCGCGTTGCGAGCGTCGTCAGCCCGTATTATGAAAAATACGAAGACGGGACCTATGAGGAGATCCCGACCGAAGAGAGCCTGCGGTATTTTCTTTCCGAGGCGGAGCGCGCGGCGAAGGGCGGCGCGGAGATCGCCTGCTGGAACGAGGAGGCTTTTTCGGTGGCCGACGAGGACGAACACCTTCTTGTTGACGCAGCCGCTGCGTTCGCAAAAGAGCACGGTATGATCCTGATCGTGGGCTATGAAACGGCCGATACCGACGGCAGCGAAAACGGGGATTCGGTGAACAAAACCGTTCTCGTTTTGCCCGACGGCTCCGTGACCGAATACATCAAAACGAATCTGATCCCGCTGGTGGAGCTTCCCGGCTATGTGAAGGGCAGCGGAGCCGTTCCCAGAGTTACGACGGATGCGGGTGTGATCTCCAGCGTGATCTGCTTTGACGATACTTTCATCGGTTTTATCCGCGAAAAGACCGGCGCCGCGGACGTTCTGTTCGTACCGTCCTGGGATTGGCGCGGCGTAAAACGCGCGCACACCGATCTTTCGGCGTTCCGCGCGGTGGAAAACGGCTTTGCGGTCGTGAAACCGAGCTACGACGGCGTCAGCGCCGCCATCGACCGGCAGGGTCGCGTGATCGGACGGTTTGATACCGCCGACACCGGCTTCGACACGGTGCAGTTCGCGGACGTTCCCATAAAGGGCGTTCCCACGGTATACGCGAAAATCGGCGGTGCCGTGGACCTTGTATTTCTGCTGTCCGGTTTTGTTGCCACAGCGCTGGGGCTGGCGGTTCTGCGCCGCAAAGGATCCCCGCGAGAATGATATTGCAGAGTCATGGGAAAACCTGATAAAATAACCTCCCGTTTTTTTTGGCAGTTTCATCTCGCCAGAAAAGAGGGAGCGATTATATGACATCTTCTGCAATGTGAAGCCGATCGCTTATAGAATTCAATTATTGTTTTTCCCATGACAGGATATAATGATTTCTGCTTGGTTACTGATCCAGTCGCCAATCTTATAACTGATTTTGAGAAAGCATTCAGAGTTGTTTCAGAACAAAAGGTTCCGTTGATCGCATTCCGTGAATTGATGCGGCCTCATGATAATCGGCTCACCTATCACTCGGTTTCAAGCCGGACGGGGCCGAAGAGGCCGCCCGAGGCGGCGTCCCTCACATAGGATAATTCCCCTTCAAAATACGGAGATAGCTCCTTCATGCTCCATCTGTCAAAATAATCGGTGGCGGCGTACCAGTTGGCGGAGGTGTTCGTCACGATGATTTTCAGACGATTCTCTTTTTTCAGGACCCCGACCGGGACTTCGATCCGGTACGGCGGCGCCAACACGGTGCCCAAAAGCCTTTCGTTGAGGTACACGGCGGCCGTAAAACGCACGTCGCCGAGCGTGATCCGTCCGTTTGCGCCGATCGCCTCCTCCGGCAGCGAAAAAGCCGTTTCATAAACGCCGCTACCGGAATACGCGGCGCCGAACAGGTCCCGCCAGTCGCCGAGGCTGACGGGCTGCGCCGCTCCCGTGTGCGTTTGGAGCTTAAATCCGTTTTCGCCGCAGGTGAGTTCCCGCTCTTTCCGCAAGCTGAAACCGCCCGGGAGCTCAAATCGTTTACTGAATCGGCGCTGCCGTTCCGCCGGCAGGTCTGTTTCCGTCAGCAGGATCACCGCCGTTTCGCCCACGGACAGCGTCAGCGGCAAAACCCCGTCTTCGGTTTCCAAAACTTGCAGGTTACCGTTGTCGAGATTTAACAGATAGCCGCGCGTCCCGGGCAGATGAACGCGGTATGCGCCGCTCCCGCCGCCTTCCCGGAACAGCAGCAGCAGGGATTCCGCTCCTGCTTTTCGTCGCATGGCGCGAAGGCCCTCTCCCTCGACCTGAACGGCAGGTTCGGGCGCAGGCGCCCCGCGGGAAACCCTGCCGCCGCCCCGCGCGAACCGCTGCAGCACCTGCTGCGTCTGAAGCGGAAGCGTCGCGTTTTCGGGGAGGATCACGTGCCGGTAGGCCGCGCCGCCCAGACGCAGACAGCCCTCCTCCGCGCCCGTCGCAGTTTGTATCACGTCGTCGTCCACGATATCGAAATCGGTCAGATCTTCCTCCAGCTTGCGGCCGAGCGCGTCGAACGCCTGCGCCGCCTGTTCCGCATGAAGCCCGCCCTGAAAATCACAGACGGGATAGTAAAGCGCCGTATCGCACACCCGCTCGCCCCAGGAAGCAACGTAGGACAGCCGCTCCAGATAGCGGTTAAACTGCGGAAGTTCTGCGTAATAGGGCTGCTTCTCCGTAAAGACCGGCAGCTCCTGCGCCAGCAGAGCGCCCGTCCGCCCCAGGGGAAAGTTGAACAGATTGAAAACGTTGACGCCGCGCACCGCCAGATAGCCGACGGTATACCGCATATCCTCATACGTCAGCCCCGGTCCCGCCACGCAGAAAACCTCCGCCATGGCAAACCGGGCGCCGGTCTGCGCGGCGGCGGAAGAAGCATAGCGCGGGAAAAAGCCGTTGCAGCCGTTCGTGTCGTTTCTGACCGTCAGTTTATCTTCGGGCCAGATCTGACGCCAGATCACGTCTACCCCCGGCAGATCAAAACACCGCAGCGCGCGCATCAGGTGAAAATGCCCGCCGCCCCGGACGCAGCCGAGGGGATCGTGATCCTTATCCAGATGCCCGGTAAACGCCAGACCGTGTTCGTTCGCCCACTGTTTGCAGGGCAGCAGAAAATTCTCGCAAAACGTCCGGCTGCACAGGTCGTACCAGCGGGATAAGACCAGCGCGGTCCCCGCTGTCGCGGCTTTTCGTTTTGCGATCCACGGAAGAAAGGGAAGGATCGATTCTCCGTAGACGGCTTCATACCGTCCGGCCAGTTCCCGGTTGAAGGGGCAGAGCGGCGCCTTTGGTTCATCGGTGAACACGGCGGTCACAGTTTTTCCCAGGGCGCCCTTCAGCGCGTCGGCGTACCCCTGATGCGTCAGACGGATAAAATACGCCGTCGCGTCAGGATCCAGCAGATCGGGGTGATCCGCAGCCGATCCCTTCTCCCGCGCGATCCTGTATTCTGTCACGACTGTATCCGCCGCAAAACGGCAGGGTTCCTCAAGCATCTGCGCATCCCCGGCGAAAGCCGCCAGCACGTCCGGAGAGGACCGGCGGTAAACCTCGCCGGCGGAAAAGAACCGTTCGTCAGCCTTCAATACCTGTCGGGCGTATGCGGGGTGGTCCCGCAGAACGGCGCCGCACGCGCCGCCGGAGGGCCAGCCGCCCTCGTCATAGAGCCAGCACCGCATACCGCGGGCGCCGCCCTGTTCGATCGCATAGGCGCACAGGGCAAAATACGCCGGTGAGAGATAGTCCGGCGCAAGACGGGTCGGCATACTGTCCGGCCGGAACTCCTTCGGTTCCGGCAGAATGTAAAACGCGCGGATTCCCAGCCGCTGCATCTCGTCCAGCTGCTCGTCGATCAATTCCCGCGTGCACGCGTCGTTCCACACCCAGATATAAACCGGCGCACAGGACACGTCGGGAGAAAGAAAACTGTCCAGATCGAACGGTTGATTGTTATTTTTCATGCCGTCATCTCCTCCGTGTTATACGGTCGTATCATAGCGGCCCTGTTTTTTCAACTGACCGGAAAAGCGCTTCAGCATCACGACCATGCTCACGCAAAGCGCGGCCAACAGGATCGGATACGCCCCCATCCCCGCCGTTATCCTTCCATGAGGCCGAAAGCGATCACACCGAGGGAGATGTACGTGAGCATTGAGGCAAGAAGCCTGCCCCGTCTGGTTTTGACGCGGAACAGCAGAAAAACGATGCTGTAGATCAGACAGCAGCCGCCTGCCGCAAGCGAAGCGCCGACGTACCACGCGTGTTGATCCACCATGGACGCGACAAACGGATAGGTGCCCTCCATCACGTAATGTCCCATCCAGTTGAACGCAAACGAGAGAAGCATACACCACACGCCCCAGTCAAAGCTGTGGTGTTTTTTGCCGTAGATCATCAACAGGATGAACAAGCATGCGATCGGGAAGGTCGTTACGCTTTCAAACGGAACGAAATGAACCCCGCCCACCGAATAGTGCCATGAGATCTCACCGATGAACTGCCACAGCAGGATCCCCGCCGCAAACCCAAAAAACGAAGACGCGTAGTGCCGGTCTTTTTTCGCCGCCCGTGACGCGATAAACGTAAAAACGAGCCACAGCGCCAGCGCGGCGAAGCCGAACGCCAGTCTGCCAACCGTGGGTTTCGTCTGCTCTTCTCCGACCAGGGCAGGCTCTTCGATCAAAGGGCCAAGCGCTTTCAGCAATCTGAAAGGCACGATGCACAGGACCAGTATCAAAAACTCCGCGAGCAGAGGCAGAAAATACTCAAAAAGAAGCTCCCTCCGCGTGCTGCGGATATGCGTGCTGTAATTCTCAAAAGCTTTCATTTTCACATAGTCTCCTGTTTTCAAAACGGCATATTTGTTTATTTTTCATAGCGCGGCGCGCCGTCCGGATCGTTCGCCTGCAAAGAGAACGTTTATATCATCCAGATCGGTACGATCAGGTTATCGCGGTCGAAGGCGCTGAAACGGTCGGCCATGCAGAGGACGGCGCCGGTGCCTCGCTGCAGGGGGGCTTTGTCGATCACATCGAAGACGCGGACGAGGCGTTTATCGGGCGTAGCGGTCTTTTTGATCTCCAGCGGGCAAAGCTTTCCGTCGCCTTCAAGAATCACGTCGATTTCCTTGGCGTCACGGTCGCGGTAAAAGTAGAGATACGGTTCGCGTCCGGCGTTCCGGTAGCTTTTCATGATCTCCGATACTGTGTAATTCTCCAGCAATGCGCCGCTCATAGCGCCGCTTTCGGCGACCTCCGGCGAGGACCAGCGCGTCAGGTAACAGACGAGGCCGGTATCGTAAAAATAGACCTTCGGCGTTTTGATGGTACGCTTGAGCACGTTGTTTGAATAGGGATGCAGCAGGAAGATAATCCCCAACGTTTCCAGAATGTTGACCCATGCTTTTGCGGTCTGGATATCAATATCGGCGTCCTCGGCAAGGGCGTTATAATTCAGAAGCTGCGAGGCACGGGCGGCGACTGCCGTGATAAACCGGGTGAATTTCAGCGCGTCCACGCTTCCGGAAAGATCCCGCACGTCCCGCTCCACATAGGTGGAAAGGTAGGAGGAATAAAAGACGTTGCGGTCGGGATACTGTCCGCTGACAATTCCCGGCATGGAGCCCAGCCACAGACGCTCGAAAAGCTCCGGCGCGGTAACGGCGGGGAGCTGCTCTTTTTCCGCGAGAAGACGGTCAAAATCCGTATCAAAGGGCACGCACGGCACACCCATGATCTCCCGCTGCGACAGGGGCGACATGTGCAGCAGCGCCACGCGCCCGGCCAGGGATTCCTGCACGCCGCGCATCAGACGGAAAATCTGCGAGCCGGTCATCCAGAAATCACCGGGATTGTGATGCTCGTCGATGTGGATTTTGATGTAGGTGAACAGCTCCGGCGCATATTGGACTTCGTCGATCAGAACCGGGGGCTTGTGCAGCTGCAAAAACAATTTGGGATCGTTTTTCGCCATGTCCCGCTCGTTCAGATCGTCCAGCGTGACGTAACCGCGCCCGGCGTTTTCCTTTTCTGCCAGCCGCCGCAGCATCGTTGTTTTTCCGGACTGCCGGGGACCGGTCAGCAGAATCGCCGCGTAGGATTTGCTGATTTCAAGGATTCTGTTTTCCAAATGTCGGCTGATATACTCCATATGCACCACCTGCGTACACAGTTTTTGAGATAACATATATACAGTATACCCCGAATCAGCCGGACAGTCAACAAAAAATCGGCAGTTTTTTGATTGATTCAAAAATCTGCCGAAAAGATTCAGTCAATTGTTGTCGGAATCGTTATCTTCGTCGTCTTCCCGATCCATTTCGTCAAGAATCTGGTAGCCGAGGGCGGCTTCGACGGAGTCGGTTTGTCCGTCGCCGTTAAAATCAAACATCCCGCCGAAGAAATCGTCGTTGCCCCATACCATAGGAACACCTCCCTGTTTCTTTAATCCTCAAATATCGCATCGAAGGCGGCCATCTCGTCCACCCAGGACCGGCCGGACTTTGCGCCCTTCATTTTTGCCCCGCAGTGCAAGCAGGCTGCGGCGGGCTTGCCGGAGAGGAAGCCGCAGGCGGAGCACTGATATTCGTCCTTGCGGAACAGATGCGTTTGCCGGATCCAATGCGCTGTGTTTGTCATGTTTTTGTCCCCTTCCAATCCGGATTCCCTATTCTCAAAGGCTGAGGGAACCCGTTTCTTTCCCGGCTAAGACGTAAGAGAAAAGCGCGTTCTTGCTCAGCAAAGCGAGATAACCGGTTTTTTCATATTCTTCCTGATAGTTTTCCGCGATGCGGTCGAGGGATTCCCGGAGCTGGAGCATGACGGCCACTTCATGCTTGCAGGGATAGCTGCAGAAACAGGAACAGGTGAGATTCTTTACCGTTCTGTCCCGAAACTCAAATTCCACCTCATACGTGTCGGCGCCCTCCACGATCGCATATCCTTTGGCGTCGTCGATGCAGAGATAGCGCACCCGGTTTTCCATATAATAGTTGTGCCCGCGTTCAACGATTTTGCTTTCGGCGTGCATTTCCTCCAAATTGTCAAGAGAGAATGCGGTATCGTCAAACCCCGCCGCAATCTCTTCCTCTTCCGGCAGCGGCGCCCGGAACCATGTGATCACCTGCTCCGCCGGAAGCGCATGCCGGTCAAAGGTCACAACGTGCGAGCCGACGTGGAAAAACGCGCCGTGGACGTCCGTATCGATTTTTGCGATCACGCGCTGATAGGCAGAAAGCTTGATCTTGAAATTATAATTGACGGAGGTCACGCGCCCGCGCAAGCCCTCCAGCTTGCCGTCCACGTATACCCAATCTCCCACTTTCAGATCAAAGCGGTCGTTGTAATACGCCAGATTCATGTTTCTGTCCGCAAAGTAGATCTGCACGACGGATTTACGCGGCGCAGCTTCCGCCTGCGGGACGGCAGCCGTCTCTTGCGGGAGCGTTGTATTTATATTTTCCGAAGTAAAACCGATTTTGAACGACATGGTAGGTATCCCCTTTTTATCCCTTTTTTCTGAATTCAGCATCCTTACAATAGCACAAAAGCGGCTTTGCGTCAACAGATTGCTGTACCAAGAAACGGTCTTTGCGTGGACGACCAAAGAAATTGATGCAGGCGGCCCGTTTTTTTGAAAATCATATCCAAAGCGGAGCGCGGAGGCGGATCTTTATTCTTTGTTTCTGCGGCGCAGATTCTGACCGGCGGAGAAAGAAAAATGGTATTTCCGCAATGCCATGGTGCGGGCGAACTACACCAATCTGCAAAAAGGCGTTCATGAAACGACGGAATTTTTAGAGTTGTTTTTGCGGAACCTGTTGCTGAATGAGCGTTGTCCGTTGTTAAACAGAACGATGCATATCAGCGGCGCGCTTAAAAAACAGGACATTGAAAGCGAAAAACAGGACATTCAAGATTAAAAACAGGACATTGATCGGATCGTCAACGCCGGGATCCCGAAGAAATCCGCGACGAACGCTGTGTTGCTTTTTGAAGCGTTCGGTTTTGACCGCTTTTTCGGCAGAACGGAAGTCATGGAGCTTTTGGCACTGACGCCATCTCCGGCTTCGGAGCTGCTTCGAAAGTTATCTGCCGCAGATATCCTTGCGCCCGTCAACGGAATGGGTAAAGGGAAATACCGTTTCAACCCGGCGTTCTTCAGATCATGACAGCAGGCGTTATTCTTTGTTTCAGCGGTGCAAATTCTGACCGGCAGAGAAAGAAAAATGCGTTGACCTTGCAGAGAAAACAGAGGTAAAGAGAACGCTCCCGGAGGTTAGCCGCGTTTTTGCGGCTTCTGGGGGCGGTTTATTTGAATGATGAAACGCCTGTTGATCTATATTTCGCCAATCATCGGAATAAAAAGCTGCCAATCGTCGGAGTGAACCCCGGTCAATCATCGGAGTAAATTGTGGCCAATCGTCGGAAATGGATTGTATTTTGCTTAGTCCGATGCAGTTTTAGATGCAAAAGAAAATAGGTTGATTTTTGCCTATTTTGTGTTATACTGTATACGGGAAGGTGATTTTTATGACGATCGATACCAACGCCATCGTAACAGCGACGGAGGCGAATCAGAACTTTTCCCGCGTGGCGAAGCAGGCGGAAGAAAAAGGGCACGTAGTGGTATTCAAGAACAACCGGCCGAAGCTGCTGGTGATCGATCTGGATACGGAACCGCAGATCGACATGACGGAAGACGAAAAGCTGGAATTTGTTGCGGGAAGAATTCTCCGGGAACACAAAGCCGCGTTTGAGGAGCTTGCGAAATGATCAAATTCTCGAAGGAAAAGATTTTGCTTTTGCACAAACTGATGGCGGAGGCAACCGGCGGCAGCATCGGGGTTCGGGATGAAGCGTTGCTGGAATCTGCGTTAGAGAGTGCGTTTGCGGGATTCGGAGATCGGGAGTTTTACCCAACCAAAGAAGAAAAGGGCGCCCGGCTCGGGTATGCCCTTATCAGCAATCACGCGTTCGTGGACGGAAACAAACGGATCGGCGTATACGTTATGCTTTCTTTTCTTGAAATGAACGGCATAAAAATCAAATGTACGGATGAAGAGATCATTCACATCGGGCTTTCTGTTGCAGACGGAAGCATGGGGTATGAAGATCTGCTACAATGGGTGCTTACACATAAGACCTAATGAAAAATTAGGGAGATTGAACACAGGGTTATTCTGTACTGACTAATAGATAAGCTAACAGGAAAAACAGTTTATCGATTTCAGCATAAAAGCGGAGGTGTTTTTTTATGCTTAGCATAACGCCTATTCAACAAACTGGAGCCGGGATGTCTTTATATGAGAAAATTGCTATTTTTTTATCTGTTATAGCAATTATCATACCGATAGTTCAGTGGGCCTGGAAAAAGTGGATTGTTAAAGGAACAGTAAAATTTTATCCTACTGGACAAGCTACACTATTTTTCAATCAGAGTGGGTCATACATTCGTCTCAATGGTGTTCTTGAATCTGAAAGGAAAGCCTCTACCATCAAAAAGTTGAGCTTAGTTCTTACGCGCAAACGCGATGATCAAAAACTCAACCTTGTTTGGTCTTTTCTTATTTCTCCTGTCAATCAGAGTATGCTCGGAAATTATGTCCAAACAATGGAGGCTGCACATCCTTTCCGCGTTGAAGCCGATAGCGTTTCTTGTGCATTTATTGAATATGGGGATCCCTCTGATTCTTCCGGCAAAAAGATTCGGAAAATATGCAACAATTTGACTCCTTTAGTGTTGCAATCGGTGCAAGTACCTACTTACAATGAGGCATATGCGGCTTTTTCCCAAACTACTGCGTTTATTGATGCAAAAAACAGCATTTTGAGTGATTTCTTTTGGGAGATTGGAAAATACACCGCAGATATTACGGTGGAGTACAACAAAAAGACATCAAAGACTTTTTCTTATGAATTTACTGTATCTGAACAGGACTCTATGGAATTACGCAATGACATTGAGGAATCCTTGATGGCAGCGTTGAAAGAATACTACCATGTTCCTCATGCTTTTAAAGCACCGCTGGTTGAAATATCCGAGCGAAAAGCATAGAAGAATAAAGTCAACATGACCGTCGTCAGAGGATAATAAATCGCGAAAAATACAGCTCTTAATATGAACTAACAAATTCAACGACAGGAGCAGATTATGGACATTAAAATAATAAAAGATGTGGTTGCATCAGCACAAAAGCAAATAGCCGAAAAAGGTGACGTTGTTTTAGAAAAGATCCCACTTGAGGAGATTTTATTTAAGGCAATGAAGCTGCCGTTAGTAAAAATCAACCGGGAAGCTTTTCTTAGAAAAGAGCTGAATGGGAAGTGTTCGGAAAAGCAGATACAAATCGCCATTGATAAGAACCCTGCATTTGCAGGAATAGAAAGGTCCGTAATAGACCCAATTGCAAAACAGGTAATCAATTATGAAACCAACAAAGTTTCTGCTATTTCATTTGCGGCAGGTATCCCCGGTGGTTTTGCTATGCTCGGTACAATTCCGGCCGACATTACGCAATTTTTTGGTTTTATTCTCCGCGTAATGCAGCAATTGGCTTATCTGTATGGATTTGATCAATTTAATCTCAACGAAGATGAAGTCAATGTAGATACAATGAATCATGTAATGGTTTTTCTCGGGGTGATGTTTGGTGTTCAAAGTGCAAACGCCGGTGTAAAATTCTTAGCTCAAGCTGCTGCACAAAAAGTGTCCAAATCTTTAGCGCAAAAGGCCCTAACAAAAGGAACTATTTATCCGATAGTAAAAAAGATTGCTCAGACAATCGGAGTTAGAATGACAAAACAAATCTTCGCAAACGGTGTATCGAAAGTTGTCCCTGTAATTGGGGGTGTAGTAACAGGGGGATTAACTTATGCAGCGTTCAAGCCCTCTGCCAAAAGACTTCGAAAAAGTTTTACAAGCCTAAATCTGTGCAATCCAGAATACTACAAAAATCCTGATAGTTATTCTGGATCTGCAATCTCTGAGGACAATACGGAAGAAACTGCTGAAACCGACGAATAAATAATCAATCCGGCAATACATCAATTCGTAATTTTAACTCGAAAAGCACTTGACATTTTGGTATAACAGAGCTACCATACAACCGCTCTCGGGTGCCGCGACAAACGGTTTTCGGGAGCGGTTTTGTTTATGACCACATATCCGACCATAACGGGAGCCGGAGCGGGCGGAGACAATGGAGACAAGCGCGCCGGAGAGCATTTTTTCCGGAACAGAAAGCGCCGGAAGCGACTGTTTCCCAATGGAAAAGAGATTACGGAGCCGTTTGGGAGCAAGACATCGGGGGTTCAAGACACTTCTCTCCGGAATCGCGGTTCAGACCGCACAAAAGCCGCAGGGATCCCCTCTTTGCGGCTTTTCTTTTTCTCTCTGTATTATTCTATGAATCGGAGGCAGCATGGCGCAATTTGATATCAAAACGCAGAATACCGCGTACATTTTTTTGCCAATCTGCTTGCAATCGGTATCCCACAGGATCAGGACCGCATATCGTCGCTTGTGACTTTTTGTTTGCTGCAACGGCGCAATAATTGATTGAAATGTAGATTTTTAAATCGTTTTATGCTATCATGATAAAAAAAGATTCACAGGCTCGATTGAAAGGTGGTTTGACATATGGCAAAGATCGTGATGACCAAGCCAAGCGCCAGCGGGATCGCATTGGGCGGCATCGGCGCGGGCAGCGTGGAGCTGTTCCCCGACGGCGAATTCCACTACTGGCAGATCGCCAACCCGCCCCGGCTGACCGAGGTCTGCTGGGAAAACAAGGCGGAGGACGGCGAAGGCAGTACCGGCGCGCTGTCGTTCTGGGTGCGGACGGAACCGGACGGCGGTCGTCCCGTGGTGCGCAAGCTCGGCATGAAAACCGAGCCGGAGGATTTCACCTACCGCGCGTTCCCGTGGAACAAGCCGGTGGAACGGATCGCCTTCGACGGGCGCTTCCCCGTGTGCGAGCTGCAATATGAGGACAGCGCTCTGCCCTGCCGCCTGACGGGCCGGGCGGTGGCGCCCTTTGTGCCGCACCAGACGGATATCGCCGCCACGCCGGGGTTTTATCTGGATTTTGAGATCGAAAACACGCAGCTGGAGCCGCTGACGGTAAGCCTGCTGGGGACCCTTGCGCCGACGTTCTGCAACGACGGCGGCTGCCGGAACGCCCTTTCCAAAGGCCGCGACAGCGTCGGCGTCACCCTGCGCCCGGCGGAGAAGACCGATGCGCCGAACTGCGGCGAAGTCAGCTTCAGCATCGGCGGCGACGGCGAAAAGAGCTTTATTACGGGCGAATACCGGCGCTTCATCCGGGAATACATCTTCGACGACGACAACTTCGGCGTCAGTCAGGAATCCGTGCTTTTCGGCTTCCGCGAGACGGGCCGCCTGCCGGACAGCACAGCCGGTTCGCCGCCGCCGGAGATCCCCGAAGACGCGGAAGCGCTCTCCGACGGAGAGCTCGCCGCGCTTTTCAGTGCTTATATCCAATATCCCTTTTCCGCGTCCGTGCTGCGGCGTATCCGCGCGACGCGGCCCGCGTTCCCGGCCGACCGTGAAGAGCAGATCGCTTTTCTTACGGCGATGCGGGGGCAGGACCGCCTGCACGTCCGGAACCCGGAGGAATTCGGCGCGGCGGCGCTGGCAAGCACGGCGCGTCTGGCCCCGGGCGAGAAAAAGACCGTGCGCTTTATCCTCACGTGGTATTTCCCGAACCACTTTTCAAAGGACGGACGGCGGCTGGGGCATTACTATGAAAACCTGTTCGCCGGGGCGGCGGAGGCGAACGCCTTTCTGCGGGAACATCCGGAGGTATTTGACAAGGCCGCCGCATTCTCGAAGCTGCTTTACGATACCACCCTGCCCGCCGTATACCCGGACTGCTGGAGCGGGCACCTGAGCACGCTCGTCAAGTGCTCGTGGTACCTGAAGGACGGCAAGTTCGCCCTGTGGGAGGGGCAGGGCTTCTGCGGCTTCCACACCACGGATATCACCTACCACGCGTCCTTCGGCCTGCTGGCGCTGTTCCCGGAGCTGCAGCTTCGTCAGATGCGCATGGGAGCCGCCTTCCAGCGGGAGGACGGGCGCGTACACCACTTCTTCACGCCGGATCTGGACCACGTGGGCAACGGCTACGAGCGCGTGGACATGAACAACCAGTTCGTGCTGATGACGCTGCGCGACTATCTGTATACCGGCGACGAAGCATACCTGAAAGATATGTGGCCGCACGTGATCCGCGCCGTGGATTCCATCGGCGAACTTGACGCGGACGGCGACGGCCTGCCCGACCGGGACACCACGCGCAACACCTACGACGCGTGGAACCTCTCCGGCACGCCGGTGTATATCGCGGTGCTGTGGCTCGCCGCGCTGAAGGCCGCGGCACGGATCGCCGACGAAACGGGCGGCGCAGACCGTGCGCAAAGCTGGCGGACCCTGCTGGAAAAGGGCCTCGCCTCCCTGGAAACGCGCCTGTGGAACGGCGAATACTACGACCTGTGGCGCTGCGGCGACGAGAAGGACGAAACGCTGATGACCGACCAGATGGACGGCGAATGGTTCCTGCGCGTATCGGGCGTCGGCGGCATCCTGCGCGAAGACCGGATCAGGGACGTGCTGCGGGTGATCCTCGACCACAATTTCGATCCGGACGGCGGACTTATCAACGCCACATGCCCGGAAGGGCGAAGAACGACGCTCTATTCCCACAAAAACTGCCAGACGGAAGCCGTATGGACGGGGATCGGCTATGTCGCGGCCGCGCTGTGCCTGAGCGTGGGGATGCGCGGCGACGCGGACGCCCTCGTCGCGGCCATACAGGACAACCAGGCCCGCTTCTGCGCGCTGTGGGACCACTGGGAGTGCGGCCATCATTACACGCGGCCGATGTCGAGCTGGACCACGCTGAACGCCGCGCTGGGCCTGCGGGTGGACGCCGCGAAGCGGATCCTGCGGCTCGATCCGATCGCGGAGGATATCACGCTGCCGCTGTGCTTCCCCGGCGTGCTGGGCACGGTAAAGGTCCGAAACGGCAAAGCGGAGATCCACGTTGCCGAGGGCACACTGGACGGCTGGACCGTGCTGACCGGGGAAACGAAGTGAGACAGGCCGGCGGGCGCTTCCGACCGGCAAAAAAAGCTGACGCGCAGAGAAAGCGGCGATCGGCCGAAAACGAAAAAAGGGGCTGTAAAAAAAGCCCGGTCAAGGTTCCGACGCTACGGTATCCTTGCGTTCAATTGAACAAATCGGATAAAAACGATCACAAAAAACGGGGTATATGGCGAAGCACCGCCATATACCCGCGTTTTTTTTGTGAAACGGCAGAGATCTGCCGTGCTGCCGCTCGATTTGCACGAGTTATTTCAGCCCCGCGCGCGGTTGCGTCAAACGGAGCTGTATGATCGGAAAGGGCCCTCAATAGGTAACGGCGTAGTTCTCTTCCGTGGCAAGGGCAAGCTTTACGTTCAGCGTGCTGATGAGCACCTTGACCTCCAGCTTCAGGATATCCGTTTCGGTAAAGGTGATCTCCGTCACGCGCTGGGTCGCTTTATCGACCGTACACGAAATGGAACCGCCCACGCCGTTGATATCCACACGGTTGAAGGTGACGGTGGGGATGTTGATCTCCGAAAAGGTGGAGGCGGTGACGGTGTTGAACACGCCCGCGTAGCCCTCCCCTTTTGCCGGGCTGGTGAGCTTGTCGTCGTACAGCTTAATGGTGATTTTATAAGCGCTACCGGTATCCTCGCAGGTCGCCGTTTCCACCATATCCGCCGTCAGGTGCGAGGAATAATCCGTATTCCCCACGGGGAACACGATCTGCATATCCTCTTTGCTGGTCCAGGATTCAGGGGCATCCGTGCCCTTCACGAAGGTGCCGATGGCGGTCTTGCCGATGCCCTGAATGGCGCTTGGCAGCTCCAACTGACTCTCCGGGGCGGAAACGTGCTTGTAATTCCTCGTCAGCGACGCGGCCTCTTTTTTTACCTTGTTGACAGCCGTGTTGTAAAGCTCCACGATCTGCTCTTTGGACATGGCGCCGTCGGACTGCTGCGCCGTCTCCTGCGTCGCCTGCGCCTGCGCCGGTGCGGCGGGAACGGGATCGGGTTCGTCCTGCGCCGGTGCGGCGGCGGTCTGCGGGGCCGTCGCGGCGACGGGCTGCGCGGAAGAGGACGCGGAGGGCGCGTTCTGCCGCACCGCGATCGGGGTCGACAGCTTCACGTCCACGGCCACCGGCCGCGTCAGGGAAACGATCAGCGAGATCACAAGGATCGCGGATAAAACGGAAGTGAGAATGACGATGGTTTTTTTGCTCATGATGCTTTTCCTCAATGCGTATTCCTTCAAAATTGATAGCTGCCCGCCGCGACGTTCTTTGACGTGCCGTCCGGCAGCAAAATCTCCGCCGTGCAGTTGGACGGGATGGTTATTTCATACCGACAGCCGTCTTCGGTTTTTTTCCAGCCGCTTTTCACCGTACCGTAAACGCTTTGGTAGGCGGCGTTTGCGAAGGTGAAGCTGCCGCCGGGCTTTGGCGCGATGACAAAGTGATTTTCGCCCGCCGCGCGGATGCCGCACATTTCCTTGAACAGCCATTCCACCACCGCGCCTTTGGAATAGTGGTTCAGGCTGCCGATGCCGCCGCCGACGGAGTTGGGGCCTTCCCACGCCTCCCATACGGTGTTGGCGCCGGCCTTGGGCATGGAGAGCCAGCCGGGGATCTCCTCGTTTTCCAGCAGCCGGTAGGCGTATTCGATATCCATCTCCGCCAGCACGTAGAGGATCAGGGGCGTGGAGAGGAAGCCCGTGCCCAGCCGCCAGCCGTAGTTGTCCAGCGCCGTGAGCAGGCGCTGTTTCGCGTAGGCGGTCCGTTCCTCATCCAGCAGATGGAAATACAGCGGGCGCACCAGCTTTGCCTGCCGGTCGGTATCGAGAGAATACTTTTTGGTCTCCACCAGCTTCTGATAGCCGCGCCGCGCTTTTTCCGCGTACGAAAGGTACCGTTCTTTATCGTCGGGCTTGTCAAGGAGCTCCGCGATCTCGGCCATGGTCTCCATCAGCACCACGATGTACGCCGTGGTCTCCTCCGGGTGGGGAGCGACGAAATCCGAAACGCCGAAGGCGTTCACGTCCGCCGGTTCCGCCCACTCGCCGTAGCTCTGGCCGTAGTTGGAAATGTACCTTGCGTACCTGATATCGATCCCGGTCGGCACGGCGGTGGGGTACGGCCTGCCCAGCGTCGATATCTTATACTCCGCAAAGCACCGCATGTTGTCATAGTATGCCGTCAGCATGGCCACGTCGCCGTACTGCCGGTACAGCCGGTACGGGATGAACACGCCCGCGTCCGACCATCCGGCGGAGCCGTCCATGGGGCTCATATAGAAATCCACGCCGCCGGTGGGCGCGATCTGCGTGAAGCAGCCGTTTTTGTGCTGCGCGTCGCAGACGTCGTTCTCGAATTTGCGCGCGAAGGGCAGATAATTAAACAGGTAACTGGCCGTTTCCACAAAGATCTGCGCGTCGCCCAGCCAACCGTGGCGTTCCCGCGTGGGGCAGTCCGTGGGCAGGTCGGCGCTGTTGTTTTTGGTGGACCAGCGCGTGGCCTCCACAAAGCGGTTCAGCAGCTCGTTGGAGCACCGGAACGCGCCGGTCTCCTCCAGATCGGAATACACCGCGATCGACGTCACGTCGTCTGCCGTGATCTCCGCGTCCGTTTCGATCTCCGCGTACTGAAAGCCGAAAATGGCGAATTTCGTTTTATATTCGTTCACGCCGTCCTTGCAGGTATATTCTATTCTTTGCAGGGGCGTCGTCTTTTTCCCAAAGGAAAGCTGGATGTTCTTCTGGTACAGCTCGCCGTCCTTTACCAGCTCGCCGAAACGGAACGTGAGCTTCTGCCCGGCTTTGGCGTTCACTTTGAAGGCAATATACCCGGCGATGTTCTGCCCGAAGTCGATCAGCTTCCTGCCGGAGGGCGTGACCGTCATGGTCCCCCGGAAGGTCTCTTTCTCCGCGACCGGTACGTTGTTGGAGGCGGTGGGCGTGACGGGGTGCGAAGTGACCTTCGCGCGTCCCGCATATGAGGGCGTCATGCGGGCGTCCACGGTCTCGCCGTCCTTGTTGTCGGCAAAGCGGACGGGGCCGTCGTCGGACCACCGCCAGCTTTCGTCCGTAACGATGGTTTCTTTGCCGCCGTCCCCGTAGACGATCTCCAATTGGGCCAGCAACTTCGTTTCGGTCCCGTACTGGTTGGTGATCCCCCACGCGCCGACGGAGCCGCGGTACCAGCCGTCGGCCAGCTCCACGGTCAGGGCGTTTTCTTCCCGCAGCAGGGCGGTGACGTCGTAAGTCTGATATTGCACGCGTTTGCGGTAATCGGTGATCCCGGGCGCAAGCGGCATGGAAACGCGTTCGCCGTTGAGCGACGCGCAGTACAGCCCGCAGGCGGTGATATACAGCCGCGCGGAAGCGACCTTCCCTTTGAGAGAAAACTCCTTTTTGAAGCAATCCACGGGATAGCGCTTTCTTTTATTCACAGCGTAATCGCCCGTGATCCATTTCGCCTGCCAGCGGGAGGCCCGCAGCAGCCCCATTTCGAAGAAGGCGGGCTCGCTCCATTCGCCCTCTTCGCCGTTTTCGTCCCACAGCTTGATCCTGTAATTGACCCGTTCGCCGGAGACCAGTGTCAGCGGGTACTGCGCGCGCATGCTGTCGCTTTCCACCCTGCCGGTATCCCACTTTTCGCTGACGATCCGGTAGGCGGTCTGCTTCACCCCGCCCTCGCAGTTCCAGAACACGCGTGGGTTGGCGATATCGATGCCGAGGGGGTTTGTCAGGTATTCCGTCCTTAAGTTGACAGCTATCATGCTTCGCTCTCCTCCGCCGTTTTTTCATGCCGCGCTTTGATCTCCGCCTGCTCCTGCGGGAGCTTTTTCTCCACGTTCAGGAAAAACAGGATCGCCGCCAGCGCAACGCCGGTGAACACCTCCAGCCCCACAAAGGCGAAGGAGATCACCCAGTTGACTTTGTCCGGCTGCTGCATGGCCACGGTCAATACGCCGTCCGCGGCGGGCTTCAGCTCCTCCAGCGCCAGCTGCGCAGTCCAGCCGTTTTCCGCCAGTTTGGAGGCGGCCTCCGTGACGCTGTTCGCGGTGATGGGCGCAAGGTAACCGGCCTTTGCCAGCATCCAGTTGAACACGCCTGTCATGATGCCCACCATGGCCACCGCGATGATGTTATAGATGGACATGGCCGCGCCGTCCATGCGCAGGTCCTTTTTCCATTCCAGATGGTCGAGGCAGTCGGCGAACAGCGCCATGAACACGTAGGCGCAGGGCAGGCCGCCGATATTTTTGATGAACTGGCCGATCAGCACGATCACGAGGTTGTGGGAGAAGATCCAGCAGATCAGCGAACCGGCGGCATAGAGGATAAAGCCCACCATGGTGACGTTGCGCTTGCCGAACTTTTTGGCCAGCGGCCACACGGCGAAAATGCCGATGCCCATGGGGATGCCGCCGATGACGGAGACCAGCATCTGCGTGATGCCGTCGTTATACGTGCCCAGCACGTAGTTGCAGTAATACACAAGGCCGAGGTTCTTCAGCGTCACGCCGATGGTATAGATCAGGAAATAGGCGTACATGAGGATCATGTATTTGTCTGTGAACAAAATCCCGAGCTGCCTGACGAACGGCAGCTTGCTCTTCTCTTCGGCAGCGGCGGCTTCTTCCGTCACGCGCTCTTTGGTGAAGAAGTATTCCAACAGCGTCAGCGGCAGGGCGAGGATGGAAAGGATGGTCATCAGCGTGATCCACTTGGACTTGTCCACGCCGATCATGGGCATGACGACCATGGGGAACACCAGCGCCACAAGGATACCGCTCATCATGATGGTGGTGATCTGGTTGAAGACGGAAAGACCTCCCCGGGCGGTGCCGTCGCGGGTGGAAAGCGGCACCATCAGGTTGTGGCTCATATTGAAAATGGTATAGGCGAAGGAGTAGAACAGGTTGTAGGAGATCATCACCCAGATCGCCTTCACCGTATCGCTGCTTTCGGGAACGGTAAACAGCAGGACGGCGGTGATCGGAACAAGGAATGCCGACAGCAGCAGCCACGGCCGCGCCTTGCCCTCTTTGGTCTTCGTGCGGTCGATGATCTGCCCCATCACCACGTTCGTGATCGCGTCGAGGATCTTGGAGACGATCGGGAACACGGTCAGGAACGCGCCGCCCCACAGCGGCGTCAGGTTCAGCACGTCGGTGTAGTAGACGTTGAGGTAGGTGGCCAGCACGGCGTTGAGCAGCAACGCCCCGGCGGGGCCCAACAGATAGCCGAGCCATTTTTCGCTTTTGGTCACGCTTTCGCTCGTTACGCGGCTGCGCAGCAGCGGGCTGTTCATCAGTTTCATGGGGGGGATCCTCTCTTTCTCTTGTCTGTTGCTGTTTTTACGATTCTTACAGGATTTATTCTTTGGTAAAGTCCGCGTGATCGGTAAGGATCTCTTTTGCCGTTCCCGTTTTGTTCTCAAATTCAAACATGCTCATGCCGTACCATCCCTCATAATCCGGCGCCCAGTAGCGAATGCCCGCAAGCCCGTGCGTTTTGCCCCATCGGATGACGTCCGCGTACAGCTTTGCCTGACCGGTCTGATCTTTTTCGTACCCGTTCAGCTTTCTGTTCCAGCCCGCGAACGCGCCCCGCATCTCGCCGGAGGGGTAGGAAAACTCGCCGAAGCTGTCGGAGGTATCCACGGAGGGAACGTAAGCGCCGTCAAAATAGACGAACTGCTGACATAATACAAAGCCGAGCGCGACGATCAGAACGACCGCGATAACAGACAGCGTTGTCTTCTTGTTCCATCTTATTCTTTTCATCTGGGCGTCTCCTCACTTGACAAATCCGCCGTTCTGCGGTACAATTCCATTATACAGACAAAATGTCGGTTCTGCAATCATCAGTTTTGATAATTTTGGCGACGAACCCGACAAAACGACCGGAAAGTGACGGGATAATGAAATGAACGTAAAAGATAACCAGCGCACGCGGCTTTCAAAAAAAATGTTCCAAAACGCGGTATTGGAGCTGCTGGAGGAAAAGGGCGGCATCGAAAAGATCTCCGTGCGGGAGCTGTGCGCCAAAGCGGAGCTGAACCGTTCCACGTTTTACGCCCACTACGCCGAACCGCGGGAGGTGCTTGTGGAAGCGGAGGAAGAGATCCTGACCGAGACCGCGGAGCACATCAAAAGGATCGGCGCGCAGATGAAGGGCGGCGGCAAGGAATTCATCTCGTCCTTTCTGCGGTACGTCCGCGACAACGACAGGGTGTTCCGCGTGCTGCTGGTCACGGCGGCCGACCCCGCCTTCAAGAGCCGGTTCATGCAGCTGTCGCTGCTGAACCTGTTCGAGCATATGCAGCTGACGATGGACGACGAGAAGCAGCAGTATATCTATTCCTATCTGCTCAACGGCAGCTTCGGCATCCTCACCCAGTGGATCCGTTCGGACTACGCCGCCGCCGTACCGGAGCTGGTGGAGCTGCTGTTCACGCTGAACAGCTCCGCGCTGACGAACGTGGCGCTGTAAAACCCCGAAAAAACAATGCTGCCGGGAAACCGACAGCATGACAGTTTGACAAAGTCCCGTGTTATTTGAGGATCGCTTTGTTGGAGAAGATGAACGTCATGCGCTCCTCAAAGCTGGGGCCGCCGTGGCCGCCGCCGTTACCGCCGTGGTCGGTGGTGATAAGGATCAGCCAGTCCTCCGCAGCGAAGGTCTTGCGGGCCTCAATGGCCTCGATGATGTCCATGCCCGCGGCCTCCGCGTCGCGGAAAGCGCTGACGTATCTCACGTTCTGCGGGCCGAAGCCGGAGTTATGCCCCTGATGGTCGGTGTATTCCAGCGTCAGGAAGATAAAGTCGGAGCAGTTCTCCCTTTTGATATCGGCAAGGATATTGCGCTTGGTGCCCGCGTCAAAGAACGCGCGCAGGAAGGTGGCGTCGACGCCGTTTTCTTTGGCGTAGTTCTTTTCGTTGATGTAGGTGGCGTCCTTTTTGCTGAAATGGCCGTCCCACGACACGTAGAAAGCGCTCTTTCCAATCGTGCCGTCCTCCACCAGCGAGAGCAGCAGAGTCTTCGGTTCAAGAGGCTTGGGTTGACCGTTGTTGTCCACGCCGATCTCATTCGCCCACGCGCCGATGAGCATGGAGCACCAGCCCGGCGCGGTGGAGGTCTTCTGAATGTTCTCCTCCGGAAACATCACGCCGCCGCAATAGCTGAACACGCCCTGCCCGCCCTGCTCCAGCAGGTGGTTGATGGCGCTGCGTTTCGACGTGGGCAGCAGCCGCAGGGTATCCACGCGGCAGCCGTCGTAGCCGATCACGATGGCCTTTTTCGCGGTCTTGCCCTCCGGCAGAGGCGCGTTGAAATGGTCCTTGATCAGGTTGTAGATCTCGGTCTGCGGCAGGGCTTCCTCCCAGGTGTTGGAGAGCATGGTCAGTTCCCCGAGCGCTTTCTCGAACTCCATCTCCGGCAGCGCGTCGTCGCCCTCCGCCATCCACTTGCTGGGGTGGTAGGTAAGATTGTACCCCACGTAGCCGCCCACAACGCCGCCGATGAGCAGCACGGCCGCCAGCACGCAGAGAATGATTTTGGTTGTCTTTTTCATGAATGATCCCCCTTCCGGTGTTTTTCATATCTCTATTGTAAGCGATTTCAAGCGCGTTTGCAATAGCGGATCGCGATACCCGTCTTTTTTCTTTTTGTCAAGGCGGCGTTTTCCGCATCGAAAACCGGTTGCTGCATGGGCGCTGTTTCCCGTGAAAAGCGATAAAAAGCGATCGGCGCCGCAGCGGGACGCGTTGACATCCTCCCCCGGAGCCGTTATACTGAAAAGGAAGATCAGAGGGAAAGGCGGGTGTAAGACATGCGGTCGTTTATCGCGCTGCCGGTGACGGCCGACGCGCGGCGGACGCTGGAAGAAACGCAGGCGGCGCTGCGAAGGAAAGGGGTACGCGGACGGTTCACGCCGCCGGAGAACCATCACCTGACGCTGGCGTTTTTGGGAAACGTGGAGGACCCCGCGCCGGTGATCGCGGCGATGCGTCGCGTGCCCGTACCCAAAACAGCGCTGCGTTTTGACAGGCTGACGCTGTTCGGGGACGTACTTGTCGCCCTGTTCCGACCCAACGACGCGCTGGAGCGATATGCGCGGGCGCTGCGGGATTCGCTGGACGAGGCGGGGATCAAGTACGACCGGCAGGCGTTTCGGCCGCACATCACGCTGTGCCGGAAGACGGCGCTCCCCTGCCCCGATTTCCGGCTGTCCCCCTCCGAGCGAGAGCTGCGCGGCCTGCGGCTGCCGGTGAAGGAAGTCCGCCTCATGTCCTCCGACCTCTCCGGCGAAACGCCGCAGTATACCGCGGTATATACGCAAAGATAAAAACAGACCGCTTCCGGACTGCGACGGCGCAGTTTCCGGGGGCGGTTTTTTCAATCGACGGAGCGGGGGCTCCGTGCTGCGGTATTTCAATCAGGCTGTTTATGAAGCGGAGCGTTTCAGACGCGGGTGGAGGTCTGCGGGGAGGCCTTTTTGCGTCTCTCCGCCAACAGCCTCTCGATCTCGTCCTGACGCGCACGGTCGTCCTTGACGAACAGGATAATGACCACGTACAGCGCCTCGCCCACGACAGGCCCCAGCATGAAGATGGGGTACTGCCAGCGGTAGAACTTTTCGCTTTGGTGGTTGATGTAATCCTTATCGCCGGGGACCGCGTTGTAGCCGAGGAAGCGGTACAGCGTCAGGTTCATGATCAGCGACTGCAGGCTGTTGGTGATCTTGCGGGCAAAGTTGATGGCGGAGGCGGAAATGCCCTCCGTCCGCAGGCCGGTCTTCAGCTCCACCTCGTCGATGGAGTCGTTGATCAGCGAGCGATGGGCGATCTCCATAAAGCTGGTAAAGGCGCTGCTGATCCCGATGATGCAGCACATGACGAGATACCCGTGTACCGTATCGTAGCGGCAGCCCGGCAGGATCCCCACCACGTAGGCGATGAACCGGGCGGAGATGATGGCGATCTGCGAAATGACCAGCGCCCGCTTCATGCCGCCGAATTTACTGATAAGCCGGTTGGCAAAGAACACCGACAGCGCGCCGGGGATACTGGAGATCGTTTCATACATTGTCTCCGCGGTACCGCCGCCCATGGCGCCCGTCTCGCGGAATGCGGATTGATAAAAATAAGTCCGGTTGATGCGAGGATAGACCTCATGGATGGTTTTCGCCGCGCCGATCAGCAGCAGCTTGGGATTGTGGCGCAGCACGGCGATGGACTTCAGGAAGCTCTCCTCTTCCGCCGCAGGGGAATCGATCCGTTCCCGGAAGGAGGCGGCCCGCAGCGAGACAAGTTCCCCGCCCAGGCCGAACAGGAAGGCGAACAGCACGAAGATCGTCTTTTCGTCCATGCCGTTCTTCTCTAACAGGTCCCAGGCCACGGGAAACGCCTTGGGCAAATACCCGCCCAGATTTGCGCCGATGGTCACCCACTGCGTCACGCGGGCGCGCACGGCGGAATGCGGCGAGGACAGCGGCAGCATTCCCCACATGCCGGTCTCCTGGAACGAATAAAGAAGGTCCCAACAGAAGTAACAGGCCACCAGCCAGACCAGCCGCAGCATGTCGCCGGAGAACACCGTCACGAACATGGCGGCGCTGAGCAGGCCGATGACAGGCGGCAGATACAGCAGGTACGGGCGCATCTTCTGATAGGGTCTGTGCTTTTTTCTGTCCACAAAGGTGCCCACAAGGATATCGTTGACGGCGTCCCAGACGATGGAAGCCGTCATGATCTTGCCCGCGTAATGGGCGGATTTTCCGGGGACGGCATGGTTCTCATAGAAATAGGTCACCCTGCCGGTGATGAAACCGGCGGACATGTTCTGCCCGGTGGCGCCCACGGCGTAAAAAAGGATCTCCCGGTTGGACGGGCGCTCCTCATCCCCGTCGCGGGAAAAGAAATAGGCCAATGGGTTTTTGATAACCTCACCCTCTTAGCGGAATGATGATAAACAATAAAAATGGAACAACAAGCTTCCCTATCTATTTTGCAGAAAAGGCGCCGTTTTGTCAAGTGTCTCACGCCGTTCGCAAAAAGAAAAATGTGAACGGCATTGTTTTTCGGCGCGGCGGATGCTATAATAGTGTTATCCAACTGCTTGAAAGGACGTGTGAAAATGACGTTGAAGAAGAAAACGATTTTGTCGCTGGTATTGTTCGCGGCGATCTTCGGCGGGCTGCTGCTGGCCGCCACGTTCACCGACCTGCAGGTGAGCCGAATCCTGACCAAAGGCACGCTGCCCCCGGGACAGTATTACGCCACCGGCGTGTTCGGCGTGGTGTTCGAGTGCATCGGCACCTGCCCGGAGCTGCTGCTGTCTGCCCTGTGCGCGGCCATGCTGACCATGTGGGCGCTGCGCATCGTAAAGCCCGGCGCGGTGCGCACGCTTTTGGTGATCACCGGCGGCGCGGCCACCGTGGGGCTGTACCTGTGGGAGTTTTCCGACATGTTCGAGTACGTCTGCCGCCACGTGCAGGTGCCGGAGGGCGGCCCGTCCTTTAAGGGTGTGCCCGCGTTTCTGTGGGGGATCGCGGCGTTTCTGGCGGTGTTCTGCGCCGTGCTGACGCTGTTCGCGGTAAGCCGCTTTTCGGACGACACGCTGAAAAAGCTGCCGCGTTTCGCCTGCGTCACCATGGGGGCCATCGTGTTCGCCATCCTGCTGGTGCAGGTCATCAAGAACCCCATGGGCCGGATGCGCTACCGGGCCATGAACGTGATCGGCGATTATTCCGGCTACACCCGCTGGTACGTGGCGGGGGGCCAGCCGGACAAGGAATGGATGCGTGCGACCTTCGGCACGTCGGACGCCTTCAAGAGCTTTCCCAGCGGCCACACCCGCGCCGCCGCCGCGACGTTCTACCTGATCGCGCTGGCGGACGTGATGGGCGTGAAATGCAAGCGCCGCCGCGCGCTGCTGTGGTGCTTCGCCATCCTGTTCACGGGGATCGTGGCCGTCAGCCGGATCATGGTGGGCGCGCATTTCTTCTCCGACGTGCTGGTGGGCGGCACCATCGGCTTTGCCGTGTGCATGACCGCCAGAGAGTTCCTGCTGGTGGATCGCTGTCACCTGCGGGCGCTGCGCGGCGACTGACCCGTCCTTTTATCAAGCCAAAAAGCAAACGAACGCTCCCGTCGGCGGTTGCCCGGGAGCGTTCATATTTATGCGATGATTTTATCGGACGGCGGCAAAGCCCCGTTCCAGATCGGCGATGATATCGTCGATGTGCTCCGTGCCGATGGAGAGCCGGATGGTGCCGGGGTGGATATCCTGATCGTTCAGTTCTTCTTCCGTCAGCTGGGAGTGGGTGGTGGAGGCCGGGTGGATCACCAGCGATTTCACGTCCGCCACATTGGCCAGCAGCGAGAAGATCTGCAGCGCGTCGATGAACTTCCACGCCGCTTCCTGCCCGCCTTTGATATCAAAGGTGAAGATGGAGCCGCCGCCGCCCGGGAAATACTTGTTGTAAAGCGCGTGCTGCGGGTGGCCCGGCAGGGACGGGTGGTTCACCTTTTCCACCAGCGGGTGGTTACTGAGGTATTCCACCACCTTTTTGGTGTTCTCCGCATGGCGTTCCAGCCGCAGGGAGAGCGTCTCCACCCCCTGCAGCAGCAAAAACGCGTTGAAGGGCGAGATGGCCGCACCGGTATCGCGCAGGAGGATGGCGCGGATGTAGGTCACGAAGGCCGCGGGGCCCACCGCCGCCGCGAAGGAAACGCCGTGGTAACTGGGGTTGGGCGCGGCGATGCCGGGGTATTTTTCCGGCGACCAGCTGAACTTGCCGCCGTCCACGATGATACCGCCGAGCGTAGTGCCGTGGCCGCCCAGGAATTTGGTGGCGGAGTGCACCACGATATCCGCGCCGTGCTCCAGCGGACGGATGAGATAGGGCGTGCCGAAGGTGTTGTCGATCACCACGGGGATGCCCGCCGCGTGAGCGATCTCGCTGACAGCTTCGATATCCGGGATATCGCTGTTGGGGTTGCCCAGCGTTTCGATAAAGATGGCTTTTGTATTGGGCTGGATGGCCGCTTTGACTTCTGCAAGGTCATGGATGTCAACAAAGGTAGTCTCCACGCCGTACTGGGGCAGGGTGTGGGCCAGCAGGTTGAAGCTGCCGCCGTAGATGGTCTTCTGCGCCACGATGTGCTCGCCTTTCTGCGCCAGCGCCTCGATGGTGTAGGTGATGGCCGCCGCGCCGGAGGCCACCGCCAGCGCCGCCACGCCGCCTTCCAGCGCCGCCACGCGCTTTTCCAGCACGTCCTGGGTGGAGTTGGTCAGTCGGCCGTAGATGTTGCCGGCGTCCGCCAGCCCGAAGCGCGCCGCCGCGTGGGCGCTGTTATGGAACACGTAGGAAGTGGTCTGATAGATCGGCACCGAGCGGGAGTCGGTGGCGGGATCGGCCTGCTCCTGGCCGACATGAAGCTGCAGGGTCTCGAATTTATAGTTGCTCATGATAATACCTCTTTCTTTTTATTTCAGATCATTGGGGAAATGCGGGGGAAACAATAGATGCGCCTGTGTTTCGGAACGGCGGCGCCGTGTCCCCGGTCACATTCGCCCGTTTCTGAAATTCGCCCGTAAAAGAGCGAAAAGGTTGATCTTCATATCTTCTGTCTCCTTTTTTATCTCCGCTCTCCGAACTCCGCTCTCCGCTCTCGTTTTACTCCGCGAACATGGGGGTGGACAGATAGCGTTCGCCGGTGTCCGGCAGCAGCGACACGATGAGCTTGCCCGCGTTTTCGGGCCGTTTGGCGAGAACCGTGGCGGCGTATACGGCCGCGCCGGAGGAAATGCCCACCAGCAGGCCTTCCTTTTTGGCAAGGGTGCGGCCGGTGGCGAAGGCGTCCTCGTTTTCCACGGTGACGATCTCGTCGTAGACGTTCGTGTTCAGCGTGTCCGGCACAAAGCCCGCGCCGATGCCCTGGATCTTGTGCGGGCCGGGGCGGCCCTCCGACAGCACGGGGGAACAGGCGGGCTCCACGGCCACCACTTTTACGTTGGGGTTCTGCGCTTTCAGGTATTCGCCCACGCCGGTCACCGTGCCGCCGGTACCCACGCCCGCCACGAAGATATCCACTTTGCCGTCGGTATCCGCCCAAACTTCAGGGCCGGTGGCGGCGTAATGGGCGGCGGGGTTGGCCGCGTTGGTGAACTGGCTGGGGATGAAGCTGTTCGGCGTGGCGGCCGCCAGCTCGTTGGCCTTTTCGATGGCGCCCTTCATGCCCTTGGTGCCTTCGGTGAGCACCAGCTCCGCGCCGTAGGCCTTCAGGAGGTTCCGGCGCTCCACGCTCATGGTCTCCGGCATCGTCAGGATGATGCGGTACCCTCTGCTGGCGGCCACGGCGGAAAGGCCGATGCCGGTGTTGCCGCTGGTGGGTTCGATGATGACGGAATCGGGCGTCAGCAGGCCCTTGGCCTCCGCGTCGTCGATCATGGCCTTGGCGATGCGGTCCTTGACGCTGCCGGCGGGATTGAAATACTCCAGCTTGCCGTAGATATCGGCCTGCAGGCCGTTGTCTTTGATGTAGTTGGTCAGCTTCAGCAGCGGCGTGCCGCCGATCAGGTCGGTGATTCTTTCATAGGTTTTCATGGTCGTTTGCTCCTTTTTCGGTCGTAGTTTCCGGCGGAGCCGCCTTACGGAAATAAGGTCGGCGGGCCCGGCAGCGGAAAAGCGGCTTCTATTTCACACTTTTCCTATCTGTTTGATGGGTATTATAGCAGACGGTTTTCCCGTTGTCAACAGTTTTTTTGCGATTTTTCATTTTTTTCAAAAAAAGCCAAATCAACGCGGCTGCCTGGGGCAGAACAAGCGTGCAAAAACCGCCGCCCGGAACGGACGGCGGTCGGCGGCTTTTGATACCGCGTTTTTTATTTTTCCTTTTTACCGACAGCGCCGGCGATGGCGAAGATCACGCCGTACAGCACGCCCGCCACAGGCCACACGATCCAGCTGTGCTGCCAGTCCATGGTGATGAAGCTGTAGGCCAGGTAGCCCGCGGTGACGACGCCCCAATAACAGGTGGCAAGCGTCTGGTTGCGGCGCAGGTTTTCCTTCTGCTCCCGGGCGTAGTCGCCCTCCTCCAGCAGCACGGCGTAGCCGCCCCGTACGATAGCCGCCTGCACGATCAGCCACACGCCCACGGCGACAAGGCACAGCAGCGCCGCCACCGCCACGACGTAGCGGAAATCACCGGCGTTTTCCGCGCCGGGCAGCAGCATGGCGACGAAAATCGGCACCACGGACAGCACGCAAAGCACCACGCCCACGGTCAACCGCACCGCGAAGGAAGCGTTCTCCCGTTCCCGCTGCTCCCGCGCGAAGCCGCTGACGCCGTATTCCGTTTCAAAGCTCTCGCTGCTGAGATATTCAAATTTCTTTCCGGCCAGGCCGGAGGTCACGAACAGCGCCACCGCCGCGCCGATCAGCAAAAACAGCGGCAGCAGCCCCAGCGCCACGGCCTGCTCCTCGGCCATGGCCAGCAGTCCCTCTTCCTGCGCCGAAGCCAGCAGGATCAGCGCCACCGGGGAAAGGATGCACAGCAGCACGCCCAACGAGATCCGGCCCGCGCTTATTCTGCGGTATTGCAAAAAACTCTGCGCTTCCTCCAAAGAGACGCTGCGCAGCGTTTTGCCCGCGTCCTCCGGCAGGGGCGCGCCGGGGACGACCGCCTCGCCCATTTCATCTTTTAAAAGGTAATCGGTGGAAACGCCGAACACCTCGGAAAGCAGCAGCACCCGGTTCATATCCGGCACGGACTGCGCGCTTTCCCATTTGGATACCGCCTGGCGGCTGACGTCCAGTTTTTCCGCCAGCTCCTCCTGCGACCATCCGTTTTTCTTTCTCAGTTCAATGATCTTATCCGCTAATATCATGTTGGTAATCTCCTTTCGGCCTTGCCGTGATTTCACCCAAAGCTTACCACAAAAAACCGGTTGCCGACAAGAAAGTTGACCTTGAAGATGCGCAACCGGCGGTTGCAACCGCGGTTTTCGGTCATCATTATAACGCCAAACGCGCCGAAAAACAAGCTATGGATACGAATTCGTCATAAAAACGCCCCCGGGACCGCCGCTGCGGTATACCGGGAGCGCTTTTGCTTCAGGCCGGGCCGGGTCCGGCGTTATTCGTTTTTGTCGCGTCGGAAAATATAGTAGTTGGTATCAAAGCCGCCCCAGCGCCAGTCGCCGCTTTTCCACTCGATCAGCAGGTAGTCGACTCCATCCACGGTGCGGATCTCGTACTCGCAGGCGCAATCGTTGAATTTGCGCAGCAGACAGCCTTTCGTCCACGTCTGCCGGTCGTCGCCCTCGATCACCTCGTCCTCATAGACGGAGGTGACGCTGCCGCCGGGGAAGAATTCCACGCTCTTCCAGTACAGCTCCTCCTCCGGCTCCGGTTCCGCGGAAAAGTCCTCTTTCGTTTGGCAGAACCCCCAGGTCCTCCATTTGCCGATGACGGCGGGATCGGCTATGAAGGGCTTGTCGAGATCGTCCCTGCGGGCGATCTCCCGGCGGGTGTAGGCGCGGGAATCCGCCTTTTTCAGCGCCACCAGTTCGGTCTTGCCGCTGACAAGATATTCGTAGCCCTTGTGGTCCAGCAGCATATAGGTCTCGCCGTCGATCTCCTCGATCTTGTAGGTCTCCCAATGGGGATTATTGTATTCGTCGATCAGCAGCTTGCCCTTCGTCCAGCCGTAGGCCCAGTATGTTTCGCCGCCGGGCAGAAAATAGATCTCCCGGATCTGCTCGCCGTAAACCTCCGTATCCGGCTTTTTGCCGGCGTAAAACTCGTCCCGGCTGCGCCAACGGCCCAACACCGTCCATTTGCCCACGGCTTCCGGGTCGTCCGCGAACGGGAAATCCAGATCTTCGTTGAAGCACAGTTCTTCCATCGTGACGTTCACTCCTTTCCATAAATCTTGCGCCTTTTCCAGCGCGGCCAGCGTCCCGGCCAGCGCGGCGCGCTTTTGCTCAAACAGCGGGGCCGCGTCTTCGCCGTCCTCCGTCAAAGAGAGCAGGCGGCGCGTCTCCGGCAGAGAAAAGCCCGCCTCCTTCAAAGCGGAAATCAGCCGGTAGGTCTCCGCCTGCCCCGGCGCGTAATAGCGGTAGCCCGTGACTACGTCCGTATACGCGGGGCGCAGCAGCCCGATCCTGTCGTAATGCCGCAGCAGGGAAACGCGCGTGCCGCACAGCTTGGCGAATTCGCCGATCTGCATACAACCACCTCCGGAAAAGTTGGGGAAAGATATCTTTCACGGTCATGATACCTCTCAAGCTAAGGTGAGAGTCAAATGATTAACGCTGTTTTTTAAGATTTTTTCTTTGGACTTATCCGCAGTTTCTTCCGGCGCCGTCGTCCTGACGTATTTTTCGATCTGCTTTATCATATTCTGATTGGTAAAGGTGGCTTTCACCTCGTCCATATCCACGGTCCTGCCGGAAAGCAATCCCTGGATCAGCACCTCCGCCCACAGGACCTCCAGTGTCTCGCGGCGGTCCATGTATGCCGGCAGGTCGATGTTCATCTTCGCGTTGATCCCCTCCACCATGCCGGTGAAAAAGTCGCTGTGCTCACCGAAGCACCGGCGGATATCCTCGATGTGCTCAAAGCCGATCACCACGTCCTCCACCCGCATCAGTTTGCGGGGGTTCATCAGGATAGCGCCGCCGTTCAGCAGCTTGTCTGCCGTGGTGTTCAGTATCTCACACAGGTCCAATATCAGACCCGTGTCCGGCAGCGTATCGCCGTTTTCCCATTTGCTGACCGCCTGAAACGAGACGCCCAGCCGTTCCGCCAGCTCCTTTTGCGTCAATCCGGCGGCCACGCGGCAATACCGGATATACCCGCCGATCTTCCTGTTGTCCATACGTTCCACTTCTCCTTGTCGTTTTTCGTTCGATCCGGATCGCTTTCAGCATAACAAAAAAATCCGGCCATGTAAATAACCGGATTTTTGAGATCATTCTATCGACAGTTGAATGCAAACGGCGTTCAGCCGAGCGTTTCCTTTACCAGCGCGGCAAATTCGGTGGGCGATGCCAGCCGCACGTCCCCGTCGAACAGGTCCACCAGCCGCCGCACCGCCGCCATGGTATCGCCGTAACCGGCGAAATCGCCTTCCGCGTCCAGCCCGGACCAGGCGTGCGCCACGATCAGCGAATAGGCGTCGGGATCGGCTGGATCTTTGGAAGCGGCGTTGACCGCGGCGGCGATCTCCTCCGGCGAACCGCCGGGCTGCCCGTACCACAGCTTGTACCGCGCGCCGATGATGGGCTTGCCGTGGGACAGCCGCGCCGCGCCGTCCATACCGGCATAGTTATCGTAATCCAGATAGAACACGCCGGAGACGTTCTCCTGCGCCGCCAGCACGTCAAGGGCGCGGTGGTAAAAGCCGCCGTCGTCCAGCACCGCCGCGATCCGCAGGTCCGCCCGCGCCATCTTTTGCGACAGCGCGCCGTACATGCGCCGCAGCGCGAAGGGATCCTTCCACCGGGAGGGGAAGGTATACCCCAGCCCGCTGATCTGCAAAATGAATTCGTCGTTCGGCGCGGCGTCGGCGTACAGGCGCTGCGCCATGGTGGGCGCGGTATCGTTCAGCGAGGCGGGCACGCCCCAGCCCATGGGGAATTCTCCCCGCAGGGGCGAACCGAAGTGGGCCGCGCCGGTAAACTGCGTGAGCATCCATTGCAGGTTGTCGCCGTCCGACAGGAACAGGCAGACCGTGTGGCCGGCCCGCGCTTCCGGCTGCGCGGCGGCCGTCTGTTTCTGATCGACGGACGGGAAACCGCTGAGTACGGAGAGGTTGCAGGCGTGGTCCGCGGGGATCAGGCAGGCGTTGCAGGCGGACAGCGCCGCCACCGTGCCGTATTCGCCCAGCACGGCGTTCCAGCCGAACACCACGGCGTTATCGTCCAGAAACGAATAGAGCCTTTTGCAGTCTTTTTCTTCGGCGGAGTCGGAAAAGCCGAAATACGCCCCGGCCATCACCGCGTAATCCACCAGCTTGGGCGCCAGGGAGACGGGCTGAGAGAACGCGACCGAACGGTTCAGCTTCGTGAAATAGCGGGAACGGCGCAGCGTCTTGTCCGTCCAGCCGCGCGCGTCCTCCCGGCAGGTCAGCCCCGCCGCCTTCGCCGCGTCCTGCAGGCTTTCCGGGATCACCACGGCCCGCAGCACGCCCGCCACGGACACGGCGGCCTGCGCCCCGGCTTCATCGCACAGCACGTAGCCGTTGACGCAGTCGGCAAACTCCTTCAGCAGCGCGGCGGCTTCCGCGCGTTCCCCCGTCCGTTCCTCGATCTCGACAGGCGCGTCGGCAAGATACGTCCGGTACGCGCCGTCCTTAAACGCCAGCTGCGTTTGGCTGACGTTGGCCAGCACCCCCTGCAGGGAGCCCAGCGCCAACGCCGCGTCGCCCCGCGGGGTATCCAACAGCAGCAGCGTTTCCGCGGTCACTTTGGCCTTGGGGAAGGGCTGTTCCGCCTCCCGACAGCCGAACAGCCCGCGCAGACGCTCGGTCATCTGAAAGAGGAAGTCTTCCACGCACAGCAACGCCGTATTGACGGCGTTATTCTGTTTTCCGGCGGCCGTCGCCGGTACCGCGCCCACCAGCAGCAGGCACAGGCACAGCAGGACCGCGATCGTCTTTTTCAAAAGCTTCACCTTATTTCTGTTTGATCTGCATGGTCAGGCGGCCGAAGCACGCCAACATGCGGTAGAAGGGCTGCAGCAGTCGGTAAAGGTTCTCGCCTTTTTGCAGGTCGGCGCGTTTGATACGTTCCAGCACCGGGCTCTCCTTATACAGCAGGTCCACGCCCATGCTGTTGTAGGAACGCAGCGCGGCCTTGTTTTCGGTTTCGTAATAGCGGTAGCCCCGCTGTCCGTCGGCGGTGGAGCGCATGGAGTTGAGGACGGTAAGCGATCCGCCGTCCAGTTTCAGCGTGGGCGCGTCGTGGGAGGAGCCGTCCGAGCCGATATTCACCGCCAGCACGGTGCTGTTTTCGGCGTGCAGGAACGACCTGCCGCCGTAGATGAAGGTCTGGAGGATCGCAGCGTCCGTGCAGTCCTTCAGCGTGATATACTCCGTGCGCACCCGGGTGATGGGGATGAACACGTAGGCGAACAGGTGGTCCTCCGTCAGCCGGTCCGCCAGCTCCGGGATGCCGAGGCTGCGGTAGCCGTTGCGGGGCAGCGCGTTGGCGTTCTGCAGGCAGCCCTCGATGAAGGCGTTATCGCAGCCCTGAAGCGAGAACATGGCGTCGTAGCAGCAGCCGATCACCTTTTTCAAAAAGGCGTTACCGGCGTTTTCCAGACGGACGCCCACGCTTGCCAGCGTGATAAAGCAGTTCGTCACGTACAGGTCGTCCGCCGCGCCGTAAACGGCGGGGACGGTGGCGCGGAAATCGCCGCTTTCGTCCGTGGGGTTGTTCAGCGGGAAATCCACCCGCAGGCCGTTGAGGCCCGCGCCGTCGCCGCCCAGGGTGATCAGCGGCAGGCCGTCGGGATCGTCGTAGCCGTAATACGACAGGATCAGCGTGCCGCTGCTGTTGCCGCTCTGGTCGCGCACCGGCACGGAGGAGGAGCCGCGCAGCTCCACGCCCGCGGGCACGGTGATCGGCCCGTCGAACCGGTACACGCCGCCGGGCAGATACACCACGCCGCCCGTCTCTGCCGCCCCGTCCAGTACGTTCTGCACCGCGGCGGAGGCGTCCGTGCGGCCGGTTCTGTCCGCCGACACCACGTACAGCCCGGCGGAGGGCTTCTGATAGGTATGTTTCAGGTCCGGCGCAAAGGCGGCGGTATCCGGGTGGAATTCCCGCACAGCCTTGCCCTTGACCTTGCCTTTCACCGTCACGTCCGTCAGCAGCAGCGCGGCGGAGCCCTCGTTATCGACGGCGGTCTTGCTGCCCTCGATGACGCCTTTGCATACGGCGACCCCCCAGGTCTTGCCGCGGCCGTCCACCGCGTCCTTTTTTATCACAAAGCCGTGATCGCAGTTTTCAAGGTACAGCCCATAGAACTCGCCGCTGAAGCAATAGCGCAGGCCCTTGCGGAATTCCACGCCGGTCATTCTGTCTGACACGCGGATATCCGCGAACTGGGGCCATTCCAGATCGCCCAGCACCAGCCCGTAAGCGTTGACGCGGGTGTAAGCGTCCAGGGCGGCCTCGTCCGGGGCGTTGAAGGCCTCCCCCGCCTGCGCCCAGTACTTGTTTTCGATATAGACCGTCTGATAGGTATCCACGTCCGCGGAGTTGTAGGAATTGAGGCCCTCGTACAGACAGGTGCCCTTCACGTTTTCCACCGTGAACATCTCGTGGATCTGGCTGACGCCGTTTTCGCACTCCGCGCTGGCGCCGATCCCCCGGTAGGAGTTGAGCAGCGTGCAGTTTTGCACCGTCTGCAGCATGTAGTCGCCGTTGCCCACCACGTAGAAGGTGTAGGGATAGGGCTTTACGTCCTCCAGCGTCTGCTCCGGGTACCACACGGTCAGCCCCACCGCCCCGGCACTGGCACCCACGGTGATAAGGCCCGGCGTCATGGCGTCGGAGGAGGGCACGTCCGCGATCAGCAGCGTGCCGTAGTCCGTACCTTCATCGGGATCCTGCCAGTCCCCGCGCAGCGTGACGAACTGGGGGATATACAGGGGCGAGCACAGGCGATACCGGCCCGCGGGCAGGAACACCGTGCCGCCGCCCGCCGTCGCGCAGTCGTTCATGGCCCGCTGCAGCGCGGCGGAGACATCCGCCTCCCCCATGGCGTCCACGTTATACGGCGCCTCCGTCGCCACGATGTCGGCGACGACGATACCCTCCGTAGGATAAACGGTCTCCACGATCCGGGGCGGCTGCGCCGCTTGCGCCGACGCGCCCACGGGCAGCGCCGCGACGATAAACAGCATTACCAACAAAAGAGACAGTGTTTTTTTCATCATAAACACCTCTGTATCCTATTCGCGTCAGTCCGTATTCCGCATCAGCGCGGGGGAACCCAGTACGGCCCTGCCGCACTGTTTCATTTCCGCGTTGGGGGCTTCCTTTTGGGGCGTGACAGGCGTCAGCGCCTCGATCGGAACGCTTGCCAGCAGCAGCGTTTCGCCCGCCCGCAAAGCGGAGAAATCATAGACCGTTTCCCGGCCGAGGACGGTCTTTTTTGCCTCCGCCGGGACGAAGCCGCCGTCTTTCGGCGCGATATAAGCAAACACTGGCGTTTCCGCAAAGCATTCAGGCAGCGCGAGATAACAGGGCTCGCCGCGTAAGCTCTCCACGGTGACGACGAAGCCCTGCTCCGTGAATTCCGCGCCCACGGCAAAACCGCCCTCCGCGAACAGGCGGAACGAAACCGGCAGCGATTCCACGGCGGGGCACAGCCGCAAAAGGCCCTCGTGGCTTTGCAGCAGCCCTTCCGCCAGCGCCTCCGCGATGATGGGCTCCGTTTCAAAATCGAAGTGGACGAATTCGTCCGAGCGCAGCAGGTGCTTTTCCCCGTTCAGCGTGTTGGTGACGTTGTAAAACGCCGGCGCGTCGCGCATCAGCGTGCCCACCTCGCCGCCCTCGGCGTTGAAGCCGTTGGGGAAGCCCTGGTAGTTGGACAGCATGGCGCGGGCGGTCCTGAACAGCTCCGCCCCCATGCCCATGCGCGCCAAATAAATGGGCAGCATGTTCCAGTGACCGGTCCTTTCGCCCGTTTCGTGCAGCAGCGTCTGGTCGGTCATCGCGTCGAACACCGGCGTTCCCCGGTCCTTCAGGCCCGTTTCGCCCGTCGGGTACAGGGTGACGAATTCGATATCCGGGAAGCCGTAGCCGCGCTTGGGGCAGTCGGGTTCGCCGTAGGATTTGCGCACGGGCGCGCCGTCCCGGTACCCGATACCGAAGACCTTGCCCTCCCCCACGGGGCGCTGCCCCTTGCCGATGCCGTAGGAGAAGGTCTCGCCGTCCCAGTCCTCCGGGTCCTCCAGCGGCAGCAGCAGATCAGGCGGCAGGTGCGCCAGCACGTCCTCCATGGCGGCCCTTTGCTCCGGCTCCGCGTAGGGCAGGTACGTTGCGAACAGCGTGCGGGCCATGACGATATCCGTCAGCGTGTCGTCGGTGGGGGCGTTGCCCTCGTAGGCGGTGGTGCCGTGGATATGGTACAGGCCGTCTTCCTCTTTGTTGAACATGTCGAGATAGAAGCAGACCACCTCCCGCATGAAGGGCAGGGCGGTGCCCCGCAGGAAGGCTTCGTCGCCCGTATAGCGCCAGTGCCGCCACATCTGCATGGCGGCCTGCGCGCCGGGGGTGGCGTTCAGCAGGTCGTATTCCGCGCCGCGGCCGAAGCGGTCCGTCACGTCGTGCAGGAAGACGCCCTTTTTGCCCTTGACGATCTGTGCGTACAGGCGGTTCTTTTCCACGCCGTTTTTGCGCAGGGCGAAGTAGTTGTCTGCCAGCTCCGGGTGGCCCGCCTGCTCCAGCGGGATATACATGTGCTGCTCGTTGTAGTGGAAGTAGTAGTTCCACGCGATATAGTCGTGGTAAAAGCCCCACAGGCCGCTGGTGAAGTGCGGGGGGTACGCGCCGCGGCTTTCGCTGTTCATATAATAAAGGTACAGGTACCAGATGTTTTCCAGATAGTCGTCCGGGACCGACAGGCAGGAGCGCTCCCAGAAGGAAGCCCACGCCGCCCGGTGCGCTTTGTACAACGCGGGTTCGCCCGCTGCGGCTGCCTCTGCCAGCGCCTTTTGACAGGCGGCCTTCGCCTGCTCGACCGTGTCGCCGGTCTTGACCGTCCAGAACAGCGTAAAGCGGTGGGCGGGGGCGTTTTCCAGCCGGATGGCGGCGGAATGGCCGTTGGGACGGTAGACGCGTTCCGGCGTTTCCTCCGTTACAAGGCGCAGTCCGATACAGAATTGGGTGGCGTTCAGCTCCTGCGTGATAAAAAGACCGTCGTCCTGCGCGTAGGACTGCGTACCTTCCAGTCCCGTTTCCGGCACGAATTTCTGCTGGCAGTACCAGCGCCACAGGTTGCGGCTGCCCCAGCGGGACAGGCGGATCTCCGGCGCCTCCCCTTCCCCGGAGGTCACTTCACAGGACAGAGCCGTGACGCCGTTTTCCGCGAAGGCGCGGGCGCGGACGGCGCCGAAGGGCGTAACGCTTTCCAGCAGGGCGGCGGCGTCCGTCAGGGACAGCCGCGCCGTGAACGCCTTTTGGTAGAGATACTCGAACGCCGGGCTGTTGAGCCGCAGGGTGATCTCGCCGGCGTGCCGGCAGCAGGTCAGCTCCTCCTCGTGGCCGGAGCAGTAGCAGGCGTCGTCCCACGTGACGCCGGGAGGCGCGTCCTGCCACAGATCGCACTTGTTGACGTGGATATGGACGCCGTCCTTTTCCAGCCACAGCAGCGACCCGGTGTCGCCGTCGCCGATGGGGACGCCCGCCGTGGGGCGGTGTTCCGGCGTGCCGAAAAACAGGTCGTGGCGCGGCAGCCGCAGGGCGGTGCGGTTGCGCCAAAGTTTGGCTTGGGGATCGTAAAACGTATTCATCCGGCGAATTCTCCTTTTCATTGCGCGGCGGCCGCATCCGGCAAACCGCGCAGCCTGTTTGATTGTATTGTAGTATGAAAGAAGAAAAAAAGCAATACCGGAAATCTGTCGTCAGTCGCCAGTCGCCGTATTGATTTCCCTGCCGGAATATGGTACAGTAAAGCCGTAACGATTCAAAAAAGGGGGACGCGGTATGCGAAGCGCGGGGTTTTCCGTCCGGCGGCACAACGGCGTGCCGACGCTGTTTCACGGCGACAGGCCTTTTCCGGCGGCGGCGTACATGACCTATCTGGAGGAGTACGCCCGGTACGAGGACTTTGCGAAGGCGGGGTACCGGCTGTTCTCCTTCCCGGCGCTGTGCGCGGGCAAGTGGATCAGCGCGACCAAGGGGTTCCGCCCCTTCGGGAAGGGCATGTTTGACGAAGCAGAGGCGGATTTCACCGGGTTCGACGCGTCCGTGCGGCGCATCCTTGCCGCGTGCCCGGAGGCGTATCTGCTTCCCCGCGTCAATCTCTGCGCGCCGGACCGGTGGCTGCGGACGCACCCGGAGGAAACGGACGGCTCCGGAGAACGGGAATCGCTGTTTTCGGAGGAATGGAGGGCCTTCGCGGAGGATATGCTGCGGCGGCTGATCGCCCACGTGAACGGGAGCTGCTACCGGGATCGGATCGCCGGGTACCATCTGGCGGGCGGCGACACGGAGGAGTGGTTCCACTTTGACAGGAACGCCGGGCTTTCCCCCGCGGCGGAAAAGGGCTTTGCGGCGTTTCTGGCGAAAAATCGCCCCGATCTGCCGTTTGCCGGGCTGCCCGACCTTTCCCTTTTGAACGGAGAAGGACCCTGCCACGGCTCGCCGTACCTTGCCGCGTATCTGGAATTCGCAAGCGAGGCGGCGGCGCGGGCCGTGGCGCGTCTGGCGCGGACGGCGAAGGAAACCGCCGGGGAGGGCGTCGTGGTCGGCGCGTTTTACGGCTACGCGCTGGAGGTGCCTTCGCCCCTGTACGGCACCCACGCGCTGCAAACGCTGCTGGAGTGCGACGATATCGACTTTATCTGCTCCCCCAATTCCTATTTAGGCATACGCGGGACGGACGCGGACTGGACGGAGATGTACGCGGCGGATTCCGTGCGGCTCCACGGCAAGCTGTGCGTTCAGGAATGCGATATCCGCACCCACCTGACGAAGCTCCTTTGCGAGCGCGCGCCGGAATACGACCCGCGGCGCATACTGACCGCCCCCATCTGGCACGGTCTGCCGGACCGGAAAACGGCGATCGCGCAGATGCGGAAATCCTTTGCCCGGCAATTGATCAAGGGCAACGGCTTCTGGTGGTTCGACATGTGGGGCGGCTGGTATGACGACCCGGCGCTGATGGCGGAAATGACCCGTTTTTGTGAGATTTATACGGAATCCCTGACGAAACCGGACCGGGGCGGCATGGCCGAGATCGCCGTGTTCATCGACGAACGCGCCTACGCCCGCATGACCGACTGCGACCGGCGCAACGCGATCTGCGGCCAGCGCGGGGCATTGGGGCATATGGGCGCGCCTTACGACATATACGACGTATCCGATTTCCCCGCCGTTTACGGAAAATACAAGGGCGTGATCCTGTTTACGGGGATCGCGACGGAGGGCGCAAAAGCCGCCATGGATTTATGCAGTCAAAGCGGCACGCCGTATCTGTGCAATATCGGCCGGGACCCGTTCTTCTCCGTGGAGGAGCTGCGGACGTTCTGCGGCGCATGCGGCACGCACCTGTACGCCGACGCGGGCGATATTATCTACGTGAACGCGCACTACGTTGCCATACACGCCGTGACGGGCGGGACGAAAACGCTGCGCTTCCCCACGGCAACGACGCTGCGGGACCTGTTGGACGGCGCTTTGCCGCTGACCGGCCGGAGGATCGTTTTTTCGATGGAGGAAGGCGAAACGCGGCTGTTCGCGCGGGACTGACGACCTTTTGCGCGGCAGCGCTTTTCCTTCTCATAAAAGAACCGGGGAACGGCGCGTTTGCGTCGCTCCCCTTGTCGTTATCGCTTCTTTTTCTACGGCCCGCGCGGACGTTACTCCGCTACGAAAGACATCTCCACCCAGTCGGAATACAGGTGATAGGCGCTTTCGCCGCGCACGCGCAGCGTGTACGTTTTACCGGATTCCAGCGTGTCCGTGCCGATGCGGAAATCGGCGGTGTTGTCGTCGTCAATGACGAAGTAGTCATCCACGAAATTCTCCGAGAAGACGATAAGGCCCTTCTCGTCCTTGATGACCACCTTGTACTCATGCACGATGTAGTTGGAGGCGGCCTCCGTAAAGGAGATCACCCACTCGCCGTTGTCGTTCCGGTAAGCGGCGGCGGAGGCGTCCTCCGGGAACACCGGCTTGGAATCATGGGCGCGCATGTTGCGGTAGGTATAGGCGTAGGAGCCGACGTCGTTCACGTTGTCGATATAATAATCGCAGAAGAAGGTATCGGACAGCAGGTCGTAGCCGCGGATGCGCACGCTGCCGTCGTTATCCGCCTCGATGACGCACATCTGCGCCGCCGGATCGTAGCCGTCGGGGTGCTGGCCGGGGATGTAGTCCTTATCCGTTTCAAACGTCGCCATGGCGCCGCAGCCAACGGAGGTATAACTGGTCTGGATGATGCTTCTGGGGTCGTTCATGGGGAAATGGGAGTGGCCGGAAAAATCCACCACGCAGTTGTGGCCGTTGAGCACCACGTTGATCTGCGGGTCGCCCCAGTAGGTGGAGCCGTATACGGTGCCCCAGGGGTGCGGGTGCTGGAACACGAACACCGCCTTGCCGTCCGCCTTGGCCTCCGCCTCGTCGATGGCGTCGGAAAGCCATTTGAGGCTTTTGGCCGTAAAGGTCCATTCCGTGGCGCCCTTTTCGCCGGAGAAGGCGATGCAGGAAAAGCCGTTGATCTCTGTCACGGTATCGGGCTCCTGCTCAAAGTTCCGGATGAAATACTCGCGGTAATTCTCGTTCTTGAACTCGTGGTTACCGTGGATGTTGATCATCGGCGTCTCCTCCCGCACGTGTTCGCGCAGGGTGGCGGCGTAATTGGCGTAGTCCGGCTCCTGACCGACGCTGGAAAAATCGCCCAGCCCGAAGAAGCCGTCCACACCGGCGTAGACGGGGTCGTTGTCAAACAGCTCGTATGCCGTGTCGATCGCGTCCGCCACGTGATGGTTCTGGTTGTGGGAATCCGTGAACGCCACCAGACGGACGGCGGGGGTGAAATCCTCCGGCGTGACGGGCAGCGTATCCGTGATATTGCCCTGCAGCCGCTGGGCGGCGCCGAAGGGCAGGATCACGGTGAGCACCGAGGTAAGCCCGAAAACGATGCCGATGAACCATTGAAAGATCTCCGCAAAACTCATATTCATTCTCCTTTTCGGGAACACGCCGCGGTTGTCTGCGGCAAACCCTATCTGTTATTATATTCCGAAAAACGCAGCAAATCAAGCGTCAAGCGCGTATACGCCGAAAAAAAAGCAAAAAAACCATCTCAACGGTATTGCGGTCCGCAGGGGGTAAAGCGAAGCGCGTCGATCTCGCACAGCGGCGTATCGGGCGGGCCGTCAAAGGCCAGCGTCACCGAAACCTCCGCTGACGGCGCGTTGAACCGAAGCGTTATTTCCGCCGTATCGGGGGCGACGGTCGCCCGCAGCGCCTCCGTATCGCCGAGAAAAACGCGCAGCCCGGTTTGCGTAAAGAACCGGCCCCGCAGCGTCAGCGCATACGCGCCCGCCGTGAACGCCGTTTCGCTGAAGGCAAAGCCCGCGCCGCTTCGCAGCCCGACGGCGGGGAAACGCCCTTCCGGCGTCTGCGTGACGTACGCGCCGCCGAAGAATCGGCAGGCGTGTACCGGGGAGGTCAGCATCTCCGGCGTCAGCTTTTCCGCGAACCCTTTGGTGGTCGGAGCCGCCTGCGTGATGAAGCCGCCCTCCTCATCCACCGCCAGCCGTTCCGCACGGGCGCGGCGGGACGCCTCCGAATCGTTCGACGAGGCGTGATAAAACACATACCACCGACCGCCAATTTTGACGACGGAGCCGTGGTTGTTCCACGTGGCGGGATCGCAGCCGTCGTTGTCGATCACCGTGCCGCGCCGCGAATAGGGTCCGTAGGGGCTTACGCTTACGGCGTAATCCAATTTGGTAGGCCTGCCGCCGCGGTGAGGCCACGCCCCGGTGTATTCGGAGGCGTAGATCAGGCAAAACTTGTTTCCGATCTTGCGCAGGGAGGAACCCTCGTGGAAGCCCTCCGCGCCGTCGCCGTTGGTCAGCACGCCCTCGCGGACGGTCTCCGGCTTCAGCGTACACAGGTCGTCGTTCAGCTCGCCCATGCAAAGGCGGAACTGCCCCCACGTATAGTAAACGCGTCCGTTATCCGCCAGCACGGAGGGGTCGATGCCCGTGATCGGCGCGCCGTTCAGCGTGATCTGCCGGGCGTTGCCGAAGGGTCCCGCGGGAAAGTCGCTCTCCGCCACGCCCTCCGTGCCGTCCGACAGGCAGAAGAAAAGATAATATTTCCCGTCCTTTTCCAGCGCGTCCGGCGCGTACAACACCGCGTCCGACCAGGGCACCTCCGCCACGGAAAAGGAAACGCCGTGGTCGGTCCAGTCCGTCAGGTCGGCCAACGGCGCGGAGAACACGCGGTACCGGTCGCAGCAGTACCCGCCGCCGAACCGGTCGCAAGAGCCGTAAAGATAGACGCGGTCGCCGAACACCTTCGGCTCGCCGTCCGGGATATAGGTATCAAAGGGTAAAAAGGGGTTCAGGCCTTTGGTCTGATCCGTCATGGTACGCCTCCGTTAACGCCTTATACGATCCCTTCCAGGAAATTCGTCTCCGTCACGCGGCCCTCGGCATCGATGCGGAAGGTCTTGACCTCGAAGGGGCCGAAATCGACGGTAAAGGCCGCGTCCAGCATATCACAGACGATATGCGCGCGGGTGTCGCGGCCGGACGTCTCGTAAAACCGCAGCACCGCGTCGCCGCCGCCGTCCTCACAGAATTTGCAGGCGGTCATCACGATATTGTCCGCGCTGACGGAGATCATGCTCTTCGTCTGGGGTTCGTCGCCCTTGTGGAAGCTCTCGCTGACCGCCGCGGGACGTACGTTGAACTGAACGGCCTCCTTCGCCACATCGGTGTCGGGGGCGTCGCCGTCGGAAACGTACACGCCGTACTCGAACCGCAGCATGCCCTCGTCGCAGAAGTTGAAGTCGGCGGCGGGGCGGTGGGAGTAGTGGTCCGCGAAGATCACGTTGCGCAGGCACGTCAGGCGCAGGTCGAGGCCTACGCAGTCGTAGCTGTACTTGCTGTCGTTGAGCAGAGCCAGCGTGCGGCGGCAGCCGTTATCGAAGCTGATCGCGCCGAACTTGCCCGCGGGCTCCTCGTCCCCGTCGCAGGGGCGGCGGATCATGCCGCCGGGGATCTCGTAGGTGTTGACGGCGTTGTCCCCCGCCACCGGGAAGGAGGTCTTCAGCAGCGTGAACGGCTCCTGCCACAGCGCCTTGCACTTGACGCGCAGGGTCTTCTGCTGCGCCCCGAGGATGAACTCCTGCGTGAGACGGGATTTTCCGAAGACGTGCTTCGTGCGGATCACCGCCCGCGCCGGGCCGGTCTCCACCAGCTCGATGGATTCCAGCGCCATGGCTCCCATGACGTTGTGGAAGGTGAACACGTTGTGCGCCCAGGTGTCGGTCTTGTCGTCTTTGATGACCGTGGGCACGGCGAGGGGCTTTTCCGGCGAAGCGTAGTCAAAGCCGGAGGTCTTATCCACAAGGCTGACGATGCAGCCCGTTGTTTCGTCAAACGATACGGAAAGATACTCATTTTCCACGGTAAGGCCCTCGGCCTGCACGCCCGTGACGGCGGTCTGTTCCGGGTGCTCCCAGTCTTTCAGCTCCATCCAGTAGGTGCGGTAGCCGAAGGCGGGCAGGTCCGCGAGGAAGAGCGTATCAAGGTGGGAATCGTTGGAGCGGGAAGAGCGCACGTTCTGGAAGGGCACGTCGTTCCCCTGTTCATCCTTCACCGTGTGGGAAGGATTCAGCGACCGCACGGGGACCTTCACCGGGAAGGACAGCGGATTGAACACGACGATAGGCCGCGGAAACGGGCAGTCGTGGTTGCGCACCGCGGCGTAGGGCTCGGAAACGCCCTCCACCCACGTGTCGATGCGCCGCGCCATGCGCAGCAGCGCCTCGTTCTGGACCTTGGCAGCCAGATTGGTCGCGTGGCCCATGGCGTCCCGCACGTCGTCGTAGGCCTCCCTGATGGAGCAGCCGCAGAGGATGTCGTGGAACTGGTTGAAATTGACCTCGCGCCAGGCTTCCTTGAAGGTCTCGCGCTTATCGCCCATGCCTGCGGTCTTCGCGGCGGCGGTGGCAAAGACTTCCGCCGCGTACAGGGCGTTTTCCGCCCGGCGGTTGAGCTGCTTGACCAGCGAAGTGGCCGAATAACAGCCGCTGGCGTGGTGCTGCAGGTCGTCCTCCCAGATCGGGATATCCGGCATTTCCAGACACAGGGACCTGAAATAGCCGTCCGGGGAGTTGAACCGCATATCGTGGTAGCCCTCGCGGGTGAGGTTCTGCTGTAAATACTCGATGTCCCAGCGGGTGGGGCCGCCGCCGTGGTTGCCCACGCCGTAGAACAGCATCACGCCGCAGCCGTCCTCGGCGATACGCTGCTCCGCCTCCGCCATGCGGGCGTCCAGCGACTCCTTGCCGCTGGCGGTGTAGCTCTCCCTGATGCGGAAGGTGGGCAGCTTGGTGCCGTCGATGCCCTTCCACAAAAAGGTCCACGGGATGCCGGGGTGCTCGCTCTCGCCGGGGCGCATCATCACGTAGCCGGTCATGCCGCCCTTGAAAATGAGCTGGGGCAGGTTGCCGTTGTGGCCGAAGGAATCCACGTTGTAGCCGGTGCGGCAGATCCTGCCGAATTTTTCATAGTAATAGAGCTGGGAATACAGCGCCTGCCGGGCGAAGGACTCGCCGGAGGGCATATTGCAGTCCGGCTGCACCCACCAGCCGTTGACGGGGACCCAGCGGCCCTCCTTGACGCGGGCGCGGATCTCTTCGAACATATCGGGGGCGATCTCCTCCACCCACTTGTAATAGGCGGCGGAGGAACAGGTGAACACGAAACCGGGGTATTCGTTCAGCCGGTCCAGCGCGCTGCGGAAGGTCTGCAGTACCTCGCCGCAGCCCTCCTGCCACCGCCACAGCCAGATGGGGTCCAGATGGGCGCTGCCGATCAGATGGATCTTCGACTTGTCAGCCATTGTTCTCTTCCTCCCTTTCGATGATGTCGTAGTAGCGGCCCAGCCAGTAGGCGCAGGTGTAGGGGTAGCAGCTCTCCACGTACCGGGTATTGCCGTCCCCCTGCCAGTAGTAAGGGTTGCGGTCGTATTTGGTGATATAGTGCTCGTCGGGCGGCAGCAGCCGGCTCGTCTCCTTCATGCCGCCGAAGCGCAGGCGCAGGGGCACGTCGTAACGCTGCGTCACGGCAGGCGCGGAGGCCAGCCGCGTGACGTGGAACCGCCGGAACCAGTCGATCAGCTTTTCCGTGTCCACCGTTTTGTCCGGGCAGGAGAGCATGTAGGCGAAATCGTAGATGGGGTTGTGCTCCCGGCGGAAGGTACCGTCCCAGCCCTGATAGCCCTTTCGGTACGTCGCTTTCAGTTCCGGGTCGTCCTCCAGCGCGATCAGCAGCCAGTAGGAGCAGGTGGCCAGCATGTTGTCGCCGTACATCAGCTCCTCCACCTGCTCGATGCCGTTCATCTGGGCGGAAAGGTGGAAGCGGGCGTCGTGCAGCGCGGTCAGTTTGGCGTAGCCTTTATTCACCAGTTCGTCGTAGGCGGCTTTCCAGCGGCCGGCTTCGCCCGTGATATGCATGACGACCTTTAAGTACATCAATATTTCCGCCGCGTTGAGGCAGGCGTCCGACCAGCCGATGGGGGAACGGAAATAGGGCTCGCTCCACTTGGCCCAGGTGGTGGGCTTGCCGTTGCACTCGTGCAGCTCGCAGCCGTGGTCGAGGATGTGGGCCATGGTATTTTTCGCGGCGGTTTTCATCAGTTCGTCCAGCTCCGGGTCCTCCGGACCGAGGATCTCATGGGCGAAGTACATCATCCAGTAGTGGTGGGTGATCTCGTCGGAGCTGGTGTCGCCCTTGTAGGTGATATCGTCGTCGGTGAAGCCCTCGTCACGGTACAGCCTGGAAAGGCGCTCCGGCACCGGGGCGGAGGCGTCGATCACCTTGCCCGCCAGCCCCTTTTCTTTTGCTTCGCGGGTGGGCAGGCAGGTGGCCTTGCCGCCGGATTTGCGGTAAAACAGGCCGTCGTCCGGCAGAGGCTCGGCGGAGGTGATATAGGTGCGCGCCACAAAGCCGTCGCCCCGGCCCGCGATATACATCAGCAGAAGCGTTGCTTCCGTGGCGCGGATGGCGTTGGCGCGGGCTTCGATGGTTTTGGGGTCGTTTTCGCCGCGCTCGCGTTTGAGCACGGCGTAGCGGCACAGCTCGCCCACGGCGAAACCCGCCGTAAAGGTACCGGAGTTGTCCGAATGGCCGTAGGGCACCCGGGTGGACAGCTCCCGCGGGACGGAAAGCGTCCGCTGGGTGACCATGCCGTGCCGGTCCACGTAAGCAAGGGTCTCGCTGGTGAGCCGGTCCGCCTTTTCCTCGGCGCTGATCTCCCGCAGCACGATATGGGACGCGCCCTTGGCGGTGAGGACCCACACGCTTTCGGGATCGGCCCCGTCGCGCCACAGCGCCTTCACGTCGTTGTCGGCCAGCTCGCGGTCGGCGGAAAAATACATGACCCGGTCCGCTTCGCGTGCGGCGGCGGCCTCATAGCGGGTCACGCCGTTGGGCGCGCCCAGCCACAGGGCGCGGCCGGTATCGGCAAAACAGGTGTAGTCCCGTTTGCGGGCGGGCAGCGGCACGGCCACGCCGGACAGGTCCGGTTTTTCGCATTTCGCCGCGAACAGCTCCCGCGGGACAGCCTTATCCCGGCGGGAATAGATCGTGATCTCCCGCGCGAGGGTGGAATGGATTTTGAATGATTGCATAACGGTTCCCCTTTTTATTTCGTAGCGCGGCTCAGTGAGCCGCCCCGGCGCAGCCGGTTATAATCGTAGCGCGGCTCAGTGAGCCGCCCGCAACGCGATTCCGAATAATGGAACGTTCCTCGTTGGGGAATG
>JAFRRP010000068.1 GCA_017428085.1 Clostridia bacterium | reverse complement strand
TCGTTCGTTCATGATTATCGCGCGTATCATGATTGACGTCAATCCCTTTTAACTCTTTATCTTAATTATTCTATCACATGAACACTCTTCGCACAAGACGCAAGCGATGGAAAAACTGCACAAAAATGCAGGTCTGTTTTTTACATTTCGATCAATCTCCGATTTGTCTTTCTCCCACAGCAACACGGAAAACGCCTCCGCCTGACAACATTTCCGTTTCAATGGAAAGCATAGATAAAAAACAGAAAAGAACTGCGGTCAAAAATTGATACGCTAAAACAAAGAAATACCGGAATCAGGCATTCTTGCTTCTGCACAGTTGCGGAATGGCATGGTACATGATCAAATTGCGACAGAACAAAAAGCGGCGAAAAAATATTTTTTCATTCGACGGGAAAGCAGCTCGCGGGGCCCGAAAATGGCCTCGTTTTCTTTCTGGAAAAAATCCCGTATGGGTCAAACATGGGTCAAACGCGATAAGGACAAGTTTTTCGAGAAAAAGAAAATCCCCAAAAACGGCGGTGTTGAGCCATTCTTGGGGATTTATTTGGTTGCGGGAGAAGGACTTGAACCAACGACCTCCGGGTTATGAGCCCGACGAGCTACCAACTGCTCTATCCCGCGATATGAAGCACTTTCCAAAGCGCTTAAATATTATATACCATCCAAAATAAAAAATCAAGTCTTTTTTTATGTTTTTTATAAAATAGTTTTTTTCAGCTGATTCCCCAAAAAAAATCCGCTGCGGGTATCGCGGTGGAATAGTTTGATTCTTTATGGTTTTTTCAAAAAAACGCCACGCCATGACGTCCCCGAAAACGACGTACGGCGCAGCGGCAGCTCAACCAAAAGGTCCTGCCGCAACCGTTCAACATCCGACAACCGGCGTTGACGGACGGTCGCAAAAAAAGCAACCGGCGGCAGTATCGCCCCACCGTTTTATTCCTGCTTCTCTGCTTGCCTCAGCGCCGCAATCGTCAAAGATCCTCGGCAGACGACAGCCTGTCATGCGGCTTCTTTCCTGCCTTGCGCCGTTGATGCGGCGCATAAATGATTCATGATAATAATGGCGGAGCAATAAGGTCGAAAAAGCACGGCGCCGACAAAACGTCAGAAGATCCCGTACTGCCGCATCAGCTCGGCACGGCGCTCCGCCGTGGCAAACATGTCGGCGGTATCGTGGCGTGAAAACACGTACCCCAACAGCCGCGATGCATAGGCGGCAGGCAACAGCGATCCGTGTTTCGCCGCGTAGGGATATTTGCGCCGCATCGTTTCCGTCGGGGGAAACAACGCTGTCCGAAGCGAGCGCCGCTTGCCCGACAGCGCGGCAGCGTACGCCCCGAAGGTGACGTTGCCGGAACGTCGGTGATCCTCGCTCCGTTCTCCGTAAACGCCGCCTGCCATCACGTCCCGCAGCAGCGCGGCGGCGTCAACAGCGGCGTCAAAATACGGGCTGTCAATGTTTTCCGCCGCAAGGCCGAACTGCTCCGACCCGATGCGCAGTACGGCGTTCAGGAAACCCGTCAGCCGCAGATCGGCGCATATCTCAAACACAGCCGGCCAGTCGATCGAGTAACGCTCTGCGAACAGCGCGATATCGGCGATCTGGCGGATGCCGACGCCGTTGATCAGGAAATGCTTAAAAGCGTGCAGGATCATATAGAGCAGATGATCGGTCGGCGAAGGACAGAGGAGCTCCGTCCCGTTGACGGTGAGGGCATCGGAAGCGCGGAACAGGTCGCCCAGCAGCGTATTAAAACGGCTGTAAACGCCGCCGTCCTCCGGGAACAGCGTCCGGTGCAGCTCGACGGTACAGCCGCTTTCCGGGTGACGGAGCGAAATCACGTGCGGCGCCGCCTCCCCTTCCGGCACAAAGCCCAACGACAACAAAACCTCCCGGCAGCGATCGAACTCTTCTTCACGCGCCAACAGGTCCTCGTCGGCGGAGATCCGCAGATCCGGCTCCGGATACAGCGACCGGCAAACGATCCCCTTGACGCACAGCGGCGCGGCGCCGGCTTTCCGCAAAGCGCGGTATGCCCGCAAAAACGCCTCTGTTTTGCGGATCTGCTTCACGATCTGTTCCGTCGCTTCCCTCTTCAGCGCCATCCGACGCTCGTCGGGAACAGCGGCGTCGGAGGAAAGTACGACTTGTGCGGTCATCGGCAGGATCTTTTGCGCCGCTGACCGGCCGATAAACGCGTCGAGTTGGGCTTCCGGCACGGGCGACGGCATCGGTCGTCCCATGATATAGGAGGAAAAAGCGTCCAGCACCAGCCGGTCGGCCTCACCGAGAACCGTCGGCGCGGTTTGTTTTGTTTCCTTTTTGCGGACGCGGTTTGTCAACAGGTGCAGCACCGCAACGGCAGCCAGAGCGCCGAGGCTGTCCACCAGGATGTCGGCAGCCTCGCAGGAACGGTCCGGCACGAACAACTGGTGCAGCTCGTCGCTGACCGCGTACAGCGCACAAAAGCCTGTGGAGAACCAGAATAATACCCGCCGCGGCAAACGGAACGTACCAAGGAACACCCACACCGGCACGGCCAGCGCGCCGTACTCCAGCACATGGGCGATCTTGCGCGCGAGGGCGTTCCACAGCAGCGCGAAATCCAGCCCCTGCCCGAACAGCATCGCCAGCAGGCCCATGCTCGTTTCGTCGGAGGCGTCGCCCGGCTGCACGGAAAAGAAAAAGATCACGCCCATCAGAACGAGCGCGCATACGCCCCAGACGATCCGCTTGATTCTGTTGTCAATGCTGTTTTTTTCCACTGTTTTTCAATAACACAAAAACACATTCACTTCACGATTCTGCGAAGGACTTTACAGAGGTTGTTATGATGCGCCAGACGATACAATTCCGCTTTTTCTTTTTGCGTATTCAGATAATCGCTTTTTCGGCTGAACCGGCTGATCCGTTTCGCTGTTTCCATGGGCTGATCTATGATCCTGCAAAGGAATTCCTCCAACGCTGCCGGCGTAAACGCAAACGGCGCAGACTTCTCTTTGAAAAGAGGCGCCGTAAGGATCCTGTTATACAGGACCGGATCGGAATCCACTTTTTTTACATATTCTATCACGCTGGCGAAATCCTGAAAATCATGACAATTGATGAAGCAATCCGGATTGAAATCCTCCGCGATTTTTTTGTTTCCCCAGTAAATCGGTACGGTTTTCGCAGCAAATGCATCCATGATTTTTTCGCTGGTATAACCTTCCGACATATCGTTCTCAAAAGCAATATTAAATCTATAATCGCCCAAAAACGCAAGTTTATCTTCGACCGGACCGCCGACGTTATTCAAAAATCTGCCGCCGGAGGCAACGGTTTTATATTCAGAAAGCTGATGGAAAAAAGCCTCTCGAAGAGGATTGGCGTTTCCGTTGGACACAACGAAACTGCAAAATCCGCGCTCATCGGCAACATCCGCCTCCGAAAACACATGATTCCGCAGCGCATTCTCAACTCTGCCGCCAATCGCAAATAAGGGATAGCGCAGATATCTGTCGCCGAAGCTCATGCTGTCAAAAGCGATCGCGTAGTCGCAGAGATTAAAATCGGGCGTGAGGTCCTCCCCAGTCCAAAAGATCTTAACGCAATCGTACTTCAGATGCTCGTCGCCGAAGCAACTGAAAAACAGATAATCCGGCTGATCCGAAAACTCAACTTGATAATGCTTTTTCAACGCGCGTATGATAAAATTATTGGCAGCATTCCAATCGGGGAAAAAGTCTGCAAACTGAATCTTGATCGTCCTCATTTTTCAAAAATCCCTCGCTTTGATTACAGAAACAACAACTCACAATCCCAAACGTCCACCGGAAAATCCTGAAACGCTGACTGCAACCTTTGCCGTACCGCTTCCTTTGTCACGCCTTTTTTCAGGATCACCTGCAAAAAGCCGCCGCCACCCGCGCCGCAGACGAACCGCCCGGCCACCAGGTCGTCGACCGTAAAAAAGATGTAATTGATCAGCGTGTTGACCGTCTCCGGGTTGATGATCATGCTCTGTTCCAGATGCTGATTGAGCAAATCCGAGAATTCGTCAATATTTCCGCAACACAACGCAGCGCGCATCTGCGCTGCAATTTCTTTGATTTTTTTATGCGCCTGTATACTGCCCGGCTCGTTGCCGACGTATCGGCTGACGACGTCCCGCAGCAGGTTCCGCGCCAGCCGCCTCTGCCCGGTATAGATCAGGCAGAACCGTTCCTGCAATTCTCTTTTGGTTTGCGCGTCCAGTTCCAAATGCTCCACCGTCACATGCTGCTCCACGCCGGGCTTGCTGGTAATATACTTGATCCCGGGCGTCAGCCCGCCCACCTGATCCTGCCAGCCGCCGCCGGTGGACATCAATTGTTCCATGGCCAGCACGTAATCGTACAGCATTTCTTCCGCGCAGGGTTTTCCGAAAAAGGCGAGGAACGCTTTCACACAAGCCGCGGAAAGAATGGACGACGTCCCGAGACCGCTCCCCTTCGGCACGTTGACCACCTCGGACCACATGACAAAACCGCCGCCGATCCCGGCAAGGATCTCATCCAGTTTGCCGCCTGTTTTCGGGATCAGCCCGCAGGCAACCAGACACGCTTTTTGCAGCGCGAACACGTCGGAAGGATCGCCGAACCGCTGCAAGGCGGCGATATCGTCAAATTCGCCGTACGCGTTCAGATCGCCGGAGGCCAATACGATCTTCCGTTCCCCGATCTTTTCAAACGACGCGCGAACGGGAAATTCGCCGTCCAGCAGGATGGCGCAGTTCAGGACCGTGCCGCCGTTTTCGATACAATACGGCGGGGTATCCGTCCAGCCGCCGCCCCAGTTGACCCGGAGGGGCAGACGGACCGTCGTCCGATCGACAGCGATCCGCAGGGAACGGTCCACGGACAGCTTTTCTATCGTATGCTTTTGTACCGTTTCGGAAATCAGGCTGAACCATTTTTTCTGATAGGCTTCCCCTCCCAAAGCGGAGGCCAGATAGCGGTACAGCCGGATCGCCTTCCCAAAATCAGCCGTCTCGTTCAGATCCAACGAAGCGACACGGTCAGTCAGCCATTTTTTCTGGATGTCGGACAATACCCGCGCCGTATCTCTGCTGACCGGCTCCGGTGCCGCCTCTCCGTCGTCGATGCGGCTTTCCAGCTCGAACATTGCCACAAGGTCCGTCATCCGGCGCTGCCAGTCGATCAGCGCTTGCGGGTCCGCGTTGTTGAAGCCGGAGCGCATGGACACCCGGCGCGCCGCCTGCCACGCCTGCACGTCGCCGCCGTTCCCCACAGCGATCCGATACAGGTTCAGCGTCGCCTCGACCGCCTCCCGTACCGTATCGCAGACGGGATAGAGCTCCGCCTCCCAAAGACTGTCCGCAGAGATCCCCAGCTCCGCCAACGGCATGCCAAACAGCTTGTCCTGCTTGGGGTTATCTCCGGTCCCGTAGATGCGGCAAACGAATTTTCCATCCAGCTGCTTCACGCAATGCAGCGCCACATCGTCCGGGATGGTCTCCTCATGGATATCAACGAACGAAAGCAGACAGTGTTTGCCGACCTTCGCGTTATGGTGCACGTAAGTATACTCCAGATAGACCCCGGCCCCGACCTGTGCGCCGTGGCTCACCACGCTGCCGTAAGCGGCCGTCGACGCTCCGGCACAGGAACGCACCTGATGGCTCCACCCTTGCGCCGCGTACTCCCGCCAGCCGCCGTTCATCAACGCCATGACCTCCGCCGTGGTACCGAAATGAATGAATTTCGCGGGTGAGAACGTCTGCAGCTGCAGCCGGAACGGACGAAGCGTTTGCCACAGCACCGTTCTGGCGTCGCGCAGCGCGTCGTTCCACTCTCCTTCCGGCGCTTCCCGGTAGTAATCCTCCAATGTCGCGTCCTCCGCCAAAGGATAGAGGAAGTCGCCGTAAAGCGATAACCGAACCCGGGAATTGATATACCGGTCCGCACCGTCTTCGGAATCCACCAACGCATACAGCGCTTCCAGCAGATCCGGGGCAAAGACCACCGCGCCGGTGTCGATGGAAACGTTGCCGTGCGCGTTGACCGCGCCGCAGGAACGCAACGTATCAGCGCCTTGCTTGTGCAGAAACCGGGAGACGTTCCCGTTTGCCCCGGGCAGAAAAACGCCGTGGTTGACCGCCGTCGCGACGTTTTCCTTGAAGGAAATGGCGGCCGCGCCATGGCCGGAAAAGTCAAACTGCAGCTGGTTGAACAGCAGCAGCACGTCGCCGGAAAACAGCAACATCCCTTCCCGGATCCTTCCGGCCATACCCGCCAGGATCAGCAAGAACTCGTCAAAGAGCGTGGAAGGATGCCCATCCGGCAGCAGCCGCGGCACCGGGGAAAACACCTTTCCCAGTGCGGAGTAATTCGGCGTCCGTTTGCCGTCCCCGCCGCTGTGGATCACGGCGACGCGGCGGCCGGAAAAGCCGCCGAGCTTCTCTTTGACGTATCGGATCGCTGACAGCGTCGCGCCGCCCGAGCCGACCCGCTGCCCGCCCCGGTCTGGGATCACAGCGAATTCCGTGCCCCTCGGCAGCTTCCGCTGCCGGAGCTGTGCGCGGAACCCCTCCGCCTGATGCTCGTCCGACGCGGTCAGTACGATCAGGTCGAAATGCGGGCAGTCGGGATCGTTCAGCGAACGGACGAAATCCGCCTCCCTATCCTGAAGCGATTGCTGCAGGAAGAGAGAAATCAACTGCGTATTCTTTTGGTTTCCTGTTTCTGTCATCATTATCAAAACGAATACCGGATCAAATTGGACAATTCTGTTTCTTGGTCTTTTTTCCGATAAATTGTAACAGATAGGCGCAGATGCCGAAAAACGTACCGAGGGTATTGGACAGCACGTCGTCGGTTTCACAGCGACCGAGGGCAAAACGGTACTGCACCGCCTCGATCGCCACGGACAGCGCGACCGCGATCAGTACCGTAAGCACGGCGCAGCGGATACGGCAGCGCCATGCGCCGTCTTCGGTCCGCGTCAGCACGAACGGCAGCGACAGTCCCAGCGGCACGAACAGCAGCACGTTCATCAGCAGCTCCCGGTACATCTCCTTCTGCTGCTTCGCCTCGATGAACGACTGGAACGGCTGCAGGATCAGCTCCTGCTTGCCTGGATCATTACGGAAAACGGTGATATACAATATCCCGCCCAGCGCCGCCGTCAGCGCAATACAGTTGATGATCCCGACCGCTTTCGGCGACCTGCGCGCCAACAACCGCATTGCCATACCCCAGATCAACACGACCACGGCAATGATCGGCAGCACCAACGGCACGGGAATGCGGTAAATATACCAAAAAAGCTGACTCATGTTTCCCTGTTATCTCCGTCAACGGAAAAACCGCACGCCGATATTCCGTTCCGATACGCGCCGCTGATGATTTCCTCCCACCAACAGCGATGCTCCAGATACCAATTGATCGTTTCCCCGATCCCGTCCTCAAACTTTGTCTCGGGATACCATCCGAGTGTATCGCGTATTTTTGCCGGATCGATCGCGTAACGCAGATCGTGCCCTTTTCGGTCCGGGACAAAAGTAATAAGGCTTTCCGGCTTTCCCAATTCTCTGCAAATCAGTTTTACAATGTCGATATTCCGCATCTCATTATGCCCTCCGACGTTATAGACCTCGCCGACGCGACCGTTACGAAGGATCAGATCAATCGCTTTGCAATGGTCCTCCACGTAAAGCCAGTCGCGCACGTTTTCACCGGTACCGTACACCGGAAGCGGCTTGTCCGCCAATGCGTTCGCGATCATCAGCGGGATCAGCTTTTCGGGGAACTGATAAGGGCCGTAATTATTGGAGCACCTGCTGACCGTCACGGGCAGGCCGTAGGTGCGGTGATACGCCAGCGCCAACAGATCGGCCCCGGCCTTGGAGGCGCTGTAGGGGCTGCTGGTACGGAGCGGCGTCTCTTCGGTGAAGAACAAGTCCGGCCTGTCCAGCGGCAGGTCGCCGTACACTTCGTCGGTACCAACCTGATGGAAACGGACCATTCCGAACGTGCGACAGGCGTCCATCAGTACCTGCGTACCGAGAACGTTGGTTTTCAGGAAAACCGCCGGGTCCTCGATGGAACGGTCAACGTGGCTTTCTGCGGCAAAATTGACCACGGCGTCCGGTTTTTCTTCCTCAAAAAGGGGGAATACCGCCTCGCGGTCGCAGATATCCGCTTGCACAAAACGGAAATCCGGCTTCTCCATTACGTCGCTCAGTGTACTGAGATTGCCGGCGTAGGTTAATTTATCCAAGCAGATGATGCGATCCGCCGGATGCTCCTTCAGAATATGAAAGATAAAGTTGGAACCGATGAATCCGGCGCCGCCGGTCACGATTATTTTCATCCGCAATACTCCTCCTTCCCGGACTCAACAAAGGAAAGTGTCAGTCGCTACGTTCAAAAGATGCTGCCCATATGGGGAGTTTCCGTATTTCTCCGCCGAATGAAGCAGCATTTCCTTGCTGATCCAACCGTATCGGTACGCGATTTCCTCCAGCGCCGCGATCTGGACCCCCTGCCGTTTCTCGATCATCTGAATAAAAGTGGAAGCTTCCACAAGGCTGTCCATCGTTCCGGCGTCGATCCATGTAAAACCGCGCCCCAGGATAAGTCCGTTCAGCTTTCCTTCCGACAGATACATGTCGTTAAGAGAGGTAATCTCAAGCTCTCCACGTTCCGAGGGAGTCACGCGACGCGCTTTTTCCGCTACGCCGGAAGGATAGAAATACAGCCCGGTGATACAATAATTGCTTTTGGGGTTTTGGGGCTTTTCTTCCACAGAAAGGATTTTTCCGGTTTTGGAAAACTCCATGATGCCAAAGCGCTCGGGATCGCTGACATAATAGCCGAAAATCGTGGCTGTTCCCTGTTCGGCGTTTTTCGCGGCAATTTTCAGCTTATCCCCCAAGCCGCCTCCGTAAAACAGGTTATCCCCTAAAATCAGCGCGCAAGGAGCCTTTCCGATGAATTCCTCGCCGATCAAAAGGGCCTGCGCGATCCCCTCCGGATTCTGCTGGATCTGATAGGAAAACGCAACGCCGAACTGTGAACCGTCGCCCAACAACCGTCGGAAATCAGGCAAATCCGCCGGGGTGGAGATAATCAGGATTTCCCTGATTCCCGCCAGCATCAGCGTTGAAATGGGATAATAGATCATGGGCTTGTCGTAGACAGGCAGCAACTGTTTTGATGTAACAACTGTCAAAGGGTAAAGCCTTGTGCCTGATCCTCCGGCAAGAATGATTCCTTTCATATCGACCTCCGTCAATAGCATTCGTTCCGAATTCATCTCATCTTCTGCGGCAAGGTGATCCACTCGCCGAATTTGTAATTCCATTCATCCGGTTCAAATAATAGTCTGCCTCCCCCTTGGAAAAAGGTCATTTCTCCAAAATAGATATGATTATTAACACAATTAAAATCAACCCTTACATGCGGCATGTTTTTTGACAATACTTGAGCTAAAACTACCATTTCGTCGGATATTGCTGGCAATGAGGTTATTCCCGGATTGTTGTCATATCCCTTTTCTTTAATTGCTACCGGTTTTTTTTCTATAGAAAAGAAATTAGATTTCACACCAGTTGCTGAAGAACGTTCAGAATTAATCTGAATCATTTTTACTTCCCCATCAAAACAAAACAGTTTATAATCAGGAGAATCAGTTCCCCGGTCATCAACCAAATACTTCTCACAAATAATACGCGGCTTCAAATTTTTATACGGCCATTCCCGGCTCAAATAAAACTGTTTTCTTGTCAGACCGGTTTCTATTTTTTCTCTCGCTTGGACAAAATCAAACTGCTCTTTATTCTTGCAGATCACAACGCTGCCGGAATCATGCGTACACTTCAACACAAACTGATCGGGCAGTTTGGTAAAATCAATGTCGTCCCACTTGTCAAACACACCGTAAATGGGACAAAGATATTCCTCTCCGATCTTGTCTGTGACCCAAGAACGTACAGCATATTTATCAACCAGCTGCGGATAGGCAGGGTTACGATAATAATACTTCAACCACTGCAATTTATCCTGATAGGTCACTGGATGTCTTAAATGAAGTCTTCTGCCAGTATGAATCTTATAATCCCACTTCTGAAACGCCTTGTCGGGAAATGGGATTTTTCCCAAACTCGCCTCACGATATATCTTCCACTTTGTTTTTTCCGGAATGCGGACGATTCTCAGAATCGTGTCTTTAACTGGGCGAGGAATAAAACTAAATCGGCTCATTTTTTCACCACTTATTCTTCTTTCTCCAAAAAATACACCATTTCTCCATCTATTTTTTGATTAAATACTTCTAACTCTTCCCTTTTCATCTCATACCGATTGGTGTTCCAATACACAAGTTCCGAATTCTCTTCCATTCGTTTCTTGTGCTTATTGATATAATCTTCACAGGTCATGATCACGCGGGCAGGGTTACCGACCGCGACGGAATTATCCGGTATATCTTTTGTCACCACGCTATCGGCACCGATCACAACGTTATTACCGATATGGACGTTCGGCAAAATAATAGATTTAAGCCCCACAAAAACGTTATCCCCGATCACGATTCTACCGATCTTATTGCAGTCATTTCCGATAAATTTCTTCAGGCTGGCGTCATGTGTCAGGAAATGCGTATAGACGCAGGTCACGTGATTGCCGATCTCAAGACATGTGGCGTCTTTCCAATTGCAACTACATTCGATCAGGTCCACATCCTCCCCGATGACTGCTCCCCACTGTCGGTACTGTTTAACCTGCGACAATGCAGACGCTTCTTTCGTTGGCATACCGAGAACTCTTTTTACTGCACGCTTGATCCTGTTTAACATAAAGCATTTACCTCAACAATTCGATATTCGGATATCGCGTAAACCCGCCCATTCTGAAATCTCCGACAATTCTCTCCTCACAGGGGACGTCGTTCAGTTGGAATCGCAGCGCTTTTCTGCCAAGATCAACCGTCGTACTCAACCCCAACTCATTGGCATAATACAACGCAAACGTCAATTTATATTTTCCTGCACTTAGCATATCTGTGCCAAATGAAAATGAGATATTCCTTGTTTCACCTTTCGTAAAAGATCCGATATAATCAGAGCAGGCAACGCCGGTCAGTGATTCGGACGCGTTAAGGAATTCAACCCGCAGCCGCAGATTATCGATATCCACATCCGATTCGCACTGGATTTCACATCTGATTTTGTCTCCCCAGTTGAAAACGCAATCCTGCGTATCCGGGAAGGAAGCGTTCAGCATCCGCACGTTCCGGGGATAGTAATCCCAATAATCCGCTTTCTTAAATTCATGAAACGGTTTCCACGTTTTTTTTGCGTTGGAATAAATCTCAACAGCCTCGTTCACGTCCCCGTCAAAGATCACCTTACCGTGGTCGAGGACGATGCAGCGGTTACACAGGCGCTTGATGGTGCTCATGTTGTGGCTGACGTAGAGGACGGTGCGGCCCTCCTGGTTGGAAACGTCGCTCATCTTGCCGAGGCACTTGTCCTGGAACTTCATATCGCCCACGGCCAGCACCTCGTCCATCACCATGATCTCGCTGTCCAGATGAGCGGCCACGGCGAACGCCAGCTTCACGTACATGCCGCTGGAATAGCGCTTCACCGGCGTATCGATGAACTTTTCCATCTCGGCAAACTGCACGATAGCGTCGAATTTCCGGTCGATCTCCGCCTTGGTCATGCCGAGGATCGCGCCGTTCATATAGACGTTCTCCCGCCCGGTCAGCTCGGGATGGAACCCGGTGCCCACCTCCAGCATGGAGGCGATGCGGCCGTTGATGCCGATTTTGCCCTCCGTCGGTGCCGTCACCCGGGACAGGAGCTTGAGCAGCGTGGATTTTCCGGCGCCGTTGTGGCCGATGATGCCCACGATCTCCCCCTTTTTTACCTCAAAGGAGACGTCGTCCAGCGCCAAAAACTTTTCGTTCTTATGATAGGCGGCGTCGGACCCGACCTTGCTGTTCGGGTCTTCCTTCCCCTTTTTCCGGGCGATGTAGGACTGGATATCGCCTCGCAGCGTGCCGCCGCCGATGGCGCCGAGCCGGTACTGTTTGGAGACGTGCTCGATTTTAATGGCTAAATCATTCATTTTTTTATTCCTTATTGTTCCGCTTCGCCGAGGATCGCGTCCAGCATCTGCCGGCAGATCACCTCCGGGCGAAGCCGGTCTTTGATTTTTACCGCGTTGCGGGACATGGCCTCCGCCAGCTCAGGATTTTCGACGACCTCTTTCATGGCGTGATACAGCGCGTTCACGTCCTTTATCGGCACCAGCAGCCCATTGACATGGTCATCGATCATCATCCGGGCACCGCCCCCGGCGCAGTCCGTACATACGCAGGGCAGGCCGATCGCCATGGCCTCCAGCATGGAGTTGGAGATGCCCTCTCGGTCCGACGAGGAGACGAACATGGCCGCGTCTTTTATCTTATCATGAATATTGAGATCAAAATCATAAAAATGAACGGAATCTGCCAAATGCAACGCATCGGCCCTGTTTTTCAGCTCGTCTCTTATCCCGCCTTCACCGTAGATGGAGAGGACATACTCCGGGTGATCCCGATAAAGCATCGAAAAAGCGTCAAACAGCAGCGGGATATTCTTGACCGGGCTCAACCGGCAGAACGTAACGATCTCTTTTTTTCGCGTCCCGGCAAATCTGTCCGGCAGATGATCGCCCCGGATGAAATTCGGAATAACGGATTTCGGGATATCCGGCAAAAAACCGTAATTCTCCCGCTGCGCATCCGTCTGTAAGATCGCGCCGTCTGCTCGCCGGTAATACTTCTTCCGCAGGACATGGTACGGGGAATCCGCAGGAAACTCCGCGGAGGCGTCCGTACAGTCCCCGAACAGCGCCCGGTTCGGCAAGTCCCTCACCGCCATCATCGTGCTGATATTCGGCGTCGTCATAAAGGAAACGACGATCGCGTCGGGATACTGCCGGATGTATTCCCGCAGCGGAACGGCATAACGGTATTTCAGATACAATTCCGTTTCCGTCATCTGCACATTCATATCATGTAACGCACGCTGCGCACGAAGCCGGGCGTTCTCAAGAAAAGTCGGATTTGCCGGTTTCGGCAGCCGGAACAGCTCACACTTTTCAGGGTCATAGTCTGACATATGATCCGGCGACTGGTTGACGCAGACGACCTTGATCCGCGGGTCGACCTCGAATTTCACCACAGGGTTGTCGATCAGCAGCATCGTCACCCGGTGCCCCTGCGCGGCGATGTAGTTGGCGACCGACGACAGCCGCCGTTCTGCCCCGCCGACAGCCAGCGAATGCAGAACGATAATGATGTGTTTCATGCGCTTACACCGTATCCATAAACGTCTTTTCCACCCGGCTGAACAGCAGGACGCCGATGAACAGGATCACGAAGGTGGTGATCCAGCTGATCCCCCACATGCCGGGGCGGAACTGCGCCGCGGCGGGGCCGAGGAAAGCGTAGCGGATCGTCTCAATGATCGGGCAGGTGGGGTTGCACCAATAGATAAAATCCCATCTGCCGCCCTGGAACATGGCGGCGGAATAGGCCACGGGGGTGGCATACATCCAAAGCTGCACACCGAAGGAGACCAGCATGGCCAGGTCCCGGTACTTCGTGGTCAGCGCCGAGATGATGATGCCGCAGCCCAGCGCCAGCAGCGCCATCTCCAGCAGCAGCAGCGGCAGCAGCACGATCTCCCAGCCGGGGTGCATCTCATAACCGGGGATGAACAGGAAGATCCCCCACGCGACCAAGAAGAAACCGAACTGGATCGCCAGCGAGATCAGGTTGGTGAGCACCGTGGAAACCGGCAGCACCATGCGGGGGAAATAGACCTTGCCGAAAATGTTGGCGTTGCCGGTAAAGGTGTGGCTGACCATGGTGAGGCAGGAGGCAAAGTACTGCCAGAAAACGGTGCCGCACAGGTAATACACGAAGCTGTTGACGCCGCCCGGCGCCAGTCCCGCGATATTGCCGAAGATCAGCGTGAAGATGACTGTCGTCAGCAGCGGCTGGATCACCGCCCACGCGGGGCCCAGCACCGTCTGCTTGTACTGCGAGATAAAATTCCGCTTGACGAACAGCCGGATCAGGTCCCGGTATTTCCACAGCTCCTTCAGGTTCAGGTCGAATATCTTATTCTTTGGTTCGATGATGGTTTCAAACGTCTGTTGTTCCATAAGTACCTCTTGAACGGTTTTTCAGCGCAGCGCTTCCTCAAACGTGAGCTCGCAGGAGGGCGCGGTAAAATCCGGCTGTCCTTCAATAAACAGCTTTTGGAATAAGATCAGGTAGGCGACGGAGAAATACTCTTTCAGCTTCATTTCCTCGTTGAAATAGGTATCCTTCCGGATGTGCAGCAGGGCCAGCGCCGCGTTGCGCAGCTTCGTTTTCAAGAGCGTGACGCCGGTCTGCTTCTGGGATTCCTCATAGGAATACTTTTTGATCAGCGGCAGATGCGTCTTGAAGAAATCGCTCCGTTCCACCGCGGCGAAGAACGTCTTCATCTCCCTTTCGGAGTTGAACAGGGAATGGAACTCCGTGGAACCGCCGATCTTGCTCATGTTGGCAGTCACCTCCCGCGGCAGACACTCGCCGCAGTTGGCCACGTGCACGCGCTTGTCCTTGCGGCTGATGTTTCTCAATGCGTAACAGACGGAGATCAGGGGCTCGTCCAGATAGGGGTAACGCGCTTCAATGCCGAAGGAATCGGCGAGGATGCCGCTTTTTTTCAGGATCAGATAGCTGCTGAAAATATAGGGGTACTCGCTGAACTCGTAGTACCGGGGGCCGTTTTCCCCGGGCGGCGGGAAGATCCGGTCCTCCCGCAGATAGTTCAGGTTCATCACCTGATCCGCCGTCTCCCCGCAGAGCAGGGATGTTTTGCCGGAACCGGCGACCAGCTTCATCAGCTCGTACTGTAAAAACAGGCCGCTTTCGTAGACGTTGCCCTCCAGCCGCCAGACGATATCCGGGAAATGCCGCAGGGAGTCGTCGTCCGTCAGGGCGGTTTTCAGCGTCAATTTTCTGTAATGCGGCGCGTTTTGCTCCACGATGGGCACTTCGTTTTTGCCGCGCCTTCCGCCGACGGAAAACGCCGTGGCGGGCTTCCCCGCCAGCTCGGTCGTGACGTAGGCGATATAGTTGGAATCGTACCCGCTGGACAGCGGGAAGCTCACGTCGTCCAGCCCCTCCAGACTCCTTTGAACGGACCGGTCCAGCACGGGCTTGAAGCGTTCCAGCGCTTCCCCCTTGGGGATCGTCTCAAAGGGGTATTTCACAGGCTGCTGCTTCACGCCGTCGCCATCAATCACCAGACAGTGATAGCCCTTGATTTTGTGAACGCCCTCCACCAGCGTGTCGGCGCCGTACAGGAACCCGTTGACGAGGAACTCCTCGATCACACTCTCGTTCAGCTTCCGGTCGATCTTCGATTCCGCCAGCAGCGTTTTCAGCGACGTGGAAAGATACACGACGCCATCCTTTTGTGTGTAGTACAGCGCCACCGGCGACGTGGCGCGGTCGTGGAACACGTGCAGCGAGCCGTCGTCCTTGCGGAAAAAGACCGCGATATACGCGCCGTTCAGGTGTTCCGTCACACTGTCGCCGTATTCCCGGAACAGCGAGAGCAGCGCCGCGCCGTCGTTACAGGTCTCCCCGGTCAGGCAGCGACCCAGCACCCACAGCGAACAGGCTTCGTCCGCGTAAGTATACACGCCCGTCGAACCGTCGACGTATTCTTTTTTGCCAATACAACAGCGCCCGGATAATTGTCTCATGTTTTTTCACTTCCCCGAAAAATGGTAGATATCCCCGTTCAAAAAGGCAACGGAATCAAATTGGTCCAGCCAGCGGCGCTTGAAAAAACCGGGCTTCCAGTCGGACAGCACGCCGACCTCCTCCTGCTCCTCAAAACCCCTGATATAGAACGCGCTTTTGAACTCGGGATAAGGCTTGTGGGTAAAGATCACCTTATGCGGGTAAGGCAGCGCGTCAAACGCCTTGATGATCTCATAGGTACAATTCATCTTATCGCAAAAAATGACATACATGTTATCAGGATCAAACCGCTTTTTCCGGCGCTCCCAGTTTTCAACCGCTTCCTCGTATGTTTTGGTATGCCCCAACAAGATTTGGATATCATCACATTGTGCGGTAAACCATCCATCCTTGTCGTCCTCGATCCGTACCAGCGGCTGCGCAAAGTAATGCTCGATATTCGACAAAAAACGGATGTAATACGGCGCGTACATTCCGGCATTGACCAACGGACTGTTAAAAGGCAAGCCGAGATCGTGCGCCATAACACCGCCGTTGCAATTGTTGGCAATGATCGACGGCGTTTTATTCTTCAACCTCTTTATTCTTCTTTTTATAAACCATTTATGCTCCGCGCGGGCGAGGATACTGTTTCCCATCTCGGACCTCCGTTTATCTCCCGATGATCTTTCTGGCGGCTTTGACCGCCTTGTTCTGTCTGAGTTTTTCGTATTTTTCCGCCGTGGCGGCCGCGTACTCGAACACCTCCGGCACGAAGGGCTCCGGCAGGGCGTACCCCTCCGCTTTCAGCCAGTCGCAGTCCACCAGCGCGGTCGCGCGGATGATACGGGACAGGATCTGCGCCCGGTCGGGGTCGTACAGATTGCGGATCGCCATAAACGAGCCTTCCCGGTCCAGGCGCATCGCGGAGAGATAATGCAGCTTGGCCAAGCCGTTCTGCCGCGAGACGTTCAGGTTATCCGTCAGACCGCAGAGGAAATCCACCGTGCTTTTGACGGAATACTTCCCCTCGTTGGGCACCATCCGGTAGCAGTAGCTCTCGCAGTCGGCGACGTAAAACCGGCCGGCGGCGATCATCGCCCGCACAAAGAACGGCGGGTCCTGAAAACGCTTGTACGCCGGAAAAAAGATCCCGTTTTGCTGCAGCATCTCCCGGTCAAACACATACTGCGTATAGCCGTAATCGTACTGATACGCCGCGTACTCCGTCAAACCGGAGGCGTCGAACCGCAGCCCGCAGTCCTCCACGGCGAACGTATCTTTTTCGACGGTTCCGTCCGTCAGGAGACGGTTTTTCCGCCCGCCGGCGATCCGCACGCCGCTGTCCTTCACCGCGCGGTACAGCGTTTCCAGTACGGTATCGTTCGGGTAATAGTCGTCGCTGTCCATAAACGCGACGAACTCCCCCGCCGCCGCTTTCAGCCCGTCGTTGCGGGCTTTGCCCACGCCCTCGTTCGGCTTGTCGATCACCCTGACGCGGCCGTCTTTTTTTTCATATTCCCGCAGGATCGTAAGCGACCCGTCGGTCGAGCCGTCGTTGATCACGACGACTTCTATTTCGCGCAAGGTTTGCCCGAGGATGCTGTCGAGGCACTCCCGGAGATACTGCTCCATATTGTAGACGGGGACGATCACGCTGATTTTGATTTCCATCTCATATCCCTTTCACCCCAGCGCCGGCGGCATTTTTCTGCCGAATAACGCGGTATGGACGGCGGGCAGCCGGTACAGCAGCCAGAGCCGCAGCTTTTGTTTGGCGGATACCGAACCGTCCTTCATCAGGACGCGGTAACAGTCCCGGTAGATCTCCGTGATCTCCTCCAGCTTCGCGCGGTGGACGGGATCATGCGGGTCCAGATGGGCGTAAGCCACCGCGACCCGGGAATAGATAAACAGACGCGCTTCGTCGGCAAGCGTATGCTGCCCGACGGAATCCAGCCATTCATAACGCTCCCGGATGGCATAGATGATATCCGTAAACCGGATATCGTACCGGGAATGCATGATGCTGTCCGAACGGATCATATAATAATACCCGGTCTTCCCCGTCAGTACCATTCGTCTGCACTGCGCCAGCACTTTATGGTAGACGAATACGTCCTCGTACAGTCGCTCCTCCGGGAAACGAAGCTCACGATAGATCTCCGCCCGGTACAGCCGGTTCGGCGCGCAGGGCTGGTTCAGCGTGGAAAGCATTTCGTCCCCCTCCAGCACGGTCCGTTCCTCCGCGGGATGATAAAACTCCCGCACAGCGCCGGTCTCGTCGAAGGCTTCCATGTTGCCCACCGCCACGTCGGCGCCGGTCTCCGTCAAAGCGGCGTACATGGTCTCCAACGCGTCCGGCGCGAGATAGTCGTCGCTGTCCGCAAAGCAAACGTACCGCCCGTTGAATTTATCCAGCGCGGCGTTCCGGGCGGAGGATAAGCCGCCGTTTTCCTTGTGGATCACTTGTACACGGCCGTCCCGCGCGGCGTAAGCGTCGCACAGGGCGGGACAGCCGTCCGGCGAGCCGTCGTCCACCAGCCACAGCTCGAAATCCGGCAGCGTCTGGCCCAAAATGCTGTCCACACAGCGGGCCAGATACGGTTCCACTTGATAAACGGGAACGATCACACTGATCAAAGACATCACTACAATCCTATCTTCAGCAAATTCCTGATTTGACAGGTCAGCGTCGGCATGACACGGAACATCGCATACCAGACGCGGTATTTCAGCCCTGTCACGGAATAAACGGTTTCCAAATCGGCGGAACAGAACAGGTCGTGCAGTCTTTTACGGTAACCGCGGTATTCCTCGCTGTCCGGCAGACGGCACAGCCATTGGTAATGGTACATACACCCGCCGGCATAGTTCCGTTCCGCCAACGGAAAAAGATCCGGGAAGGACTGCTTTACTTCCTTTGCCCGCTGTTCCAACGCGTAAATGCCGTCAAACCGTTTTTCGGTATACCGGCTGTTCATGATACTGCCTTCCCGCTGATAATACCCATATAACGGTTCGGATGTCACGACGGTTTTTTTCACTTTTTCCAGAACGCGATAGGTCCAAAGAACGTCCTCGTTGATCCTACCTTCCTCAAACGGAACGCTTTTCGCTATTTCACCGGTTACCAGTTTATTGCAGCAGATCACATCCACCCTTCCGTCTGTCAGGAGAGATTTTACGGCGTCATGCGCGTCAAACGCAATCTCCTCATCAAGCCCGGGATCCTCCGGGAAAGAAAAAACGGAATGATCGAAAAAGCAGGAATACCCGCATTGGACGATATCGGCATTCCAATCGATCGCCAATGTATAAAGCGTTTCAAACATGCGTGGGCTGATAAGATCGTCGCTGTCCACAAAACCGCAATAAGCGCCGGTGGCAATCTTCATCCCGGCGTTGCGGGCAGAGGAAAGGCCGCCGTTCTCTTTGTGGATCACACGGATCCGGGGGTCCCTTTCCGCCCACGCATCACACATCTCCGGACTGCGATCCGTAGAGCCGTCGTCCACCAAAATGATCTCCAGCTCACGGTAGGTCTGCCCGACGATGGATCCCACGCAGGCGTCCAGATATTCCGCCGTATTGTATACGGGCACGATCACAGAAATCAGTTTCATGACCCAGCCTCTTCCAGATACCCGATCTGCCGCAGACATTCCGTGTATCGCTCATAAAACGCCGCCGCGCCGTCCGCGTTCATGTGGTCGCTGTTGCCGTAATACTCCGGCGTACCGGAAAGCGCTTCGTCGTGGGACAGATCCAGATACGGAACGCCGGTTTCCGCCGCAACGGTCCGCATCGGTTCAAAATAGCATATTTCCAGTTCTTCCTCGCTGAATTGTTCGTTCAAAGCCTGATAGATCGGCGTCGATACCAAAACAGGGCGAAAACCGTTTTCAAAACAGAAATTGACCATATCCGTCAAAATTCTCGTGTTCTCCTCTATATATGCTCTTCCGGCCTTCATATATCCGGAACGCCAGCTTTCCGCCCGCCCGGCGGCGTGAGAGGCCAATTCCGCTTCCTTCTCCGCGCGTTGCTGCTGTGATAAAGCGTCCGTTGCCGTCTGCAAAGAGGATGTCAATTCATTCGTTTCACCGACGCCTGCCTCGACCGTCTGCGCCGCGCCGTCGGATAATCCCGCGTTATCCTCCATCATCGCCGCGCCCACGTCCAGCTCCTGATCCCTGATCAGGTCCTTGATGATGAATTCACCGCTGCGCAGCACCGGCACATATTTCGCGTTGATCAGCGTTTCATAGCTGAAGCCTCGCAGATACTCTCTGTCAAGATAGGCGTAATACCGTTTCTGCGAGGGTTCTTCCGTGGACATGCAGAAGGAAAAATAGGAGATGGGAAGCGCGACAATACAGCCGGGAGCCAAATGATCCGCGAACTGCTTTAAGGTGGCAAAATCATGGTAGATATCTTCGCCCGACAGCGCGAGGTTATACCGGGTCACTCCGTCATCGGGATACCGGAAGGAAGCCAACCCGTGACTGGTGCCGAGATTGACCATTCGGATATCATAGGGAACGTCGTACATCTTGTCGATCTCGCCGTATACGTCGCGGTAATAATACCCGTTGACGTAAAAATGATTGACAACGCCGACCAACAGCCCCACCGACAGCACGATGGAGAAAAGCTTGACCAAAAACCGCAGAAGCGGATGCTTTTTCACTGCCGATCGACCCCTTCTTAAAACTGGAAATAGATAAAGTCCTGCATGTCCGCCCGGGCAAATAACAGGATATATATGATCGCCGCCACGTAGGCGATCCATCTGACCAACGGTTTTGCGCGGTCCGCCAACCGGCTCAACGGACGGCGCCGGTCAATAACCGAAACGAGCAGGAACGGCGGCAGCGTGGCCAACAGCCGGTAAAATTCCGCCCGGGTCCCGAAAACCATTTTCAGATCGGCAAAAAGATACGCCGCGCTGAGAGACTGCCAGTCGAACAGATGGGTCACGGCATAGACGGCGTCGCTCATGGTATTGGCGCGAAAGAAGATCCACGCGAAGCAGACCAGCAAAAACGTCAGGACCATCTGACTTGCGCCGCGCAGCCGACGCCATACCGCCGCTTTTTCCGTCCAGGCAAAACACCGATCCCGGAATCGCCGCGTCAGCTGGCCGACGATCTGGAACAGCCCGTGGATGCCGCCCCACACGACGAAGGTGATATTTGCGCCGTGCCACAGTCCGCTGACAAGAAAGGTCACCATCAAATTGACGTACTGTCTTGCCTTTCCCTTCCGGTTGCCGCCCAGCGGGATATAGATATAGTCCTTGAACCAGGTGGAAAGAGAGATGTGCCAGCGCCGCCAGAACTCCTGAACGGAGTGGGAAAAATAGGGATGGTCAAAATTCAGCATCAGCCGGAACCCCATGATCCGCGCGCAGCCCCGGGCGATATCGCTGTAACCGGAAAAATCGCAATAGATCTGAATGGCAAACAAGAAAGTGGCGATGCAGATCGCGAACCCGTCAAAGGCAGTGATATTATTGTAGACCGTATTCACGGCAACGCAGACCGTGTCGGCGATCACGATTTTTTTATAGTAACCCCACAGCATCAGACGCAGCCCCGTCACGGCGTTCCGATCATCGAACCGGTGGATCTCGTCAAACTGCGGCAGCAGGTTGCGGCTGCGTTCGATGGGACCGGCCACCAGCTGCGGGAAGAACGACACGAACAGCGCGTATTTTCCGAAATGCTTTTGCACCGGAACGTCGCCCCGGTAGACGTCGATGGCGTAGCCCAGCGCCTGAAACGTAAAGAAGGAGATCCCCACCGGCAGCAGCAACGAGTAGGCTACCGGGGTATAGGATATCTGCAGCCGATCCAATACCGCATACAAGCCGGAGGTAAAGAATTCAAAATACTTGAATATAAACAGGATTCCCAGATTGACGGTCAGGCTCGCCGCCAGCAACGCCTTTTTCGCCGATCGCTTCCGGCTCCGGTCGATGCCGATCGCCCCCGCGTAGGTCACAACGGTAGACGAAAGCAGCAGCAACGCATACGCGGCGTTCCAGCACATGTAAAAGAAATAGCTGGCCGCCAGCAAAAACGCCCACCGGACCTTATGCGGCAAAAGGAAATATGCAATTGTCACGATCGGGAAAAAGATCAGAAAACCCAGTGAGTTAAAAAGCATCGTCAACTCCCGTATCGATACAGTCTGTGAACAAATCCATATAACGAGGGACAGTAAGTCGCACAGATCGCGAGCAATTTTCTTTTTCTGCTTTCTTCTTTCAACGACAGATACTCACCCAAAAAGGACCGCAGTTTTCTTCTTGCCGCCTTTCGGATCGATTGGATATCCGGTGAAATGCTTTTTCCCGATACCGTCGCGGCTTTTATCAGTTTCGTGATATAATAACGACCCGACAACCGGTACAATTCCGGCTCCGCTTTTGTGTCCGTCAGCAGCGATTCGCCGATCCTGATCGGATCATTCAAAATATGCGGTTTGAGTCCTCCGTGCGAGCTGGAGTCCGATCGCACAACATATTGATAGGGACAAAAATCTTCAAAAACAGATTTCTCCGCATGGGAAAACAGACAGTAATTCATGAGAAGATCCTCATTTTCGCGGAACGACAGATCCATGAGCGACCCTCCGTCAAGCAATCCCAGAACCAAATGACGCGCAAACAGTTTATTCACCAGTGCGGGCTCAATGATCTTCCCTTCCAACAAATCGATCAAACCGCTTTGACGATCTTGTTCCGATAATACACCGCTGTTGTAATAATACTCCGTTTTTTCCGGGAAGATCATTCTATAACCGCAATGGGAAATATCCGCATGATACGTTTCGGCATTGCGGAGCAACCGTTCATACATATCCGCGTCGATCAGATCGTCACCGTCCACAAAGCCGATATACTCTCCGTGAGAGGCGTTCGCTCCGTGGATACGCGCCGCGGAAACTCCCTGATTTTCCTGATGCAACACCAACAGCCTCGGCTCGGTTTCCGCGTATCGGTCAAGGATCGCGCCGGTCCCGTCCAGGGAACCGTCGTCTACGGCGATCACCTCAAGATTTTGATATGATTGCGCAAAAACGCTTTCGAGGGTTTTTGGGATATATTTCTCGATATTAAAACAGGGAATGATGATACTGATCAGCGGTTCGTTCATTTTCGCAGCCCCAGCTTTTCCATAATTCTCCGCACCTGCGTCATCGGGTCAAAATCGATCACGTGGAAATCGATGACCTCCATTTCGTCGTTGGCATTATAGGTATGCAGGCCGGAGAGGAACCGCCTGTTGATCCGCACATCCTTCGGGGAAATGCGCAGCAGCCGTTCTTCCGCATAGCCCTCCTCGGAACAGGCAAGCACCTTACTGAAGACCACGGCAACACCGTAATCGCCCGTGCAGTCCTGTGAAACGCGGATCCAATCCTTTTTATACTGAAAAAAGTTACCGCCGGGTCTTGCCGAGGCGTCGTCGGAAGAGACACACGTATCGGTACACTGTTCTAATCTGCCGTCTTTATCGACCGTGTACAGGTACAGCTTTTTTGATGTCTGGGAAGCAATATCATACGTAAACATCCAGCGCTTCCCGTCCTTGTCCCAAAACGTGGTATCCACTAAACAGCGCCCCGTCAGGATCGGTTCACACTTTTCCCATTGATCGGGGAAAGAAACCGCTTTGTAGGCGTACAACGTATTGTCCGCGCTCGCTTCGGGAACGATATAGATCTCGCCCTTCTGTCGAAAGATGTTCGGATAAGACAGGTGATAAGGTTCACTGATCACGATCTTCCAGGGAGAAAACCGTTCGCCGTCATAGACCGCGTACCCAAGCTTTCCCAGCCCATCCTTTTTATCGTAGAGTTCCGCGAAGAGGTACGTCGTTCCGTTTTCTGTAAACAGAAAGGGATCGGCGGCAGTATAGCGTCTTGTATTGGGGATCGCGATAAACGGCGTCGTCTTATCCGAAAAGATGCTGCCCTGCGGCTTTTTTCGATAGGCCACCTGCCATTCTCTTAAAAACAGTCGCAACGGTTTTCCCCTCCTTCATCATTCCACATTGATTCCAAGGACCTCGCTTTGATATGGAACCGTCGCCCAGGAAATACTGACTTGATAAAAGAAATACGCCAGATACGCCACAACGACCGCGATGGGAAGGATCTGTTTATATTGTCGGTAAGGATGCCGCAGCAGCCAGGGCAACAGGATAAAATTGTACATCTCCGTATAAATGGGCAGCCGGCCGACGAAGGTGCCGCTGGTAAAAGCGCTGGCCACGTAAAGCACGGTAGTTACGATGGAAGCATTGATGGAAAGCTGGATGATCGGCGGCGCGCCCTCCTCCTCGATTTTTCGTTTCGCCAAAAACGCCATGACACAGGGGACCGCTTCCACAAACACGCGGACCCAGCTGGTCCCCGTATCCGCCGCCACGTATTCCAACTCTTTTTCGTAGGCGGTATCTTCCACCGAGTTTTCCAGCAGCGCGTCCAGCCCACCGGAAAGCACGAGTACGGCAAACGCCCCGGCCAGCACGTAAACCCTGACGTTGAACGCCTTGCCCTGAATAAAGAAACACGAAAGCAGCATGATCAGCGCCGCCTGATGGACCCCGCACAGGTACCACGGAGGCTCCGGCAATCCGAGTCTTGACGTGATGGGCAGCAGCCCCATCATCAGCAAGACGACGGGAAGATAGAACCACCATTTTTTATCGATAAGCCATTGGGTACAGGCAAAGATGATCGCCACTGTCAGGAACTGCCGGATCCCGTTGCACATCCAGCTGCAGACGATGCCGGAGGCCATGAACAGAAAAACGGTATATCCCGGATCGCAGGAATACCGGCAGAAGGTCCACATCACCAGCAGCGTCTGAATAACCGCGATCACGGCGATCCACACCTGCGCGTTATCGGAAATATATATCTTGAACAGCATCTGCAGCGCGTGGAAAAAATACGAACGGTCATTGGTATGGATATAGGTGGAAAACAACGCCATATCGACCGGGGTTTTATCAAAATCGCCGATATAAGAACCTGTATCAATAAAGCCGCTGCGCAGAGCGATAAAAAACAACGGGACTGAAAAAAGCAGCAGACCGTATTTGAAACTCCCCTGATAATCGTATTCTCCGTCCGCCGTCAGCTTTGGCACAGCCATAGTGGGTTGCAGAAAATAGGCGGCCGCCATGATCCATATCAGCATGATCCAGAATACCATATGGCGTCACCTTCCTTCCGCTTTGTTGTTTTTTGTTAATACGGCGATCAAACCAACACCGAACGGAACAGTTCTTCCGCCTGCTTCACAGTATTTTCCGGTGCGAAGGACCCGGCGCGCTCGGAAGATTTTTGCCGATAGTACGCCCGCAGGTTTTCGTCGGAAAGCATTTTTTTGACGCCCTCGTACAGTCCTTCTTCGCTGTTTTGGGTCACAAGGCCGTACTCGTCATGCTCGCCGAGGATCTCCTTCGCGCCGGAAACATCGGTGGAAACCACCGGAACGCCCAGGATCACGGCCTCCGCCACCGCGGTGCTCAGGCCCTCCTGATACGACGGGCAGACGAACAGATCGGCGTTTGCGACGTACGGATACGGATTTTCCTGAAATCCTGCCAGATGGAACCAATCGCCGACGGAGGTCTCCGCGATCCTCTTTTTCAGCTCGTCCTCTTTGTCGCCGGTGCCGACGACGGTCACGTCCAAAGGATACCCCTCCCCGTACAGACGGCGACAGACTTCAAAGAACCGGTCGTACCCCTTCTCCTCGGAGATCCTTCCGACGGAGACCAGATACTTTTTATCGTTATCCTTCCGGAAAGGGGGATCCTGTTCCGCGAGCGAACGAATCAGATCCACGTCGCAGGTATTGTAAACCGTTTTGACGTCCTCGATGCCGGTATACCGGGCAAACGCCTCCGAAACGGATCGGGAAACGCCGACGACTGCGGCGCAATTCTCATAAGCACGGAAAGCGGCCTTTTTTGTCATCCAGAACTTGAAAAACGTACCGGTTTCGGGATTGCCGTTGTGCAGCCACGCGATTTTTCTGACCTTCGGATCGGGACAGCCGCTGATGACCTTCACCGGCGCGCCGTGCATATACGCCACAAGGATATCATATTTCTCATTCCCGATAAAATACCGATAAAGCTGCTTTGCGCTGAACAGCCGGAAGACGTACGCGATCCCGCGGGGACACGGCGCTTTTTTGCTGATATACCGGATATCCGGATGCAGCCGGGGAACGTTGACGCCGTCGTCAAACATCGTTTCCACCGTAATACGGAACCGGGAAGGATCTATATAATTGACGAGATTGATCAGCGCCTTTTCCGCGCCGCCGCCGCCCAACGTATTGATCAGGAACAAAATGTTTATCATCGTTTCCGCCTATCGTGACGATTCCGGCAATGTCAGCCATGCGCCGAAGGTTTCATCGTATGTTTCCGGGGTGATGTGCCAGAAGCCGCTGCCGGGGAAGAAGGTCATCTCGCCGAAGTAAATCTCCCCACGGATATCGTAGAGGTCCACGCGCACGAACGGGAACGGCGCGGCCAGTTTTTCCGCGATCGCCTTCATCTCGTCAAACCGTTCCGGCTTCGGCAACGGTTTACAGGAATGATCCGCGATATCTGCTTTCATCTCCGGGATCAGATTCCAGTCGCTGTCATAAAAATCGATATAGTGCGTACCGTTGTCATCATGATTGACCGTCAGCGCCCGGCAGACGCCGTTGAAGCACAGAAATTTATAATCGACCAGCGGCTTGTCGTCCATCAGGGGCTCGGCGATCAGCCGCGGGGTCTGTTCTTTGTAGTTCCACTCCCGGCCGTAGATATACAGGTTCTGCTTCAGCCAGGCGTTCATGATCTTCCGCCTGGCGGGAAGATCGAAGGAGGCCTTGTCGCGGCAGATGAAATTCCAGCCGCTGCCGTGGGTCGCTTTCAGAATGAACTTGTCCGGCAGTTTTGACAGGTCGATCTCGTCGGCGTTATGATAGACCGCCAGCGTCGGGATCAGCAACTCCGGGAAGCCCCGTTCCGCAATATACTGCTTTGCCTCGTACTTGTCGGAGGCGCGGGGGATATCCGGGTCCCGGTAATTGAGCTTCAGCCATTGGAGCTTTTCGGTAAAGGTCTTCGGATCGTCCAGATCGGGCTTTCTGCCGACCTTCTGTTCATAAAAACGCTCGATAAACTCCCTGTCGGAATACTGTTTTACGTAGCGCGTATAACGGCGGCGCTTGCGCTCCTCGATCAGGACGCGGGCATGGGGATTATTCTTGATCCGCTGTTTGATCTGCCACAAAAGCGTCATGTCCCGTTTCCTTTCCGTTGTTCGTCTTTCTTCGCCTGCCAGTTCCGGTACAGCAGCTGCGCTTTTTGGGGCGCCAGCGCCTTGCCGAGCCGCAGGACCGGCATGATATACCAGTGAAGCGGATAGCGCAGCAGCCGGTAGCCGTAGATCTCCGTCTGGAAGGAGATCCAGCGGTCGTGGAACGTCCGTCTGCCGATGGCCTCCACATCCTCGCGCACCAGATACAGCGGGTCCGGCATGTTTACGCCCTTGTAGCCGGCGGCGAAGAAGCGGAACCACAGGTCCCGGTCCTGTCCCCGGACGGTCCGCGGACAGACCGTATAGCCGCCCAGCGCGTCGAAGACGGATTTATACGCCAGGATCGTGGCGTGGTTGAAGGTGGGGCCGTTGTGATGGGGCGTGAACCGGTCCGGCTCCGGCCGGCAGGCGTCCACCGCGCCGAGGGTGCCGTCGTTGTAGAACCGCTGCATGGCGGTGCCCACCAGCACCGCGTCCGGGTGGGCCGCCAGATAGTCCAACTGCTTTTCAAACCGTTCCGGCACGCATTTGTCGTCGCCGTCCATCCGGGCCACATACTTGCCCGTGGCTTTTTCGAGACAGCGGTTCAGCGAATACGCCAGCCGGGAATTGGTCTCGTTGCGCAGCAGGATGATCTTTTCGGTGTATCGCTCCGCGTAGGACTGCGCCAGCGCGAAGGTGCCGTCGGTGGAGCAGTCGTCGCAGAGGATCAGCTCCCAGTCGGTATAGGTCTGCGCCAGGATGGACTCGATGGAATCCGCCAGCGTCGCCTCGCAGTTGTAAATGCCCATCAGCACGGACACCTTGCCGTAATCCGTCATTTACAGATTCTCCTTGTACCACTCGATCGCGGCTTTGATGCCCCGGTCGAAGGACCAGTCCGGATCGTAGCCCAGCATCCGTTTCGCCTTGGAGATATCCGCGTTGCTGTGCTTGATATCCCCCGCCCGGTCGGGGCCGAACCGCGGTTCGATCTCCACGCCCAGCGCCTCCGTCAGGCCGTAATAGATGTCGATCAGGTATTCCCTGCCGCCGTAGGCGATATTGAACGCCTCCCCCGCCGCCTCGTGCGGCGCAAGGCACGCCTTGAGGTTGGCCTCGATCACGTTTTCGATATAGGTAAAATCGCGGCTCTGCTTCCCGTCCCCGTTGATGGTGGGCGTTTCGCCGTTCAGTAATTGCTTGAGGAATTTCGGGATCACCGCGGCGTAGGCGCCGTCCGGGTCCTGCCTTCTGCCGAACACGTTGAAATAGCGCAGACCGTAGGTATCCAGGCCGTAGTGCATGGTATACTGCTTCGCCCACTCCTCGTCGCAGCGCTTGGTCAGCGCGTAGGGGGACAGCAGGTTGCCCTCCACGCCCTCGGTCTTGGGCAGCTTCGGCTCGTCGCCGTAGACGGAGGAGCTGGAGGCGTAGACAAATTTTTTCACGCCGCACTGCCGTGCCGCTTCCAGCATATTCAATGTTCCCTGAATATTGTTGGCGCAGTAAAACAGCGGCATCTCGATGCTGCGGGGCACGGAGCCCCACGCCGCCTGGTTGAGCACGTAATCCGCGCCCTCGCAGGCCTTCAGGCAGGTATCGTAATCCTTGATGTCCCCGCGGATGAACTCGTAGCGGGGGTCGTCCAGAAACAGGTCCACGTTGGCCTGTTTGCCGGTGGACAGATCGTCCAGACAGCGTACCCGGTACCCGAGGTTCAGGATCGCCTCGCACAGGTTGGAGCCGATAAAGCCCGCGCCGCCTGTCACAAGGAACAGCGTATCCGCCGGGAACCGTATGTTCTGATAGCCCATCACGCAATCCCTCTCTTACAGCCGCCAATAGGAGTAACCGGCCGTCTCATACGCGTCGCGGTCCAGCAGGCCCTTCAGATCCAGCAGGACCTTGACGCCGTCGCCGAACATGGCGTCGAGCTGTTCCATGGAAAGGGCGCGGAACTGTTCGTGCGCCACGGCGATCACCACCGCGTCCATGCCCCGGATCGCGTCCGTATCCGTGAAACGGACGCCGTACAGGCGCTCCGCCTCCTCCGCGTCCGCGACGGGATCGGCGATCACCGGCGTGATGCCGTATTCCCGCAGCTCGTTATAAATATCGATGACCTTCGTGTTTCTGGTATCGGGGCAATCTTCCTTGAAAGTAAAGCCGAGGATGGCCACCTTTGCGTTGCGGACGGGCTTTTCCACGGCGATCAGGTGCTTGACCACGTTTTCCGCCACGTACTTGCCCATGTCGTCGTTGATGCGGCGGCCCGCCAGAATGATCTGGCTGTGATAGCCCAGCATCTCCGCCTTGTAGGTCAGATAGTAGGGGTCCACGCCGATGCAGTGGCCGCCCACAAGGCCGGGATAGAACGGCAGAAAGTTCCACTTGGTCGCCGCGGCCTCCAGCACGGATTTGGTATCGATGCCCATTTTATTGAAAATGATGGACAGCTCGTTCATAAAGGCGATGTTGATATCGCGCTGGCTGTTCTCGATCACCTTGGCGGCCTCCGCCACCTTGATGCTCCGGGCGCGGTGCACGCCCGCCGCCACGACGATCTCATAGACCTTCGCGACACACTCCAGCGTCTCTTCGTCCATACCGGAAACCACCTTCCTGATGGTCTCCAGCCGGTGGACCTTGTCGCCGGGGTTGATGCGTTCCGGCGAGTAGCCGACCTTGAAATCCACGCCGCATTTCAGACCGGATTCCTTTTCCAGGATCGGCACGCAGACCTCCTCCGTCACACCGGGGTAGACGGTGGACTCAAATACCACCACGGAGCCCTTCGTCAGGTTCCGGCCGAGGATCCGGCTGGCGCCCTCCACGGGGGTGAGGTCGGGCGAATGGTCGTCGTTGACGGGCGTAGGCACGGCGACGATATGGAATTTCGCCTCCCGCAGCTTCGTTTCGTCTGCGGTGAACGCCACCGCGCTGTTTTTGACCGCCTCGTCGCCCACCTCCTTGGTGGGGTCAACGCCGCTTTTATAAAGCGCGATCTTTTTTTCGTTCAGGTCGTACCCGATCACGTCCAGTTTCTTCGCAAAAGCCACGGCGATCGGCATGCCCACGTAGCCCAGCCCGACGAGAGAGAGCTTTTCCTCTTTTTTCAACAGCTTTTCATACAGATCGGCAAACATCGCATTTCCTCACTTTTCCATCGCCGCCAGCATGGCGGTATACATTTTATCGTTGACTTTTCCGACTTCAAACCGTTCCGAACAGATCCGGCGGGAAGCTTCTCCCATGGTTTCCCGCAGGGCGGGGTCCTTTGCCAGCAGCAGCATCTTTTCCGCCAGAGCCTTTCCGTCTTTCACCGGGACGATAAAGCCGTTCTTTCCGTCCTCCACCGTCTCCCGGCAGCCGGGCACGTCGGTCGTAACGATCGCCCTGCCCACGGACATGGCCTCAAGCACGCTGCGTGGCAGCCCCTCGTGATAGGAAGGCAGCACAAAGACCGAACACCGCGCCAGATAGGGACGCACGTCGTCGGCGTGCCCGCAGTATTCGAGCTCCGCCTTTTGCAGCGCCCTGTCCAGCTCTTCTTCCGTCAGGGATTCGTCGTTGCGGTCCATGCCGCCCACCAGCAGGCATTTCGCCTCGGGGCACTCCCGCTTCAGGATGGCGGCAGCCTCCAGATATTCCCGCACGCCCTTGCTCCACAAGAGCCTTGCGACCATCAGGAATACCGGTTCCCGCGGCAGAGGCTGTTCGGCAAAATACGCCATGTCCACGCCGGAACCGCCCACCAACACGGTGTTATCCTTCGTCAGCAGCCGGTGAGACTGAAAATACGCCAAATCGTCGCGGTTCTGGAAAAACACGCAGTCGGCGCGTCTGGCCGCGAAGCGGTAAAAGGCGGACATCACGCAGCGGACGACAAGATCTTTCAGACCGGTGCGGTAAAAGGCGTTTTCCATGCCGTTGACCAGCACGCTGTAATGCTTTACGCGGCTCAAAGCCGCCGCCGCGGACCCGAAGGCCGTGGGCTTGCTCATATAGAAAAAACAGATATCGGGACTTGACCGCAAAAATAGCCTGCGGTAATCCCGGATCATCTTCAGCCCGTCGCCGACGCCGATGCCGACTCTGCTGCCGGCCACCTGTTCGTATGCCGCGCCGAGCGCGGCGATGGGCTCCCGCATCTCCTCCGGCGGTTCGATGGAAACGCATACCACCCGATTGCCCTGCGCGACGAGATAACGGATAAAGGGACCGCGGAAATTGATCAGCGATTCCCCGTCCGAAGCGGCTATGACGACGGTCCTTTTCTTCCCGGTTCCCATCACACGACGCTCCTGATAAAGTCCAGTTCCTCCCGCCCGTAACGCTGGTCGATGGTGACGGGAACGATATAGCGGGAAAGATAATACTCAAAGCTGTCTTCGGGCATTTCATCCAGCAGGTAGCTCCACCAATGCCCCTGAAAGTGCTTGTGCGCCAGCAGCCGGCCCAGCAGGCCGTCGTCCTCGATCAGCAGCGGGTAGACCATGGGCGCGCAGTCGTCGGCGTAATAACGCAGGGGGTCCAGCCTGTTCACGTCGCGGAACAATGAATGGGCATAGGCGAAATTCTCCCGCCTTTTCCTGACGATCTCCCCGTAGTCCGTCCCGTCCAGTATGGCGCGGGTCAGCTTCGACATCCGCATCACGCCCTCCCGTTCGATGCGTTCCTCGTTGCGGATGCGAGCGGCGTAGGCCCTTCCCTCGCAGCCGTACTCGATCCGTTCCAACAGATAAGAGGCGGTGTCGCTGGAAAAGCTGCGTTCATATCCGTTGCAGCGCCTCTCCGCGCCGGGGCCCAGCACGTAAGCGCCGTCCGGCGCGCCGACGAATTTGCGGGCGGAGCACACGTTGTAAGCGCCTTCCACCGGTTTCGCAAAAAACGCCTGGGAATTGTCGATAAGGGGGTGCGCGAAGGAGGCCGCCAACGAACGCATCCGTTCATGGGACATCACGCCGTAGTAATTTACCAACAGCACGGCCTCGTCCGCCGCCGGCGCAGGATCGATCGGGTCAAATCGATCGTCGATCCGGTAATACTTCACCTCGCAGCCGTTGCGCAAAAAAGTATCGCGCACACAGTCGCACTGATAATACGGCAGCCACACCGCGCGGCAGCCCGTGCAGCGGAACGCGTGCAGCAGCGCCGCCCTGCCGCTGTTCAGGCGGGCGATATCGCGGTCGCCCTTGTAATATTCCTTCCCCCTGGGGAACTGCATTTCGATAAAACTGCCTGTTTCCATCCGTCAACCGCCTTTTTGTTTTGCCGCCTCGACCGCCTTTTCCACGCCATCCCAGTCAAACCCGCAGTTGAAAATATAGTCCAGCACGGACATGCAGGGAACGAAACCGGCCTTCGGCCAAAGCTGATGGTACGCAATGGGAACGTAATCGGTATAGACGAGCTTCACGTTCCGTTCGGCAAAATGCTCTTCCACCTGATAGGCCTTCGCCCCGTGCCCGGAAAGATAGACGTCGCCGCCCACGTATGCCACGATGTCCAGCACCCGTTCCTCCCGTACGGAGGTCAGCGGCATATCGGAGGACCGCAGCAGCTTCATCGTAAAGCCGAACCGCCGGGCGATCTCGGTATTGATCGCGATATTCTGCTCCGCGAGGTTGTCATACTTCGTCAGCAGCAGGTCGCGGAAGCAGGGATAAAAATCGCTGAAGTACCGCGCCCGCGCGTAATTCATCTCGATCGTGCGCAGGTGCTTTTCCTTCCAGCCCAGCTCGTCCCGGGTGCGCACCCGGTCGATGGGATCGCCCAGATGCTGCTCCACGGGGATCTTGACCCGGCAGGAGCCCTGCGGCGTCTTCAGCCGGTTCCAGTGGTGCATGTTGTCGTTGGAAAACTGACAGTCGTCCAGATAGACGAACACGTCCGACCGGCTCATTTTGTAATAATACCCCAGCCAGGAGATGTAATCCGGCTGGTGAATGGCTACCACCATACGTTCCCTGTTTCCTTCCGTTTATTTCCGGACGATCTCTTCTTCCTTCACCTTCGGCGCGCGGAACGCGTCGGAAGGCCTTTTGTCGGCAAGCAGCAATAAAAACGTACGCCACAGTATTTTGACGTCGAAGCCGAGCGACCAGTTCCCGACGTATTCCAGGTCGTACTCCGCCATGCGCCGCCGGGAATCGGACTTGGATTCGTTCACCGCCTCCCAGCCGGTCACGCCGGGCGGCACGGACTGCCGTTGCGCCTGTTCCTCCGCCGTCATGACCGCCATCTCGTGAGGCAGCAGCGGCCGGGGGCCGATCCAGGACATTTCGCCCTTGAGGATGTTGAGGATCTGCGGAAGCTCGTCGATATTCAGCCGCCGCATGATCTCGCCCCAGCGCCTTGTCCGCAGCTCGTCGGGGAGCAGCTCGCCGTTCTCGTCTTTTTCGTTCGTCATGGTGCGAAGCTTATACATCGTAAACAACCCGCCGTTTCTGCCCACGCGCGTCTGCCTGAAAATGGCGGGGTCCTCCGGCGAACGGCGGTGGATCACAGCCAGCGCGATCAGGATCACGGGGGCGGCAAAAACGCCGCCCAGCACCGCAGCCGACAGATCGAACGCCCTTTTCACGATCTTGGATACCCGTTTCTTCATGTCTCTCCTCCGACGGTCAGAACGTGATCCTGCGGAACGCGGTCTGGAACGCCTCCGCGTAATTGCAGTTTGCCTGCGAGCCGCGATACAGCGCCAGCGCCTCGATGCTTTCGGAGCTTCTGGGATGCGGGTAGGGACGCTGTACGCCAACGTATTCGGCCAGCGCCTCCAGCTTTTTCGCGACGCCGTCCTTCCCGACCTCCACGAACACGTCCGGCTCAAACCGGTTCATGGACGGGTTGACGTTCCAGTCCGTGGCGGAAGGCACCTCCATATACCACAGCTCCCGGATCTCGGAACCGTCCGGCTGCCGCTGGAAGATGCGGATCGCCTCCTGACACGCCATCGAGGTATGCAGATGGTCGTTGTTGGAATCGGCGGGATGGTGCGTGATCACCACGTCCGGCCTGAAATCCGTTATCGCCTGTTCGATGAACTGCACCAGCTGCAGGTGCTCCACCGTGTTCAGCTTGATATTCGGGAAATCGCCGATGTAGGAACGGCTGATCCCGATGATCCGCATGCTCTTGTGGATATCCTCGGTCAACTCTTCGTCGGAGGGACGGTTGGCCCTTGCCTCCGCCTTGCCGGACAGGACGCAGACGGCCGCCTGATGACCGGCCTGCGTCAGTTTGCCGATCGTGGCGCCGGCGCCAAGGACTTCATCATCGGGATGCGCAATAACAATCAGGTATTTCATAGAACGATGCCTTTCTGGGGATTTTTTGATTATATCTTTAAATAATTATTTTATTGTGGGAAACTCTGTTTTCTTTTTCGGACGATGCTCTTTGTGTCGGGTCTTTTTCTTTTTCTCGGAGCCGCTTTCGCCGTAGCCGTAGCCATACCCGTAACCGTAACCGTAACCATAGCCGTAGCCGTAACGGGAGTAGCTCTTGTAATGACCGTATCTGCCGTAACCGTAACCGTAGTTCTCGCCGTATCCGGCAAAGCCGGACTGCGCGCCGTTCAGCACCGCGCCCATGACGCGCACGTTGGTATGGGTCAGCGAATCGATCCCGCTGAGGATCTTGTTGACGCGTACCGTATCCTGCAGCACCACGTACAGCAGCGCGTCGGCCGCCTCGGCGATCAGAAGCGTGTCGGAAACCAGCCCGCAGGGGGGGGTGTCCACCAAAATGTAATCATACTCGTCCCTGAGAGAACCGAACAGCTCCTTCAGGAATTCCACGTTCATGATCTTCCAGTACAGCGTCTCCTCGCCGGACAGCTTCAGGAACGACAGTCCGTATTCCTCAAGGGAATAGACCGCGTAATACTTTTCCTCTCTCTCCGGCGTCAGCTGCTCCGGATCCAGATTCAGCGCTTTGGCGACGCTGGGGTTGCGCATATCCGCGTCGATCAGCAACACTTTTTTCTTCAGGTCGGCCAGCGAGATCGCCAGGTTGACGATCACCGTCGTCTTGCCCTCGCCGGGGGCGGTGCTGGTGGTAAGGATCACCTTTTCGTTTTGCTTCAGCAGGTTTTCAAAGCTGTTGCGGAACACGCGGACGGATTCCAGAAAGCCCTTGCCGATCCGTTCGTTCCTTACCAGAACACTCCTGTCGATCTTCTGTTTCCGGTACCTTTTGAAGGTGACCTCCGGCAGCATGCCCACCGTATCCAGCTTCAGCTCGTCGCGGATATCCTTTTTGGTCTTGACCGTCTTGCGGAAAAACGCGTAAACGAAGATCCACGCCGCGCCGACAAGCAGGCCGACGCCCAAGCCCTTCAACACGGAGGTATACGAAAACTTGTTGACGGGTTCCGTCGGCACCTGCGGCTCCGTGATCATGGTAAGCTCCACGTTGCCCACCAGATACTTCGCCACGGAGGGGTAGTTTTTCATGGCGGAGATCAGCACGTCATAGGTGGTCTGCGGGTCGCTGCCGACGGCCTTCATCGTGAACATATTGGTGGATTTCACCACGTTCGCCGTGACCCTCGCCGGTACGCTTCTGACGCCCAGATCCTCACAGATCGCGTCTGTCAGGATATTGCTGGTGATGATATAGGGAAACGTATCGGCCAGATTGGAGGCGGTGGCGTTGTCATAATAGTAGGAGTAGGACGGGATACCCTCTCCCGTCAGCGAAAGCGTCTGCGTGTTGACGGTAAACGTGGCCGTTACCTGATACTGCGGCCGGTACAGATAGTAGCTCTTCACGAACGCGAACGCCCCGCACAGGACGGCCATGACCACCGCGAACCACCAGAATTTCATAAACCCTTTCCAAAGGTCCGAAAACTGCAGGGGCTTTCTGGCGGGCGGCGTCGGCTCGGAGGCGCTGACTTTTTTGATCTCTTCGCTCATGTTCCGCCTCCGTCCTGCGTTTTCTTTTCCTGCGGCGGCTCCGTCGGCGGGACTTTGCCCTGCGCCTCGGCGAAAGCCGCTTCCGGCGCGGCCGCTTTCGTTTCGGGCTCGTCGTCCGGCGGGGCGACCTTGCCGTAGCCGCCGTATTTGCCGTAGCCGCCGTATTTGCCGTAGCCGCCGTATTTGCCGTAACTGCCGTATTTGCCGTAACTGCCGTATTTGCCGTAACTGCCGTATTTGCCGTATTTACTGTATTTGCCGTATCTGCCGTAATGACCGTAGCCGTACTTGGAATACCGCGCGTAGCCGCTCTCGTCCGTACCCATCTGGTTGAACAGGGAAAATTCGTCGTAAACGTCGTTCAGGATACAGCCCGCCAGCTTTGTGCCGGCGTTGCGCAGCGTCAGGATCGTGTCGTTGATCACCGATACGTAAACGCCGTTGGCGCGGACTACCATGATGGTGGCGTCGCACAGCTTCGCGATGCTGGTAACGGAGCCGTCCACCAGCACGGGGGCCGTATCCACGATCACGAAATCCACGTTTTTCCGGAAAGCGCGCAGCAGCGCCTCCACGGAACCGTTTTCGATCCATTCCTGATATTCCTTGTGCGGCTTCGTATTGAGCGCCAGGAACAGTTTCAGCTTTTTATATCGGCGGAACTGGTATTTTTTATCGGTCTTGCCGGCCAGCATGTTGCCCAGCTCATACTCGTCGTCCGGTTCCTGTTCAAAGATCTTGTACAGCGCGGGCTTTTTGCCGTCCAGGTCCACCAGCGCGACACGGTTGCCCTTGATGGCCAGCGAAATGGCCAGATTGGACGAAACGGTGGATTTGCCCTCGTTTTCGGCGGTGCTGGTGACCATAAAGACACGGTCGCCCTTCGTCCGCCGCATATATTCCAGCTTGGAGTCGATCTTATTGAAGTTTTCCGAAAAGCGCAGGCTGGTGAACGCGCTCTCCGTCAGCAGAATACCTTTTTTCCTTCTCAGCAGCACGTCCCGCAGGCCGAGGCGCTTGCGCTCGTGGGGGATCACGCCCAGCAGCTTGGCGTCGATCTGCTGCGTAAAGTCTCTTTCGCCCTTGACGGTATCGCGCAGCACGGAAAGCCCCGCGACGGCCACCGTCGCCAGCCCCACGGAGATCACCAGTATCTTGATCACGCTGGAGGAAGTCATCCAGTTGGACGGGCCTTTCGGAACGCTGGCGGCACGCAGCACGCTGACGACGCCGTTGCTGTAAAGGTTATCCGTGATCTGCGGGTAGACCTCCAGGATCGCGCGCAGCTCCCTGTACGCGATCTCCGGGTTGGACGCCGTGACGGAAAGCTCCATGATATTCGTGCCGGAATTGACCCTGGCGCCGATCCTTCCGTCGAACGTCTCGCGGCCGAGATGCTCGCACACTATTTTCTGCATGGTGGGCTGCACGAAAACCTCCGCGTAGACGACCGCGATCTCACCGGACATCGTCAGCGACGCCACGGCGTTGGACTTGCCCTCCGCGCTGTTGACGATGACGGTGGCGGCGCTGGTATATTCGGGGCGGTACACCGCGTGGCTGACGACATAAGAGCCCAGCACGCCGATGACCGCGGCGCAGATGATCACCCAGATATTCCGCAAAAGGTCACGCAGCACACTGTGCCAGTCGACCGTTATCACTCTTCGTTCCATCCGGCGCCTCCCGTTATTCCGTTACGACAAGCAGCCGGGTATGGCCGACGTAACCGGCCTCGTCCGTGCCGTAATAATCGACGCTGTACACGCCGCTTTTCCGGGCGTTATAATCCGTTTCGATCTCGATCTCCAGCGCGGCGTCGATCCCCGCATGATCGGCGGTCGATTCGATAAAGCGGTTCCAATCCGGCGTTTTGCCCTTGGGGAGATAAATGAGATAATCCTTCAGGATAATGTCCGGCGAGTTGTTGGAGAGCCTTTCCACCGTCATCGGCAGCACGATCTCCGCGCTGTCCCCCTTGGAATTCTTCACCGTCGCCTGGATGGAAAAGCTGCCCACCTGGCCGGTTTCGTAGTCCGGCGAGTAAATAATGACATTCTGTGAGATATCTCCGTCAAGACAGTCCTCCGCCCCGATGATGCCCACGATATTCAGCGTGCCGTAGGCGGAAAAGATCAGCGGCGCGTTCATCGTGAATCTCGGCGGTCTGTAATCGGTATAGTGTACCTGCCTTTGGGCGGTGACGACGTGATTATCCCCGTCGCAGACGGCATAGATCACCTTGCACCAGCCCGGCTTTGTAAACTGCCCTACGGATTCCACCAGCAGTTTGTCCGTCAGGTCGCCGTCCTTCTCGTCGTAAGCAGAAACGCCCCGCAGCAGATCGGCGTCCGTCGCGGACGCTTTGACGTCGACCGTTTCCGTCGCCATCGTGATCACGGGATAGGTCGCGTCGGACAAATAGCGCTCCCGCGCGTAAACATAGCCGAAAGCCGCTACGGTAATGACCGTAGCGACGGCGACCGTGATACGCAAAATTCTCATCATCATAGGGGTAATCTCCTCATCAATACCGGTTCGTATCTTCGTCCCGCAGGATCCGCCGCGGGTTTTCTTCCAAAAGGAACTCCGCGTAATCGTAGGAGTATTCCTCGCAGATCAGCTCGTGGGCGTGCCGCATATCCGGCGTGCGCATATACGGGGAATGGGCGTCGCTGGCCACCGCGTCGGCCAGCCGCAGCTCCATGAGCCGACGGGAGGCAAAAAACGCGTCGCGGCCGAACCGCCCCTCCAACGAGCCCTTGTTGACCTGCAGCAGACAACCGATGTTTTTCAGCTTGAAAACGGCGTCTTCCTCTTCCGCCACAAAGGCGTACCGTTCCGGGTGCGCCACCACGGGAACGCAGCCCTCCGCCGTAATCGCCCGCAGCTTTTCATACACGTCCTGCGCGTACTCATAAAAATCGAATTCGATCAGCGGATAGCGGGAGCCGTTCAGCGTGATCAGCTTGCCCTCGCGCAGCAGCCGCGCCGTTTTATCCGTACAAAAGATCTCCTGGCCTTCATAGATCTCCACCGGGATTTTCCGTTCCGACAGCGTCGAACGCAGCAGCGCGATTTTTTCCTTCAACGTCTCGTCCCAATAATTTCCGTAGGAGCCGGGCACGTTGCAGTGCGGCGTGGCGGCGATCCCTGTCGTACCGCATTCACGGGCCAAAGCGACCATTTCGACGGCCGTTTCCAGATTTTCCGCCCCATCGTCGGAACCGTAGCAAATATGACAATGGATATCGAACATGGCCCTCTCCTAATACAGACGCGCAAAGAAAATAAAGCTGACAAATAATATTATTTATAAAAAATTAATATTTATCTGATGTATTATAGCACAGCTTTTTTATTTTTGTAAATACAAAACCGACATTTTTTTAAATAAAGCTATTTTGTATATTTCCCTGTTTTTTTGTCGGGTTTCCGTCACCCCGCAGCCGTCCCGCACGCCGAAAGCCGCAAAAAGCGGCCGCGCCGCCGCGCAAAGCGCTTTCGTCTGCGCCATCGCCGTTGCCCGTCAGGGCAAAATCGGCGGGCGTTACAAAGCTTTCTTATTTCGCCGACGAACGAGTGGTTTTCCGGCCGAACAAGAAAAAGACTCCGTTCCCACCGGGAACGAAGCCTGCGCCTCATTTTTTGATTTGGAAACCGTCCGTCTGTTCTTTCCCTGGCCCGCCGCCCGGCGTGTTGCCGCAAAGCGCCTGATAAGCGCGAGGCACGCGCGCCGAGATCTCGCAGACATAGGAAGGAGGCTCCTCAAACCCGCCGGTCTCGCAGAACTGCGCCGCCGCGCAGAGGCTGCAGAAGTGGCGGTATTCGCAGGTCAGGCACTTTTTCGGCATCCGCACCGCCTGCGCCTCCGCCATCGTCCGCCGCCAGCAGGCCTCGAAACCGAGGCGCGGCACATTGTTGTCCTCCGGGGCGGGGATCATGCCGCAATAACTCATATTGCCGCGCCAGTCGATCCACAGCGTGGACGACCCCGCCCGGCAGCGGATGCCCCGCTCCGGCGTATCGATCTCCGGGCACTCCCTCTCCCGTTCAAAGGCGATCCCCTCCGTGATCCGGCGGGTACGCTCCGCGAATTCCTCCGCCGTCAGCTTGTACCGGTCGACGGCGGCGCGGAACTCCGCCGCCGCCTGCGGCGAAAGCCGTTCCCGACAGCATCCCAAACGGGCGGAGGGGAACATATAGGCCGTGGCCTTCAGATGCAGGTTGTTTTCCTCGCAAAAGCGCATGATATCCGGCGCGTTCGCCAGATTATACGGGGTGATGCTGCTGTTGATCTTGACCGGGATCTCCCGCTGCCGCAGTTTTTTGATGTTCGCCGCCACCGTTTCAAAAGCGGGAACGCCGCACAGCGCTGCGTAGACGCCGTTATCGGCGCCGTACAGAGAAACATTGACGCGGTTCGGGCGGTAACGCGTGAACAGCTCCAGCGTTTCCTCTGTCAGCAGGGAAAGATTGGTGTTGACGGAGATCACAAAGCCCATTTTCGCGATCGCGGCGTAGATCTCGCCGAAATCCTCCCGCAGCAGGGGTTCGCCGCCGGTCAGCAGAACGAACAGCGTGCCGGCCTTTTCGGCCTGCCCGGCGATATCGATCCACTGCGCAGCCGTCAGCTCCAAAGGCCGGTTGCGGTTGCAGTCGGCGTCGTGTACGTAGCACATTTTGCAATTGAAGTTACAGCGCGAGGTCAATTCAAACGTCGCGTTGACGGGCCGCTTCATACGACCGGCTTTATTGTGCAGGTATTGAATGATATAGGGTTCCGGGGAACCGTTTATTCGTTCCATATCGTGTTCTCCAACAGCGTCACGGCGGATTTTTTCGGCAGGCAGCGCAACTTGTAAACCGGCGTTCCCGCGCAGACGTCCGACAAAAAGTCGACCGCTTTTTTCCGTTGGTACGCTTCATAAGTCAATTGGGGCAGCAGGCGGGCAAAAGACGCCGCGCCGACGCATCGTTCCGCCGCGTTGCGGGAAGCCCGTTCCGGGAAAGCGATGGCTTTGACGGGGGCGGACAGCGCCAGCGCGACGTCGGAAGAGCCGCGGTAGGGCGTACCGTACGCCGTCAGGCGCTCATCCCGGAAGGCAAGCAGCGAACGGTCGCCGTTGACGAGCCGCGCGCCGCGGTACCGTTCCCACAGGGCCGCCTGCGTGGATTTGCCCGCGCCCTTGTCGCCGGAAAACAGCAGCGCCTCGCCGCGGTACAGGACAAAGGAGCTGTGCAGCAGGAAAACGCCCCGTTCCGCCAGCAGCTCCGGCAGATTCAGCGCGTGGAACAGCATGGAGTCCCACAGTCCTTTCGGATAATCGACGGTCAGCGCGATCTCCCCGCCGGTCCCCTGCCGGCAGGCGAAGGGCACAGGACCATCCTGCCGCGGAAATGACGATACAAGGACAATATCATCTTCACATGAATAATACTCCCGGTCCGAAGTACGGTACATCAATCGACCCTTCGGCGCGGGCAGCGGCCCCTCCGAAAGAAGGATACGGATATCACAGTCGCCCGGCGGCGCGTAAAACGCCTCGTAAAGACGACTGTCGTCGATCTCCTTTTCACTGTCGACGCGCAGCCGAAGTCCGGCCAACGCGTAATACTTACTCTTCATAGGTGACAAAGACGACTCTTCCCATGTGTTCGGCAGGCATCCATTGCTCCTGCCCCGCCGCCAGTCCGTTCAGGACCGTGCGGAACGTGATCCCGCCGAACCAACCGTTTTCGTCCGTGCATTTGTAATACACGGTGATCGTACCGGCAAGGTCTTCACCGGTCACGTTTCTGATGCTGAACGAACCTGTCGCCTGCTTCAGCTCAAACATATCGCCAAGCATGGAAGGCGGCGTCTGATAGCCGGCGTGGACCGGGCACTCCGCCGCGACGGCCGTTTCCCCTTCCCGGCAGGGCAGCTTTTCTTTATTCAATACGGTCATGGCCGTGCCCGCATGCACCGAGCTGGCGGCGAAAGCGTAACTCGCCGTTTGCGTAACAACGGTGAATTCCAGATACTGATAGTCCTCGCCGCCGGTATTTGTCAGCCGGACGGCGGCGATATCCTCCACCTCTTCGTCGCTGCCGTCCTCCACGAACCTGCCGGAAAAGGGATACGGTCCGGAAACGATCACGCCGGGCAGCAGCTCCGTCCCGTCCGTCTTATCGGCCGCGGGAACGTCCGTCTGAACGGCGCCGGAGGACGTCGGCGCAGCCGCTTCACCCGGGACGGGAGCCCTTGCGCAGCCGCACAGCAGCAGAAAAACCGCCGACAGACCAGCCGCCAGCGCTTTCGTCAACCCCGTTCTTTTCGTTGTCTGCGCCATGGAAAACCTCGCAAAAAAAGCATTGCAGTTTTTTATTCAAATTATTTTATCACAAGATGGCGATATTGCAATAGAACCGCGCAAAAACACCGCCAAAATATCAGGCCCCGTTTTTGTGCAAATTGATGAATCCTTCCGACAGGAAGACCTGCGGGAAGCGCCCGTATTTCTGCATTTTCCGTTCCGCCGCTATTGACAAGCTTATCCCCCGGCGGGTATAATGAAACCGGCATATCTCATAAAAATCGATCATACAGGAGAATGACTATGTATACTGCAGATAACGGCAAGATCTGGCTGGCCACCGGCAGCGAACGCATCTATCTGGAGCCCGCCATGGCCAACCGCCATGGGCTGATCGCCGGGGCCACCGGCACCGGCAAGACCGTCACCCTGAAGGTGGTGGCGGAATCCTTCAGCGAGATGGGCGTTCCCACCTTTATCGCCGATATCAAGGGCGACGTTTCCGGCATGTGCATGCCCGGCAGCGAAAACAAGCACATCCGCCGTTCCATCGACACCATGGGCATCGAGGATTTCAACTATACCTCCTTCCCCGTCCGCTTCTTCGACGTGTACGGCAAGCTGGGCCACCCCGTGCGCACCACCATCAGCGACATGGGGCCGGAGCTGCTCTCCCGCCTACTGGGGCTGAACGACACCCAAAGCGGCGTGCTGCGCATCGTGTTCCGCATCGCGGACGACAGGGGCCTGCTGCTGCTTGACCTGAAGGATCTGCGCAGCATGCTGGTGCATGTGGCGGACAACAGCGCCGAATACAAGATCAAATACGGCAACGTTTCGCCGCAGACCGTGGGTTCCATCCAGCGCGCGCTGCTGACCCTCGAGGACGAGGGAGGCGACCTGTTCTTCGGCGAACCGGCCCTCGATATCTCCGACTGGTTCGACTGGGCGGAGGACGGCCGCGGCGTGATGAACATCATGGAGTGCAGCGAGCTGTTCCAGCACCCGCTGCTGTACGGCACCTTCCTGCTGTGGATGCTCAGCGAGCTCTACGAGCTGCTGCCGGAGGCCGGCGACCTGGACAAGCCGAAGATCGCTTTCTTCTTCGACGAAGCGCACCTGCTGTTCAACGACGCGCCCAAGGCCATCATCGAAAAGGTGGAGCAGGTGGTCCGCCTGATCCGTTCCAAGGGCGTTTCCGTCTGGTTCATCACCCAGAACCCCATGGATATTCCGGAGACCGTTCTCGCGCAGATCGGCAACCGGGTGCAGCACGCCCTGCGCGCCTACACCCCCAACGAGCAGAAGGCCATCCGCGCCGCCGCCCGTTCCTTCCGCGAGAACGCGGATTTCGACACCGAGACCGTGCTGCAGGAGCTGGCCACCGGCGAGGCGCTGGTGAGCGTGCTGGACCCCAAGGGCGTGCCCTCCATCGTGCAGCGGGCCAATATCCTGCCGCCGAAGAGCAGCATGAACGCCGTGGAGCCCGCCGTCATCGGCACCGTGATCGCCAACTCCCCGCTGCGGGATAAGTACGCCGAGACCGTGGACCGGGAATCCGCCTACGAGATCCTGACCGCGGAGTTTGAAGAGGCCGAACGGCTGGCGGAAGAGGCCGCCCGCGAAAAGGAAGAGGCCCTGAAGGCGAAAGAGGAAGAAAAGCAGCGCCTTGCCGAAGAAAAGGCCCGTTTGGCGGAGGAAAAGCGCAAGGAGGCCGAACGCAGGGCCAAGGAACGCGAGCAGGCCCAGAAGGAAAAGGAAAAAGCCCAGAAGAAAAAAGCGGCCGCCTCCAGAAGAAAGAACTCCGTGGTGGGGAAAACCGCGTCCTCCGCGGCCAGCGCCATCGGCCGCGAGGTAGGCCGTCAGCTGGTGCGTGGCCTGTTCGGCACGCTGAAAAAATGACGCGATGCGTCATTTCAGTCGGTAGCGCGGCACCTCAGTGCCGCTGCAGGCAAATGCAATGAAACAAACCGGGACAACGACATTTGCCTGTTTTCACCACCCGTATAAAAGGCACTTAACCGTACGAATGTTGGGTTATGCTGCTTTCGTTGGCAGCGGCACTGAGGTGCCGCGCTACAATTTCGGAGGAATAATACATGCGTAAAATCACCGCCGTGCTGCTGGCGTTACTGCTGGCGTTCTCGCTGCTGCTGACGGCCTGCGCGCCGCCTTCGGACTACCTGCCGGGCGGGCCGGACGACGAAACGGAGATCACCCTCGTCGTCATCGACGACGAGCCGATGGACGAAACGCCGACCGACGTACACGCCAATTCCCCGCCGGAGACAACGGCGGAAGCAACGGAAGCGGCGCCGGAAGAGACAACCGAAGCCCCGACACAAGCGCCCACGGAACCGCAAACCGAAGCGGCGGAAGCCATCGACGAGGACGGCTGGTACTATTCCAAAGAAGACGTGGCGCTGTACATTCATACGTACGGCCATTTGCCCGGCAACTACATCACCAAGAAAGAGGCGAAAAAGCTGGGCTGGAAAAGCGGCAGTCTGGAAAAGTTCGCCCCCGGCAAATGCATCGGCGGCGACCGGTTCGGCAATTACGAGGGACTGCTGCCCGATAAAGAAGGGCGCTTCTTCACCGAGTGCGATATCGACACGAAGGGCGCAAAGAAGCGGGGCGCGAAGCGGATCATTTTTTCCAATGACGGACTGATCTACTACACGGACGATCACTATAAAAGCTTTACACTGCTTTATGGAGAGGAATAAAGAATGAAGTACGTTTTTTTGGACGGCCGAAAAATCTCCTCCCCGGCGGAGCTGCACCATGCTTTTGCCGATGCGCTGGATTTTCCGGAGCACTACGGCAACAATCTGGACGCGCTTCACGACTGCCTGACGGAGCAGCCGGAGCCCGTCGAAGTGATCGCCGTCAACACGGCACTGCTGCGGGAGCGCCTCGGCAGGAAGTGGAAGCCTTTTTTGCGGCTGATGGACGATCTGCGGCAGGATGAGCCGGATTTCCGGTTCACGATGGAGCCGCCGGAAAACGGAAGCAGCGGATCGCTGCCCGACGGCACTTCTTATCAGGACGCCAACGCCGCCGCCTTCGACCGTTGGATCGAGGAGGGATGGGAATGGGGCGTGTCCATCACTCACGAGGCCTATGAACGCGCGCAGGCGGGCGACTGGAGCGTGCTGCTGACGCCGACAAAGCCCGTGCCGAAGGAGTGGTTCGGCCGGATAAAAGGCCGGAAGATACTGGGGCTGGCCTCCGGCGGCGGGCAGCAGATGCCCGTATTCAGCGCCCTGGGCGCGGACTGTACGGTGCTGGATTATTCCGACCGGCAGCTGCAAAGCGAGCGCGACGTGGCCCAACGCGAGGGCTATGAGATCGCAATCGTCAAGGCGGATATGTCGCGGCCCCTCCCCTTCCCCGACGGCTGTTTTGACATGATCTTTCACCCGGTCTCCAACGTGTACGTCCGGGAGGTAAAACCCATCTGGCGCGAGTGCTTCCGGGTGCTGAAGCCCGGCGGCGTGCTGCTGGCGGGACTGGATAACGGTATCAATTATATCGTGGACGAGGACGAAGAAAGGATCGTCAACGCGCTGCCCTTCGACCCCGTAAAAAACGAGGATCAACTGCGGCAGCTGCGGGAGCAGGACGCCGGCGTACAGTTCTCTCACACGGCGGAAGAGCAGCTGGGCGGCCAGCTGGAGGCAGGCTTTGTCCTCACCGACCTGTACGAGGATACCAACGGCGAAGGCCGCCTGCACGAGCTTCACATCCCCAGCTATTACGCCACCCGCGCCGTAAAGCCCGGATAAGCGGCAGATTTGCCGTCCTTCGAAAAGACCGGCGAATCAGTTGCAAGTGGTAAGAGATAAGATTCAGCGATCACATACTTCCCCGCAAAAAAGACTTCCTCACGGCTCGCCGGAGGAAGTCTTTCTGTATTCGTCTTGTTTGATCGTTACGGAGATATCATTCCGCGTCCGCTGCGGCCTCGGTTCCGTTCTCGCGTCGCTTGGCGTTCAGCACGTCGAGGATGCGGGTGTGCTCCTTATCCGGCAGGGCGTAACGCCACGTGGGGATCGCCGCCAGCACCATGCCGATCGCCGGGGGAACGGAGATCAGGAAGAACATGGCCGCGGCGAATTTGCCGTCGCCGTAGGTCTTGAAATCCGCGCCGTTCACAAGGGCGTTGTTCAGCAGCGCCACGTTCTTGTCGGAGAAACCGACCACCATGTACACCGCGCCGGAGATCAGGGACGCGATACCGGCGGAGAGCTTGGTGATGAAGGACTGGCCGGAGAAGAACACGCCGTCCGGGCGGATGCCGTTGGTGTACTCCTCATAGTCCACGCAGTCGGCGATCATAACGGACTGCAGCACGTTCAGGGAGCCCATGGAGGCGCCGCCCATGAAGAACAGCACGGACATGACGATCATGCCGCCCCAGGAGAGGATGTTGCCGCCCGTAAGCTTGAAGAACACGAAGATGAACACAAAGGGGATCGCGCCGATCAGGCTGAAGAAGTTGTACATATTCTTCTTCTCGTGCTTTTTGATGAGATTGGGCACGAACAGCGGGAAGACGATCATACCGCCAAACAGCCCGACCACAAGGATCACGACCTTGAGCACCAGATCCACGTTCAGCGCGCCGTCCACGAACAGTGTGCTGCCGATGTTGTTGTTAAAGAAGTAATACATGACCAGCGTCATGGCCACGATGCCCAGCAGCTGGATGGGGCTGCGCAGGATGCCGGAGATCAGGATCTGCCGGAAGGGCTTGTTGCCGAACATGATCTTGAAGTTCTCTTTGATGGTATAGGTCTTCTTGTTCTGCGGCGAGACCTTCTCCTTGACGGCGAAGCCCGCCACCTGGAACAGCGCCGAGGCGAAGACCGTCATCACGATGGCCAGCGTGATATACGCGGCGCGCAGGGAGTGCGCCTCGTCCATGCCGCGCGCCTTCCACATACCCTGGAAGGACGGGGCGATCATGGTGAACAGCGTACCGATCATACCCACGTTCGCCACCGCACGGGCCAGCGTCAGCGCCTTGGCGCGGTCGTTCTGGTCCTCGGTCATCAGGGAGGTGACGCCCCACAGCGGAATATCGCCGATGGTGTAGGTCATGCCCCAGAGAATATAGGAGATGGCGGCCCAGGCGATGATGAGCCCGGCCCTGGCGCCGGTCTTCTTCACGAAGCCCAGCTCGCTCTGGAATTCCTGCAGCACGGTCTCCGCCACCGCGAGGTCCGTCACCGGCGCTTTGTCGGCGTCCGTATAGACCATAACGGGCGTTTTGACGATATTGCCGTCCTCGTCCATCAGGGGTTTGCCGCTTTCGTCCTTCTGCAGATCCCAGCTGCCGCCGGCGGGGACGAAAAGATACGTCACGCCGTCGTATTCGATGGACTTCACCAGATCGCTGTCCGCGAAGGCGACATACTCCGCCTCCTGGGCCACGACCGTTTCATGCAGGTCGTTGGGCTCGGCGTACATACTGTTGATGAAGGGCAGGATGGTCGTCGCCATGATGACGACGGGGACGAACAGCAGATAGGGCTTGCACTTGCCCCACTTGGTGCGGGTCTTGTCCACGATGGTGCCCATCATGGGGTCGTTGACCGCGTCCCAGACGCGCGCCAGCGCGAAGATCAGCGAGCAGGCGATCGCCGGGAGGAAGATGACGCTCTGGAAATAGAACGCAAGGCCCGTGGCGATGATGTTATAGATGATGTTCTGTCCGGCCAGGCCGGTCAAAAAGCCGGCCAGCTCTTTTTTGGTGTAGGTCATAACGCCCGTGTTCGTCGGTTTGCTCATACGCAGTCTCCTTCACGAATCTTTGATACAAGGTTACTGAATTATTTTAATATACTTTTTAAAAATAGTCAATTGTAATCGGGACTTTTTTCGTTTTTTTATACAGAATGGTCAAAAAACGGGCCGCCGTTTCGGCAGCCCGCGTGACGATTCCGTCACAAACGATCATGCGCGGTATGCTTTCTCGATGGCTTCGCCGAGGGAAACACGCACCTTGGCGAACTGCGCTTCGGAGAGGGTGTAATGGGTGAGGTCCTTCGTCACCCTGGCGATGGTCCTGCTCACGTACTTTTCGCCCAGCAGCTCCTGCGCCATGCACAGGTAGGCGTAGTCCTCGATGCCGTTGGCGACCGCCTCCAGCCGCAGGCCGGAAACGGGGCCGTCGATCCCCACCGCCCGGCCGGGATAGACCAGCACGCCGTCGCCGTAGGTATCGACGCCCGTCCACGGGGTCGTCCAGGAGGAGGCCCACGGGCCGCCGATGGTATCACACCAGTAGCTGGTGCTCCAGTACAGCAGGCCGGTCACGTTATACTGCTTCTGCTGCCAGAACAGGATCCGGTGTTTGATCCCGTCCTGCTGCGTGAACAGGTTGCAGTAGTCTGTCTTGGGGCCGGGGCCGCAGCAGACGTACCACCACAGCTTATCGCCGTTTGCCTGCCGTTCATACGCGCGCTCGGCAAAGCCCTTTTCGTCAAAGACGACGGTCTCCGGGCACATGATGCTGCTTCTGCCGTCCTGCAGGTCCACGCCGTACTGCTTCCCGCCGTCGATCTCCACCTCGTTGACGTAGAACGGCGTCACCATGTTGTAATCCGGGAACAGGCCCGCCAGACGGTCCGTGATCTCCCGATAACGCTCGTAGTCCTCCTCTTTGGTGGGCTCGTCGATGGGATAGAAATACGCCTTCTTCAGCCACTCCGGGTGGGAGGACAGCTTTTCGTAATACGCCCGGATGGTATCGTCGTCGCCGTAGGGCACGCAGAAGGACGTGCAGCGCGGGTCGCTCATATAGGCGTCCGCCTCGTCAGTGAGGATATCCACCGGCAGGTTGTAGGCGGAGATGCCGTGGTCCAGCAGAAATTCATAATACGCCTTGTAAAGCTGCGTCGCCTTTTCGCTGTTTGCGTCCACGCCGTGCTCCCGGGCGATCTGCCATTTCTCCAGCCCCATGGCGGTATCCATACAGGGCGCTTCCGGCAGCGTGAAGTCCCACACGTGGGCGCGGACCTCCACGGTAAGGTTCTCAAATCTGTTGTCCGGCTGATCGGCGTTGGTCAGCTTCACCGTGGCGGTATAGTCGCCGGGAACGGTGTCCGCCGTGGTCCGCACGCCGATGTAATACGGGTAGTTGACCGCGGCCTCCATCTCCAGCTTGTGATCCTGCTTCACCGGGATCAATTGCTCGGGATAGGTCCCGTCCACGGTGTTGCCGCTGGTCTTGAGGAAAAATTCCTCGCAGAAGGTCGCGGGCAGCACGTCGCCTGCCTCGTTGGTGAAATCGGTGCAGCTCACCTGCAGATTGCTCCGTTTGGAACGGAGCTGCAAGACGAGCTGGCAGTATTCCCTCTCGTTTTTGGCAAGGTACATGGTGTAGTCGCGGGTTTTTTCCAGCGCCTGCGTGCGGCGCACCTTGGCGGTGGCGTCGTAGAACGACCACGAGGGGACGGACAGCGGGTTTTCCACGCAGCCGCGCGCCATCAGGGATGCGGGATTGAGATCGGACATACTCACTCCTCCTCCGGAAGCCATGAAGATGATCATGGCGGACAGATAGGCGATCACTTTTTTCAGAAAAAGCGTTGCGGATGAGAAAGCAAACATTACGATACCTCCTTTTTATCTCTCTTTTGCAGCACGGAGCCTCAGCTCCGTCGATCAACGCATTGCAGCACGGAGCCTCAGCTCCGTCGATCAACGCATTGCAGCACGGGGCCTCAGCTCCGTCGATCAACGCTGCTGAGGCAGCGTGCTACGGCAGCGTGCTACGGCAGCGTGTTACGGCAGCGTACTGCGGCAGCGTGCTACGGCAGCGTGTTACGGCAGCGTACTGCGGCAGCGTGCCGCGGCAGCGTGCCGCGCTTCTACGGCGCGAAGGTCACGGCGCAGTCCCCGATGATCTTGCCCTTGGAGGTGGGCTGCCACTTGGCGCCCAGCGTCACGTCCTCCTCCTTCGCCAGCACGGTGACGGAGTTGATGCCGTCGTCATTGAAGAAGGCGTACTCGCCGATCTCCTTAATGGAGGCGGGGATCGTGATATCCAGCTTTTCCTTGTCGTCGGAAGCGCCGAAGGCGTAGGCGAAGGCGTCCTTGCCGATGTACTCCAGATGCGCCGGCAGCGTCAGCCCCGTCATGGCGGAAGCCCGATGGAAGGCCTTCTCCTCGATCCGGGAGACGGAATCGGGGATATAGGTCACGTCCACGTAATAGCACTTGTAGAACGCCTTGGTGGCGATGGTCTCCACGCCGTCCGGGATACGGTACTCGGTGGTGTCCTCCGTGCGGCCGTATTTATCGAAGTTGATGTTCCTGCCGCAGGGGTAGCAGTACAGCGTCTTCATATCCTTGGAAAACAGCACGCCGTCCACCGAGGTGAAATACTCGTTGGCGGGGTCCACCTCGTAGGAGACGATATGCTGGTTGTTGGTCATGGCCCAGCCCCCCAGCGACGCCACGTTTTTGCCGAGGGTGATCTTCGTCAGGCTCTCCGCGTTGCAGATGCCGAAGTCCTCGATGCGCACCACGGGCACGCCGCCGATCTCGTCCGGCACGACCAGCTCCGTGACGGTGGTCTTGTCCGAGTAACCGGTGATGGCAAGGCCGCCCTCCGTCTCTTTATAATTCATCCCGTCCTGCTTTTTGGAGCAGGAGGAAAACGCGATCACGGCCAGCAGCAGCGCCGTCAATGCCAACCATTTTTTCATTGCGCTTCCACCTCGCTTTCCGTCAGTTCGCCCTGCGCGGCGGCAGCCGCCTCCCGTTCGGCGATCTCCTTCACGCACTTGTCGTGCATCTCCCGCGTCAGATCATAGCCGATGAAGGGCAGCGTAGCCAATACCAGACCGATGATGCCCAGATACACGTAGATGTGCATCACGTTGCTGAACACCGTGCTGTCGAACAGCACGTCCCAGTCGGAGGTAAAGCCCGCGAATTTCAGCAGCGCGGGGGAAACCAGACCCAACAGCGTGCCGATGGGCGTGGTGAACCAGCCGAAAATGCCGATCATGTTGTCCGCCCGCTGGCCGGTCTTCCACTGGTGGTAGTCCAGGATATCCGCGTTCAGGCCGTCCGTCAGGCCGCCGCAGCCCGCGGAAATGGCGCTGCGCAGGAAGATGAAAAACATAAGGATGGGCACGCTGTTGCCGTTGTTCAGACCGATCAGGTATCCGGCGGTGACCAAGATCCACACCGCCCGCATGCACAGGATGATGTTGCGCTTTTCAAACCGTTTGACCAGCGACGGCATGGCGAGGTTGCCTACCACGCTGGTGATGCCCACGATGCTGACAAGGCCGGTGATCCATTCGATACGCAGCGAATAGACCAGCGTATAGTTGATCACGCCGTCCGCGATGGCGTTCCACAGACCGAACACCGTGGCGATGTTGACGATCCAGAAATACTTGTTTTTCAGCAGCGCTCTGGAGCTCTTGCCGAATTCCACCTTCGGCGCCGCCGTCTGTCCCGCCGCCACGCGCTCTTTGATGCCCAGCGTAAAGAACGCCATACCGAAGCCGAAGACGCACAGGATGGGGACGAAGAAGCGATAAGAACGGATATCCAGCAGGCCGCCGGTGGAACGGATCATGATGGGGAACACGATGCGGAAGATGGACCGCAGGAAGCCCAGGAAGATGGCGCCGATGGAATGGTACTTCTGCCGTTCCACCGTGTTGGGGGTGATCAGCGCCACGATCGCCTTGGGATTCATGTAGTGAATGGCGGCGAAGCGGTCCCGCAGGGTGAACAGGAAGTGCAGCACCACCAGGCGCGTGGTGTACTCCAGCGTGGTGGGGATAAAGGGGATGATGCAGGTGATGATGGAGATGGGGATGCCGTAGGCCACCAGGAAGGGCTTGTAGCGGCCGTACTTGCGGCAGAACTTGGCCCGCAGGAACCAGTTGACAAGACCGCCCACGCCCATGATGACAAGGCTGTTGGCCACCAGCTGCGGCAGTCCCTTGATGATGAATTCAAAGGGCGCGGAGGGGATAAAGTAGAACACGACGCCCACCAGCGCGCAGACGATATACGCGATGGCGGCGGTCTGTTTCTTCTTGCCCTCCAGATGGCCGAGGTTCTCGAAGATGGTCATCGAGATGGATTCGATGTACAGCGTGGCGTATTTGACCGCCAGCGCGATGAAGGTGATGATGGTGAAATCCATCAGCTGGATCTCAAAGATCGATCCGCACAGGTAAGAGGCGGTAAAACAGACCGTGTCGCCGCAGATGAACGTGAACGCGCACACGCCCATGATACCCAGACAGTAGAATAAGAATTCCTTGATGCTGGTATACTCGCCGGGCTTGGGAACGTTCCAGTTCGTCTTCAGACCTAAAATCAGGTCCGCCGCCTTTTGCTGCAGGGAGGCTTTTTGTTTTGCCTGCTCCATGCCGTTTCCTCACTTTCCTTTTTCATTCATTATAGAACAGTATACAGTATTCCCGTTTCCATTGCAACATTTTTTGTCGTTTTTCACTCAATCTTCCGATTCTATATCCGTCACGACAGCCGTTTTTCCCGTAAAATAAAAAAACGGCGCAAAGCGCCGCTTCTTCCGACTCACGACTTCCGTCTTACGACTCACGACTTACGACTTGCGGCTCAGCAGCCTGTTCCGCCTCTTTTTTTCGCGTCACCCGTTCCTTCACCAGCGAAAAGACGATGGAGCCGATGGTGAACGCGTCGTTGACGACGCCCGCCTGCGAGCCGTTGATGATGTCGTAGGCCAGCCACAGCCCGTAGCGCGGGCAGCTCAACAGCTTCAGCCGCGTGGTCTGCGTCTGCCAGTTGGCGATGGTCGCGATGACGGAGGCCATCAGCGGCAGCACGCTCCATGCGTTCTCCCACGTGGCAAACACGGACACGGCAGCCACGACGACGAAAAACGCCGGGATCAGCTTGGTGTTGATCCCCTTCTTTTCCCGTAAGCTGTAAATATAGTTGCGGAACATATTCATGGTGTTGATGGCCGCCGCCGGGTACAGCCCCATCATCACGTAATGAATGATCCAAAACACGGAGGAGGCCGTCATGAACGCCATGATCCAGCGGTGCTTGCGGAACTGGAACGACAGGATCGTCAGCGCCATGGCGATATAGCCCGCCGCCTGCGCGAACAGGTCAAAATGCGCGCGAAAGAACTCCGTCAAACGACCGCCTCCCTTTCATCTTTTTTATTCAGCGGGAAACTGCCCGCATCCCGCCGATCATGATATCCTATTATACAGCGGCTTCGATCGAAACGCAAGTCAAAACAGCGCCGTTTTCGCCGGTTTGCGCACCCGATCCCTTCTTCGATCAAAAAAGATTGACATTTTCCCAAAAAAACATTATGATAAAAGGGCCCTAAAAACAAAAAGGAGATTGATACCCATGAACAATGTTGAAATGATCGCCAAATACGGTCATGAGGAAGTAGCGTTTTTCACCAACGAAGCGGCAAAGCTGAAGTGCATCATCGCCATCCACAGCACCAGGCTGGGCCCGGCGCTGGGCGGCTGCCGCCTGTATCCCTATAAATGCATGGACGACGCGCTGTTCGACGTGCTGCGCCTTTCCAGAGGCATGAGCTTCAAGAACGCGGCCGCCGGCATGCCCATCGGCGGCGGCAAGGGCGTCATCATCGCGGATCCCAGCGAAAAGACCGACGCGCTGTTTGAAGCCTACGCGGAGTGCGTGGAGAGCCTGGGCGGCCGTTACCTGACCGCGGAAGACGTCAACACCGACACCCACGACGCGGACATCATGCTGCGCAAGACCCAGTACGTGGTGGGCCGCGCCGACGTCAGCGGCGACCCCTCTCCCTTCACCGCCATCGGCTGCTTTGACGGCATCCGCGCCACGGCGAAATTCACCTTCGGCTCCGACGACCTCAACGGCCTTACCATCGCCGTGCAGGGCCTCGGCAAGGTCGGTTTCGATCTGGCCTGCAAGCTGCACGACGCCGGCGCGAAGTTGATCGTCTGCAACAACAAGAACCGCGAGATCATGGCGAAGGCCGTCAACGAACTGGGCGCCACCGAGGTGGCCGCCGACGAGATCTACGGCGTGGACTGCGACATCTTCGCGCCCTGCGCCCTCGGCGCCGTCGTCAATTACGACACCATCCCGCAGTTCAAGTGCAAGGCCATCGCCGGCGCCGCCAACAACGTGATCCTTGACGACGAGTGCGGCGTCGCCCTGAAAAAGAAAGGCATCGTGTACGCCCCCGACTTCATCATCAACGGCGGCGGCGTCATCAACGCCGGTCAGGAAGCCTTCACCACCTACGACAAGGAGAACGTGCTCAGGCAGGTCCACAACATCTACAACACCGTTTACGATATCCTTGAGGAATCCAAGGCTACCGGCGAGCCCGAAGGCGTCATCGCCCAGCGCTTTGCCGAAAACCGCATCAAGAACGGACTGTAATACCAAAGCTTTACCCATAAAAAAAGCAGGCGGCGACGCCTGCTTTTTTTGTTGGACAGTCGTTCAGTCCTCAGTCGTCAGTCGTCAGAAAGCTTTTCGGGCGTTCCCGTATGATCTTTCAATGGAAAACAACTTTTCTGACGGCTGCCCGCGCAGCGGGCCGCTGACGACTGACGGCCGGATCGGCCGGGCAAAGCCCGACCGGTCTTACATCTCCTGTTCCGTCCTTTTGATGATATTATCCTGTAATCCCTCTTCCAGATTGACGAAATAGGCGCTGAAGCCGCCCACGCGGACGATCAGGTCCCGATGCTTTTCCGGCTCCAGCCGCGCGGCCTTCAGCTCCTGCGCGTCCAGCACGTTCACCTGCAGCGTCTGCCCGCCCATGCGGAAATAGGTCTTCGCCAGCGCGATAAAGCTCTCGATCCCCTTTTCCGTGTTGAACTGGCTTTTGGCAAATTTCATCTGCAGCACGTTGCCGCTGGTGGCAAGGTACTGATTGGCCTTCAGCACGGAGTTGAGCAGCGCCGTGGGGCCGTTGGTATCGCAGCCCGGTGTGGCGCCGATGCTGTCCGCCAGCGTGCTGTCGTCGGACTTTCTGCCGTTGGGCAGGGCGGCGACGCTCCTGCCGTATTTGGCGGCTCGTTCAAAGGTGCTGCACCCAAAGCCGAATTTGCCGCCCCGGAAGGTCTCCTTGGATTGGCCGTAGCGGTAGATATGATCGGTGATCGCGGCGTAGATCTCGTCCACGTCGTCCCGGTCGTTGCCGAATTTGTGCCAGTGCAGCAGGTCGCTTCGCAGCGCGTCGTATCCCTCGTAATCGGCCTGCAGCGCGGCCAGCAGCTCCGCCATCGTGTATTTCTTTTCGTCAAAAACAAAGTGTTTGATGGCGGCAAGGCTGTCGGCGGCGTCCGGAAGGCCCTCCGTCAGGATCTGCCCGTGGCCGTAATAGGGACCGTGGTTTTTGTAGTCCATGCCCTTTTCGATACAGCCCTGGATGACCAGCGACTGCCAGGGGTTCGGCGCTTCCTTCGCGAAGATGCGCTGGCAGCTGTTGGACATGGATATCACGTTGTCCGTCAGGTAGTCCGTCTGGGCGTAAAAAGCGGCCAGCAGCTCGTCGAACGTCGCAAACGCCGCGGCGTCGCCGGTGTGGGCGCCCAGATCCTTGCCCGTTTTCTGGCACACGCCGTTGAACAGCGCGAATTCCAGCGCCTTGATCACGCTGATCTCGCCGTCCTCCAGCCCCATGTGGGACTTGCCGAAGATGTCGATCTGGTTGCAGCCGTTCATGCAGTACAGATGCGAATCGGAGGCCGGGATGCCCAGCGCCTCCAACGCGGGGCAGACGCACTCGTCGTTGTAAATAGCGGGCATACCGATACCGGTGCCGATGGTGATCGCCGCCTCCCGCCACGCGCGGCCGGGGGAATTGCGGTGGAAGCGCATGGTGATGTTGGGCGTCTGATAGTGCAGCTCCCGCGCCACCCGCAGCACGTCGTAGGTCAGCTCGCAGCTCCTGTCGTTCCAGAACTCGTCGGAGCCCCCCACGCACAGGTTCCACGCCCTCACCCGGTGGAACAGCTCCCACAGCTTTTTCAGGCACTCGTAGCGGTCCTCCGGGTCGTGGCGCTCGTAATAGCGCCCCAGCGCGTAGTCGAAGGAGCCGGGGGAATCGTTTTCGATAAAGCTGTACGCCAGCCAGAAGAACTGGCACGCCTCAAAGAAATCCAGCGGCTGGCGGCGCGGCACGTTGTTGAACGCCGCGATGATCCGCCGCAGCACGCGCCTGTCCTCCTCATCTGCGGCAGGCAGCATCTCCCGCGCCAGCGCCTGATAGCGGTCCGCCAGTATCTCGATGGAGGAAAGCGCCACCCGCAGCGCCGCGTAGAACCCGGCCTTATCGACGTGGATCTTTTCAAACAGCGCGATCTTATCCCGTATACCCTCGGTACCCAGCCGCAGCAGCATTTCGTAATCCGGGTTGGCGTGGCCCGCGCCCTCGCCCCAGCAGGCGTTCACCTTGCGCAGCTCGTGCTGCTTTTCGGTAAAAGAGCCGCCGGTCATGCGGTGGGTGCGGATGGGCTCAAATTCGTCGTACAGCGCGTCGATCTCCGTCGCCAGCTCCGGGAAGCGCTCCTTCTGGGCGTTGCGCAGATCCGGGTAAGAGGCCATCCCCGCGCCGCGGGAATAGTGGATGCCGAGGTTGGGATACGTACACCCCGGCCCCACGAACCAGTCCTTCGGGTCGATGGAGATGGGGGTCTCCTCGCACTGGCGGCGGATGCCGCAGGCGATCCGGTACTCCCTTTCATATTCCGGGGCGATCCCCGACACGTCCGCCTCCTTGAAACCGAAGGCGAAGGGCTCGATCTCTCTGATGGTCATAACAAGCTCCCGTAGCAAAAATCAGGAAAGAACCCGTAAAGCGCGTTACAAGGTCCTTTCCCTCCGTTTTCCGTATATATCGTTTTTTCTCATTCCGTCAGTCCCACGGAAGCGCGCAGGATCAGGCGGGCGTCCGCCGAATCGACCGCGCCGCTTTCGTTGTAATCGGCGGCCTTGAAGGAATCGTCCGTCTGCCTGGCGGAGATGACCCCGTCCACCGTACCGAACCCGACGGCATACCGCAGCACCAGCCGGGCGTCCTCCGCCGTGATCCTGCCGTCGGCGTCAACGTCGCCCAGCAGGAACTTGCTGACGGGCACCACGACGGTCTTCGTGGCGTCGCAGCCCTCCACCGTGCAGTGGTAGACGATCTCGCCCATGGTGGTGCGCGTCACGGGGCGGGTGATCACGCCCTCGCCCCAGGTGTGCTCCAGCGGGGCGCTGATCAGCGCGTTGCAGTAGACGCATCTCTCCTCGCCGTCAAGGCAGGTGCGGTATTTGCCGTTGGCGTAGCCGTCAACGGAATAATTGGACACGTGATAGCTGAGCTTATCCAGTGTCTTGGGGGTACGCTGCAGTTCCTGTCCGCAGATTTTGCAGCGGACCACCTCGTCATAGCTGCCGCCCTGCTGGCAGGTGGCCGGTTTCACGTTCTCCCTGACGGCCTCGCCGCGCTCGTGCGCCGTGGTTTTGGGCACCGCCACGGGCGTGGAGGAGATCACCGTATTGCAGAGCTTACAACGAATCACTTCGTCGTAGCTGCCCTCGTCCTTACAGGTGGGCGCGACAACGTTTTCCACCGTTTTGTCCCCCGGCTCATGGGCGGCGATCTTCGGCTCCGTGACCGTTTCACGGTCCAGCTCCTTGCCGCAGACCGTGCATTTGATCACGTAGACCGTGACCCCGTCCCGCAGGCAGGTGGCCTTCACGGAGGCGGCTTCGTCCACGGTCTTCGGCCCCGCCGCGCAGGTGTGCGTCACCGCGATATCGCCGGTCCGGGCGGCCCTGACGCGGGCAAACAGACCGGGGCTGACCGCGGCAAAAGCAGCGGCCAACAGCATCACGGCCGTCAGGCAAAGCGAAAGGAAGTATCTGATTTTTTTATTCATAAAAAGCGCTCCCGCACAATCATTCATTGTTTATCATACAATAGTTCTTATAAAAAATCAAGTTAAAATCGCGGCCCGCGCATAAAAAAGTGAATTCTGCCGATCATCCCGGTTACCGGTTGACAGACCGCGCCGATTCCGCTATGATGGTTTTTGTAAGTAATAAAGCAAACCGGAGGGACGCCGATGAAAAATATCGTCAATATCATCAACTTTGCGCGCAACTGCGAACCGCGCTCGCAGGACGATTCTTTCCTGTTCGACACGTTAAAAGAAGAGCTGCGATTATGCGACCGGTACGGCTTCCGTTCCACCGTGCTGTTTCAGTACGACGCGCTGATCGACCCGCGCTATATCACGCTTTCAAAAGAACACGCGGACCGCTGCGAATACGGGTTGTGGCTGGAGCTGACTCAGCCGCAGGTAACGGACGCGGGCCTGACGTGGAAGGGCCGCTACCCCTGGGACTGGCGGAACAACGTCAACTTCCTGCACGGATATTCCCTGCCGGACCGCCGAAAGCTGATCGACACGGCGTTTTACAAATTCAACGAAATATACGGGTATTTCCCGAAGGTGTTCGGCTGCTGGGCCATCGACGCCTTTTCCTGCCGGTATATCGAAGAGAACTACGACGTGACCGCCGCGTGCCTGTGCCGGGACCAGTACGGCACCGACGGCATCACCATGTGGGGCGGCTACTACAACGGCGGATATTACCCCTGCGCAAATAATCTGCTGTGCCCCGCCGCCGGAACGGACGAAAGGCTGCGCACGCCGGTATTCCGCATGCTGGGGCCGGACCCCATCCGCCAGTATGACATGGGACTGGGCGATCCGGAGGCCGCCCAGCACGTTTCCACGCTGGAGCCGGTCTATCCGCTGGGCGGCGGCAGCCGCGGCTGGGTGGAGTGGTATTTCCGGGAGAATTTCAACGGCAAATGCCTTTCCCACGCCTACGCGCAGATGGGACAGGAAAATTCCTTCGGCTGGGAGGCGATCAAAAAGGGCCTGCCGATGCAATTTGAGATACTGGACCGCGAGCTGAAGGCGGGCAAGGTGGAATTGATGACGCTGGGCGAAGCCGGCGAATGGTTCCGCGGCGCGTTCAAAGAAACGCCGCCCGCCGCCATGTGCGTCGACAGCGATCCCTTTGAGGACGGTTATAAAACCGTATGGTACAACTGCAAAAACTACCGCATGAACGTGCTGTATAAAAACGGCGCAGCGTGGATCCGGGACTTCCAGCTGTTCGACGGCGGCTTCAAAGAAAAGTATCTGGACCGGCCGGAGGATCTTGCCAACTGCGCCTTTTTCAATCTGCCGGTGATGGACGGCTTCCGGTTCAGCAGGGGCGGCATCCGGGCGGGGATCTATGTTTACAAGGACGGCGGCCCCGCCGCGCCGGGCGACGGGTTCCTCACCTATACGGAGGACGAAGCCGGTCTGGCAGGCGCTTACGTGCCGGGGAAAGTACGCGTCGACATGCGCGAGGACCGGATCGACATTGTATTGGAGGAACCGGGCGCGCGCCTTGCGTTCATCGTCAGCCCGGACTGCGAAACGCCCTACCGGTCCTTCACGGAGAAAGAGCTCGTCATGGGCTTCCGGGGACGGCTGGAAACGGAATACGCCTACGTCCTGCGGCTGGAGCGCGGCGTTTTCGCGCAAAAAGAAGGAACGCTCGCCGTGCTGCCCGAAGGCGGCCGGATCACGTTCCTGCCGTTTAACGGTTTGAGATGATCTTACATCTTACACCTTCAAACGCACGTCTTTAACTGTACATCCCGTTCACCGACATATAGTCGTAGATCGCCTTGCCGTGGCCCTGTTCCGCCTTCTGGATGGAATTCAGCAGCGTGCGGGCGTTCTCGTCTTTAAACTCAAAGATGCAGGTGTCGTACAGGGCGGAGGCGTGCTTTTCGCTGCTGAGCAGATCGGTGCACAGATAGCAGTCGTTCTGCTTGTCGGCGTTCTCCGTCATGTTGTAGTGGGCGATGAAGGTCTGCTGCGAACCGGAAGCGAAGGGCGCGGCCACCGTGCCGCTCTTCATCTGTTCCAGCGCGTCGTAGTGCTTCTGCTCGCTCCCGGCGATCTGTGTGAACAGGTCCTTCAGCTGCGGGTCTTTGGCGCAGCCGGCGTGTCTGGTGTACTTATCCACGCACAGCTTTTCCTGGTCCTGCATGTCCTTCAGCAAACCGGTTTCCTTTGGCGTCAATTGCATGGTCAAAACTCCTTTTCATTGTTTTCAACCATAGCATTGACTGATGCGGGAAAGGATATTCAAAAAATGGAGTTTGTCGGGCTGATGCCCGACAAACCTAAATGAATACTGAAAACTTAAAGATGAATAATGAACAATATCGGAAGGGCTTTCGCCCTTACAGTTTTATTATCAAAACACAAAGTGTTTTCCGATATTCTTCATTTTTCAGTCTTCAGTCTTCTTTTTTCTTTTAGCGTCAGCGCGACAAATCCTTATTTCCGATGCTCCATCAGGTACTTATAAATCTTCACGCCCTCCGCCACGGCGGAAACGGAAACGTTCTCGTTGGCGGCGTGCATGGCGGCGATCTGCTCCCTCGTCAGGCGCGTGGGGGTGAACCGCAGCACGTTCTCGCACACCGGCTCGAACCGGCGGGAATCCGTGCCGCCCGTCATCAGGTAGGGCGTGGCCACGCAGTCCGGGATACAGTCGGCCAGGCACTTGGTCAGATACCGGAACTCCGCGCTGTCCACGGGGGAGGTTTTGGAGGCGTCGCGGGTAAACAGCACCTCCGTTTCGATATCGTATTTATCGGCGATCTTTTTCAGCACGGCCACGGTCTGCTCCGCGTTCTGCTGCACGGAGGGCCGGATGTTGCAGATGACGGAGGCCTCGTCCGGCAGCACGTTGGGGGCGGAAGAGCCCTGCGCCATGGTGAAGGCCGCGGTGGACTGCACGAAAGCCCGCGTCTGGCCGGATATGGCGACCAGCGCTTTGGTCAGCAGCCCGTTGAACAGCCACCGGTTGGCGGTGACGAACCGCAGCGGGAAGCCCAGATACGGCGTGATGCAGTCGAACATTTCCGGCATGGGAGTGACCATTTCCGCCTTGAAGGGCAGCTTTTTGTCCACCTCGCACATGAATTTGGAAAGACGGATCAGCGGAGAGTTTCTCGGCGGGGTGGAGGCGTGCCCGCCCGCGCTTTTCGCCGTGAATTTCACGTTGGTAAAGCCCTTTTCCAGCACGCCGATGCCCGCCACGGGGGCCGCCAGCCCGGGGAACAGCCCGGACACGATCGCGCCGCCCTCGTCCATGACCAGGTCCAGCTTCACGCCGGTGCTTTTCAGATAGTTCACGGCCGTTTCCGCGCCGCCGCCGGAGTTTTCCTCGTTGCGGGAGGCGGAAAACCAGATATCCTGTTTCGGTTCAAAGCCCTGCTCCAGCAGCTCCTCCATGGCCTGCAGCTCGCAGAACACGGTGCTTTTGCAGTCCATGGAGCCGCGCCCCCAGACGCAGCCGTCCTCGATGGCGCCGGAGAAGGGGTCCTTCGTCCAGCCCGCCTGATCCACGGGCACCACGTCCTGATGGCCCATGAACAGGATGCCGTTCTTGGAGGGGTCGCTCCCCTTCCAGCGGCGCAGCAGGTTGCCGTTCACGTCGTGGACCTCGAAGGTCTCAAACACCCGCGGGAACAGCTCCGCCAGCTTCTGCTGGAACGTGACGAAATCCTCGTAGGGCTCGTCTTCTTTTTTGGAGATCGTGGGGATCTGCACCATGGCGGAAAGCTTTTCCGCGTACAGCTGTTCTTCTTCTTTCGTCCATTTTACCGCCGGTTCCTTGTCCGGCAGCTCCTTTTTGCAGCTCATCGCCCGGGCCGCGCACACCGCGAGGGGCGCGCCGATCGCCGCGGATACGCCTGCGCCTATCACCTTTTTTATCGACATGGTTTTCTCTCCTGTTTTCATCGTTTTTTTACAGTATAACGGCTGCCGCCGGAAAAAACAAGACGCAGATAGAAAAAACCGGGAAAGCGACATAAATAAACCGTATATTTTGCGTCGAAAACCTTGCAAAATCCAACGGCTTGTGATATGCTGTATGATGGTGAAGATTTGAAATATAGATCCGCCGGAAAGGGGATTTTCAAGATGGATATTCGTTTTACGGAAACGGTGCTGCGGGACGCGAACCAGTCG
>JAFRRP010000067.1 GCA_017428085.1 Clostridia bacterium | reverse complement strand
GATGGACGCACCTCTGGTGCATCGGTTGTCATGCCAATGGCACGGCCGAGTAGCTAAGTGCGGATCGGATAAACGCTGAAAGCATCTAAGCGTGAAGCCGTCTCCAAGATTAGATATCCCATGACATAAGTCAGTAAGACCCCTTGTAGACTACGAGGTTGATAGGCTGCCAGTGTAAGCACAGCGATGTGTTCAGCTTAGCAGTACTAATAGGTCGAGGGCTTGACCTCTTTACTTGGTTTCTTCTGCTGCATTGTTCAGTTTTGAGGGTGCATCGTCATCTGAAAGAGAAAACCGCTTGATTCGCGGTTTTTTTTCTTTTTTCGGGAAACGATATGAAAAGGCCTTTCCTTTGGACGGAACCATCGGAAAGGCCTTCTCTTTTTTTATTACGTCAGACCGTCAAAACAAGCTCGACCTCGTCTTCATCCTCAACGCCGGTCGCGGTAAAGCCCTTTCTTTCATACAGCTTTCCGGCAACGGAATTGTGTTTGTTGCAGGTCAGCGCGATCCTGCCGGAATCGCCAAACGGCTTTGTCTTGATGTACGTTATTACTTTGTCCATCGCGTCGACGCCGTAGCCGCGTCCCTGCATCGTTTCGTCGATCATCATGTGCCAGATATCGTATTCCGGCACGTCGTAATCGTAGATCACCATGACATAACCGACCATTTTCCCCTCCGCGAAGATCCCGAACGGCTGGCACTGGTCCCGGTAAACGTACGCCTGCGCCAGACTGCGGATCGGGTGAGAGACGAATGCCTCCTGCCCCGGCGCCAGTTTCAGGTTGAACGCGTCGATAAAGTTATCCTCTGTGATTTTTCTGAGTTCTGTCATTCAATTAATTCCTTTCTCATATCGATTTTTCTCATGCGGTTGATCAGCGCCGTCAATTCCAGCTTGCGGGGCAGGTCGAGGAACCTCTCGCAGGTCGTAAAGTAGGAAGAGTATATAAAATCGATCCCTTCCTCGTCGATGCGCGCATACAGCTCGTCGATCCTGTTTTCAACGTCGATGATATCATCGTTGTTGGATACCTCTAAATAACGCAGCATGAACCCCAGCGTATCCAGCTGCCTGCCGGAGACGATATCGTGCAGCCCGCGCACGTCGATCTGCTCGTCGCCGATGAGGATATACCCCAGATCGGACACCTCCAGCCGTTCCGAGCCGCAGCCCTCCGGATAGGAGGAAAAGCGGTCGGCATGCAGCGTCCGACTTTGCCGCCAGTCCGCGGGGCCGGGCAGGTCGTTCGTGACGCTGCGGGAATCACAGATACGTTTTGCCTTTTCCGTCACGTGATGGATCAGATAATCCTCCATCATATAGATCCGGTCGGCAACCGAAAGATACTCCCCGCTGCCGCCGATCACCAGAATGGTGGAAACGCCGCGCGTTTGATGCAGCTCGTTCACGCGGTCGGTGAAGGGCGTGATCGGTTCCTTTTCGATCAGCGCCTTCATCATCCGGTCGCGGATCATAAAGTTGGTGGCGCTTCTGTCCTCGTCGATCAGCAGCAGCTTCGCGCCGCTGTCCACCGCCTCCATGATGTTTGCCGCCTGGGAGGTGGAGCCGGAGGCGTGCTCGGTGGAAAAGTCGGCGGTGTCGCCGCCGGGCAGCCATTTGATGAACGGCGAAATGTTGACGTGCTTCACGCTGCGACCGTCCTCCGCGGCGATGGAAACGGCGCTTTGGTCGGTGAGGCACAGCTCCCGCCCGTCGCCGGGGGCGTGATCGTAGATCCCCGCGGCGATCGCGTCCAGCAGCGTGGATTTGCCCGAATAGCCGCCGCCGGTGACGACTGTCACGCCGCGCTTGATGCCCATTCCCCGGACGCCGCAGATTTCTATCTCGTCTTCGGGCGTCGACCGGAAGGGGACCGCGCCCTCCATCGGCGCGTCGGTCCCTCTGGACCGGGGCAGGATGCTGCCGTTGGCGATGAAGGCGCAGTAGTCGCTTTCCCGCAGGAACGCCCGGATCGCGCGCTGCTGTTCGGCCAGCGTCAGCGTGCGTTCCAGCGCCTCCCGGTCGAATTCCGCGAGGAACCGGTTGACGGCTCCCGGCAGATTGTGGCAAAGCATCTTTGCCGCCTTTTTGTGCTTTTTTTTCGGCAACTGCACCTGCATCCGGATGCAAAGGCATTCCAAAGGCGGGCGGGCGACGCCGTCGTCGATGTATCTGGCGCGCTGGCCTCCCGAGTATTCATAATCCCGCTGCGGGCAGAGATCGAAGAAAGCGGTGTTGCGCGCGAGGATCTCCCCGCCCGGGCGGCACAGCTCGTATTTGCCGTTTTCATTGTCAGGGCGGCTGCGGTTGTAAAGCTCGGCGTTCAGTTCGTCGATATACGGCGCCAGCGCCCGCAGGCAGTGATCCGCCGCGGCGGCGGCCTGCGCCGGGACCTTGTCCAGCCCCAGCCGGGCGATCGGGATACTCATCGTCACAGTGGGCTTGTCCTTCGCCAGCTTGTTCGTCCCGGTGATGTAAAAGCCCAGGTCGCCGGCGAAATAACGCGGATCGTAATCGGTGGACGACGCGTCGAAAGGCGGGAAGATTAATCTGCCGTTGTACATTTCCGAATACGTCGCGTTGCCCGGTTCCATGGATAATAAAATATTATATAGTCTCTTCAAGGGCATCGCCTCTTTCCTTTGTCAGATTTTCTTGATAACATGTGTATCGCGTTCATCGTAAACATCCCCTTTCGGATCGTGGATTTTCCGTTGGACCCATATTCGGGAGGCTTTCCACGAAAAACAAAAAGCACCCTCTCCGGGTGCGAAACAAGCCTGTTGACCGGAACACGGCGTCAGGCAAATAAAAAACACACCCGAAATCGGATGTGCATCTGAAACGATATATCCCTTGCGTTCAGCGTACCGCAGGCGATAAATATGCCATCCGATAAATATGCGTGGTCATATCGATCGCCTCCTTTGGCTGAATTTTGCATCAGTATAACAGACAATGATCCGTTTGTCAATATTTTTTGTAAATTTGCAAAAAAACAGCTTGTAATCCCGGCTGTTTCGTATTATGATATAGCTTGTTTGAAATCAACTTATTCAGGAGGTTTGACTATGGAAAAGAGAGAACAGCTTTACGAAGGCAAGGCCAAGAAGGTCTATGCGACGGACGATCCCAACCTCTACATCGTCTCCTATAAGGACGACGCCACCGCGTTCAACGGCCTGAAAAAGGGCACCATCGTCGGCAAGGGCGTGGTCAACAACAAGATGTCCAACTACCTGATGAGCCTGCTGGAAAAGGAAGGCATCCCCACCCATTACGTGCAGGAGCTCAACGACCGCGACACGCTGGTGAAAAAGGTCTCCATCGTTCCGCTGGAGGTCATCGTCCGCAACGTGGCGGCCGGGTCCTTCTCCAAACGCGTGGGCTGCCCCGAGGGAACGGCGCTCAAATCCACCATTCTGGAATACTGCTACAAGGACGACGAGCTGGGCGACCCCATGGTCAACGACTATCACATCCTCGCCATGGGCTGGGCCACGAAGGAAGAGCTGGACACCATCGCCGACTACACCTTCCGCATCAACGAGTTTCTGAAGGGCTTTTTCAAGAAGATCAACATCGACCTGATCGACTTCAAGATCGAATTCGGCCGTACCCCCGACGGCAAGATCATCCTGGCGGACGAGATCTCGCCCGATACCTGCCGTTTCTGGGATTCCACCACCCACGAAAAGCTGGATAAAGACCGCTTCCGCCGTGACCTGGGCAACGTGGAGGACGCCTACGCCGAAATGATGAAGCGCATCTTCGGCTGATGATCTTTTCAGGCAGGACGTTCGTTTTCTGCCTGTTTTTCTTATGGATTTCTTATTGCGGAAGGTCTGAACGCTATGCCGAAAAAGAGCAGAAATACGAAGACCAAGATCGTTTCCGCCGCGTGGGAGTTGTTTTACAAAAACGGCTACGACGACACCACGGTGGACGATATCGTGGAGTTGTCCGGCACCTCCAAGGGCTCCTTTTATCACTATTTCGAGAGCAAGGACGCGCTGCTGGATTCACTTGCCTATCTGTTTGATGAAAAATACGAGGAACTGGCCGGACAGATCCCCCCTGATATGCACAGCTTTGACGTGCTGCTGTTCCTGAACCGCGAGCTTTTCGACCTGATCGACAACACGATCGACCAACATCTGATCGCCAAGCTGTATTCCGCTCAACTGGTAAAAAAGGGCGAAAAAAGCCTGCTGGACAACGACAGGTTCTATTTTAAGCTGCTGCGCCGGATCGTGACGGAAGGGCAGGAAAAAGGCGAACTGACTGCCGAACTGACCGTTAACGAGATCGTGCGGCTGTACGCCATGTGCGAGCGCGCCATGATCGCGGAGTGGTGCATGGCGGAATGGTCGTTTTCCCTGAAGCATTACGCGCAGCGCATTCTGCCGGTACTGTTGGCGGAAATCAAAAAATAATATTTCGTATTTATATCGTTCTTAATATCAGTCTAACAACTGATCCGTATAATCAAATGGTTTATGCGGATCTTGTTGTAATTTAGTCTATACTTCATTCTGTATTGCAGTCTGTTTTTGAATGTGCTATAATCACGCGGTATTTTAACAATGGAAAAAATGAGGTGTGCATTATGAACATGAACGATATCCTGATCATGGTCGCTATCGTGCTGTATCTGGCGTTTATGATCGCCGTAGGCGTCGTGACGTCGAAAAAGAACAAGAGCAGCGACGACTTCTATCTGGGCGGCAGAAAGCTGGGCCCCTTCGTCACTGCCATGAGCGCGGAAGCCAGCGATATGAGCGGCTGGCTGCTGATGGGTCTGCCCGGCCTTGCCCTGATGACCGGCCTTGCGGAAGCCGTCTGGACGGCGGTGGGCCTTTCCATCGGTACCTACGTCAACTGGCTGATCGTGGCCAAGCGCCTGCGCGTGTATTCGGAAAAGATCAACGCGGTCACGCTGCCGGAGTTCTTTTCCAAGCGCTTCGCGGATTCCAGCAATATCCTTTCGGTGATCGCCGCGCTGGTCATCATCATTTTCTTCATTCCTTATACGGCGTCCGGATTTTCCGCCTGCGGCAAGCTGTTCGGAACGCTGTTCAATATGGATTATCATCTTGCGATGACCCTTTCCGCCGCCGTGATCGTGCTGTACTGCACGCTGGGCGGATTCCTGGCCGCCTCCACGACGGACTTTGTTCAATCGATCGTCATGACGGTAGCCCTTGTGACCGTCGTCGGTCTCGGCGCGGGCGCTGTCAACGGCTTCGGCAGCGTATTTAACAACGTGAGCGGATTGGACGGCTATCTGGATATTTTCAAGGGCTTCAGTGTGGCCGATAATACGACGGGCACCTACGGCTTTTTGACGATCGTTTCTACGTTGGCATGGGGACTCGGGTATTTCGGTATGCCCCATATCCTGCTCCGGTTTATGGCGATCAGAGATCCCGCCAAGCTGAAGACCTCCCGCCGGGTAGCCAGCGTCTGGGTGGTCATCTCCATGGGCGTCGCCATCCTGATCGGCGTCGTCGGTTATTCGCTGATGAAAGCCGACATCGTGCCCACGTACGAGAGCGCCTCCGCCGCGGAGACCATCATTGTGGATATCTCCAAGTATATCTCCCTGAAAAACGGCTTCTTCGCGTTCCTGGCCGGTATCTTCCTGTCTGGCATCCTGGCCTCCACCATGTCCACGGCGGATTCCCAGCTGATCGCCGCCTCCTCCAGCGTCACGCAGGATATTCTGGTGGATTCCATGAATCTGAAGCTTTCCGAGAAAAAGGTCATGCTGATCGCCCGTGTTTCCGTCATTGTGATCGCTTTGATCGCTATTGTTTTTGCATGGGATCCCGCCTCCTCCGTGTTCCGCATCGTGTCCTTCGCCTGGGCGGGCTTCGGCGCGGCCTTCGGCCCGGTGATCCTGATCGGGCTGTTCTGGAAAAAGGCCAACCGCTTCGGTGCGTTGGCGGGCATGGTGGCCGGCGGCGCCATGATCTTCATCTGGAAGTTCGGCATCGCCAAGCTGGGCGGCGCGTTTGCCATCTATGAGCTGCTGCCCGCGTTCATCTGCGGCGCCGTCGCCATGATCGTGGTGAGCCTGCTGACCGGCGCGCCGGACAAAGAGGTGGAGGAGACCTTCGATTCGATCCACGCCGCGCTGAAAGAATAAGAACTGTTTTTCCTCTACGGAAAACGAGGGTTGCTTTTGCTGCCGTAATATGCTATAATGACGCCGGTCAGACGGAACCGCGAGAGGACCGTTTGACCGGCTTTACTGTTTAAATGGGAGTGAACGCTATGACGATTCATGAATCCGGTGAAATGTATCTGGAAACGATTCTGATCTTATCCCAGAAGATGGACCACGTGCGGTCCATCGACGTGGTGGAGCACATGGGTTTTTCCAAGCCCTCCATCAGCCGCGGCATGAAGCTGCTGCGGGGACAAAAGCTGATCGAAGTGGACGGCGCGGGGTATCTCACCCTGACGCAGGAGGGAAGACGCATCGCCGAAAAGATCTACGAGCGGCACACGTTTCTGTCCACGTTTATCGCAAAACTCGGCGTGAACCCGCAGACGGCCGCGGAGGACGCGTGCAAAATGGAGCACGTGATCAGCGACGAGACCTTTGAGGCGCTGAAGCGACATATCGCGGCGGCGGAAAAGAAGGGTTGATATGGGGATCGTAGAAAGCGAATACCGAAAGAATTTTATCCGCCGTTACGACGATACCGGGTATCTCCGTTACTTTGAAGCAAAGGATTTCCCGCAGCTACGGGACGAGCCGTTTTCGTTTTCGTCCGGCGCGTATCGGCTGGCGGCGCATTGGTACACCGTCGGCGAACCGAAAGAAGGGGAGCTGGTCGTCTTCTGCCACGGCATCGGCGGCGGGCACCGTTCCTACTTGAAGGAGATCGTCGAGCTGTGCGGCAGGGGCTATCCCGTGCTGGCCTATGACAACACCGGCTGCTTCGCTTCGGAGGGACCGGATATCGTCAGCATGTCCCGTTCGCTGACCGACCTGGATAATTGCCTGCGTTACCTGAAAAGCGAGGGGATCTTTCAGCGGTACGCGCGCGTATTTGTCGTCGGCCATTCCTGGGGCGGTTACGCGGCGGGCAACATCGCGTCGCTGCACGGCGATATCGGCAAGGCCGTGGTGATCTCCGGCTTTATTTCCGTGGAACGGCTGTTGGAGGATAATATGAGCGGCGTGGCGGCTCCGCTGCGCAAAACGGTCTTAAAGCGCCTGTGCGCCTTCGAGAAAAACGCGGCACCTGATTATTTCGATTACTGTACGCTGGACGCCGTCAACGGCCGGAAAACGCGATTCCTGTTCGCCCATTCCAAGGACGACCAGATGGTGCGGTACGACCGTCATACCGGGTATCTGCGGGAAAATACCGATAATGCCGATGTGCGCTGGATGATCCGCGACGGGCGCAAGCACAACCCCAACTACACGCCGGACGCCGTGGCGTATATGAACGATATGTTCGGCGCGTTCAATCAGGAGATCAAGGAAGGGCGTCTGAAAACGTTGGAAGAGAAGCAGGACTTCTTCAAAGACGCGGACTGGGACCGCATGACCGCGCAGGACGGGGCGTTCTGGGATGATATCGCCGCGTTTCTGGAAGAATAACAGTTTCTATATTGCTTTCTTGTGTTTTTTTGAAGGCATGGGACGATTTTTGTCCTGACGACTGTATCGTTTTTTTTAACAAAAAACGCCTCTGTTCCTTCGGGAACGGGGGCGTTCGCAGTGTAAAGTGATGATATTTTCATGGATAGAAGTTAACATTTCGGAGAGCTGCCTTCTTGCCCGTATTATCTGCCGCCGGTTTTGCTCATAGCTTTTTCACCAAAAGCAGTATATCATATTTTTGACCAACAGGAAAGAAAAAAGCGGGAAAACACTTGAAAAAATTATGATTGTGTGGTATCGTAATGAAGCCACGTTAATTTAATACTTTTTACAATTATCAGTGTGTATTTTTATCTTCTTTAGGTAAAAATACAGGCTCTGATTTATTATAGAATCATACTGATAATTGTAATAAATTAGCGTGGCAGCTTCGGAGCTGTGTATTTTTCGGTGTAGCAGCTTCGGTTGCTGCACTTTTTTGTTTTGCGCGAAAGGGGCTGTGATATTTTTATGATTTTTTCCCCATATTTTAGATAAAAAAAAGAGAGGATAGAAAACAATGGAAAGTGAAAATACTGTTAATGTGGTAGTACAAACAGAACAGACATCTTTGTCCAACAAAAAAATGAAATCTTGTAAAACTTGCGGAGCACAGATGGTAAAAAGCGCAAAAGTCTGTCCTTCATGCGGAGCAAAGAATAAAAAACCTCTTTTTAAGAACCCAGCATTAATTGTATTACTTGTAATTGCGCTTGTGTGCGGAGGTTTTCTTGGTCAAAAAATGCTTATGAACAAGAAAAGCACGATTACAATTACGTTAAATGATGGAACTGTTATATCTGATAGTATTAAAAGTATTATTTTCAAAGGGGACAGCGATGTTAATTTTGTATCATCTTGTTTAGGCGCAAAAATAACTATATGTGGAAAAATAACATCAATTAAAGGACGCACTGAGTATACAACACCTAAACACACATTCCAAAGTGTGCTATCACTTGAAAAAGGTTGGATCATTGTTGAAGGAGGAACAGATACTTCAAAATATAACGTAGGTGATTATATAGAGGTTAAAGGGGAAATCTCCAACTTTTTTGGAAGATGTATCTTTATCAACGATCCTAACTCCATTACAATATTATGAAAATCCAAAAAAGCATAACACAATTGTGTTGAACAATCAAACCGCTTCCTTTGTTTAAAAAATGAATTCAGGGAAGCGATTTGATCTTTTATCAGAAAACACAAAAAAGGGGCTGTCGCGTTAAGAATCCCCTGAAATCAACGGATTCCTGAACGGTTACGTTCAAGAATCCTTTTTTTTGATGAAAAGATTAAAAATTAGGGATTTGTCGAGCCCTCCCGGTAGCGCGGCACCTCAGTGCCGCTACAGATAAAAACAACTTTTTCAATGAATTGTTTGGTCAGAAAACGCCGATTTTGCAGGGAAAACGAGCGATGAGAAAAATCCGTTTCAAAAGTGACAATCGCCACAAGCGGCACTGAGGTGCCGCGCTACCGCAAATCATCGCGACAAACTTCAATTTGTCAATGCGACAGCTCCTTTGATCGTTAAAAGGGAGAATAATCACTTCTGTATTTTCTTTTCAATCGTTATGCATGAAGCGGTAAGCAGACGGCGTATCCTCCCGCACAGGTTCCTGTATGTTTTATACGTACTTTCGTCAATAACGGCTGTTTTAAATAACAGTTTCAGCCATGATTCTGTTTCCGCGCATTCTTTTCTCGCGATCTTGAATTTGGACAGCATATCCGGTAAGCTTTGCGGATACTGGGCTTCTGTAATATTCGCAAAAACGCTTGAGGAAGATTTGCGAAGCTGAAATACCGTATTTGCGTTGCCTTTAATGCTTTTACATAGTAATTCGCATTTTACCGCAAGTTCTTCGGAGTATTCAAGCAAAGGATTGCCAGCCATTTTTCAAAACCTCTCGGTAATTTCATCAATCGCTTGCGAAGCAAGTGTATGTAATTGACACGAAGTGTCGTATGTAATCAACACGCAGTGTTGAATGTCATCAAGCCGCCGGAGGACAAACAGACGCTTACGCGCCTGATGCCATTCGCCTTCGGCGATTACATACATCTGCGATGATTACATACAACGCGCAAGCGCGTTGATGACATACCAAGCCGGCGGCTTGGATAAAAAATCAGCAACCGTCGGTTGCTGATTTTTTGGAGCTGCTAACCAGAATTGAACTGGTGACCTCATCCTTACCAAGGATGCGCTCTACCGCCTGAGCCATAGCAGCATATTCTGTTTTTGCGGGCGTTTTGTCGCTTACCACGGCGTTCATTATACACGCCAACAGGGCCATTGTCAAGCCCTTTTTCGGAAACGTGAAAAAATTTCTGTAAAATGCAAAAAAATGCTTGATTTTTATTATATACTATGCTAATATCTCTATGTTACTATGTTAGGCTTGAAGATGAGTGGGGCGACCCGCTCATTTGTTATGTTGAACGTAAATTTCGTGCCGTGAAACGTTGCGCCGCAGGCGCGGTCTGCGTTGCGGCGGGGAGGGCAGCATGCCGGAGAAAAAGAAGGGCGGCAACACCGTCAACACCGTATGGGCCATCGCGGAGCCGCTGGCGGAATCGCTGGGGCTGGTGCTGTGGGACGTGAAATTCGTCAAAGAGGGCGCCAACTGGTACCTGCGTATCATCATTGATAAAGAGGGCGGCGTTTCCATCGACGACTGCGTGGCCATGAACGACGCGCTGGACGCCCCGCTGGACGAGGCGGACCCCATCGAGCAGAGCTATAACCTGCAAATCAGCTCCGCCGGGATCGAACGGGAGCTGGTGCGCGATTTCCACTTCCAGACGTTTCTGGACGCGGATATCACCGTCAAATTCCGCGCGGCGGTCAACGGCGCCAAGCTGCACAAATGCGTGCTGCGCGGTTACGAGGACGGCCGGGTCACCGTGGAGTTCCCGGACGGCACGTTGTACACGTTTGACAGGAAGGACGCTTCCAGCATCAAGCTGGACGACTTCGACCCCGATTTTTAGAAAAAAAACAGCGTATATACAGAAAGGAATGATCCGCAAAAATGAATACTGATTTTCGTGACGCATTATTGATGTTCCAGAAGGAAAAAGGTATCTCGGAAGACCAGCTCTGCGAGAAGGTCTGCAACGCCATCGCCGTTGCCGCGCGCAAGGAATACGGCGTAAAAGAGGGCATTACCTGCGAGCTGGATAAATCCACCTACGAGCTGCATATCTATCTGCACAAGACGGTGGTGGAAGAGGTCATGGATGACCGCACAGAGATCTCGGTGGAGGACGCGCAGCAGTATAAGCCCGGCGCGGAGCCGGACGACGAGGTGCAGATCCCGCTGAGCCTGGACAATCTCGGCCGCATCGCCGCGCAGACCGTGAAGCACACCGTCCGTCAGGGCGTGCGCGAGATCGAGCACGAGCAGGTTCTGGCGGAATTCCAGAGCCGCAACAAGGAGATCGTCACCGCCAAGGTCACCAACGTGGACCCCGTTACCGGCGACGCCACCGTGGAGATCGGCAAGTCCGAGACATTGCTGCCCAAGAAAGAGCAGATCCCCGGCGAGCGTCTGCGCGTGGGCGACCTGGTCAAGATCTATATCGTGGACGTCAAGAGCACGGAAAAGGGCCCCAAGATCATCATCTCCCGCGTGCATACCGGCCTTGTCAAGCGCCTGTTCGAGCAGGAGGTGCCGGAGATCTACGACGGCAGCGTGGAGATCCGTTCTGTCTCGCGTGAGGCGGGCGCCCGCACCAAGATCGCCGTTTCCAGCAAGGATGAAAACGTGGACCCCATCGGTTCGTGCATCGGCCCCAAGGGCTCCCGTGTGAACAAGGTCATCGACATGCTGGGCGGCGAAAAGATCGACGTCATCCGCTACAGCGACGATCCCAAGGTCTTCATAGCCGCCGCTCTTGCTCCCGCCGAGATCGTGGACGTGGAGATCGTGGACGAGGAGACCCGCAGCTGCCGCGTGACGGTGCCGGAAAACCAGCTTTCGCTGGCCATCGGCAATAAGGGGCAGAACGCCCGTCTGGCCGCGCGGCTGACCGGCTGGAAGATCGACATCAAGCCCTATTACGGCAACTACCAGCCGATGATCCAGCTGTAAACGGGGGGGGGGATTCCCATGCAGCCGAAAAAAGTACCCATGAGAAAATGCACGGGCTGCAATGAAATGAAGCCCAAAAAGGAGCTCGTGCGCATCGTCAGAAGCCCGGATGGCGAGATCAGCGTGGACCTCACCGGCAAAAAGTCCGGTCGCGGCGCGTATATCTGCCGCAGCGGGGCGTGCCTGGCGGCGGCCAAAAAGGCCAACCGGCTGGCAAAGGCTTTTGAGTGCCCGGTCCCTCCGGAGGTCTACGACCGGCTGGCGGAGGAGATCGCCCATGGATAAGCTGTTGTCCCTGATGGGGCTTTGCCGCCGGGCGGGCAGACTCGGCGTCGGCCACGACGCAGTGTTTGACGCGGTAAGGAAGGGCAGGGCCAAGGCCGTGATCCTGACCTGCGACGCTTCCGCCCGCCATGAAAAAGAACTGGAGGCGGCGGCTTTTACCGGCAGGATCGTCAAGGCCGGGTTCACGATGGAACAGGCGGGGCTTGCCGTGGGCAAGCGCAGCTGCGTGTTTTCCGTGGAAGACGAGGGCTTCGCAACAGCAATAGAGAAAACACTCTAAGAGGAGGGTTTACGTATATGACAGAAAAGAAATACAAAATACAGGAATTCGCGAAGGATTTCGCTTTGAAGAGCGCCGCCGTCATTGAGATGCTGACGAAGCTGGACGACACGCCGCGCAAGTCCACAGCCGCGCTGTCCAGCGACGAGCTCGACTGGCTGTTCGACCGTATGACCGTGGAGAACGAGGCGGAGAATTTCGACGCTTACTTCGCGATGAAACGGCCGGAGCCGCCCGCGGAGCCGGAAAAGCCCGCGGAACCGGAAGCGCCCGCGGAGGAGCCCAAAAAGGAGGAGCCCGCCAAGGCAGCCAAGCCCGGCGCGGAGGCCAAACCCGCCGCTGCCGCCAAGCCCGGGGCCGCCAAATCCGGCGCGAACGCCAAGCCCGGCATCCCGACCAAGCCTGCCGGCGCCGGCGCCAAACGTCCGGGACAGTCCAACATGCAGCCCTTCAAAAAGAAGGAGAATACAAACGACCCCAACTTCGTGCAGGCGCGTACCAAGGGCGAGCGTAAGACCGTCAACACCCGCACCGAAGACGTGGAGCTGGATAAGTATAACGAGAAGTACGAGACGATGTCCTCCGGCTCCGTTACCGAGCGCGAGGCGGATAACCGCAAGCAGAAGATCAAGCAAAAGTCCCAGCAGTACAATAAAAAGCAGGGACCGCGCCGCAAGAAGGAGACGGAGGCGGAACGCCTGAAGCGTATCGCCGAGGAGCGCGCCAAGCGTCACCTCGTCATCAAGGTGGGCGACGAGATCACCGTGGGCGAGCTGGCCAGCGAACTGAAAATGACGGCGGCGGAGGTCATCAAAAAGCTGTTCTCCTACGGCATCATGGCCAGCGTCAACGAGACCATCGACTTTGATACCGCCGAGATCGTGGCGACGGAACTGGGCGCGAAGGTGGAAAGGGAAGTGGTCGTCACCATCGAGGACCGCATCATCGACGCCACCGAGGACGCCGAGGAAAATCTGGAACCCAGAAGCCCCGTCGTGGTGGTCATGGGTCACGTGGACCACGGCAAGACCTCCATTCTGGACGCCATCCGCAACACGCACGTCACCTCCACCGAATCCGGCGGCATCACGCAGCACATCGGCGCGTACCGCGTCACGCTGGACGGCAACGACATCACCTTCCTCGATACCCCCGGCCACGCGGCCTTTACCGAAATGCGCGCCCGCGGCGCCAAGGCGACGGATATCGCCGTGCTGGTGGTGGCGGCGGACGACGGCATCATGCCGCAGACCATCGAAGCCATCAACCATGCCAAGGCGGCGGAGGTCTCCATCATCGTGGCCATCAATAAAATGGATAAGCCGGACGCTTCCCCGGACCGCGTGATGCAGCAGCTGACCGAGTACGGGCTGGTGCCCGAGGAGTGGGGCGGCGAGACCATCTGCGTGCCCGTTTCCGCCAAGACGCACCAGGGCCTTGACAAGCTGTTGGAATCCATCCTGCTGGTGGCGGAGATGAAGGAACTCAAGGCCAACCCGAACCGCGCCGCAAAAGGCGTCGTCATCGAAGCGCGGCTTGACAAGGGCAAGGGCCCCATCGCCACGCTTTTGGTCCAGAACGGCACTTTGCGCAGCGGCGATATCGTCGTCGCAGGGACGGCCGTCGGCCGCATCCGCGTGATGACCGACTACCGCGGCAGACGCATCAAGGAGGCCGGTCCCTCCGTGCCCGTGGAGGTCATGGGCCTGGCGGAAGTACCTATGTCCGGCGATATGTTCGACGCCGTTTCCGATGAAAAGCTGGCGCGCGAGCTGGTGGAGCAGAGAAAGCAGAAGATCAAGGACGATCAGTTCAACGCCTATCGCAAGGTCACGCTGGATACGCTGTTCTCCACCATCGAGGCCGGCGAGCTGAAGGACCTGAACATCGTCGTTAAGGCCGACGTGCAGGGCTCCGTGGAAGCGCTCAAGCAGAATCTGGAGAAGCTTTCCAACGACGAGGTCCGTGTGAACGTGATCCACGGCGGCGTGGGCGCCATCGTGGAATCCGACGTCATGCTGGCCAACGCCTCCAACGCCATCATCGTGGGCTTCCACGTGCGGCCTGACGCCACGGCGGCGGCCAACGCGGAGCGCGACCATGTGGAAATGCGCATGTATTCCGTCATCTACGACTGCATCGAGGACGTGCAGGCCGCCATCAAGGGCATGCTGGCCCCCAAGTTCCGCGACGTGGAGCTGGGCAAGGCGGAAGTCCGTCAGGTGTTCAAGCTGTCCTCCGCCGGTACCATCGCCGGTTCCTACGTGCAGTCCGGCAAGATCGCCCGCAACTGCAAGATCCGCGTGGTGCGCGACGGCATTGTCATCGCCGAGGACGCGATCGCTTCGCTGAAACGTATGAAAGACGACGTGAAGGAAGTGGCCAGCGGCTACGAGTGCGGCATCGGCCTTGAAAAGTACAACGACATCAAAGAGGGAGATATCTTTGAGGCGTTTATCGTAGAAGAATACAGGGAATGATAACAGATGAGCTATAAATCCGACCGCACCGCCGAGGATATCAAGCGAGAGATCACGGCGCTGGTGCGGGAACTGAAGGATCCCCGCGTGGACCCGGTGCTGCTTACCGTAGTGCGGGCAGAGGTGGCGCACGACCTTTCCTACTGCAAGGCGTACGTCAGCTCGCTGCACGGTATCGAGGACGCCAAAGCGGCCTGTAAGGTGCTCAACGGCGGCGCGAAGGGATTTATCCGAAAGGAGCTGGGCAGCCGGATCGCCATCCGCAAAACGCCCGACCTTCGGTTTATCCCGGACGATTCCGTGGAGAAGGGGATCGAAATGTTCAAAAAGCTGGAACAGAGCGAAAAAAGGGAACACGACGTATGAGGATCGACCATCGGCAGGCGTGGGACCTGCTGTGTTCCATGGACCGTATCTTGCTGCTCACCCACCGTCTGCCGGACGGCGACGCGTTGGGCAGCATCTACGCGTTATATCTGGTGTTGAAATCGCTGGGCAAAACCGTACGCTGCGAGACGGACGCGATTCCGTCCTCGCTGCGGGTCGCGGTCATCCCCTGCGACGAGCCGGCGTTTGCGCCGGATCATGTCGTCGCCGTGGATACTGGGGACCGTAAGCTGTTGAACGACGAGCTGAACGAGCGCTACGGCGACAGGGTCGATCTGTGCATCGACCACCACGGCACCCACGTGCCCTACGCGGAATATACCCTTGTCGATCCTACCGCGGCCGCGGCAAGCGAAGTGCTGTTCGATATGCTGAAGCTGGCCGGCTTTGTCCTTACGGAGCCAGTCGCACGGGAGCTGTATATCGGCATTTCCACCGATACCGGATGCTTCCGCTACGGCAACACCACCGCAAAGGCGATGCGCGCCGCGGCGGACCTGATGGAATGCGGTATCGATACGGAATATCTGAATACCGAGCTGTTTGAAACGAAGACCCGAGAATACGCCGCCTTTGAACGGCTGGCGCTCAACGCGCTGCGGACTTATTTCGACGGGAAATGCGCCGTGATGGTCGTCACGAGGGCCATGTACGAGGAATCCGGTCTGGACGAGGCGGACGACAAGGCGGTAAACGCTTTGCCGCGCCAGATCCAGGGCGTGTACGTGGGTGTGACGGTGAAGGAGAAAAAGGACGGGGGCTTCCGCGTGTCCATGCGCTCCAAGGAGCCCTTCGACGCTGCTGCCGTCTGCGCCGCGCTTGGCGGCGGCGGTCACCGGCTGGCTGCCGGATGCGAGCTGACCGGAACCGCGGAGGAAGTTACTAACATCATTTTGAACGCGGTGAAGCCCGCGATAGAGAAGATCGGATGAACGGATTTGTGGTGCTCGACAAGCCGGAGGGCGTGACCTCTTTTAAGGCCGTCGCCCCGCTGCGCCGGATCTTCAATGAGAAGAAAGTAGGCCATACCGGCACGCTGGACCCCATGGCGACAGGCGTTCTGCCTGTGGCGCTGGGCAAGGCCGCCCGGTTCATCGACTACCTGCCCGATACCGGAAAGGCGTATGAGGCCCGGTTCCGCTGCGGCGTCACGACCGACACGCTGGATATCACGGGAAAAGTGATCAGCGAGACCGAAGCAAACGTGACAGAAGAGGACGTGCTTGCCCTGCTGCCGCGGTTCCGAGGGGAGATCACGCAGGTGCCTCCCATGTATTCGGCGCTTTCCGTCGGCGGACAGCGGCTTTACGAGCTGGCCCGCAAGGGCGTGGAGGTAGAGCGGGAAGCGCGGCAGGTCACGATCCATTCGCTGGAATTGACCGGCGTATACGGCGATGAGTTCGCCGTCTCCGTCAGCTGTTCCAAGGGGACGTATATCCGTTCTCTGATCGCGGATATCGGCGAGGCGCTCGGCTGCGGCGCGGTGATGACTGCTCTGCGGCGTACGCGCTCCAATGGGTTTTCCGTTGAGGAAGCCCACACGCCGGAGCAGGTGGAAGCCCTTGCGCAAAAAGCCGTGCTGCCGCTGGACCATCCTTTCCTCTGTTATGAAGCGATCAGCGTCACGCAGGCCCAGTCCAACCGCTTCCGCAACGGCGGCGCGCTGTTCACGCAGCGGCTGAAAGGGGAGCCTACGCCGGGCATTTACCGCGTCTACGCGCCGGACGGGCTGTTCCTCGGTTTGGGGGAGATTGCCCCGGAGGATACGGGATCGTTGGCGGCGCTGAAGGTGATCGGCAATGAATGAGAATAGGAATAAGGGCAGGACGGCGGTGGCGCTGGGCTTTTTCGACGGGCTGCATCTGGCCCACCGGCGCGTGCTGGAAAGCGCCGCGGCGCAGGCGGATAACGGACTGACTCCCTGTGTGCTGCTGTTCGACGACCACCCCCTGCACGTGCTGAACGGCATAGACGTGCCGAAGCTGCTGCAGAATGACAAACGCGACGCGCTTTTGCGGGAGATGGGACTGACCGCTGTGGATTGTTCCTTTGCGCGGATCAAGGACGATACTCCCCGCGAATTTGCGGATAATATTCTGGTCGGCGAACTGAACGCCGCCTTTGTGTCCTGCGGGTACAACTATCGGTTCGGCAAAAACGGGGCAGGCGACGCCGAAGCGCTGAAAGCGCTCTGCGCGGAACGCGGCATCGAAGTCTGCGTGTGCCCGGAGATGGACGCGGACGGCGAACCCGTCAGCTCCACCGCCATCCGCTGCGCGATCGAAGCGGGGGATGCGGAAAAGGCCGCCCGGATGCTGGGCAGACCGTTTTCCTTTGCCGCGGAGGTGATCTCCGGCGACCGGCGGGGGCGGCTGCTGGGTACGCCCACCGTCAACCAGCTGCTGCCGGAGGACATGGTCGTCCCGAAGTACGGCGTTTACGTTTCGCAGGTGACCGTCAACGGCAAGCGCCGTATGGGCGTGACCAATATCGGGGCCCGCCCCACGTTCCACGCGGGCGAGGTCCGCAGCGAGACCTATATCCTCGATTTTGACGGCGACCTCTACGGGCAGACCGTGGAGACGGCGTTGGTAAAATACCTCCGGCCCGTCATGGCGTTCGACAGCGCCGAGGCGCTGAAGGCGCAGATCGCGGAGGATATCGCCGTAGCACGCAGCCTCAGCTGCGTCCAGTCGTTATAACGCAGCGCGGCGCCTCAGTGCTGCTGAAGTCGGAAGTCATCAGTCGGAAGTCGGAAGTCTTTCCGCCGTCCGGCGTTATGATATACCATACAGAAAGGGCGGCTTTGCCGCAGGGTAGAAGAATATGATCCAATATGACGAATTGCGGCTGCAGCTTTTGGAGCAGGAAAAGCCGCTGAAAGAGCTCTATGAATCGCTGGGTATCGTGGCGGTGAAGGAAGAGATCGAAAAGCTGGAGGAGCAGACCGCCTCCGAGGGCTTCTGGAACGACGTGACCGCCGCCAACGCCGTCAACACCAAGCTGGCGGGGCTGAAAAACCGCCTGAAACGGTATGAGGACCTGAAGGCGGACTACGAGGACACCCTTACCCTCATCGAGATGTGCAACGAGGAAGAGGACGACTCCATGGTGGAAGAATGCAAAGAGGGCGTGGAGCGCGTCAAAGCGACCGTGGACCAGCTGACTCTGGAAACGCTGCTCACCGGCCAGTACGACGGCAAGAACGCCATCCTCACGTTCCACGCGGGCGCAGGCGGCACCGAGGCGCAGGACTGGGCCATGATGCTGTTCCGCATGTACCACCGCTGGGGCGAACGCCACGGCTTCAAGACCACCACGCTCGACTATCTCGACGGCGAAGAGGCGGGCATCAAATCCGCCGTGATCCTGGTGGAGGGCGAGAACGCTTTTGGTTTCCTCAAGAGTGAGATGGGCATCCACCGTCTCGTGCGCGTGTCGCCGTTCGACGCCTCCGGCAGACGACACACCTCCTTCGCTTCTCTCGAGGTCATGCCGGAGATCGACGACACCGTGGAGGTGGATATCCGCCCCGAGGACATCAAGATGGACGTGTACCGCGCCAGCGGCGCGGGCGGCCAGAAGGTCAACAAGACCTCCTCCGCCGTGCGTCTGACCCATATCCCCACCGGCATCGTGGTGTCCTGCCAGGTGGAGCGCAGCCAGTACCAGAACCGTGACGTCGCCATGACCATGCTGAAATCCAAGCTCATCGAGATCAAGGAGCGCGAGCATCTGGATACCATCGCGGATATCAAGGGCGACCAGAAGGAGATCGGCTGGGGCAGCCAGATCCGTTCCTATGTGTTCATGCCCTATACGCTGGTGAAGGACCACCGTACCGGGTTTGAGAACGGCAACGTGAACGCCGTGATGGACGGCGATCTGGACGGTTTCATCAACGCCTATCTCAAGATGCAGTCGCTGGAAAAACTGGAGAACGATACCAAAAACTGACGGATGTCGATTTCTTAATAGAACGCTTTGAAATTGTGGGAATATGTTAAAAATGCCACAATCGGCTCACAGATAATTCATTATATTAACAGAATATTCATATTTCTGCACTTTGCATTTCAACAGAATAGTATATGATATCACTGTAAGGAAGAAACACCCGCTTCCTGATAATAATGACTAATCCTTTTATTTATTTTCTCTTCCCCAAAGGAAAGTCCGGTTCGCCGGGCTTTTCCTTTTTTCTGCTTTAAGCTGCTGCCGTTATTTGTTTTCAACCGTTTACTTTTTCAAGAAAATTCTTGTAAAACCGTCCCGGATGGTATATAATATTTTTATATAAGTATATCAGCAGGAAAGGATGATTTGATGAACGATATCGATAAGCTCTATGCGCTTTGGCGCGAAAAGGCGACCGAACCCGAGGTGGCCGCCGAGCTGAAAAGCGTGGAAGGCGACCGCGATGAGATCCTGGATCGCTTTTGGCAGAACCTTGCCTTCGGCACCGGCGGTCTGCGCGGCGTGCTGGGCGCCGGCACCAACCGCATGAACGTCTATACCGTCGGTCAGGCGACGCAGGGCCTTGCCGATTATCTCAACGAGGATTTCGATGCTCCTTCCGTTGCCATCGGCTACGATTCCCGCATCAATTCGGATCGGTTCGCGCAGTATGCCGCAACGGTGCTGGCCGCCAACGGCGTAAAGGTCTATCTGTATAAAGAGCTGATGCCCACTCCCATCGTGGCGTACGCCGTCAAACGGCTGGGCTGCAGCTCCGGTATCGTCATCACCGCCAGCCATAACCCCTCCAAGTACAACGGGTATAAATGCTACGATCAGCGCGGCTACCAGATGACCGATGAAGCCGCCGCCAAGACGCTAAGGTTTATCAACGCCTGCGACATTTTCGCCGATGTGAAGACCGTGGATTTCGACGCCGCCCTTGCGGACGGCCGCATTGAGTATATCCCGGACGATTTTCTTGATGATTATTATGCAAAGGTGTTGTCCCGCGCGGTCAATCCCGACGCCTGCGCAAAGGCGGGGCTTTCCGTGATCTATACGCCCCTGAACGGCACCGGCAACAAGCCCGTGCGCAGGATCCTTGCCATGGCGGGGATCGAGGACGTGACGGTCGTGCCCAGTCAGGAGCTGCCGGACGGCAAATTCCCCACCTGCCCGTTCCCGAACCCGGAGATCCGGGAGGCGTTCAACGAGGCGCTGGCGCTGGCCGAGACCAAAAAAGCAGACCTGCTGCTGGCCACGGACCCGGACTGCGACCGGGTGGGCATCGCGGTGCTGACGGACGGCGAATACAAGCTGTTGACGGGCAACGACGTGGGGTGCCTGCTTTGCGATTATATCCTGTCCCAGAAGAAGGCAAAGGGCGCGCTGGCCGACCAACCCGTGGTGATCAAATCCATCGTTTCCACGGAAATGGCTTCCGCTATCGCCGAAAGCTACGGCGCCCGGGTCGCCAACGTGCTGACGGGCTTCAAGTATATCGGCGAATTGATGACGGAGCTGGAAAACAAGGGGGAAGCGGACCGCTTTGAGATCGGTTTTGAGGAGAGCTACGGCTACCTGACCGGTATGCACACCCGCGATAAGGACGCGGTGAACGCATCGCTGCTGATCTGCGAGATGGCTTCCTTTTATAAGCTGCAGGGCAAAACGCTGGTGGACGTGATGAACGGCCTGTACGCGCGTTTCGGCTACTGGAACAACCAGCTGTTCAATTATTACTTTGAGGGAGCCGACGGCATGGCGAAGATGGTCGCCATGATGGAAGCGCTTCGCGCGGCGTATCCCAAAACGCTGGGCGGCAGAAAGGTTGCATCCGTCACTGACTATAAGCTGCGTAAAACCGTGAATATGGCGGACGGCAGCGAAGAGGCCGTCACGCTGCCGGTTTCCAACGTGATCGTGCTGCAGATGGACAACAAGGATAAGGTCATCGTGCGGCCCGCGGGCACCGAGCCTAAACTGAAGGTCTACGCCATGGTGCAGGGGGCGGACGAAGCCGCCGCAAGGGCACAAACGGCGCTGTATGAAGCGGAAACAGCCGCTATCCTCGGCATCGAAAAATAAAATACGATCTCATCCCGCGCTGTGAAAGCGTTCCCGGCGCGGGACGGAGGGAAAAGGGTGTACATATGAACAGAGGTTTTGTGAAAATCGTCGCTATCGTTTTGGCGGTGCTGATGGCCGTCAGCGTGGCAGCCGTCGGCATCACCGTGTTTTTCCACTGATCGGCGACAAAATTTGCGAGGGTATCCGAAAGCGATCTGCGCAGCGGCGCAGCCGCTTTCTTGAGAGAGAAAAAAATGGACGGTACATACAAAAAATACATCTCTGTCGCCGTGCTTGCACTTTGTCTGCTGATCGCGGCTGCCATGGTTTTCGTTTCGGCGGCAGCCGTGCCGGAAGGACCTGTCGCATCGGATACCGACGCCACCGCGACGGATGCGGCGGAGCCGGAAGCCCCTGCCTGCGCGCAGACCGGCGAACACATACTGACGGCGTATTCCTACGCCGGCGACGGTACGCATACCGCTGTCTGTGAGTTGTGCGGAAAATCGTTTGCCGCTGCCTGTGATTACGGTGACGATCCGGTATGGACGGCTGTCGGCGACGGTACGCACGCGGTCGTGTGCGTGCTCTGCGGCGAACCGAAGACGGAGCCGTGCGCTTATACGGATACGGCGGTCCCTCCGACACAGAAGGAGGGCGGTTTTACGCGGCATGTCTGCGACATCTGCGGCTATGAGTACACGGATGAAGAACTGCCGCCGGAGCGTGAACGCAGGGAGAGCCGTTTGCTTGGCGATACCGACTGCGACAACGCCGTGAAATCCAACGACGCCCGCGCCATCCTGCGTGCAGCCGTCCGTCTGGAACGGCTGGCTGCCGAGGCGCTTCCTTACGCGGATCTTGACGCGGACGGGAAGGTGACATCCGCGGACGCCCGCACGGCGCTGCGCATCAGCGTTGCTCTCGATCCTGTCCCCGACAGGCACGCTTATACGGTCGCGGTCGTGGAGACGCCGACCTGTACGGCGGAAGGCAAGCTGACGTTTGCCTGCGATTACTGCGGGGCGGAGGGCGAGATGGTCAGCCCTGCCAACGGGCACCGGTACGGCGAACCCGTCGTCAAAGAGGCGACCTGCACGGAAAAAGGCGTCAGGACCTTTTCCTGCGAGGACTGCGATTACCGGTACGACGCCGCGATCCCCGCGAAGGGGCACAGCTTCGGCGAGCCGGCGGTTACGGAGGCCACCTGCACAAAGGACGGCATCAGCACCATTACCTGTACGGTGTGCGGCGTGAAAGTGTCCACGCCGATCCCCGCCGTCGGTCACCAATGGCAGGATTCGGCTGACAAAAAAACGATTGCATGCGCTTCCTGCGGCGCTCCCGCTTCCGGCTGGATCGATTTGGGAAAGAATACCTATCACTGCGTTAAGGGCGTCAAGGATTACAGCTGGTGCGTGATCGACGGCGCAAGGTATTTCTTTGACAGGAACACCGGCGTACTGGCGAAGGGCGTCAAGATCGACGGCATCAAGCTGGGCGGCGACGGCAAAGCGCCCACGGATTCTTACACCGTGGAAAAGATCCGCACCTTCATCAACGCAAAAAAGATCGTGGCGAGTATCACCGATCCTTCGGATTCCGTCAGTGTGAAAAAGAAAAAGGCCTTCGACTGGGTGATGGGGTATTCCTACGTGCAGTACCGTGGTGTTGGTGAATCAATAAATATACCCGGTTATGAGATGCTGTTTGCCAACGACATCTTTGAAAAGAACCGCACTGGCTGCTGCGGCTCCACTTCCTTTGCATTCGCTTTTTTGGCGGTGGAGTGCGGCTGCAAAGAGGTCATTGTGCATGATGATGGCGTTGATTCAGGCGGTCATGCATGGGTGACCATGGAGGGGAATAACAGAGTTTACGACGTGGTGTTTGCTAAGGCGACCGGTAAGTTTAGGGGCTATGACTACAACTATGATAATAAAGTTGGTTCTGATGATTACCGTAGATTTCCGTGTCACGAGACCTATATTGGTGGGTAAAAAGTGTTTTGAGTTTTGAGAGAAAAACGCTCCCCGAACTGCTTGTCCGGGGAGCGTTGTGCGTTATTGTCAGTTTATTATTCCTGCTCGGGCGCCTGTTCGGGCGCTTCGCCTGCCTGCGGGATCTCGATCCTGCCGTACAGGGAGCCGGCGCTGTCCTTGCGGGGCTCGCGGGTCACGGCGGGCTGATACGCTTCCTTTTTGCGATATCCGCCGCCACCGCCTCTGCGGTCGCCGCCGCGTCCGCCGCCTCTGTTGCCGCCGCGGTAATTGTCGCGCTTGTTATATCCGCCGCCCTTGGAGGGATTGGTGGGGGAGACGCCCTCTTCCAGCGCGATGATGACGCGTCTGCCGGAATCCACGCCGGTGGAGAAGGAGGTCACGCCTTCGATCTTCTGGATCTCCGTGTGGATGATACGGCGCTCATAGGGATTCATGGGCTCCAGCGCCACGTTTCTGCCGTACTTCAGCACGGTCCTGGCGTTCTTCGCCGCCAGCTGGCGCAGGTTCTCATTCCTCTTTTCGCGGTAATTGCCCACATTGACGGAAACCTTGCGGTGCTTATCGTCGGAAAGGCCCTTATTGATGGAAAGCCGCAGCAGGTACTGGATGGCGTCCAGCGTTTCGCCTCTTCTGCCGATCAGCGCGCCGTCGTCACGGCCGCAGTCGACGGTGTAGATGTATTCGTTGTCGTTTTCCTCTTTCGCAAGGGAAAGCTTTGCGTCTTCAATGCCGAGGCCGGCGATGATGGTCTTCAGGTAATTGGCCGCAGCGTCGTTCTCTTCAATGGGAAGAGGCGTGTAGACGGGTTCCTTGAGCTCTTCCGTCGGTTTTGCCGCCGTTTTGGCTTCGGCTTTTTCCGGCGCGGGCTTTTTTTCCTTCGGCTGCTTCTTTTCCTGGTTGTTCTTCTGGTGGTTGTTCCTGTCGCGCTGCGCGGGGGCGTTCTTCTCCTGCGCGGGCTTTTCGGCCTTTTTGGGAGCTGGCGATTCAGGCTTGGGCGCCGGCTTGTCCTTGATCTCATACCAGACCTTTACCTTCGCGGGATCTGTTTTGAGTCCGAAAAGCTTTTTCTTCGCTTCCTGGATCGTTTCAAAATGCAGTTCCGCGTCTTCCGGCGCGTTGAGCTGATTTTTCGCGTCTTCCACGGCGGCCTCATAGGTCAAGCCGGTACCGATCTTTTCAAAAATCATTGCTGTGATCCTTTCTTTTCCTGATAATCCGTTGACGCGCGGTCGCTTCCGCTTCGGAAAATCATTCGTTGTTTTGTTTTTCCGCGTTGGCCGCCATCAGGGCGACACGCTTTTTGATGCTCTCTTCCCGGGAACGTCTTTCCACCGTTTCGTCGATCATCTGCAGCGCGATGATCTTGTCGGGCTTGAGCGCCGCCGAAAGCGCAAGGGTCTGGATAAAGGAGAGAATGTTGGAGATGATCCAGTAACAACCGATGCCGGCGGGGAGGGTGAAGGCAAATACCACGGAGATCACAGGGGACATGAAGGTCATGCAGCCCGTGGCGGGGTTCTTTGCCATTTCGGGGTTCTGCTTGCGCTGCTTCAGATACATGAATAAGCTGGTCAGCAGCGCGCTGACGCCCGCAAGGATCGGGATGACGATCAATTTTTTGATGTCGTCCTTGGGGATCTGCGTCAGGTCGATGCCGAAGATCGTAAGGCCGTCCGTCAGATCGGTGATTTTGTCGCGGATGGTTTCGGTGACGATCTCGGGGTTGAATTTGTCGCTGATATTGGCGAACTCGTGCAGCAGATTCAGCTCGTAGCGGGTGCCCTGCTTGGACATGTCCACGTTCATTGCGGCGGCGTAAACGTTTTTCAGCTCTTCCATGACGGTATCGCCCAGCCGTAGCACCTTGGAAAGAGGCGAGTAGATCGCGCCGTAAAGGCCCATCATCACGATCAGGTTCAGCGCCATGGGCAGACAGCCCATCTGGCTGGCGTTGAAGCCCTCGCGACGGTACAGCTCCTGCGTTTCCTCCTGGATCTTCTGCTGCGCCTCGCGGCCCTGCACGCCGGCGTATTTCGCCTTGATCTTATTGACTTTCGCCTGCAGACGCATCTGCTTGGCGGAATTCTTCTGCTGGGTGACGGCAGAGGGCACAAGGATCAGCCGGACGAAGACGGTGATGATGAGAAGAGAAAGAAGATAGTTGTCCGTCAGGGTGTATAAAACGCCCAATATCCAGCCGAACGGCGTGGCGATCCAGTCGTAGAATGCAGTCATGAAAAACCTCCGAGCTAATCTGGTGAGTTGCGATTCTCCGGGTTTTCGGCGGAGATCGATCTTCCGGGTCTTCTGTACTTGATCTTTAGATCGGGTACGGGGTCCACGCCGCCCGGAAACAGCGGGTTGCACCGTAGGATCCGCAGCGCGCCCATCGCGCCGCCGAGCAATACGCCGTAGCGTTCGATCGCGTCAAAGGCGTATTGCGAGCAGGTGGGATAATACCTGCATTTCGGTCCGAAAAGGGGAGATATTTTCCGCTGGTAAAAGCCGATGGCTTTAAGAGCGCTCTTGCGTGACATTTCTGATCACACCTGCCGATCTCAGATGCTTCTCGATCACGGGCGTCAGCTCCGTGCTTTTCTTCCTGACCGTTCTTGTCCTGGCAACGAACACGATATCATAGCCCCCGGATAATGATTCCGGTACCGCCAGATACGCCGCGCGGATGACCCGGCGGGCGCGGTTGCGCTGTACGGCGTTGCCGATTTTTTTGCTTGCGGTGATCCCGATACGACAAATTCCCGCGCGGTTTCTGATGACGTAAGTTACCAGCGCAGGATCCGTGTACGCCTTGCCCCTTGTGTAAGCCCGGCGGAAATCACAATTGTCGGTGATCGTTCCGGCGCGGCGCAAGCTGTTCGCGCCGTCACTGTCGGCAGCCATCAATAGGAAAGCTGCTTTCTGCCCTTGGCCCTGCGGCGGGCAAGAACCTTACGGCCGTTTCTGTCAGCCATTCTCTTGCGGAAGCCGTGCTCCATCTTGCGCTGGCGCTTTTTGGGCTGATACGTTCTTTTCATCCGGTGTAACCTCCTATCTTGATCAGATGAACGGCAGCGAGCTTTGACAGCGCTGCGTTTTTCGAAAAAAGGCGCAAAGCACCCCTGTTTCTACGGTTTTCTATTATATATCAGCGCTGATGCGAATGTCAACACTTTTTTTATAATACTTTAATTAAAAAATAAAACCGTTCTCCCTGCGGATAAAGTCACAGATCTCACGGACCGTAAGGGCGGTCTCCTTGGCGAAACGGTACGCCGCATCGCTGTAATCCCCGGCCTGCGCCATGCGCAGGAAAAACGCCGCCTCGCCGCGCATCACGTCGTCGCGGGACAGGTCCTCCGGCACCAGTTCGGTGGCGCCGTCCTTTGTAAGCAGTTTTATCCCGGTCAATTGGGAAACGGAACCGATCTGGATCGTTCCTTCGTCTCCGACGATCTCACTGGGCGCGTATTGCTGTCCCACCTTGGAGTAACACATGCTGACGCAAAGGCCCGGGTAGCGCAGGATCGCCGCGCCCGCGGCGTCCGCGCCGTTGTCAAGAAACTCCGCGCAGGAGACGACCGTTTCTGGTTTTCCGAACAGGGCGGCGGCTAAATACAAATTATATACGCCGATATCCATCAGGCATCCGGCGTGCATGGCGGGGTTGAAAATGTTGGGCTTTTTTCCTTCCAAAAACAAAGGATATTTGGAGGACAGCTGGCAGAAGTCAAGCCGCGCCGTGCGTATGCGGCCGAGTTTTGCAAGGGCTTCTTTCAGCATAGGGAACGCGGGCGTGTGGATGGACATGATGGCTTCCGTATAGATCAGGCCTTTGGCTTCCGCCAGCTCGTACAGCTCGCGCATTTCGGCGGCGGCGGTGGTCGCCGGTTTTTCGCATATGACGTTCTTGCCGGCTTCCAGCATCATTTTGCTCTGTTCGTAATGAAATCTGTTCGGGCTGGCGATATAGACGCTGTCGACGGAGGCGTCGCAGGCCAGCGCCGTAAGGTCGGTATAAGTTTTTATCGCGCCTGACTTTTCTGCAAACGTCTCGGCGGTTTCCTGACGACGGGAGTATACCGCTTCCAGCTCGATCCCCGGGACGGTTTTCGCGGCGGAAACATATTTTTCGGCGATCCAGGAGGTGCCGATCGTTGCGTATTTCATTGTCACACCAAGCTTTCCGGATTTTTTTGGCATAATTATAACATATTTTTTCGAAAATTCCTATAACCTTATGGACATTTCCGAAAAAAAAGTTTACAATACATATTTGAGGTGATCAAGATGGATGCGATCAGGCCCTATGCGCAAAGAGACAGGGAACGGGTGCGGCAGATCTGCCTGAAAAACGCGGACTGTCTGTACGCCCCCGAGGATACCAAAAAATATATCCTGCTGATGTACTGCGACTACTACATCGAGCAAGAGCCGGAAAACTGCTTTGTCGCCGTTGACGACAACGACAACGCGGTGGGCTATATCATCTGCGCGCAGGACTATGAGAAATACGAAAAGACCTTCCGGGAGAAGTACCTGCCGCAGGCGGACGCCATCAGCTCAAAAAGATTTGTGGAGGCCCGGCTGGACCTGTTGAGCCATGCCATGTTCAAATCCCTCTATCCAGCGCATTTCCATATCGATATCGACGAGGCGTACCAGCGCAAGGGGTTCGGCTCGCTGCTGATCTCCACCCTTCGGATGCACCTGAAAGCCAGAGACCTGGGCGGCATGATGATGGTGTGCGGCGCGGATAATCAGCAGGCCATCAATTTTTACAAGAAAAACGGCTTCAAGACGCTGCTGACTACCAAGGTCGGCCGCGCGATGGCGCTGGATTTCGACGCGGAATCCGCGTGAAATCGGGATTTGCCGCGCTGACGCTGAAAGAAAAAAGAAGACTGAAGACTGAAAAATGAAGAATATCGGAAAACACTTTGTGTTTTGATGATAAAACTGTAAGGGCGAAAGCCCTTCCGATTATTGTTCAATATTCATTTTTAAGTTTTCAGTATTCATTTAGGTTTGTCAATCTCCCGCATCGCGGGATCACATAAAAAAAACATCGGAGGAATAAAAATGGCAGACAACGTACTGGATCGTTTCAAGGAAAACACCGAGGAAAAGGCTGAGATCGACGTCAGCAAAAAGGTCAAGGTCGGCATCATCGGCACCGGCTGGATCGCGGAGGCCCATGTGGCCAACTATCTGCGCTGCCCGGACGTGGAGATCGTGGCGGCGGCGGACCTGATCCCCGGCAAGGCGGAAAAGTTCTGCAAGGCCAACGGCATCGAGGGCGTCCGTCTCTATCCCGACCACAAGTCCATGATCGACGCGGAGGAGCTGGACGCGGTCAGCGTGTGTACCTACAACCGCACCCACGCGGAATGCTCCATCTACGCGCTGGAGCACGGCGTCAACGTGCTGCTGGAAAAGCCCATGTGCGTGACGCTGGAGGAGGCTGTGGCCATTTGCAGGGCGGAAAAGGCCAGCGGCAAGATCCTTTCCATCGGCTTCCAGCCCCGTTTTGACGAGAACATGAAGATGCTGAAAAAGGTCGTGGAATCCGGCGAGCTGGGCAAGGTCTACTACATCCAGACCGGCGGCGGCAGACGGCGCGGTATCCCCACCCCCTACGGCACCAGCTTCATTGAGGATAAGACCGCCGGCATCGGCGCTCTGGCCGATATCGGCTGCTATTCGCTGGATATGGTGCTCAACGCCATCGGCTATCCCAAGCCCCTGACGGTCTCCGGCTACACCTCCGATTTCTTCGGCAAGGACCCGGTCAACTATCCCGGCCATCCCGAATATGCCGACGCGTTCAGCGTGGACGATTTCGCCGCGGCGTTCATCCGTCTGGAAGGCGGCGTCGTGCTGGACTTCCGCATCTCCTGGGCCATGAACATGGACACCCCCGGCGATACCATCATCCTCGGTACCAAGGCGGGCCTGCGCGTGCCCTCCACCGAGTGCTGGAACGGCAGCATCGGCGGCCCGCTGAAGCTGTACCGCACCCTGGCCGGCAGCGACGTGGAGACGGAGATCCCCGAGCGCAGCAACAACGAGGACAACTTCTATAACAAGATCCGCTACTTCATCGACGCGGTCAAGACCGGCGGCAAGGCCCCCGTGCCTTCCAGCCAGATCCTCTACAACCAGGCCATCATCGACGGCATCGCCCGTTCGGCGAAGCTGGGCCGCGAGGTGGAGATCAACATTCCCGAGATATGATAAAACCCTATCTTGAACTCGGGCAGATCGTGGGCACGCACGGCGTCAGGGGCGAGCTTCGCTTGAACCCCTGGTGCGATACGCCAGATTTTGCCAAACGCTTCAAGACGCTCTATTTCGATAAAAACGGCGAACAGCCGGTAACGGTATTGTCGTGCAGACCGCACGGCAATATCGTTTTACTGCGTCTGGAGGGCGTGGAAAGCGTTGAAGCCGCGGAAAAGCTGCGCAGCCGCATGCTCTACCTGAACCGCGACGACGCGCATCTCGCCCCCGGCACCTGGTTCATCGAGGAGCTGATCGGCTGTGAGGCGCTGGACGCGGACGACGGTCATCGTTACGGTACGCTGACGGAGGTCAGCCAGACCGGCGCCAACGACGTGTGGCATATTACGGGGACGGACGGACGGGAATATCTGCTGCCTGCGATCCCCGACGTTGTCGTTGACGCGGATGTGGCAAACAACCGGGTGCTGATCCGGCCGCTGAAGGGGATTTTCGACGATGCGGATTGACATACTGACACTGTTCCCGGATATGTGCCGCGCGGTGTTCCACGAAAGCATCGTGGGAAGGGCTATCGACAAGGGGCTGCTTGAAGTCTATGCCCATGATATCCGCGACTACACGCTGGACAAGCACAACCGGGTGGACGACACGCCCTACGGCGGCGGCATGGGCATGCTGATGCAGGCCCAGCCCATCTACGACTGCTGGCGGGCGCTGTGCGCGGAGCTGGGCAAACGGCCGCACCTGATCTATCTTTCCCCGCAGGGAAAAACGCTGACGCAGGCGCGGGCAAAAGAGCTGTCGCAGACGGACGGCTTCGCTTTGTTGTGCGGCCATTACGAAGGCGTCGACGAACGGGTGCTGGAGGAGATCGTGGACGAGGAGATTTCCCTCGGCGACTACGTGCTCACCGGCGGCGAGCTGCCGGCGCTGGTGCTGACGGACTGCGTGGCCCGGATGGTTCCGGGGGTGCTGCCCAACGAGGAGGCTTTCTCGCAGGAGAGCCACTACGACGGGCTCCTGGAGCATCCGCAGTATACGAAGCCCTATGAATGGAACGGCAAAACGGTGCCGGAGGTGCTGATCAGCGGTCATCACGCCAATATCGAAAAGTGGAAGCGGGAGCAGTCTTTGTTGCGTACGTATCAGCGTCGGCCGGAGCTGCTGGATTGTGCCGAATTGACAAAAACCGACCTTGAATTTCTCGAAAAGGTCAAAAAACCGTAATTTGATTGGACTATTTGCTGTAAAACGGAGAAAAATTATGGTTGATATGCACAATTCAAAAAAAAATTGATACGGTCGTTTTAGCTTATCATACGAATTATTTTTTTCGGCGCCGATTTTGATTGACTGGCAGTAACTTTGTGATATAATACTACCAAGAGATTGAATTCCGGAAGGAGATTTATATATGGTAGTCAAGGATATCACGGTCCAGAATCAGGTCGGTCTGCACGCTCGTCCCGCCACCTTCTTCATCCAGAAGGCCAACGAGTTCAAGTCCTCCATCTGGGTGGAAAAAGAAGAGCGCAGAGCCAACGCCAAGAGTCTGCTCGGCGTGCTGTCTTTGGGCATCACCGGCGGTACGGATATCAAGATCCTGGCGGACGGTCAGGATGAGGCCGAAGCCGTCGACGCGCTGACCAAGCTGGTCGTTTCCGGCTTTGCCGAGTGATCATTGTTCCAAACGCGGTGTATCGGGCGCGCCCCGGTACACTTTTTTTGTAGCACGCAGCCTCAGCTGCGTTTCAGTCGGAAGTCATCAGTCGGAAGTCGGAAGTTACGGCGCGACAACATTTTTGCGGTTATTCGGCATAAAACGCCAAACTTCTTCCCCTGCGTGTTTTATCATAATGAAACGATCGGCAAGAGGGCTTCTGACAGACGACTTCCGACTGATGACTTTATTGACAGGTGATCCCATTGACCAAACTGAAAGAGCTGCACAAAAAAGCGACCGCGCTGCCGGAGCAGCCGGGCGTCTATCTTATGAAAAACAGGTCCGGCGCCATTATCTATATCGGTAAGGCGAAGAACCTGAAAAACCGTGTCAGCCAGTATTTCGGAAACGTGTCCGGCCATACGGTCAAGGTGCGCAGCATGGTGGAGAACGTTCATGATTTCGACTATATCATCGTGGGCAGCGAGTTTGAGGCGCTGGTGCTGGAATGCAGCCTGATCAAGCAGAACAAGCCGAAATACAACATCCTGCTGAAAGACGACAAGGGCTATTATTATATCCGACATAAAACGGACGGATGGCAATCCATCTCCGCCGTCAAGCAGAAAGCGGACGACGGCGCGGAATATCTGGGTCCGTATACGGCGTCGGAGTACGTCTCCAACGCCGTCAAGCAGGCGCTTGACATCTATTTGCTGCCCCATTGCGGCAAGACGTTCCCGCAGGATATCAGTAAAAACGCCCGGCCTTGCCTCAACTTCTATATCCATCTGTGCGCCGGAGCCTGCTGCGGCAAGATCACCGAAGCGGAGCATAACGCCAACGTGGCCTCCGCCCTCCATTTCATCACCGACGGCAAGGCGGAAACACTCAAACGTCTGCGGGAGGAAATGGCGCGCGCCAGCGAGGAGACGGCGTTTGAAAAAGCCGCCAAGCTGCGGGATAAGATCAAAGCCATCGAAAAGGTGACGCAGCGGCAGCACGTGGTCGCCAAGGGGGCGAAAGATCTGGATATCTTCGGCGCGCAGTCGCTGAACGAAAAAACCTGCCTGTGCGTGCTGAAGTTCCGCGAAGGCGATCTGGCGGCCGCCGATACCTTTATTTTTGACCGCATCGAGCAGACAGCGGAGGAGTATACCGATATTATCTCGTCCTATTACGCCGCCCGGGGCGATTATCCCTCCCGCGTGGGCGTGGATATCCCTTCGGAAGAGCTGGATCTTCTGCGGGACTTTCTTTCGGAATCCGCCGGGCGCAAGGTGGAGGTCTTTACGCCCAAAGCGGGGGAGAACCGCGCCCTGATCGAAATGGCGCATAAGAACGCCCAGGAGAAACTGGCGCGGGTGCTGGCCTTCGACGACAAGAAAAAAGCCGCTTTGCACGAGCTGCAGGAGCTGTTGGGGCTGGACCGTTTTCCGGAATATATCGAATCCTACGATATCTCCAATACGGGCGGCGAGGAAAACGTGGGCGGCATGGTGGTATTCCGCAACGGTCGCCCTTTGAAAAAAAATTACCGCAAATTCAAAATCAAATCGTTTGAAGGCCAGGACGATTTTCGTTCGCTGGCGGAGGTGCTTGACCGCCGGATCGGCGAATATTATCTCGACCCGGACAGCGGCGAAGGCTTCGGCGTAAAGCCGGATCTGATCCTGCTGGACGGCGGCGAGGGGCAGGTGAGCGCCGTAAAGGCCGTGCTGGAGGCAAGGGGCTTCGACGTGCCGCTGTTCGGCCTCGTCAAGGACGGCAAACACCGCACCCGCGCCATCGCGGGCGTCGGCAGGGAAATCGCCGTCAACGACAACCGCAGCGTGTTCACGCTGGTCAGCGAGATCCAGGAGGAGGTGCACCGTTACGCCATCTCCTTCCACCGCAGCCGACGGGATAAAAACCCGCTTGCGTCCTCTCTTACCGTCATCGACGGCGTAGGTGAGGCGCGCGCCAGAAAGCTTATGGTGAAATTCAAAACGGTGAGCCGCGTGGCCGACGCGACGATGGAGGAGCTGACGTCCGTTCCCGGGATCGACCGCAAAACGGCTGAGAATATCTGTGAGTATTTCAGGGCGCAGAAGCGGTAGGATAAAAAAAGATATTGACAACCCTGTTATTTAGTGGGATAATAATATAGATAAAAAGAAGATGGTGGTAGCGATGCGGATCATCTCCGGCAGCGCCCGCGGCAGGAAGCTTGTTTCGCCGGAGGGCATGGACGTGCGGCCCACGACCGATAAGGTCAAGGAATCCCTGTTCAATATCATTCAGTTTGAATTGGCCGGCGCGTCGGTGCTCGATCTCTTTGCAGGCACCGGCCAGTTGGGGTTGGAGGCGCTCAGCCGCGGCGCCGCGAGTGCGGTGTTCGTGGATTCCTCCAAGAAGTCGCTGGCCACTGTCAAACGGAACGTGGAGCTGTGCGGCTTTGCCGACAGAGCGCGGTTGGTCCAGACCGACGCGTTTTCCTATCTGGCCCGGGCGGAGGATACGTTCGATTTCGTCTTTCTCGATCCGCCCTATCACAACGGGCTGTGCGTCAGGGCGTTTGACCTGCTTCCCTCCGTGCTTTCCGAAAACGCCTGTGTGATCTGTGAAACGCAGACCGACGAAACGCTCCCCGGACGCTTCGGGGATCATTCCATCGCCAAAGAATACCGTTATTCCGCCATCCGGCTTACCGTTTACCGGCGGATCTCTCTGGAGGACTGACATGTCGATCGCCGTTTGCCCCGGCAGTTTTGATCCCATCACAGTCGGGCATCTTGATATCATCTCCCGCACCGCCAAGCTGTTCGATCAGGTCATCGTGGTGGTCATGATCAACCGGAAAAAGCCCTCCGGCGTGTTTACCCCGGAGGAACGGGTGGATTTCATCCGCCGATCCACCGCCGATATCTCCAACGTCACCGTTGATTTTTATGACGGCCTTTTGGCGGAATACGTGGAAAAAAAAGGCGCTGTCGCCATCGTCAAGGGCCTGCGCGTGCTTTCGGACTATGAGGACGAGTTCAAGCAGGCGCTTACCAATAAAAAGCTGGCTGAGAATGTGGAGACCATCTTCATGGTCACCGATACGCAGTACATGTTCCTCAGCTCCAGCGTGGTAAAAGAGGTATGCAGCTTCGGCGGCGATATCTCGGATTTCGTTCCGGCACAAATCAAAGATGATATAGTGAAAAGACTAAGAGAAAGGTGAATGAAACATGAACGTTGAAGATTTACTCAATCAGATCGAAGACATCCTTGAAGAAGGCAAATCGACGCTGATGGGCGGCGGCAAGGTGAAGGTGGACGCGGAAGCCATCCGTTCCATCATCTCCGATATCCGCATCAACATGCCCGACGAGGTCATTCAGGCCCGCAAGATCGCCGCCGAAAGAAAAGTGATCCTTGCGCAGGCTTCCGACGCGGCAGAGCTGAAGATCAAGCAGGCGGATATCCAGGCGCGCAAGATGATCGAGGAAAACGAGATCACCAAGAACGCCCAGATCCACGCGGCGGAGATCATCAACGACGCCAAGGCGCAGGCGGTGGATATCATCGAGAAGGCCAAGGCCAGCTCCAACGAGATCACCGAGAACGCGCAGAAGTGGTCCAACGATCTGCGCGCGGGCGCCAGCAACTTTGTGGAGACTATCATGGGCGAAAGCGACGAGATCCTTTCCCACAGCATCGAGGAGTTCAATAAGAGCCTCAACAAGGTGCGCATCGCCTCCCAGCAGCTGAAATCCGTTACGGTGAAGCAGGCCAACAACGGCTGAATTCCTTCATAACGCGCCGCCGCCCCGCATAAAATGTGCATGCGGGGTGAGTTGGTATGTTGTACGATCATTCATCCAAAACCGTCATTGGGTTCGTTTATTTCGTCCTGCCGGCGGTTTTGATTTTTCTGCTGGCCGCTGTTTTTTCCTTCGCGGAGGCGGCGGACGCTTTGCCGGACGCAAACGCTTCGGCTGCCGTCGCCTTTCTGGCGGAGCACGGCTGGACGGTCGATCCCGCGTCCTGTGAGACGGCGGAAGTGCGGATCCCGGCGGAATTCGGCGCGGTGTACGAAAGCTATAACGCGCTGCAGCGTTCGCAGGGCTTCGATCTTCTGCCGCTGCGGGGGCAGACCGTCGCCCGATATTCTTTTACGGTGACGGATTATCCGGAGGAGGCCTATGCGGGGACGGTCCGCGCCAACGTGCTGTTCGCGGGAAAAAAGATCGTCGCCGCCGATCTGTGCTCCGTGGCGCTGGACGGGTTTATACGCGGCGTGAAGGAAGAAGGAAGAAGGCAGTAGGCAGTAGACGATAGGCAGTAGGCAATATGTAGGAAGGATACTATCCGCCGACGGCGTATGTGTCAAAGAGAATGGAAAAAATCAGGATCGACAAATTTCTTTCCTCACAGCTGAATATTTCCCGTACGGACGCAAAAAAGCTGCTGCGGGGCGGACAGGTGACCGTCAACGGAGAAAAAGCCGATAAGGCGGAGCTGCCGGTGGACGCGGACCGCGACGCGGTGGCCGTCGGCGGAAAGGCCGTCGGGTACAAAAAGCATCTGTATATCATGATGAATAAGCCCGCCGGCGTGGTTTCCGCCTCCCGCGACGAAAATGAAAAGACCGTGATCGATCTTTTGCCCGAGCCGCTGCGGCGGGCGGGATTATTCCCGGCCGGTCGGCTGGATAAGGATACCACCGGCTTTGTCCTCATTACGGACGACGGGGCGTTTGCCCACGATATCCTTTCCCCGCGGCGTCACGTTCCGAAGAATTACACCGTCTGGACGCAACGGGCGCTCACCGACGCCGAAACGGAGCGCTTCCGCGGCGGTATGACCGTCGGCGATACCGTTTTTGAAAAGGCGGAGATCGAGCCGGACCGTTACGACCCGGATGAAAACCGCTGGCTCTATTCCGTCACGATCCGCGAGGGGCGATACCATCAGCTGAAGATCATGTTTGCCGCCCTCGGCGCGCCGTTGGTCCGACTGCGCCGCAACCGTATCGGCGGATTGGCGCTGGACCCTTCTCTGTTGCCCGGACAGGCGCGGGAACTGACCCCGGAAGAGGTATCTTCCGTAAAAGGATAAACAGTTATTCGTTAAAATACACAACGGCCGATTTGCCAAAAAACAAGTTGTTCCGTTGTGTATTTTTTGTTTTTTTTTGTGGTTGTTATGACCGTTTTGAATAAAAATAACACAAATTATTTGTAAATTTTCATGAAAGGGCTTGCTTTTTCCGATAAAAAAGTGTATGATACTTTGTTGGAGTGTGGTTATTTTGTCCAAACCATTTGAAAGGAAGGATTTTGATGTCTAATCGTCTTTTTCAGAGCGTGATCCATCAGATGAAGGATGCGGTCGGCAGGACCATCGGCGTGATGGACGACACCGGTACCATCGTATCCTGCACGGAGCTCAGCCGTGTCGGCGATGTGGTCGCCACCGGCATGACGGAGCCGTTTTCCGTCAACGCGTCCGTTATCATCAACGGAAATACATACAGGGCTTTCGGTTCGCCCATGCAGCCGGAATTCACCGTATTCGTGGAGGGAAACGATGCGCTGGCGGATAAGTACGCCTGCATTCTCGCGATCTCTCTTTCCAGCATCAAGCAGTATTATGATGAAAAATACGACAGAGGCAATTTCATCAAGAACGTGCTGTTGGATAACATTCTGCCCGGCGATATCTACCTGAAATCCCGCGAGCTGCATTTCAACAACGATTCCGTCCGCGTCGTGTTCCTTGTCCGTCTGCTGGATCCCTCGGATATCTCCATGTTCGATATCATCCAGTCGCTGTTCCCGGACAAGACCAAGGATTTCGTCATCAACATCAATGAAAGCGACGTGGCGATCGTCAAGGATATCTCCGCCGCCATCGATTCCAAGGATCTGGAAAAGCTGGCGCGTTCCATCGTGGACGCCCTCAGCTCCGACGTGGCCAACCACGCCGTCATCGGCATCGGCACGTCCGTGCGCGGCATCAAGGACCTGGCCCGTTCCTTCAAGGAGGCGCAGATCGCGCTGGAGGTCGGTAAGGTATTCGATACGGAAAAGGTGATCGTCAGTTACGAGAACCTCGGCATCGCCCGGCTGATCTATCAGCTGCCTTCCACCCTGTGCGAGATGTTCCTGAAGGAAGTGTTCAAGCGCGGTTCCATCGATTCGCTGGATCATGAAACGCTGTTTACCATCCAGAAGTTCTTTGAAAACAACCTCAACGTGTCGGAGACATCCCGTAAGCTGTTCGTCCACAGAAATACGCTGGTCTACCGTCTGGAAAAGATCCGCAAGCTGACGGGGCTTGACCTGCGTGAGTTTGACGACGCCATCGTTTTCAAAGTGGCGCTGATGGTCAAAAAGTACCTGGATTCCTCTCCCATCAAGTACTGACCGCACGTAAGGCTTTTAATGTAGAATTAAGCTATTATCATTATGATGTAGATATTATTTTGCAGTAAGGACCTCATGTTATGATAGATTTTATCGACTTATCCAAAACGTACTCCAACGGTACGCGGGCGCTCAGCCACGTCGATCTGCATATCGACGACGGCGAGTTCGTCTTTATCGTGGGCGCTTCCGGCGCGGGCAAAAGTACGTTTCTGAAGATCATCATGCGCGAAGAAGTGCCGTCCTCCGGCAGAGTCGTGATCGACGGCGTTGAGCTGAACGGGCTGAAAGCGCGCAAGGTGCCCTATTACAGGCGCAAGCTTGGCATCGTGTTTCAGGATTTCCGTCTGATCCCCACCAAAACCGTCTATGAGAACGTGGCGTTCGCCATGCACGTGATCGGCGCGAAGCAGAAGGAGATCTCCCGCCGCGTACCCTACGCCCTCAGCCTTGTCGGTTTAAGCGTCAAGGCAAAATGCCTGCCCAACGAGCTTTCCGGCGGCGAGCAGCAGCGCGTGGCGCTGGCCAGAGCCCTCGTCAACCATGCCGATATCATCATCGCGGACGAGCCCACCGGCAATATCGACCCGGAAATGTCCCGGGATATCGTCGATCTGCTTACCCAGATCAACCAGAACAACAAGACCACCGTCATCATGGTGACGCACGAGGTCGACCTGATCCAGCAATACAATAAGAGGATCGTCACGATCCGCAACGGCACGGTGGTCAGCGATACCGCCCACCCGGATATCGTCGCGGATGAAGCCGCCATGGAGGAGCCCATCAAAACGGCGCCCAGCGGTTATTATTACGCCCCCTCGGAGGACGAGGAGATCGAACAGTTCCTTCAGACCTACGGATCGCAGGAACAGCCGGATGAAGCGCGCGAAACGGGCGATATTTCCTTCGCCGCCGCCGCAAGAAGCGCGCAGTCCGACGAATGACGGCGGATTCGGGGGTGCCACTATGAAAAAAAGCAGAAATATCAGATACCTGACGCATGAGGGTATCAAAAATATCGGTACGAACCGCCTGATGTCCGTCGCTTCCATCGCGGTGCTGATGTCGTGCCTCGTCATGATCGGATCCGCGCTGCTGATCTTCTTCAACGTGGATACGCTGCTGCAGAACATCGAGGACCAGAACATTATTATGGTGTTCGTGGACGTTGGCAGCGACGACGCCGCGGTCAAATCCGTGGAGCGGCAGATCGGCCAGATGGAGAATATCCAGTCCTGTGAATTTGTCTCCAAGGCGGAGGCCTATAACAAGGTGCTGGAATCCCTCGGCAGCAACGCCTCGCTGCTCAGCGAATCGGACGACTCCTTCCTGCCGGACGGTTTCCGCCTGACGGTAAGGGATATGGAGCAGTTTGCCGCTACTGTTTCACAGCTTCAGTCCATCGAGCACGTGATGAGCGTGCAGCAGAATACCGACCTTGCCACAAAGCTTGCCAAGGTGCGCCGCGCCGTTTCCTACGTCAGCGTATGCATCATCGTGCTGCTGTTCGTGGTATCGCTTTTCATTATCGCCAACACGGTCAGGATCACCATGTTCTCCCGTAAGCTGGAGATCAGCATCATGAAGGCGGTCGGCGCTACGAACTGGTTTATCCGGTGGCCGTTCCTGATCGAGGGCCTTACCATCGGCATTATTTCCGCCGCGCTGGGCTTCGGCGTGCTGTATCTGATCTATTTCCTGGCCAGCGATTCGCTGCTTGCCATTTTCGGCCTGTTGGGCAACTCCCTCGTGGATTTCTGGGAGTACGCCGCCTATATCGCGGCAGGCTTCGTTATCGTCAGTATCGTTACCGGCGGCATCGGAAGCGTCTTTTCCATCGGCCGCTATCTTAAAGAACAGGGAAGTGTTGTTCTGGATGAAAAATAATACGTTCAAACGGTTCTTATCTTTGGCCCTGTCCCTCGTCCTTGTGCTTTCCGGCGTGCTGTTCTGCGGCGTTTCGGCGTCCGATCTGTCCAGTGAGGACCAGGAAAAGGTGGATGAGCTGAAGCAGAAAAAGGAAGACCTCAACACGCTGATCGAGGAGAACCAGAAAAAGATCGACGAACTGAAGGAAAGCAAATCTCCCATTGAGGATTACGCCGCCGAGCTCGGTTCGCAGATCGACAATTATCAAAGCCAGATCGATATCCTGATGGATGAGATCGCCGCGCTGGAGACCCAGAAGGCCGGGATCGAAAAGCAGATCGCCGATCTGGATAAGGATATCTCCAAGCTGAACGAGGATATCACCAAAAACGAGTTGGAGATCGCCGAGCTGCAGAACGAGATCGATGAGATCTTCAAAAAGTTCAAGGAGCGCCTCTGCGAGATCTACGTCAACGGCACGCTGTCCGATCTGGAGCTGCTGCTGGACTGTGACGACGTCAATGATTTCGCCACCTATCTGATCATGATCGAGATCTCCCAGCGCCGCGCCAAAAGCGACGAGAAGATCGTTGACGATCTGAATCAGGATATCGCGAAGATCGATGAAATGATGGCCCAGTTGAATGCCATGATCGCCGATCTTGAGGTGAAAAAGCAGGAACACCAGACGCAGGTGGACGCGCTGAATGCCAACGAGCAGAGCATTGAAGCCGATAAAACCACGCTGGAAGCCTCGCAGGGCGAGCTGCAGAACCTGAAAGATGAAGCTTTTGCGCAGATCGCCGAGCTGGACAAGCAGAGCGACGCGGCGGCAAAGCTGATCGAGGAATATGAAGAGGAGCAAGCCGCCATCGAGAGGGAGATCGATGCTTTGATCAATTCCCGTGCGGCGAAATCCGCCAATGTGGTCGTCAATCCCGGCGGCTTCATCTGGCCGCTGCAGTACAGCGACGCGTATATTTCTTCTTCCTACGGTTACCGGTACGATCCGATCTCGGGCGTGTATAAGCTGCACGGCGGCACGGATACCTGCTGCTGGAGCGGTACCTACGGCAAGGAAGTCGTGGCTTCCGCCGCCGGTACGGTCATCATCGCGTCGTATATGAGCGGCGGCTACGGCTATTACGTCGCCATCGACCATGGCGGCGGTATCGTAACGCTGTATGCGCACAATTCCGAATTGAACGTTTCCGAAGGAGATTACGTCAATCAGGGCGACGTGATCGCATACGCCGGTTCCACCGGTTACGCCACCGGCGCGCACTGCCATTTTGAGGTGCGCATCAACGGCGAGCGTGTCGATGCGACAGATTATGCGTCTCCGTAATAAATGGTGGGAGGCAAAGAATAATTGTCCAGAAAAATACCTTTGGGTATCGCGGTCGCGGCGGCATTTATCGTCGCCGCGCTTTCTGTAGCGATCACCGTTTCGGTCTGCACCGATTCCTATAATCAGATGATCCGCGATCTGCCGCAGCGCACGCAGCAATACGCCGTGCTGTCGGAGATCGACGAGTTGATCCGCGCCCATTATTACGGGGAGACGGACAGCGACGAGGTGCTGCAGGAGCTGGCGGCCGGATATATCCAGGGCCTGAATAACGACCAGTGCTTCTATATTCAGGAGGACAACCTCGACGCGTATGAAAGCACGGTGGCGGGCAGTATTCCCGGCACCGGCATCACCGCCGTTTATGACGACGCGACGGGCTGCCTTTCGGTCCGCGACGTGGCGGAGGGTTCCCCCGCGCAGGAGGCCGGCTTTGCCGTCAACGACCAGATTTATGCGGTGGACCATACTGCCGTTACAAAGGGCAACGCCGCAACGCTGATCACGGCGCTGCTCAGCTCGGAAAAAAAGACCATCGCCGTCGGCACCGTCAAAACGGTGGACGGCAAGGAGGAACGCAGCAGCGTGACGCTGAAAAACGGCTATACGGCGCGTTCGTGTACCGTTAAGACCGTCGGCAGCGTCGGTTATATCCATTTTTCGGAGTTTTATCCCAATACCAGGTCGCTGTTTGACGCCGCTGTGGACGATTTTTCGGCCAACGGGATCAAATCGCTGATCATCGACGTGCGCAACAACGCCGGCGTCAATTACGAAAACGCGGCGGCGGTGATCGACCGGATCGTGCCGCTTGCGGCGGAAGGGACCGGCGCCATCGCGACGGCGAAGGATCCGAACGGCGACACGGTAAAGCTGTTTTCTTCCGACAGCAATCAGCTCAACATGTCCATCGCGGTGCTGATCAACGACCGTACCGCCGGGGCGGCGGAGCTGCTGGCCTGTGACCTGCGGGATTTCGGCAAGGCGAAGCTGTTCGGCGAGACCACCGCGGGCGAGGGGATGTACCCGGAGCTGTATGAGCTGGAAAGCGGCGGCGCGGTCATGCTGGCCGTCGCGAAGATTTATCCCTATCTCAGCGAGCCCTATGACGGCGTCGGCGTGTCGCCGGATACGGAGATCAAGATGCTGGACGCCGATAAAAACAAGATCCCCGGCGACAGCTTTGACGGCGACGCCCAGTTTGCGGCTGCCTACGCGTTTTTTACGCAAAAATGATTTTTTCAAATAATACAGCCCGCCGTTTTCCAATGGGAAACGGCGGGCGTTTTGTCGTCGGCTGTCATGAAACGCAGATGTCGTCTTTGATTTTATCAAAGATCCCGCTGCCGATGCCCTCCACGGCGGTGATCTCCTCGATGTCGGTAAACGGGCCGTATTCGTTCCGGTAGTCGATGATGGCCTGCGCCTTCTTTTCTCCGATCCCATCCAGCTCCATCAGTTCGTCTCGCGTGGCGGTATTGATATTGATGCAGTCGCTTTGCGGGGCCGCTTTCTGCGGCGGTTCGGTCATATCCGCCGAAACAGTCGGCTCGATCGTCAGTCGTTCGGAACGGCTTTCGATCAGGCGCATGCCCAGAAAAAACGCCAGCAGGAGCGCTACCAGCGCGGCAAGGCCTGCCGTCACGTATTTTTCGCTCGGCTTTTCTTTGGCCGCGGCCGGTTTTTCTTCCTTGCTTTCGGCGGAAGATCCGCTGTCCTTTTTCAGCTCTTCGATGAGCTGATCGGTTCGTTTCCTCATTTTCTCTTTATGATTTTATGGATGAGCAGCGGCGCCGCAGCGGCGGCGGCGAACGGGAGCGCCTTCAGCGCCACGTCGATCTTTACGTTCCAACGGTCCGGGATCATTTTATTGCGGCCTTTGATGGACCGGCAATTGCTGCCCACCAGCTCGCGGTAACGCACCATCCGCGTTTCAAGGCAGCGCGGCCGTCGGTCGTCAAGGTCAAGCACCCGCACGCCCTGCATCAATCCGTCGCCGTAAACGCGGAAACCTGCCGTCTTGCACTGGCCGAGAATGATCCCGTCCGTCATGCCAACAAAGTCGTTCATATGGTCGTGGCCGAAAAACGCCGCGAACACGTCGCCGGTCTCTTTCCACGCGGCAAACTGGCCGTTGTTGTAGTCCGGCGCGCAGGGCGCTTCGCCGACGTAGCCCGTGGTTCCCGCTTTTCTGTCCGCGGAATAGAACGTTCCCTTGCGCAGGTCCTGCCCCTGAACGCCGTCGGCCAGCATGGAAAACACGCTGCGTTTTCTCAACAGCCGGAATTCCTCCGGCACCGGGATGTGCTGGAACAGGACCGCCGGTACCTGCCCGCCGTTTTTTTCACGCAGGGCGCGTTCCGCGTTTTTGTACCATTCGATCTGTTCCGTTTTAACAAAATCGTAAGTGGAGTTATATTGCGGTTCCGCGCGGTTGCCGGAATAGATGAACCACAGGTTCAGCGCGTCGAGATCGCCGTCGGTTTGCTTTACCGTCAAATGATAATCACCGTAGCCGTTCACCTGATCCCGGTCGGTCAGCAGGCAGCCCGGAACGGTCCTGTATACGTCATAGTGCTCCTGCAGGTCGGTGAATTCTTTGTCCCATTCCAGGTCGTGGTTGCCTAAAATAAAAGCAAAGGGAACGTTTGCGGCGCGGTATGGCTCAGTCATCCGCATCAGCACCTCGCGCAGCTCCTCGGGAGAGCTGCCTCCCGCGTTATCTCCCATCAGTATCACAAGATCCGGCGATAACGCTTTTATCGCCGCCTCCTGCAGACGGAGATAATCGTCGAGCTTTGCTTTTTCTTCCGGTTTTTCGATTTCCGGCTTTTCATGGGGATCGCCCACCAGCATGATGCGGAACCGGTGGTTTTGAAATCGTAACTGCATTTTTTTTGATTTCCTTTTATTGGCGCGGCGTATACCGCCGTTGTTTCGTGGCATAATAGAAGCGACAGACTGACTTTGAAGGAGATGAAACGGATGTTGGATAAAATCGCTCTGTCGCTGGTCATCATCGGTGCGCTCAACTGGGGCTCCATAGGGCTGTTCCAGTTTGATATCGTCGGTTGGATATTCGGCGGCCAGTCCGCTATTATCAGCAGGATCATTTATACGGTCGTTGCTTTGGCGGGGATCTGGTGCATTTCTCTGCTTTTCAGAGAAAATGAAGTCCTTGCGCGTGAACCGGAGCAGTAAGACGGAGAAACGGACGGAACAAAATAAGAGCGGGCGTTTCGGCCCGCTCGTTTTCGTTGTTTACCCCTGAAGCGCGGCCAGCAGAGCGTCGGTCTTGTCCGTCTTTTCCCAGGTCAGGTCCAGATCGGTCCTGCCCACGTGACCGTAGGCGGCGATATCATGGTAGATCGGTTTTCTCAGGTCCAGCTTGTCAATGATGGCGGCGGGACGGAGATCGAACACCTTGTTCACGGCGGCGGCGATCTTTCCGTCGGGGTATTTGCCGGTGCCGTTGGTGTCGATCAGTACCGAAACGGGCTTTGCCACGCCGATGGCGTAGGCCAGCTCCACCTGGCAGTGGTCGGCGATGCCGGCGGCTACGACGTTCTT
>JAFRRP010000066.1 GCA_017428085.1 Clostridia bacterium | reverse complement strand
TATTTCCAGGCGGATAAATGGGTCGTGCGCAAGCACTGCCAGATGCTCACTGACGCGGGCGTGGATTTCATCGTGTTCGACGCCACCAACGCCAATCCCTATATCGCCCGCACGCTGGACCTGATCGACGTGTGGTACGAATACTATCAGCAGGGCTGGAACGTGCCGAAAATCGCGTTCTATACCGCCTCCTATTCCGGAACGGTGATGAACCGGATCTACGACGAGCTTTACAACAACCCCGAGGTGCGCGCAAAGTACCCCGAGATTGATAACCTCTGGTTTAAGATGAACGGCAAGCCCCTGATCGTCGGGATCAAGGACGACGAGGCGCTCCGCGACGACGTGAAGGATTACTTCCGCATCAAGGCGAAGCAGTGGCCCGACGACCGCGTACGGGACGGCTTCCCCTGGATGGAGTTCAGCCGCCTGGGCAAGCTGACCTCCTACTATAAAAATTCCCCCTGGGACGAAAGCATCATGAACGTCTCCGTGGCGCAGCACTGCGACACCTGCTGCTTCAGCTCCTCCGCCTGGTACGGCTCCAACGACCACGGCCGGAGCTGGCACAACGGCGCAAAGGACACCTCCGAAAACGCGGTGCTGTACGGCTACAATTTTGACGAGCAATGGGATTTCGCCGAGAAACTGGATCCGGATATCGTGTTTGTGACCGGCTTCAACGAGTGGGTGGCGCAGCGGCTGACCTTCCGGGAAAACGAGCCCTTCGGCTTCTGCGACAACTGCGACGAGGAATATTCCCGCGACTTTGAGCCGTCGGCGGGCGTCCTCGGCGACAATTATTATATGCAGTTCGTCGACCGCGTCGCCGGGTTCAAGGGCAGCACAGCGGCCCTGCCCGCAGCGGAAGAAGTGACCATTGATATCGGCGGCGGCTTCGACCAGTGGGACGATGAAACCATCACCGGCGTCTTCCGGGACTATACGAACGACACCGTGGACCGCGACTGCCGCGGCTACGGCGACACTTACTATAAGGACACCTCCGGCCGGAACGATATCGCCAGCGCGAAGGTCGCCCACGACGGCGAAAAGCTGTATTTCTACGTGGATACGGCCGCCGATCTCACGTCCTGCACGGACGACAACTGGATGCAGCTTTTTGTGAACGTTTCCGGCGAGCGTGCGGGCTATGAATATATCGTCAACCGTACGTCTCCCGAAAACGGAAAAGCGACGGTGGAGCGGATCACCGATCATGGATATGAAATCGTCGGACAGGCGGAAATCCGCTTTGAGGGCAACCGGCTGATGCTCTCCGTGGAAAGATCGCTCCTGGGCGTTGAGGCCGAAGGCAGTATCTGCTTCAAGTGGGCGGACAACTGCGATCCCGCGGATATCTATTCCTTCTACACCAGGGGCGACAGCGCGCCGTACGGACGTCTGAATTGGGTCTATTCCACCGCCGCGCCGCAGCCGGACGATCGGAGCTCCAAAGGCTGCTGAAAAAGAACGGCCCTCAAAGGCGCGCTGCAGCGATTACTCTGTGGAGCGCCGTTTATAACACTGAGACCAGAAAAGGAGTGTCTTATCGTGAATTATCTTTCCAAAGCTGAATATGAAGAGGCAATTGCCGCAACGCGAGACGCGCGCATGAAATGGTGGCGCGAGGCGCGGTTCGGGATGTTCGTCCATTTCGGGCTGTACGCTCTGCTCGGACGGCAGGAATGGGTGATGGCCAACGATAATATCCCGCCGGAGGAATATGAAAAGCTCGCAGACAGCTTTCAGCCGAAGCCCGGCGCCCCCCGCGAATGGGCCAAGCTCGCCAAGGCTGCAGGCTGCAAATATATGGTGCTGACCACCCGCCACCACGAGGGCTTCTCCCTGTGGGACTCCAAGGTCAATCCCTTCAACAGCGTCAACTACGGGCCGCACCGCGATATCGTGCGGGAGTTTGTGGACGCCTGCCGGGAATTTGACCTCGGCGTGGGGCTCTATTCCTCCGTGATGGATTGGCGCCACCCGGACGGCCGGGACTGCGCCACCGACCCGGACGCGCAGCGGCGCTACAACGAGTATCTGACGGCCCTCAACACCGAGTTGCTGACCAACTACGGCAAAATCGATATCCTCTGGTATGACTGCGCCCTGCCGCTGGAAAGCTTTGAAGGCTGGGATTCGCTGCGCCGCAACCAATACCTGCGCACGCTGCAACCGGGTATCATCATCAACAACCGTTCCCGGCTAGAAGAGGATTTCGGCACGCCGGAGGGGGAGATCCGCCCCATGGACCGCGACTGGGAGGCCTGCATGACCTTCAACGACCTGAGCTGGGGGTATATCGACTCCGCCCAGGCGGCGCCTTACAGCTACAACGCCCAGCGCATCCTCAGGATGCTGTGGCGCGTGACGGGGAGCTGCGGCAATCTGCTGCTCAATATCGGTCCCGCGCCGGACGGCTCCGTTCCCGCCGAAGCGGTCGAACCGCTCACACAGGTGGGCTCCTGGCTTTCCGCCAACGGCGACGCGGTGTACGGGCAGGTTTCCCCGGCGGTCGGGGAATTCAGCGTGCGCAGCACCACCCGCAAGGGCAACCGCGTCTTTGTGTGGAACTGGATCTGGCCGGACAACGGTGAATTCACCGTGGGCGGCTATTATACGAAGCTGCTTTCGGCGCGGCTGCTTGCCACCGGGAAGGAGCTTCCCTTTACGCAGGATGCGGCCCGCATCACGGTGAAGGGCCTGCCCGCCCGTTCGCCCGATCCCGTCTGCAATATCGGCGTAGTGGAGCTGATTTTTGAAGAGGAACCGAAGCAGGACCGGGGGAACCTGTTCCCGCAGCTTTGGGGCGGAGACAGGCGGCTGCCGATCTGATGCAGGAACGGGGTCGGTTCTTCTATTGACGTGTATCACAAATAGTAACCCTTGGAATCGTTGAAATTCCAAGGGCACTGAAAAAGTTAAGTTCTACAGATCGTACTATTATCTTGCTTTTTCTGCAGATCTAAGATATGCTGTTTATAAGGAAGCATGCAATATAAAGGGAGGCGATCCCGGATGCGTATTTATGTGATACGATACGATCGGGTCTCCTTTCAAAACCGTTTTGCTAAAACAGGAAAGGAGTGCTTATGACGGTTTTTTTCAAAAGAATCATGATGTTTTTTCTGTCTCTTCTTATGTGTATCGGACTTTACAGTGGAGGGATCGAGATGAAAAACGAAATATCGGTTCCGGAGGTAAATCTGTCCACCGTGGATATAACAAACGGTTATACTGTAACGGTGCCGTTCGTTTCGGGAAAGATGAGCTTCAACCGCATCTCTTTTTCATACGAGGCCGCAACGGCGGTTCGCGCCGTCTTCTCCTACAGGATGGGTGCGAAAACCATTGAGGAAGAATTGCTGCTGGGCTCGAAATCAAACATGGCCTCCATGCTGCTGGACAGCTATCTGGACCGCAAGACCGCGTCGCGGCTGATCTCGGTGCGTTTTGAACCCATCCGCGCGGGTGAACGCTGTATCCTCAGCGTTTCGGATTTTGCCTGCAGCCTGCAGAATGCGCCGAAGGAAGACGTTTTGTTTATTGAAAACGAGCGTTACAAAGCGGGCGTCAACCTAAGATGGGGCGGCGGGCTTTCCTGGTTTGAGGACAAAGCAAACGGCAATTACGGCAATCTTCTGAACGATCACGATACCGGTCGTCTTGTGCAGCAGTCCTATTACGGTCCGCATGATATCGAGGGCTATGAAAACGGTGTGTACGTCGACGCCGTTTGGAACTACAATCCCGTACAGGGCGGCGACCAGTACGGCAACAACAGCAAGCTTGTGGCCGTTGAAAAGAGTGATGATGCGATCCGCGTCGTATGCCGTCCTCTCGATTGGGCGCAGGACAACATGCCCACACAAACGTATTACACAAGCGAGTATAAGCTGACCGACAGTGGGCTGTCCGTTAAAAATACGGCGGTGGATTTCCTCGGGACGCCCTGGGAGGACAGGGAACAGGAGCTTCCGGCGTTTTATACCGTCAGCGCCCTCGGCAACTTCTGGTTCTACGACGGCGATCAGCCCTGGACCGGCGATGAACTGCGCGTGGAGCGGGACTTGCCTTTCTGGGGAGGAAAACCCGCCTTTCAGCTGAAGGACGGAAACAACGAAACGTGGTGCGCGTGGACAGACGACAACGGCTATGGCGTAGGGCTGTTTACGCCGAAAGCCACGTCTCTGCTTGCGGGGCGATATGAGTATGACGGTTCCGCCGACGCGGGAGCAGACGCCACGAACTACGTGGCTCCGCTCAGCATTTTCAAACTGGAATTCGACGAACCGCACAGCTATTTCTTTTACCTGACGGCAGGAACCGTTGAGGAAATCAGAAGCACTTTCCAAAATAACGACAATCTGGTGGGCGGCAATTTCAGACGCGTTTTCCCCGATATGGGCGTGTGCGACCCGCATGTGCATATCTTTAACGGCAAGGCTTATCTATACTCCAGCCACGATTACGGCCCGGGGCAGCCAATCTATCGCATGGACGACTGGCGCGTTTTTTCCTCCGATGATCTTGTCAACTGGGATCTTGAGTTCACGCTTCGCCCGGAGGACACCTTCCTCGGTGAAGATCATGAATGCTACGCCACCGACGCGGCGGAGAGAAACGGCAAGTATTATCTATATTTCTCCGATCAGCAGCGATGCACCGGCGTCGCAGTCAGTGAGAACGGCCCCGGAGGACCTTACGTCGATGCT
>JAFRRP010000065.1 GCA_017428085.1 Clostridia bacterium | reverse complement strand
TGAAATCAACGTGCTGACGCGGGACGGCGTCATTCTCGACGTCTGCGAACGGTTCGCGCAAGCGGACCGCATCGTGGACTGCGCGGGGCTGTACCTCGCCCCCGGCTTCGCCGATATCCACGTCCACGGGGGCGGCGGGTATTCCGCCATGAGCGACGCCCCGGAGGAGATCGTGCAGATGTGCCGCGCCCACGCGCTGCGGGGCACCACCTCCATCGTGCCCACCACGCTGGCCGCGCCCGTCGCGCGGCTGCAAAGGGCGATCGACAACATCGGAAAAGCGAAGCGGATGTGTACGGACGCCAATATCCTCGGCGTCCATCTGGAAGGGCCGTTCCTCTCCATGGCGAAAAAAGGCGCGCAGAGCCCCGACAATATCCTGATCCCCACGGAAGAAAATCTTTCCGCGCTGCTTGACTATTCCAGAGACATATTGATGATCGGCGCGGCGCCGGAGGTGGAAAACGGGATGCGCGTGGGCGAGGAAGCCGCCAAACGCGGTATCGTCGCCTCCATCGCCCATTCCGACGCGGATTTTGCGGTGGCGGAGGAGGCGCTGCGCCACGGTTACAGCGACATCACGCACATCTTTTCCGCCAGCTCCGCCATGCACAAGAACGGCATTTTCCGCGAAGTCGGCGTGGCGGAGGCCGGTCTCGCGCTGGACGGCTTCACGACACAGTTCATCGGCGACCTGCGCCATCTGCCCTACGGCGCGATCAAGCTGATCTATCATGCAAAGGGACCCGACAGGGCCTACGCCATTACGGACGGGCTGGAGTATTCCGCACTGGATATGGAGGAAGGTACGGTATTCACACAGGAGAACGGTCAGGCCGTCGTCTATGAAGACAGCGTGATGAAGCTGGCGGACCGTTCCTGCCTGGCCGGCAGCGTGGCGACAAGCCATCTTCTTGTCAGAAATATGGTGAAGCGCTGCGGGATCTCACTGACGGACGCGGTGAAAATGGCGAGCCTGACGCCTTTGAAAGTGGTTGGTTTTGACGACAGAAAGGGAAAAATCAAAAAGGGGTATGACGAGGATATCATTCTGTTCGACGAGGATATCAACGTCCAATACGTCTGCGTGAATGGCAACGTGATATTAAACAATTCTTAAACTTTCCCACAGTTGTTTTTTAAGAAAGAATATGCGATAATAACGGTGTAATCCAACACGGAAAGAGGGATATCATGTACACCGTTCTTGTCTGCGACGACGAAAAGGACATCGTTTCCGCGCTGAAGATCTATCTGACTTCAGACGGGTACGACGTCCTTTGCGCATACAACGGCGAAGAAGCGCTGGAGCTGATGGAAACCCATACCGTCCATCTGGTTTTAATGGATATCATGATGCCGAAAACGGACGGGCTGACGGCTTTGAGCCTGCTGCGGGAGAAATACAACACGCCTGTGATCTTCACCACCGCCAAAAGCGAGGATACCGATATCGTCCTGGGGCTGAACCTCGGCGCGGACGACTATATCACCAAGCCCTTCAACCCAGTGGAGCTGCTGGCGAGGGTGCGATCCCAGCTGCGGCGTTATACGACGCTGGGCGCGGCGGCAAAACCGGAGGACAACGTCTTTGCCTGCGGCGGGATCACGGTCAACGACAACGACAAGACCGTGACGGTGGACGGCGACCCGGTCGGCCTGACGCCGACGGAATACGAGATCCTGAAATTTCTGATCCGTTCTCCGGGCAAGGTCTACTCCCCCGCCGAGATCTACCGGGCGGTCTGGCGGGACGATCCCTACGGGTCCGATTCCACCGTGGCGGTTCATATCCGTCACCTGCGGGAGAAAATCGAGATCGATCCCAACAATCCGCGGTATATCAGGGTCGTGTGGGGACACGGCTATCAGTTCGCAACGCAAAAAGGAGGAAAACCGTCATGAAAAAGCTGCAAAGCTCACGACTTGTCAAAACGCTTTGTTTTTTACTTTGCATTCTATTTACCGCCGGTATCGCCTGCAACGTCGTTCTCGGCCTGCTGCTGACGAAATCCAATCTGTTTTACGCGGAAAAAGAACAGCTGCTTGAAATCGCGGTGGAAGAGATCGTCGAGCACTATCATCAAAACGACGTCCGCCGGTACGTCATGAACGTTCTTTCCGAGGAAGATCAGCTCAACAGAGATACCGAGCTTTATCAAATGAAATTCAGCCGCGAAAGATCCAATCTGTCTTTTACGGTAACGGATGAAGACGGAGCGGTGGTGCTCAACAATTATCCCGCCGTTGACATGGGATATACCTTTACAAAAACGCTTTCGATCTATGACTACGATTTTGATATGACACGGTTGAACGAAGCTGTCTCACAGCCGGAGGAGACCACCGTGCCGCCGGAAACGACCGAAACGGAGCTTTCGGAGGAACTCGCGACGGAAATGACGGAACCGACCGCGGCGGTGGAACAGATCACAAGCACGGAAGATACGACAACGTCGCCGCAAGAACCGACAGAACCTGTTTCCTATGACGAACCGGCATATCCGACATCCGGCAGGACCGAGCATATCTACATTCTGGACGACAACGGTTCCGGGTATCGCTTCCGCTATTACTATTACGAGAATGAGTACAACGAAGCGATTTTGCAATACTGCACGCAGCTTTTTGAAACGACGGCGGAGGACATTCCCTACGCGGAATACACCGACGGATGGGTCACATTCCGGGAGGACGATTATGCCGTCAGCGACAACGGCGTGGTATATTACCGCGGCGAGCGGGAACCCACCACCTGTATCCTCGGCGCGGAACAGGATTACCCACACAGGGATTACACGGTTTTATATACGCTGCCGAAGACTTTCACGGCCAAAGACCTGTTTTACTACGCGCAGAAGCTGACGGGATACGCCTTCGGCTATATCCATAAGATCATCCCGCTGACGATCTGTTTCGCCGTCGCCGCCCTTGTTTTCTTCATCCTTTCGCTGCTGTGCCTGGGGCACGTGAAAGGGGAAAACGCGCCGCAGGCGAGAGGGCTGCACCGCATCCCCTACGATATCGTCTGCGCCGTCGTACTCGTGGCAGTGATCGCGCTCGCGTTTTTCGTCATAGACGACGGGCCGTACAGCGGGCCGTTACCGATTGCCGCGGCATTGACCGCGTTGGCGCTGATCCTGCTGTCCTTTCTTGCGACGACCGTGGTGCGGATCAAAGCAAAGACCATCGGCAGCAATATCTTCGTCGTCCGGTTCTGCCGGTGGTTGAGCAAGCTCATCCGGAACGCCGCGGAAAATAAAAACCTGCTGCTGGTCCTCGGTATCACATTCGGCGTCGTCACCCTCGCGGAGTTTATCTACTCCATGCTGTTGTATCAGGAGGATGAATTTATCGCGCTGCTGTTCATTGTAAAGGTGATCGAGATCCCGCTGGTGCTGCTGGGAGCGATCAATCTGCACAAGGTACAAAACGGCGCCAAACGGCTGGCGGAAGGCAATCTGACGGAAAAAGTGGATACGAAATATCTCATAGGGCCCTTCAAAAAGAACGCTGAATACCTGAACGCCGTCAACGACGGGGTCAACCGGGCGGTCCATGAGCGCATGAAGAGCGAGAGCATGAAGACCGAGCTGATCACCAACGTGTCCCACGACCTGAAAACGCCGCTGACCTCCATCATCAACTACGTGGACCTGCTGAAGGAAACGGACGTGCAGGACGAAAAGGCAAAAGAATATATCGGTGTGATCGACCGCCAGAGCCAGCGGCTGAAAAAGCTGTGTTCCGATATCGTGGACGCTTCCAAGGCAGCGACCGGGAATCTGTCAGTATCATTGGAGCCCACGGCGTTGAACGTGATGCTGCCGCAGGTGATCGGCGAATACGACGAACGCCTGAGGACGAAGCAACTGCAGTTGGTCCCGGCGATCCCCGCCGAAACCGTCACCGTCAACGCGGACGGCAAGCTGCTGTGGCGCGTGTTCGACAACCTGCTGAACAATGTGTGCAAATACGCTATGGCGGGAACGAGAGTTTACCTGACGCTGGAACAGGCCGCCGGGACGGCGCGGATCACCTTCCGCAACATTTCCGGATCTCCTCTGAACATCTCGCCGGAGGAACTCACGGAACGGTTCGTGCGGGGCGACGCCTCCCGCGCCACCGAGGGCAGCGGACTTGGGCTTTCCATCGCCAAAAGCCTGACGGAGCTGATGGGCGGTCGGTTCGATCTCGCCATCGACGGCGATCTGTTCAAGGTGACGGTCACCTTCCCGATCCTGCAAGCTTAAATCAACCAATTATAAAAAAGAGAAGAACCCCTTTGGACGATCACGACCGTCCAAAGGGGTCCTTTTAACATTCAAGTTTTATATATCAAGCACAGAATAAACGTAAAACGAAATCAAACGTTTCAAAATCGGAATCGCGTTGCGCCACAGAAGCGATGCCTGAGCCGGAAGGCGAGATGGCGGCTCACGGAGCCGCGCTACATTATAATGCGTCCGCCCACGTGCCGTTGCGAAAGATGGGGGTGGCTTTGCCGTCTTTGAAGCCGGTGACCTCAAGGTCGTCCGCGCCGATCATGAAATCCACGTGGATGATGCTGTCGTTGACGCCGAGAGCCCGACACTCCTCATTGGTCATGTCGAGGTACCCGTCGATGGTGTCGTTGAAGCCCATGCCCAGCGCCACGTGGCAGGCGGCGTTCTCGTCGAACAGCGTTTCATAATAAAGGATTCCGCTTTCGTTGATGGGGCTGTCCTTCGGGATCAGCGCCAGCTCGCCCAGCATGGCGGCGCCCTCGTCCATACCGATCATCTTATCCAGCAGCGATTGGCCTTTTTCCGCCTTCCAGCTCACGGCTTTGCCGTCTTTGAATGTGATGGAAAAATCCTCGATCATCTGTCCTTCATAGGACAGCGGCTTGGTGGCGACGAGAGTACCTTCCGCCCTGCCCTTCATGGGGGTGGTGAACACCTCTTCCGTCGGCAGGTTGGGATTGAATATCACGCCCTGTTTGGTAGCTTCCGCGCCGCCGCACCAATGTCCCTGCGGGATCAGCCACGCCTTGAAGTCGGTGCCGTTGGCGCTGTGGTATTCCAGATAGTCGAATTTACAGGCGGAAAGCCACTCGCAGCGCTCTTTCAGCTTCCGGTTGTGCTCCTCCCATGCTGCCACCGGGTCGTTGTCCTTCGTCACGTGGACGGTGGCGAGGATCTCTTCCCACAGCTTTTCATAAGCCGCGTTCTTTTTGAGCGCGGGGAATATCTTTTTTGCCCACACGTGCGACGGGACCGCGGCGATGGTCCACTGGTGCTTGCTCTCGATGGCGTCCCGATAGGGCTTGATGATCGGATAACGGGCCTGCTGCGCCTTCTGCATCTTCGTCTGGTTGATCCCCTTCAGCCCGTCCGGGTCGTCGCTGATGATAATGATGCGGCAGGGGTATTCCTCCGCCATCAGCTTCAACCGTTCCTCCTGCCATTTCTGTACCGTGGAAAGCGATTTCAGCGTCCGGTAACGGTAATCGAGCTTGGTGATGGCCTGCCAGTCCCAGTCGATATCCACGCGGGACGCGCCGGCTTTATAGCATTCGTCCACCAGCACCGTCGCAAAGTCGTACTGGTCCGCGTTGATGAACAGCCGAACCGGCTGTCCCTTTTGAATGTTTGCCCCGACCCGCGCGATCAGCCGGGCGTATTTTCTGATGATCGTTTTTTGCATAACGTCCTCCCTGTAACTGTATTTCTTCTTTATAGTACCACAACGAAATGGGGTTTGCAATTCAAAAAATGACAATTCAACGGTCAAAAATTACAACGCCGAACGGTTGACAGTTTTTTCCTGATATGTTATAAAAGAATAAATGTAACAAGGGGGCTGACGTATGACGTTCTGCGTGATCTACAATCCCGTTTCGCCGCATTTTTCGCAGGAGATCCTGGACTATCTGGTCAAAAAAATGACGGAGAAGGGCTTTACGCTGACTCAGGTGCTGAAAAGCGAATACTCCGGCCACGTGATCGAGCTTATCAAGGAGCAGGATCCGCTGTGCGATTATATCGTCACCATGGGCGGCGACGGCACGGTCAACGAAGCGGTACGTGCGTTCAACGAGATCGAGCAGCATTGCGTGTATGCCCATATCGCCACCGGAACCACCAACGACATGGCCAACAACTACAACATGGCGCGTCACGACCCGAAAAAAGGCATCGACAAGCTGGTGGCCGAGGGTGTGGAGACCTATACGGATTCCATTCTTGTCAACGGCGAGCCGGTATGCTATGTTTCCGCGTTCTGCTACGTCGCTCCGATCCCCTTTCTTGTCAGCACCAAATTAAAGAAAAAGCTGGGCCACGCGGCCTACGTGGTCTCCGCGCTGCCCATCCTGATGAAGAAGCCGGAAAGGGTGACGATCACCTACACCGCCAACGGCGAGACGAAAACCGTTTCCACCTGCCTGGCGCTAATCACCACCTCCAAGGGCATGGGCGGCATCAGCCTGTACCGCAACGCCGACCAGAACGACGGTAAGTTCGAGGTGTTCTTCCTGAAGAAACTCTCCCCGAAACTCGTCGCGGAAATATTTCCAAAATATCTGACGGACAATATCAATCTGGCGGATTACCTGAAATACGCGGAAGCGTTTTCCACCGACAAGCTGGATATCCGGTTTGACGGTACGCTGCCGAAGCACGCGGTGGACAACGACGGCAACAAGGCGGAATTCGAGCTGACGCCGGAAAACAACGAGCTGCACTACACCATAGGCAAGAAGATCAGGGTCTTCATGCCGCCGAAATGATAACGAAACAATATGTTACCCCGGAAATGAGACGGTTCATTCCCGGGGTATTTTTATGACGATCAGGATAGGTTTTACGTCAGTTGTTCCGTGATTTCTTTAAACGTGGCCGTACCGGTGACGCCGATCTTATTCACCGTGACGGCGGAAGCCAGCGAAGCCAGCTGCGCGGCATCGGCAAAGGAAGCACCTGCGGCCAGCGCGCAGGCAAAGGCGGCCAGCGTCGTATCCCCTGCCCCGCAGATATCCAGCGGTCCGGCGACCTTCACGGCGGGCGTTCTGCAACCGTTTTCGCCCTTTGTCAGATAAGAGCCCTTGTCTCCCAGCGTGCAGAATACGGTTGCGCGATTGCGCCGCGCCAGCGTATCGGCGGTAGCCGTCAGTTCGTCCGAGGAAGCGGTAAGATACCCCTCGTCGCCGTATACGGCCCGCCAGCATTCCGCCTCGTTGGGTTTCAGGATACAGTCCGTAAACTTTGCGATGTGATAGCGGCTGTCCGCGATGACGGGCAGGCCGTTTTTCGCGTGAGATATGATACGCTCCCGCACCCGGTCGGTGACGATCCCGTAACGGAACTGGTCGGCGACGCACAGCACGTCGCACAACTCCGCCAGCCGGTCAAGGTTGGCGATCACCGCGTCCTCCGTCGCCCGGTCAATGGGAGCGTAGTTATCGAAATCCAGCCGCGGGTCCTCGTATACCACGTCGGAGACGCCTTTTTTCATGGGCTTGCAGTAGGCGTTGGTGAAGCGGCCCTGCGTTCTGATAAAGAGATCGGAAGCGATACCCGCCCGCGCCGCCTGTTCCAACAGCAGCATACCGCGCCAGTCGTCCCCGTACAGCGACAGGCCGACGACCTTTTTCGGGCAGAGGGCCGCAAGATTGGCCGCCACGTTGCCGCCCGCGCCGAGAGAAACCGCTTCGTCGATCACCGGCAGCGGAAAATGGGGCGTTTCGCGGGACAGCTCCGAGCGCGTCATATCGGCGCGCCAGTAGATATCGAGGCAAAAATCCCCGATGATGCCCACGGTCTTTTCCCGCAGGTCATTTCGTATTTCCGCTATTCTTTCCTTCGTCAGCATATCAGAAGCCGCGCTCCTTCAGTTTGTCGTACAGCGTGGGGATGGTGACCTGATGGTCGCCGGTGAAATGCCAGCCCATGCCGCCTTTACAGGTAGGACGGTTGACGATATTCTTGCGGGGACGGTAGTAGTAATTGGGGTCCTCGTAACCGATCTTGCAGCGATAATCGCCGAGATCGATCAGATCAAAGTTTGCCGTCGTGATATGGAACGTGGGATAACCGAGATTCCGGGCGATGGAAAGCGTTTTCAGGAACACCTCAGGCCCGATGACGGAGGACCCGAAGTTGAGGAAAACGCCGCCGTCAAGTTGGGACACGCTGTTGGCCATCTTTTTGAAATCGATGCCGGAGCACTTCCCGATCTTCTCCATATCGCACGTCGGGTGCTGGTGGATGATATCCGTCCCCAGCGCGATATGGTAGGTGGCGGGGATATCCAGCTTGTAGGCGTTCCACAGGATGCAATCCTCCCGGTTGGGGAACCGTTCAGGGCGCTCATCGATGTATTTGCCCAGCGCTTCTCCGTAGCCGATATCCTGCGCCGCGCCGAGGGCAACGGCCTCGTTCATCCACGCGCCGGTCTGCTCCCACATGCCGAAGGAACCGTCCTCAATGGCGGTAGGCACGTCCTCCGAGGTGCCGCCCAGATACGCCAACTCAAAATCATGGATGGAGGTGGCGCCGTTGGCGGCGATATGGGTGATGATCCCCATTTTCATCAGCTCGATAACATACCGGGACAGGCGGTTCTTGACCACGTGGGCGCCCATGCTCCAGATCACGGGACGGCCGTTTTTCCGCGCACTCGCGATCCTGTCGACCAACTCGTCAAAGCCTTCGGCGGCATAGGGGGCGTGAGGCGTGACGCCCGGCGTCATCATATTTTCGATGGTGACCAGGTTCACGCGGTCCCGCGCGTCATAGGTTTTAATGCCGGAAAAATCCAGCGTTTCACTTCTGCGCATATCCGTATCCGTTTTCTTTTACGCCATGAACGCCAGCGACAGGGCGATGATGAACTGCGCCATGTAATAAGTGACGTGGTTGGTGATGATATCCACCGGGCGGTTCTTGCCCTCGCCGAAATAGGTGCCGGAAAGGATCAGGTCGGAAATGACGAAGAACACGCCGCCGATCCCCATGACCAGCAGATGAAGATTCGCTTTGACGCCGTTGAAGACCGCCGTGAAGATGGCAAAGGCCGTCATGAAGAACAGCAGCGCGCCGTACAGGGTAGAAATGATCTTGTAATCGCCGTAGTGCAGCTGCATGGCCTTTTCGCCGAAGAACACCACCAGCGCCGCGATGACGGCCACACCCAGCGCGCACAGCAGCGCCTTTACGCTGAAAGAACCGGAGACGCCGAAGATGACGGCGAGGACGTAAAAAACATGCCCGACCGCGAAGGAAAGGAAGCCCTGCTTGGTGAAGACGTCGTCGTCAACGGGATAGCAGAATTTCAGATCCAGGAAGATATCGCCCAGCAGGCCGAACAGCAGTCCGCCGCCGATAAACATGGCAAAGCCGTTCATATTCTGTTTCGCCAGCACCAGCCACGAAAGGATAAACGCAACGCTGGTGATCGCTTTGGCGTAAAGGGCTCCGGGAGAGGCCTTTTTGACGCGCATTTTCAGGAAAAAGATGATGGACAGCACGCCGCAGGCGGCCATCACGCAATAGGGAACGATATTCAGATGCAGCATAACGGAAACTCCTTTGCTCTTTTTTCTTCATCATATCACAACGGAAAAAATATTACTATACTTTTTTCCGTTTTTATTTGCATTTTTTTGCCGATTGTGATACAGTTTTGATGAATGAGAACGCATCGGAGGGATATATCATGAAGATCATGAGCTTCAACCTGTTATGCGCCGGCAGAGGCAAACGAGACTGGCCTTTCCGCGCTCCCCTTGTCATACGGACCATCAGAAACGCCGCCCCCGACACTCTCGGCGTGCAGGAGGCGCATATCAATTGGATGAAGGCGCTGCGGTCCTGCCTGCCGGAGTATGATTCCATCGGCATCGGCCGGGACGACGGCAAAGAGGCCGGCGAGTTTTCCGCCGTATTCTATAAAAAAGACAAATACGAGCTGCTGGATTCCGGCTCCTTCTGGCTGTCCGAAACGCCGGAAAAGCCCGGCAAGGGCTGGGACGCCGCCTGCATCCGTATCTGCTCCTGGGCAAAACTGAAGGAGAAAGAGACCGGAAAGGAATTCGTACATCTCAACACCCATCTGGACCACGTGGGCCTCGTCGCCATGCAGAAAGGCGCGGAGCTTGTCGCGCATAGAGGCAGCGAGATCGCGCAGGGCAACCCCGCATTCTTTACCGGCGATTTCAACGTCACGCCGGATTCCGCCCCCTGCAAGGCAGTGCTTGCCGCCGGATTTGCCGACTGCCGCGATATCGCCGTTGAGACTGACAAGGGAATCACTTTCCATGGCTTCAACTACCCCGCATATGAAGGAAGCGTGATCGACTATGTCTTCGCCAGAGGCGAAGTGACGGTCAAAAAATTCGCCGTGATCCGTGACACGATCGACGGAGACCTGCCCAGCGACCACTTCCCTGTTTATGCCGAAGTAACGTTTTGAACATGGATGAAATTCTGCTCAGTCATCTGAAGGACCTGTCGGCAAAGGCGGACCGCACCGGCAGGTTTACCTTTACGGATTTCCTGAATCTGGACGAACAGAACACGCTGCAAATCGCCGGGCGGGAATTGATCCGTTACGAATGCTTCGGCGGCGTTGCAGGCTGCGAACGGGTGATTGCCCGGTTCGGCGATCCGGAGGAAATGGGATATGAGGCCCCGTTCCCCGTCGTCTGCGTAAAGATCAGTCCTTTACAGCAAAAATTCGCCGACGAGCTTTCCCACCGGGATATCCTAGGCGCGGTGATGAATCTGGGGATCGAGCGCTGCTGTTCAGGCGATATCGTGCTGCGCGACAACGTGGCGTATCTGTTCACGCTGGAGCGCATCGCGCCGTTTATCTGCGAGAACCTTATGAAGGTTAAACACACCAGCGTGAGCTGCGAGGTTACCGACGCGCCGCCGGAGGGCGAACTGTTCCGGACGGAAGCGTTAACGGTAAACGTAAGCTCCCTGCGGGCGGACTGCGTGGTCGCCGCCGTGTGGCGGCTCTCCCGCGGGAACGCGGAAAAGCTGTTCGCCGCGCAGAAGGTATTTATCAACGGCAGGCTGACGGAAAGCTGCTCCGCGCAATTAAAGGAAAACGATATCGTATCCGTCCGCGGCACGGGGCGGTTCGTGTATAAAACCGTCTCCGGTAACTCCAAAAAGGGACGGCTGTTCGTTGAGATCGAAAAATACGTATAAAAATCGTATAATCGCAGATTTTCATGCGATAAGAAAAGTTTTCGGACAAGCCTTTTTCAAAAGGATTGCAGATCCCAAAGGTAGCGCCTTCGGTCGTTCGCCGCAGCGAACGAAATCCTTTCGCTTCGTAAGCGCAGGAGGTTGTTAAGGAACCCTCGCCGGGGGTTCCTTAAATGCGAAGCGCTTTCTATAATCAAATTCTCGTGAAGATCGTAAAAAAGGGCTCCCTGAGGAGCCCGCTATTTTTGGTTTCTTTTATAACTCAAACCGTTTCAGGTACAGCAGTTCGCCGGAGGGATGCAGTCCGATATTCTCAAACCCGCATCGCTCGTACAACGTTCTGGCGCGGAAATTGCTTTCGGCGGTGCGCAGCAGTATCCCGCCACGTCCTTCTTTTCGGCAAATCTCACACACGGAACGCACCATGCCGCTGCCGATATGTTTTCCCTGCCAACCGTCCCGCACGGCTACGCCGAACCACGGCACACGGGAATCGACATCCCAGATAAACGCCAGCCCCACGATCACGTTTCCGGCTTCCGCCACCCAGAATACGTGGTCGGTTTTGCCGTTCTCAAAGAAGGCCATCACGCGTTTTTCATTGCCGTGATCCACGTTGAAAAACGCGGCGCTTTCTGCGCCCATATCGTCAAAGAACGACTGTACGCCGTCCCGGTCTGTCGCCGACATGCGGCGGAAAACGATCCCGTCCGCGAAATATCCGTATGCTTTCCTTTCGCTCATCGCTCCACCGCCTTTTGCCGGTCGCGGATCACGCCGGCCCATTCTTTCATCGTTGCCGGATCAAATGGCGGCGATCCTGCAATATAATGATTGAAGCAGGGTTTACCGTCCACAGTATAGTCGATCAACAGCAGCTTTTTGTCGCTTGCGAACAAAGGGATCTCCGCCAATGTGCGGTTCTCGCCCGCGGGAACGGCGGCGACGCCGCTGTAAAGCGTTTCGCCTGTCGCGTAGTCCGTCACGGTACATTCCACGAACGCGTCTTTCCTTGTGTCGTTGGAAAGGATCAGCGGACTGCCCCAGCCGCTCAGCTCGCCCACAAGCGCCAGCACGGGCTGCTGAGACGCTTTGATATAGTGGAACGCCTTCTTTTTGACAAAGTAATAATCCACCACCGCGTCGGAGATCTGAGGCCAGCCGTCGATGATATTCCACCAGATGATGCCGGTGCGCCGCCATTTCAGCGCCCGCGTACGTTCGATGAAAAACTTCAGCGCCTCCGCCTGAGAGATCTGCGACAGGACGGCGAACTCCTCCAGCGTATCGGGTACGCCGCCGAACAGGATATTGAGGTGCTTCGTCATCATGATATTGCGGCCGTGGCCGTCGTGCAGGCGCAGGTCCTCCGTGCTGTGGGCGGCATAGTAACGGTTGATAAAAGGATACAGGCTGTCCTCCGGAATAAATCTGCGGATGCTCTCCGGCGAAGGGCAGCCGTGGAAGCCCGCCTCCCCAATGAACGAGGCGGAGGAATCCTTGTAGTACGGGTCCTTATAGTAGGCCCGCGCGCCCCAGGTGTGCTGCTCCGGCACGTTATCGCATGTGAAGCCCTCCGGCGCCTCCGGGGAGCTTTTCAAATAATACCGGTAGGGATCGTGCTGCTTGATGAGCGACGGGATCAGCTCATGGGAAAACTTCGGGCAACGCGCGTAGTTTTCCGCGAATCTCATATTGAGATAGTGCATATCCACCTCGTTATCCGAGGAATAGACGCACAGACACGGATGATTGCGGACTTTTTTGATCTGCTTGGTCACCTCGTCCGCCACCGTGTCAATGAAACGCGGCGATTCCGGGTAGGTCGTGTTGGCAAAGGCAAAATCCTGCCAGACGAGGATCCCCTCCCTGTCGCAGCGGCTGTAAAACGCATCGCTTTCATAGATGCCGCCGCCCCACAGGCGGATGATGTTGCAGCCGCACTCGCCGACAAGGTCCAACACTTTATTTGTCCGTTCTGCGCAGCGGGAGTGGAACGCGTCCGTCGGCACCCAGTTGGTGCCCTTGCAGAAAATTGGAGTCCCATTGACGTAGAAGCAGAACTTCTGCGAGCCGGGGGTAAAATCCCGTTCCAGCCTAACCGTGCGCAAACCGATATGCTCCGTGTGCGTATCCCGCAACATGCCTTTGATATACAGGGACGCGGTGACCTCATAAAGGTCCGCATCGCCGTATCCCTTCGGCCACCACAGATAAGGAGATCGCACCCGGTATTCGCCGTTGACGGCGGTGAACACGGACTTTATTTCAAAGTCAAAAGCCCTGTCGCGGCACTGCCCGTGTACCTTTACGACGATATTCTCCAGATCGTCCTCATCTGACGTAAAACGGAAGGCGTACCGAAGCAACGCGCTGTTTTCGTCCGCCTCCGTAACGGCGTAGTAAACCTCCTTAAAGCGGGAGGGCGCTTTCGACACAAGGGTCACATCCCGCCACAGGCCCGCCGTCATCAACCGGGGGAAGATATCCCACCCGAAGCTGTGGGCCGGGCGACGCAGGTACGGGATCTGGGTGCGGCCCGCCCCTTCCTGCATGGCGACGGGATAGTCCTGCCCTCTGGCGTAGTTGACGGCGGAAAAGATATGGACGAGCAGCCGGTTGACGCCGGGCGTGAGAACGCCGGTCACGTCGAACTCATGCTCCACGAACATATCCTCCGCATGTCCGATATACTCGCCGTTCAGGAACACGTCGGCTATGGTGTCGATTCCGTCAAAACGCAGCCCAACGGATTCCTCCGTCGCAACGCCTTCCCACTTGAATTCACGCTCATACACCCAGCCGCAATGCTCCAGCGGGATATACTGATAATAATTATCTCCGAAATAGGGCTCCGGCAACAGCCCGGCACGGCACAGATCCAGTTGGCAGTTCCCGGGCACGGTGGAGTTAACGTCGTACTTCGGCGCGGAAAGATCGGGACAGACGCCGAAAGGAGGATTCTGTCCCTTTTTCTCTTCTACGCAATACAGCCGCCACGCGCCGTTCAGGGATAATGCCATCATCAGATCTCCCCTGTCTTACAGATTTCGCAGCAGCTTCATGGTCACCGGCGCTTCTCCGGCGAAGTCGTTGCAGCCCGCCTCTACGGAACAGCGGGGGCATCCCGAGAATTCCAACGCGTCGATAAACGCCTTATAATCGTACTCTTCAGCGGACAGAGGATATTTCCGCTGGCTTGGCTCCGCGATGTGAGCGTGCATCAGCGCCCCCTTCAGGTCGCGGATATTATCGATCCTGTCGCTCATTTTATACATATGGAACAGATCGACCAGCCCGAACACGTTTGGCCTGTTTGCCGCCGCCGCCAGCATGGCGCCTTCCTTTGCCGTGTTGATGATATTGCTGTCCCACAGCGGCTCCACCACCACGTTGACGCCGTGCTGCTCCGCCAGCGGTCCCGCGATCTCCCGAAGGAAGAACGTCAGCTGCCGGAACGCCTCGCAGAAGGGAAACCCCTCCGGCACGTTTCTGGCGCCGCCGGAACCGAAGACGACCGTTTTCAATCCCACGGCCTCGCCGCGGCTCATGCCCCGCGCCACATACCGTTTCAGCGCATCGTAATCAACTGTGTCGCCGGTCACCTTCAGTGAACCGGGAAGAAAACAATTGGCGCTTTCACAACGGATCCCGTGAGAAGCAAGAGCTTCCGCAAACGCGTCGTAACGCGCGCCGTCCTCTCTTGCCAGCGTATCAAAACCGGTCTCAACATAATCCGCGCCGACGGCCGCCGCAACGGCCACCCGTTCACGATCGTCTCCCACACAAAAACCGAATTTCATTCGAACCTCCCGAATAACTAAGTATTATATATCAAACAAAACGTCAAGACAGGCACAGTACGCGGAGAGCAGCCGGTCGTTGCGTTTGCCCTCGTCGTCCGGGGCGGCGCAGCCGTGCCACGCGGCGGCGGATGGACGCTCCCGGGAAAAGGCCACGCACTGCCCTCTCGCGCCGGTCTTCAGCCAGATATCCGTATCCCGGAACCGGGTGCAGGCGAAATCCTGCGCCATGGAGGCTTCGATCCAGTTTTGCGATATGATTCGTTTGCCTTCGTATACGCCGTTATGGGCGTAGGCGAAGCCGAGCTTCGCCACGTCGTCCGCCCGGGCGAAAAAACCGCCGCCCGCGATGGGGTGCCCCTGCGGGCACTTCGCCATGGCCCACTGACGGAATCCCAGCGGATCAAACACGTTCTCTTTCAGGAACAAGTCAGCGGTCTGTCCGCTGACTTTCGCGATCAGCCGGGACAGCAGATAGTACGCCGCGTCGGAATACCGGTAAAACGTGCCGGGTTCATGTTCTATCCTGAGCGAAAGAATGTATTTGAGAAAATCCTCGCCGATCATCGGCGCGGTATCGTCGTCATCCACGCCGTAGGGCACATGTTCGATCCCCGTTTTATGCTGCAGCGCGTGACGGACCGTCACCTTATCCCATCCGGCCTCATAGTTTTCCGGCTTTTCGTCGTCTGAAAACAACGAGCCGACAGGAGTATCCGGCGTCAGCAGTCCCCTGTCGCAAAGGATACCGACGGCGGTCGCGATAAAAAACTTGGTGGTGGAATGGCCGTTGTTGGCGTTGTTGGCGCAGGGATCACGCCAGGATTCCGTCCCGTTGTCCGTGATAAGCGCCGCATCGTACATGGGCGCTTCTTCCTCCAGCACCGCCCGGAAAAACGCGTTATCGCTCATCGTTCCGTTTTTTCCAGCCATTTGATACGACCGAACGCCTTTTGCACGGCGTAATAGGAGGGTTTGGGCTTGCCCTGCGCGTCCACAAGTCCCCACTTCGTTTCCGTGGGGCAGTCGGACTGGCCGCAGACGTGGCAGGAATCCGGGTCCTGCCAGCAATAGATGACGGCGCCGCAGACGTAGGGCATATCGTAGAGAGCCGGCAGGATATCCGCGTAGAATTTGCCCTGTCCCTCCGCCGTGTGCTCATAGCCGGGGATCTTGGTGATCGCCGGCAGCTCGCAATAAAGGTGATTGGTCAGATCGCTGTGGAACAGCAGATTGTAATAGCGGGAGGGATCGTTGCCGCAGACGTATTTGACGTGGTTGCGGAAATGCTCCGGCAGATTTTCCACAAACTGCTCGATATGCACCTCCGCGTCCTTCTCATCCTTGGCGCCGTAGCGGTTCAGAATGGCCAGCTTTTCCTGCTTCGATTTCGGCGCGCCGCCGCTGATATAACCGAATTCCTGTAAAAGGATCGGCTTTTTTGTCAGCGCCCACAAGTAACGGATGATACCGCCGAACATGCTCATGGCGCCGGGGTAATAGTCAAAGCAGCCGAGATAGATATCCACGCCGATATAATCGCAATACGGATAGTATGGCTTCATGCGGGCGTGCAGGTCCGCGCCGGGACCGCCGGAGTTATATCCGATCAGCTTGTCCCCGCGCACCGGGTAGAGCGTTTCCAGCTGCACGCCGATGAACCGCGCGGCTTCATCCATGTTCAACGGAAGCGTAAAGTGTGGGATGCCCATTTCATTGGTGATCTGATACCCGCCGACGAGGTCGCCGAGGTCCTCCAACAGAAACAGCGCGATCTCCCTGACGCGCTGCTCGCCCTCCGGCGTGCGCACGTCGATGCCTGCGTCGAAGTAATCCTTCGGATAGGGCGTGACCGCCATCACCCTGACGCCGCGCTCCGCGTAGCCACGGCAGCGTTCCTTGAAGCTTTCATAATAGGGGCTGACGCCGCCGTCCTTTTCAAACGGAAAGCTGATATCGATCCTGATCCATTCGATATTGGCTTCCTTCAGCAGCTCGTAGTTTTCACGCGGATGACACACGCCGCGGATAAAGCCTTTTCTTCGGATGGCTTCCGTCTCTTCATTTTGTTTTTTTACGAAAAAAGATTTTACGATATTCTTCGGGATGTACTTCAGGCCGTACCGGATCTGATCCAGAACAAATTGTTCCATGAGCGCCTCCTGTTGCTTCTTTAATACTATTAATCATAACAAACGACCGTTTTTTTTGCAACTAATAAAATAACTAATATATTTTTACTATTTTGTGCAATTATACATAAATAATAAAAATCTTTTTTTTCATTGACAAAACGAAGGAAAGTCTTTACAATGTTTTGATGAAAAAATCATTTTTTTCAACTGAAATATACAACATATTGTAGCAGTAATGAGGGATCCGAATGTTTATCAGAAGTAAAACGGAAGAAAGAACGGGCTTTCAGAACGGCCTTTTCCCTGTGGACGCCATCGACTGCCAATGCGATTTCGCGATGGTGTACCGCTTTGACGCCAGCACGGCGGAACGGATCGCCGTTTACCGCGAAAAAGGCTATGTCATCCACCTGATGACGGGCATCTCCTGGGGCCATTACACGGAGTATCTGGACGGCGATTATGACGGCCGCCCCCATTGGGACGAGGCCCAGACGGACCGCTTCGGCAATCAGATCCTGCACAGTCCCCGCGTTCCCTACATGGTACCGACGATCTCCTTTTGCGATTACATGACGGAAAAGCTGAAGGGCGTGGTGGACCTCGGCGTAGAGGCCATCCATGTTGAGGAACCGGAATTCTGGGACAGGGCCGGTTATTCCGACGCGTTCAAACGGGAATATCAGCTGTTTTACCGCGCCCCGTGGCAGCCGCCCCATGAAAGCGTGGACGCGCGATATAAATGCGCGAAGCTGAAGGCGTATCTGTTCACCCGCGCCATCGACCGGATCAGCTCAGCCCTGAAAGAATACGCCTTCGTCAAATACGGAAAGAAGCTGCGGTTCTACGTTCCCACTCACAGCCTCGTCAATTACACCCAGTGGAAGATCGTCAGCCCCGAAGGAAAGCTGGCGGATATCCCGGCGGTAGACGGATGTATCGCGCAGGTGTGGACCGGTACTTCCCGTGAGAAAAACTGGTTCAACGGAGAGTATAAAGAGCGAACCTTTGAGACCGCATATCTGGAATACGGCGTGATGCAGGAGCTGGTAAAGGGCACAGGCCGCCACATGTGGTTCCTGCACGACCCCATCGAAGACAATCCCGCCTTTGACTGGAACGACTACCGCAGGAACTACCTGTGTACGGTGGCGGCTTCCCTGCTGCACCCGAAGGTGAACACTTACGAGATCTGCCCGTGGCCCAACCGCGTGTTTACGGAAAAATATCCCCGCAACGATCCCGCGGGAGAGCCCATCCCGGCGGACTACGCCACGCTGCTGAACAACATGTTCCAGACGCTGGGCACACTGGAGGAAGGGAACGAGGAGAACGGGACCCGTGTCGGTATCCTGACCGGCGACAGCCAGTTATACCAGCGGGCTTATCCCGACAGCGAGTTTTCGGAGGCAGCCGAGGAAGTCACCGGTACCGTGCTGATCGACTCCGACGACCTTCTGGACTCCTTCCGCAACGAGCTGTTCAAAAAGGGGGAAGCGGCGCGGGAGACCATGCTGAAATATATGGAATCCTCCGCGTTCCCCGCCTTCTATTCGCTGGCGCTGCCTCTGCTGAAATACGGCGTGCCGATCCGTCCCGTGCTGGCGGATAACACCCGCCGTTACGCCGGTTATCTGGACGACTACGACGTGCTGGTGATGAGCTACGAATACATGAAGCCCGATTCGCCGGACGTGAACGCCTCCCTTGCCGAATGGGTCAAAAAGGGCGGCACGCTGATCTACGTCGGCAACGGCTTCGACCCTTACAACCGCATGAACGCGTGGTGGAGCGGCAAATACGACACGCCCGCCGACCATCTGTTTGCGATGCTGGGGATCGAGCCGGAAAACAAGGGCGTTTACCGCTGCGGCAGCGGTACGGTCGCCGTATGGAAGACCAATCCCTGTCTGTTCAGCTTCAATAAAGAAAATGCGGACAATTTCCGTGAATTCTTTACAGAGACGACAGAGTTTGCGGGAAAGCAGATCGCTTTCCGCAATTCCCTGACGATCCGGCGCGATCCGTATCTGATCGCGGCGGTGATGGACGAAAGCGTCAGCGACAAGCCGTTGACCGTCAAGGGGCTATACGCCGATATGTTCTCCCCTGCCTTTGACGTGATAACGGAAAAGACGATCTCTCCCGGTGAGAACGCCATGCTGTTCGACTTTTCCGCGCTTGATCATACCGCGCCGCAGGTGATCGGCACCTCCGTGCGCGTCAACGAACTGCAGACAGACGACAGCAGCGTCACACTGCGTGTTTCCGGCGCGGGCGGGTTCCGGGCGAATTTACGGATATACCTGCCGTTCCAGCCTTCATCGACGCTGCTGGACGGCGTTCCCTGTGAGATGCGATACGACGAACGTTCTTCCACCGCGCTTGTCAGTTACGACAGCACGACGGGAGAAAAGAAGATCGTAATCCGATAAGGAGCGATAACAATGGAAAGGATCATAGCTTTGTTTTTATCCATGTTTACCATCGTGCTGCAGGCGTTCGGCTCCGCCACCGGCGCGGACTATCAGCAGAAGACCGATCTGAAGGGCGCGTTGGCGGCGCTGAAAAATAAGGACGCCATCATAGCCGAATATCACGAAGGCGAACCGAGCAAAGACGTATGGTCGCCCGATGAAACCTTCCGTTTGGATAACACGGCGACGCTGTATAAGGAAAAGGACAGGGATTTCGTCATCCTCAATCTGGCGGATATCCATTTCGAGGATTACGGTTACAGGGCTCTGTATTCGCTGGACGGCGAAATGATCATCAAACGCGCCGTAGCAGACGCGCAGCCGGACCTGATCGTGCTTTCCGGCGATATCGTGTGCGGCGACGAAAGCTCCACGCTTTTCTCCATCGAACGGATCACCGACCTGATGGAGAGCTTCCGCATCCCGTGGGCGCCTGTATTCGGCAACCATGACGACGAGTCCAACTGCGACCTGAATTTCCTTGCCGACGTGATGATGAGCAGCCCCCACTGCCTGATGCAAAAAGGCGACCCCGCTATGGGCGTGGGCAACTACATCGTAAATATCGCGGAAAAGAACGACGACGGCACGGACAGGATCGTGGAATCGCTGTTCTTCATGGACAGCCACCACTCCCAACCCAACGAGACCCAACGGCAATGGGTAAAATGGGCGTCGGACGGCATCAACGCCCTGACGGGCGGCGGCGCGGAGATCTCGCTCATCATGCATATCCCGCTGCCCGAATACCAGACCGCCTACGACGAGGCGTGGGACGCGGACGAGAAGCAATGGCGGGACGGCTACGACGCCTACGGCGAACTGCATGAGACCATCTGCTGCGACCATAACCCCGACGGAACTCCCGCCGACCGGGGCATGTTCGCCATTCTGAAGAAAGCCGGCACCGTGAAACACGTTTTCTGTAGTCACGACCACATGAACGACTTTTCCATCCAATATCAGGGGATCCGGCTCACCTACTGCATGAAGCTGGGACGCGGCTCCGGCTACCAGTTCGGCTTCAACGGCGCCACGACCATCCGCGTGGGCGGCGAGGGCATCAGCCGTATCACCCATAAGACGGCCGCCTACGGCCCGCTGATACCCATCGTGGATATCAAGACGAAATAACATGAAAGATCTTATCATCGATCGGGAGAATATCCTCGATCTGCTGTCAGAGGAAAAAACTTACACCACGCCGCGGGAGACCTACAGCCCGTTTTATTCCAACATCGGACTGATCCTCGATGAAAACAGCACGGGAATAGACGCGCTTTGGCTGCATTATAACCGTTTTTCCCGTCCGCTGTGGAACAAGCTGATAGACATTCCGGCGGCGTTTAACAAGAAACGCTCCCGGGTGGAAGAGATCGTTTTCGGCTTCGGTCAGGCAAAGCTGGCGTTTTACGGCACGGACCGGTTCTTGTTTTCCGCAAACGGGATCGCTTCCGCCGGTCTGTTCCGGGGACCCGCCGGGCAGACCGGGGAACGCTGGAGAACAAGATGCGATGAAAAAACCATTCTCATACAGGGTTATTCCGCCAACGGCGACGCGCGCGACCCGGATCGGGACGTATGCTTTTTGACCGGCGTGCGTGCCTTAAAAGGAGCGCTTGCAGCCGACGGGACAGATATTTCCGCATACTGCGACGCCGACGGCGACCTTTTACTGGCCTTCGCGTTTGAATGCCTGACGATCGACGAACAACGACTGCTGCAAAAGCTGGCTAACTGCCCTGAAACCGTCGAAGAAGCCGCCGGCATGTGCGCAAAGCACCTGCGCGATTGCGTCAGCGAGTTTTCAATAACGGTAAACACGGAAACGGAACGCCGGATGCTGGCCAAGGCGCTGCATGGGCTGCTGTTCAACCTGACGAAAGCGCCCGGCGATCTGTCAAAACACGTTTCCTCCTATCCCAACCGGGGCGAATACCCCACGCATTTCCTGTGGGACACCTGTTTTCAGAACCTCGCCTACGAGCTGATGAACGGCGAGCTTGTAAAGGATTTTCTTTTACAGTTCAACGCCAACCAACGCAGCGACGGCAAATACCCGCAGTTCCTCTGCTCCACCTGGGCGCGGCCCGCGGAGACGCAGCCGGCACTGATCGGGTGGGCTGTGACGCGCTTTGCGAAGAGCCGGAAAGACGAGGTCTTTCTTTCGACCATGCTGGCTTCCCTGGAGAAAAACAACGGCTGGTGGCTCAGCGCACGAATGACAAGCTGCGGACTTGTCAGCTGCCCTCATGGATTGGAAACCGGGCAGGACGATTCACCGCGGTTCGACGACGGCGGAACACTGGCTGCGGACATGAACAGCTACCTGTTGCACCAGATGCGCTGCACGGCGGAACTGGCGCGTCGGCTCGGCGAAGAAGAAAAAGCGGCTTTTTGGGAGAAAAAGGCGGAAGCGCTCTCCGAAGCGATGCTTTCCGTTTTATATTGCGGGGATGACAACCTCTTTTACGACGTTTCCCTTTCAACGGGAGCTTTTATCAAGATCGTTTCCCCGGTTTCGCTGCTGCCCCTTTGGGCGGGCGTCAGTCTGCCGGAAAACAGAAGCCGCGATATGATCGAACGGTATCTGCTGGATCCGAAATCCATGTTCGGCGACGTTCCCTTCCCCAGCGTGGCGTACGATCAGGAAAGTTATCAGGCGGAACACTGGTGGCGCGGCCCCACGTGGCTGCCGGAGGCCTGGCTGATGCTGGAAACGCTGGACAAATTCGGCTATGTGAAAGAAAAACAGATGGCGCAGCGCCGCCTGTACGAAATGCTGCTGAAGGACGTCTCCATGCACGAGCTGTTCAATTCGCAGACCGGAGAAGGTCTCGGCAGCGAGGAGCAGGGCTGGACCTGCGCGATATTCATTAAACTGTGCAAACTCCTTAACGGTTGAGAGGTGACCATATGGATTACTGTAAATACGTCAACGTCTTCCACGGCTGCGGCGAGATCACACCGGACCCGCAGGGCATCGCGAAAAAGTGGTTCTTTATCAAGGCGGGCTGCGGCAACACCAGCCCCGCCGCCATGCGGCCCTTCGGCGCTATGTCCGTTGCGCCCTACAGCGGCGGCTACCCCACCGGCTACGGCGACCACTACCCCAACAGCTTCGCCCGCCCCCGCCATTTTGAGGGCGGAAAGGAGCTGATCGGCTTTTCCCACATCCAGCAGAGCGGCACCGGCGCCATCGGCTATTACTACAACTACGCCGTAGTGACGCCGCGTTATGCGGATTCGCCCTTCCGGCGCGCGATATCGGATGAAGCGGCCGCGCCCGGATATTATACCTGCAAGCTGGAAGATATCCTTTGCGAGTTGACCTCCGACGAGCATACCTCCCTGCACCGGTACGCCTTCGGCCGTGACGGCGGTTCGGTTGAAGTCAACTTCAACAACAACAGCTTGTATATCGACGGCGGCCACCGGCGGGACGTGAACGACCTGAAGGTGTGGCTCACCTCGGAAAACACCGCCGCCGCCAGCGCCGTGATGGAGGGCGTGAACGTCTTTTTTGCGGTGAGATGCTCTTCCCCGCTGACGGACGTCGGCGACGGCAAGGTAAAAGCGGAAACGGCAGACAGAACGATCGAGCTGGCAGTGTCGATATCCGTTCGCAGTGTGGAAAACGCGCAGAAGAACATCGAAAAGGCGGCGTCCTTCGACGAAACGAAAGCGGAAAGCTACGCGGTCTGGAACCGGGAGCTTTCCAAGATAAAGATCGACACGGACGAGCGGACCAAGCGCATCTTCTATTCCAATTTGTACCACTCCTTCATCAAACCGGCGGACTGGTCCGGCGAGAGCTTCATCTACCCAGGCGATGGGCCGTTTTTAACGGATTTCGCCACGCTGTGGGATATGTATAAGACGGCGTTCCCGCTGCTGCTGATGGTCAATAAGGATATCGGGGAAAAGACCGTGGAGACGCTGCTGCTGACGGGCGAAGCGCTGGGGCGGCTGCCCAACTGCACCGGCCTTTGTGATATGTATAAAAAGCCAAGCGACCAAGCAAAGATGCTGAGCGACTACATCCTGCTGACCGCCTACCGCTACGGCGTCCCCGTGGACGCGAAGCGGATGCTGAAGGTGATCCGGGACGACGTGTTCTCCCCGGAGAAGACGGATTTCACCGTGGACCACCGCTGCCTGTCCCACTCCTGGTTCCTCGACATGACCGAGGGCTGCGCGTTGGCCGCAAAGCTGGCGCGGGAGATCGGAGAAGACCGCATCGCCGAAGAGCTGGAACCTCTGGCGGCGCTTTGGCGTACCGTCTACGATGAACGGACCGGCCTGCTGAAAACCGACTGCGGCTACTACGAGGGCACGGTATACAACTACTCCTTCCGACAGATGGCGGATATGGACGCGCGCATCGAGCTGGCGGGCGGCAAAGAAAAATTCGTCGCCATGCTGGACCGTTTCTTCGGCTACGGCGGCGAGGACGTGGAGCTGCCCACCGACCCGGCCGACGGAGACATCGTGCGCGAGGGCATGAAGCTGGGCCGGTTCGAGGGCTTCAACAACGAATCCGACACCGAAGCGCCCTTTTCCTACGTCTACGCCGGGCGACAGGACCGCACCTGCGAGATCGTGCGTTCCGGCATGAAACACCTGTTTACGGAGGGGCGCGGCGGCATTCCCGGCAACAACGACTCCGGCGCGCTGTCGTCTTATTACGTGTTCATGGCCCTGGGGCTGTTCCCGGTGGCGGGCCACGACGCATTCCTGATCGGCTCCCCCTTCGTGGACAAAGCGGAAGTATCGCTGTTTAACGGCAAAACGCTGCATATCACCGTCGACGGAAACAACGACGAAAACATTTATGTAAAATCAGTCCTGTTCAACGGAAAAACCGTTGACGACTTTATGATCCCCGCCCATGAGCTGATGCAGGGCGGCACGCTGCGATTTGAGATGACAGACAGGAGGTAATCACAATGGCGCAGTTGAAAATGTACTGCCTGCCCGGCACGCCCGTCAAAGAGGTACCGCTGCCGGAGGGGTATTCGATCTCCCGTTATCAGACGGAGGCAGACAAACTGGCTTGGTGCGAGTGCTGTAAAAACGGACTGGTAGGCGATGACGCGGACGAAGCCACCTTTGACGACCGCATCACCAACGATCCCAATATCAACATTTACGAGGACGTGTTCTTCCTCGACCACAACGGGGAGCATATCGGTACCGTTACGGCGTTTTACAACGCGGAAAAAAACTTCGGCGATATGCACATGGTGGGCATCCGCACGGATCACCGCGGCAAGGGACTTGCCAAATACCTGAACTTCATCACGCTGAAGCACCTGCTGCCCAAGGGCGTAAAATACATCGTCCTCACCACCGACGAGTGGCGCAAGGGCGCGGTCAAGAGCTATCTTTCCGGCGGTTTTCTGCCCGTGGAATACGACGAGGGCATGGAGGAACGCTGGGCGGCGGTACTGGAGGAATACGGCATCGACAGCGTACAGATGGTCAACGAGGACACGACGCCGTATAAGATCATATACCGCAAGGGCTTGAACAAATAACGAATACGATTTTGAAAAGAGGTATAAGCTATGAAAACTCCGGTCATGGGCATCCAGCTTTACACGCTGAGAGATTTTATCCAGAACAAAGAGGATTTTGACGCCACGCTTTCCCGCCTGCAGAAAATGGGTGTGGACACTGTGCAGATTTCCGCCATCGGGGATTTCCCCGCCGCGGACCAGAAAGAGGTCCTTGACAAACACCATATAAAGGTATGCGTCACCCACAAGGGGCTGGACCGAATGGAAAACGATCTGGAAGGGCTGATCGCAGAGCATAAAGTCATTGACTGCGACGCGCTGGGACTCGGCTCCGCGCCCGGCGAATACCGTGAGACAGCCGAAAAGGTAAGGCAATTTATTAAAAAGACCGCGGACATCGGCAAGGTGCTGAAAAAGCACGGCATGACTTTCAATTACCACAACCACGACTTTGAGTTCCACAAGCTGCCGGACAGCGACAAGACCATGATGGACCTGTTGTTGGAGGAGACCGATCCCGAGCTGTTCCACTTCATTCCGGACGTGGCGTGGATCCACTACGGCGGCAGCGATCCCGTGGAAGTGCTTCACAAGATGAAGGGCCGTGTGAAAGTCATCCACTTCAAGGACTACATCATTGATGAAAACGGCGAACGGAAATTCGTATCGCTGGGCAAGGGCAAGGTGGACCTGAAGGCCTGCTTTGAGGCCGCCAAAGAACTGGAGATGCCCTACATCATGTACGAGCAGGACTGCGACTGGGTGGACGGCGACGCGTTCAAAGCGACCGAAGAGAGCTGGGCCTTTATGCAGAGCCTTGTGAAGTAACATGTATTACGGCGTTATCATGGCCGCCGTCACCATGTTCGCGTTTCAGTTTCTGTTCAACCAGAAATACGAGCGTCTGTGCGGCAACACCCTGCGGGCGGCGGCGGTCTTTCTGCTGGGAACCAATATCACCGGCTTTCTGATCCTGTTCGCGCTGAACGGGTTCCGGTTCGAGTTTACTCTATTTACCTTCCTGCTCGCGCTGGCGGCGGCGGTCAACAATCTGCTGTACTGCTATTGCAGCATCAAGGCGCTGGGGAAGATCAATCTTTCCCTGTTTTCCGTGTTCGCCATGCTGGGCGGCATGACGTTGCCCTTTATCGCCGGGATCGCCTTTTATGACGAGGCGCTGACGGCGGGCAAGATCGTGTGCTTTCTTCTGATCGCGGTTTCCCTGTTCCTGACCGTGGAAAAGGGAGAAGCGAAAAAAGGGGCGCTTTATTATCTCGGCGTGTTCGTGATGAACGGCATGTCCGGCGTGTACGCCAAGATCTTCAAATCCGCCCCGTTCCCCACCACCGGCGACCGGGGTTATACCATGCTGATGGCGCTCTGCTGCGCCGTCATCAGCACGGCGATCCTGCTGTTCGTCAGGACGCCGAAAATCGAAATCAAAAAACGCGCCGTGGGCTGTATGGCCGGTTACGGCGCGCTGTGCAATATCGCCAATTATCTTCTGCTGATCGGGCTGGGCCATATTCCCGCCTCGGCGCAGTATCCCATGGTGACGGGCGGCGTGATGCTCGTCTCCACCGTCATCTGCTTCTTTACCGACAAAAAACCGACCAAAAAGAATATCGCCTCCGTCGCGTTGTCCTTTATCGGCATCCTGGCGCTGGTGCTGTGGCAGTGATCCGTTAAAATGACCGCGAAAAATGTATTGAAAGATAAAACAAAAGGGCGCCTGTTGATCGTCGCCACAGCGCTGCTGTGGGGATTGGCGGGCGTATGCGTCAAATCCATCCCGTGGCACTCCGTTTCCATCATGGCGGCGCGCTGCGGGATCGGCATCATCATGCTGGGGCTCAACAAAAGGAGCTTCCGGCTGAAAGGGAACAAAAAAACGCTGCTGGGCGCCGTCATGATGAGCCTGACTGGGCTGCTGTATATGGCATCCATCAAGCTGACCACCGCCGCCACCGCCATTGTGCTGCAGTATATCGCGCCGATCCTGGTTTTCCTGTTTTCGGTGATCGTACAAAAGGTCAGGCCGAAGCTGACGGAAGCGCTGATCGTGCTGGCGGTGTTCGGCGGGTGCGTGTTGTCCTTTGCCGACCAATTGGACCCCAGCCGGGTACTGGGCAACGCGTTGGGGCTGCTTTCCGGCGTGACCTTCGCGGGGCAGATCATCGTATTCAGCGACAAAAGCGCCGATTCCAACGACGGCATGTATTTAAGCAACGTGCTGAGCTTTATCGTCTGCCTGCCGTTCATGTTCTTTGATAAAGCGCTGGACTTTTCGCCGAAAACGATCTTCTGGGGGCTGGTACTGGGGATCTTCCAATATGGGCTGGCCAATATCTGCTATGCGCGCGGCTGCCAGAAGATCGACAAGATCGAAACTTCCCTGCTGCTGACCATCGAGCCGATTTTCAACCCGATCCCCGTGTGGATCGTCACAGGTGAAAAGATGGGACCGCTGGCGCTGGCGGGATTCGTGATCGTCATCGCTGCGGTAACGCTGTACGGCGCGCTGCCGCTGATCGAAAAAAAGCGGCGCGGCAAAACGCCGGCTGCCGTTACGGCGCATGATGCCGATAAGGAGATAACGCATGAAAGATAACGCAGTATCCCGTGGAACAGTGTTTTCGCGGCTGCCGGAACTCCCCTGCCGCGCCGTGTGTTCGTTTACCGGACAAAACGGCTGCGAGCTGCGCGTACTTGCCGACGCAGCGGAACCGTCGTTTAATGACTATTCGACCTCGCTGACGGAAGAGGGGTTTTCATTATTACAGGAACGCACGGTAAAGGGCAACCGCTTTGCGGCGCTGCGAAAAGAAGAGATCCGCGTCAACCTGCTGTATACGCCCTGCGACGACATGCTCCGGATCACCGCTTCGAAAAACGAACTGACGCCCCGCCTGACGCCCGATAATTGCGAAGGCGATACGACAACGACCTTTTACGCCTTTGAAAACGACCAGACGCTGATCGACTGCGGCATGTGCCTGCTGGTGCAGTGCCGGGACGGCAGCTTTTTCGTGGTGGACAGCGGCCATTACTTCCAGCCCAACGACAACGACCGCCTTTATCAGTTTATGCGCGAGCGTACGCCCGAGGGTAAAAAGGTGACGGTGTGCGGCTGGCTCATAACCCACGCGCACACCGACCACGTCTGCAAGCTGATCGACTTTTTGAAATATAACACACGGGACGTTGTGATAGAGGGCTTCTACCACAATCTGCTGCCATCAGACTACGCCGTGTGGGACGGCAACCATGAGGAAAAGGAAACGGCGGAAAAGCTGTTCGCCGCGCTGGCGGCTTTCCCCGCCCCCACGTACACGCTGCATACCGGTATGCGCTTTTATGTGCGCAACCTCGCCTTCGACGTGCTTTCCACCTTTGAGGACATCCTTCCGGAAGAAATCGACGACTACAACGATTCCTCCGCGGTCGTGATGATGGAAGCGGAGGGCTCGAAGGTGTTCATCCCCGGCGACGCAGCGGTGAAAGCGAGCCGCCTGCTGGAGAAACGTTGGGGCAAGGCCCTGCGCTGCGACGTCGCCCAGATCGCCCATCACGGCCATACGGGGCTTTCCGCCCAATGCTACGAATATCTCCATGCCGACACGGTGATCTTCCCGGTGACGCGGATCATGTTCGAGGGGGACCTGCCCCGGCATGAGGCAAACCGGAAAGCCATAGAACTGGCGTCCCAGTATTCTATCACCGGCGACGGTACCGTCTGCGTCCCGCTGCCATACCAAAAGGACAAGGTGACAAAGCTGCCGGACGAAACGCTGGAGGACTTCGCCAAGATCGAACGGCTGTGGAAATACCACTATACCGATGAATACAAGACGTATATCTACGAGACCTTCCTGAAAAACGGCGGCGACCCGGGCAAACTGCTGCTGCCCACGTCGCCGGAGGGATGGATCGAACCGAAGTGACGCCTGACGGCGTCACAGTCGCAGGTCGTAAGAAGCGGCGCTTTGCGCCGCAGTCGTCAGACAAATGGCATTTCCGGAAATGCGCTGTGAACTCAAAACTCACGACTGCGCCGTCAGGCGCTGATCACGACTCTTCAGCGGGCTTTCTGCCCGCTGATCTTCTCTGCGGAAAGAACGTATGCCGTACCGTTTTCCACCCGAAAGGCAATACGTTGCCCGTTGTACTCGAATCGGTACTCCCGGTCCGGGTCGTCCTGATAATGGGGGCGGGGGTCCTGCGCCAGCAGCTCCGTCACCACCGGAAGGTCGCCGCCGAGCGCTTCCCGCAGCGGTCCGGGGATATCCACTGACAACCGCTGCGCTTTTACGTCCTCCGAAAAACCGCCCACGGCGTCCGTTACGGCGTCCGTAAAGGGCAGATAGGGCTTGATATCATAGATGGGCGTTCCGTCCAGCAGGTCGGCGCCCCGCACGTAGATCACGGGCGCGTCCGGCTCATCCAGAGCCACGCGCTCTATTTTGACGCACGAAAGCCCCAGCGAGTTAGGCCGGAAGGGCGACCGCGTGGCGAACACGCCCACGCGGCGGTTGCCGCCCAGCCGGGGCGGGCGCACCGTGGGCGACCAGCCCTCGCTTTTTGCTTCAGTGAACTCCCAGATCAGCCACAGGTGGGAATACGCCTCCAGCCCGCGCACCGCCTCCGGCACGCGGTATTCCTTTTCAAATACGATCCGCCCCGGCGTCTCCGCCAGCCCGCTCTGCCGCGGGATACCGAATTTGGTGGCATAAGGAGTATGGATCACGGCGATAGGTTCAATGTTCATGGCTTTGTCCCGTCACATGGATGCATTCTCCGAGTTACTCAAGAAAGATAGGATTGGTGAAGCTGTAAAGAAATTCCGGGATCAGCTCGTCCGGATCGTGGCGGTTGAACTTCGTCGCGCCGAAAACATAGGCTTTCGCCAGCTTTCCGGTAAGCTGATACCCCACCTGCGCCCGCACGAAGCCGCGCTCCGCCACAGGGATCTCAAAGGAAACGTTCTCCACGCGTTTATCCGCGTGATAGGTGAATACTTCACGGTCGTTGTTAAAAACGCGCAGCGTCTGTCCGCGCCGCAGGAAATCGGAGGCAACTTTCACGGTCATATCATCCGTTAATGCCACCGTATCGCCGGGCACCTTATCGCCGCAGGAAAGGAACAGCCGCGACGCGGTCGGCGAATTGGTAACGAAAACATGGCCCGCTTTAATGGCTTCCGTCACGTCTTCCATCCGATTGGAATAGGAACAAACGTAGGTGGTGGGCGACGCCACCAACCGGGTGACGTAGTAATCCCGGTGGAAATCGCTGCCGCCGACGGCAGGGGTAAACCGACCCTCCAGCAGCCTTTTATGCCACCAATTCATGCAGTACACGTCGTCATTGTGCATGGGGGAATTCCATACCTCTACGCTGTCCGGCGCGAATCCATCAAAATCCAAACGCCACAAGAGTCCTCTGTCCAGCGGATGATTGACGCTGACGTGCGCGCCGCGGGAACGGAAATAATCCACCAGCGTGTGATAATCCTCCGGCGTGCGGGGTCGGTTGATGCCTCGTACCAGCATATTTTCGCCGAACACGTTTACGTGACCGAGGTTGCCGGAGATCTCCATGCCGGGGAAGATCCCGACGCCTTTATAATTGAATTCCTTTTCGCCGGGGGTGTTGTAGTTGTGGTCGGTGATAAAGGCAAAATCCAACCCCTTTTTGTAGAGCATCTCATACAGCTCCTCCGGGGTCTTGATCCCGTCGGAATTGGTGGTATGCAGATGGCAGTCGCCTTTGATCCAGTGTCTTCGCCGCATGACTTCCCCTCTCTTTCTATTTTTTTCTTCATCATATCATACCAATCCTCAAAAGTAAACCGAAAACACTTGACAAATGCAAAAATGATTGTATAATGGTCTCAAATTGAGAATTATTCTCAAATTGGAAGTGATCAAATGGCTGAATACCAGACCCAGCAAAAAACGCTTCTGCTCGATTATATGGCGCGGCACGCCGAATCCTCTCTTTCCATGGAAGAAGTGGCCGAAGGGCTGAAGACCGATCTGGGCGACAAGGCGCCTGGAAAAAGCACCGTTTACCGCCTTGTCAACCGGCTGGTGGAGGAAGGCACCGTCAGAAGGTTCAACGCGGAGGATTCCCGCCGCGCTCTTTATCAGATCGTCGGCGGAAAAAACTGCAACCACCATCTGCACATGAAATGTACCCAATGCGGCAGACTGATGCACATGAACGACGAGCAAAGCGAAAAAATCATCAAACAGATCTACGGCAACAGCTCGTTTGCCGTCAGTCAGGAACAAACCACGCTATACGGAAGCTGCGCGGAATGCAGCAACCAGAATAAAAAATAAGGAGAACCGATCCCATGAAAAAAATAACAGCCGTAATTCTTATCTGCGTTATGACGCTGTGCTGCTTTTCCGCCTGCGGCGGAAACGTTAAAACCGACGACGGCAAGCTCAAAATCGTCTGTACCATTTTCCCCCTTTACGACTGGGTAAAGAATATACTGGGCGACGAGGCGGAAAACGCCGAGCTGACCTTGCTGCTGGATACCGGCACGGACCTGCACTCCTTCCAGCCCACCGCCGCGGACATCCTCACTGTGACGGGCAGCGACCTGTTCATCTACGTGGGCGGCGAATCCGACAAATGGGCGGACGACATCTTCGCCACCACCGAAAGCGATACGGTCAAGCTGAGCATGATGGACGTGCTGGGCGAAAACGTGGTGGAGGAAGAGGTCGTCGAGGGCATGGAAGCGGAAGAAGAGGA
>JAFRRP010000064.1 GCA_017428085.1 Clostridia bacterium | reverse complement strand
TGGGACCAAAAAACGCCGCTGCCGGTGGCAGATAAAGGCGATTTTTGGGCAGGAAGAAATACAGAGGATCGCGAAGCGCTCCAAGCGAGCGAGCCGACAATATTTCTGACCGGGAAAAGCGGTGGCGGAAAAGCTGATCCCGTATAACCCCGCAAAAGCGTGTACACTTCCCAAGGGCGAGCACGTGGAAATGAAAACGCTGCCGTTGGACAAAATCACCGCCTTCTTCGCGGAAGCAAAGATAAGCGGCGTGTACGAAATGTATCTGCTGGAGATCGCCACGGGGCTGCGGCGGGGCGAACTGCTGGGGCTCAAGTGGATCGACGTGGATTACAACGAAGGAACGATCCACGTGCGGCGGCAGATCTGCCGGATCGACGGCACGGTAACGGAGGGCCCGCTGAAAACGAAAAACTCCTACCGAAAGATCGTCGTCCCCGCCGACGTGATGGACGTGCTGAAAAAGAAACAGGCCAAAGACGACGGCGCCAGCGAGTACGTCTTCTTCTCGCCAATGACTAACGGACCGATCTCTCCGGACAGTGTCCTCCACATGCTCCACCGCGTGATGGACCGCGCCGGATTACCCCGTATCCGGTTCCATGATCTGCGGCATACCTTCGCAACAATGGCCCTGCAAAACGGCGTGGACGTGAAAACGCTGTCCAATATCCTCGGCCACTTCTCCGCCGGCTTCACCCTCGACACCTACGCCCACGTCACCACCGGCATGCAGCAGGACGCGGCGAATAAGGTGGGAGACTTCCTAAAAGCAAACATATAAAATAGAGACAAAAAGATTTTGAATAACCGAATTATGTTATGTTGTTTGACAAAGAGATTAAATAATTGGGCTACGGGCTGATGCGTCTGCCGCAAAAGGACGGCGCGATCGATATTGATCAGATGAAGGAGATGGTAGACCGTTTCATTGCGGCGGGGTTCACCTATTTTGACACCGCGTGGGCGTGCCCCGGCTCGGAGGACGCTATCCGCCGGGCTCTGGTGGAAAGATACCCCTGCGAGCGCTTTCAGCTCGCGACGCAAAATGCTGCGTGAATCCGATGTAAAACGAGGGAGGACGAGATCGAACAGTTTGAAACCTCGCTGCGTCAGACAGGTGCCTGCTATTTCGATATATCAAACAGCGCTGCTCCTGCTCCGTTTTTTGATGCTTCTACCTGTTCGCGGATCAATAATTGGTACACTTAATCAAAGAATACTGAGCAAAAGCGGGAGGATGCTCCAATAAGCCCTCCCACTTATCCAGTCTGTTATTTCTTAGTCCATGTGCTAAAACAATTCACAGATAAACGAGATTCTTCCGTCTCGCCAATCCGCACGGATGGAGCCTTTATGCTGCTCGCAGATCTTTTTTTCTGCCCTCACAGTTGTTCAATCTTTTCCTTATGAATATCATCAATGGTGGCAGCTGCCAATTACGCAGCTGCCACTTCCGTCAGTTATGGCGATTCTAAAATCAGCGGGGTGAATCGTTCAATGGCCTCCACCATCTTCGGATGCCGTACCACAAAGTGGATCGCCGGCGCTTTGCTTTTAGACACCAACGCCCATTTTCCGATGTTGACAATGATCTGAATGTTGCGGAAGGGCTGAAATTTACGCAGCTGCACCTTGATCGTCCCTCCGTTTTCCCATGCCAGCGTCTGACGTAAATGCTCCCGGTATTCCTCATAGGTATAGAAAACGTCCGTTTCATAAAACATCCCGGACAGCGTGAGCGACAGCGGGTATGCGGCAAACTCCGCCCGGTCCAGATCCGGCGCCTCTATGGTGAGATATCCTTCCCCGCTCAGGTGCGCGTAGAGCGACTTTTGAAAGGAGGCGTATTCCATGATCCGCTCTGCCTCGTCGGGCGGCACGTCGTTGTGGGCTATGATTCTCTTCAACAGTTCATCTGCAATTGTAAAGAGCGGCGGAGCGGAGAACAGCAGACGATACGACCCTGTCGGTTGGAAATCCCGTTGTAAAAAATCCCGGAACTGCCGCTCGGAGGGCGTCCGATAAATATCCATCAGGGGCCTGGCCTTGGAGAGCAGGGCTTCCGCCCGCGCCCGGTATTGCAGGAGCTCGTCCCGGTTATTCGTCAGGTAGTATTTTCCTTCGGCGTGATGCCCCACAATGGCCGTTCCCTCCAGGGCGGCCCCACCGGAGACCTCCAGCAGATAATGAAAGACCTTGCTTGACGCCGCCGGCAGATAATAGGGAGAGATCTGCCCGGTCATATACATCGGAATGTACGCCTCAAGGCCCAGCATCATCTCCTGAACGGGACGGTCAACATTGTGGATGATATTCAGATGCAGGCCCTTTTTCAGAAGCGCCGCCATGCCGTACATCCACTTTTTCGGAAATTCCGGATCCTTCGACATCTTCTCCATGGGCATATCGCTGTAGAGCAGCACCGGATCGCCGGAACGGGACAGCACGGTGGCCTTCAGAAAATTCAGCTCTGTTTCCATCATATCCTTCAGGCCTGTGGCGTTGTGCCGCATGGGCAATTGGAAGGCAGCGGCCGGAAGCCGCATTTCATCAAACCGAATGGCGCGTATATACGCGTTGAAATCAAAATCATTGAGTTTTTTCAGAAAATTCTCTGCGGTATTCGGCGTTTTTAGCTCGCCGCCGTAGATCCACGCCACCAGCGTTCGATAAAAGGCGTCCGCGCTTGTGAGCAACTTGACGTCCGTTCCGACCAGAGAGGCAATGGTTGAAAGATCACCTTCTGAGTAATATCTTCGCACAACATAACGGCAGACGCCGTCCACAAACTCCGGCAGGTTCGCCGGACGGCGCCGACCCGATTTGATCCGGGACAAGTAGGAGGCATCAAAGGAGAGTTCCCTCGCCAGCGCAGAGGATCGAAGATTCAGCGCAGCGGTAAGGGAATTCAGATTCCTGATGATGCGGTCGGAATCCACTGCGCTTTCCGCAAGTGACGCAATCAGCGCGTCACGGACGCTTTCCTCGTCCGCCTCCGGCAACAGTGCGACGATCCCGGCCGCCAAAAGAGCCGCTTGTTCCGCTGACGGCGTTTGTTTTCCGGTTCGCCATCTGCTGAGCTGAACCTCCGATACACCCGCCGCTGCCGCCAGCTCCTTTGCGGTGCAGCCGATCCGGGCAAGATACCGGTTGAGCCTTTCGCCGATATTCATACGCTGCCTCCAATCAATCTTTCTTGTCAATAGTATAGAATCGATTTCATAAACTGTCAATGTCATATCATGAAATACTCTTTTCTTTTTCTTCAAAATGTCTTATAATAAAATATGAAATTAAAAAAGACATGGAGGCCAACAATATGGAACGATTCAATAAGCTTCTGTCCCTGCTACTGACGGCTGCGCTGCTATGCTGTCTTCTGCCCACGGCGGCCTTTGCCGCCTCCGGCACAAAGAGCGACCCCATCCCGCTGAAGGTGGGGAAGACCGTTCAGCACACTCCCGGGGAAGATGTATACTATACTTTTACGCCCGAGGAAGACGGGGTCTACACTGTCCTGATGGAAGCCACACCTGGTTCTATCATCGAGCCCGCCGACCTGCCTGTTCCGCTGGCAGATAACGGCGGACGCGGATTGTCCGGGTATCTCCTGAAAGGCGAAACCTATCATCTCAAAGGGTTAGGGAATATGGCATGGGTTCAGGTCCTCAATGAGGGCAGGCTTTACAGTAAAATGTATGATGATGAGTATCTGCTTTGGGACTTCGATCCGGAAAAGGGGATCCTGACCATCGACAACGGCCGGGGGGAAGGCAAAATGAGGCCCTACGCGGGGGATCGTCATGACTTTCCATGGTATTACATTGAGGACCGGATCAAGCATGTGGTTATCGGCGAGGGGGTCGTCAGTGTGGCTCCTCATGCCTTTTCCACTCAATCCTTATTTGATTCGATCGAAGCGTTTGCGGCGTTGGAGGAGGTGTCCTTCCCATCCACACTCAAGAGCATCGGGAAGTATGCGTTTTACAAGTGTCCGTCACTGAAAACCGTCACGTTCCCGGCAGATTTGGAGACCATTGATGAGTATGCTTTCTTCTATTGCACAGGGCTGGAATCTGTGACCTTTGAGGGACCGACGGCGCTCGTTTGGCCTGCTTTTGGATCATGTGGAGCGCTGGAAGAGGTGACCGTCAAGGATCCCAATATGACGAATTTCGGCTTCCGCCCGTTCTTTAACTCTCCCTGGATCCGCACTGTTGCGGCGGAAAACAAAGGCGCGGTGGTGGTCAACCACGTGCTCATCGGCGCATGGCAGGCCTGGGACAAGGAGGAGGGGGACGGCATCCTTGTTATCCCCGACGGTGTGACGAAGATCGGTGCGGGTGCCCTGCACGGGATCACCACGGACCCCGCCGGCGGCGAGGAAGGCTACCAGGACAACTGGTACCTGGAGGAGGTCGTTATCCCCGACAGCGTGACGGAGTTGGAGAAAGATGAGTTTTTCGGCGGCCCCTTTGACAGCTGTACCGATCTGGAACGCGTCACCATCGGGGACGGCGTCACCACGATCCCCGAAGGCTGTTTTGAGGATGATTTCGAGCTGCGTATCGTGAACTTCGGAAAGAACGTAAGGAGAATCGAAGCCAACGCATTTAAGAATACGTTCCTTCCCGGGGACGTTGAGATCCCCGATACAGTGAAATATATCGGTAAACAGGCGTTTCAGCTTACCGAATCTTCTTTGGGGGCGTCTTGGATGGAAAATCATCTGGGCGACAAGCCCTACAAGCCCAAGGACTTTATGCACAGAACCGTTTACATGGGTCCTGCTTTGACGGAGATCGGAGCAAAAGCATTTGACGGCTGGGAGAGTGGCTGGGACGGGGTGTTCACCATCCAGGGCTACGACGGCACCTATGCCGAGAAGTGGGCGAAGGAAAATAGGTATCCTTTTGAATCCCTGGGTACGGCCCCTGCGCCGGAACTAAAGCCCGGCGACGTGGACGGGGACGGCAATATCTCCGCTGCAGACGCGAGGCTTGCGTTGCGCAGATCTGTTGGTCTCGAAACTTATGAAGAAGGTTCGCCTGCTTTCCTTGCCTGCGATGTGGATCTTGACGGCAACGTTTCGGCGGCTGACGCTCGCCTGATTCTCCGCGCTTCCGTCGGCTTAGAAGATCCCAAAACATGGGTTAAATAGTTTTTCTGTTTTTCTGTCTCATTGAAAAACAAAAAAATACTATAACTCAGCCAACTGCGGGGCCCGAAAAATGGCCCCGCTGATTTTCTGTAATAATTCCCGTATGGGTCAAACATGGGTCAAAATCGGAATTGCCCGGTTTTGGCCTTGATTTTTGAAAAGGAAAAATCCCCAAAAACGGCGGTGTTAAGCCATTCTTGGGGATTTAATTGGTTGCGGGAGAAGGACTTGAACCAACGACCTCCGGGTTATGAGCGGTAGTCGGTGTGTTCATCCGGGCATTTCCGGCGCTTTTTGGCCCTTTCGACTCGGGTTCTCATTCCGTCCGGCGCTCTTGTGCCCGTTGTCTCCGCCGCCGTTTTTCCTGTTATGGGTCAGAATATGGGTCAAAGCGCTGGCGCATCGGTATATCTGGTTTGCAGATACTGCTCGATCGTGGTAACGATCACCTTTGCGTCGTCAAGGTATCCGTTCGTGGCATGCGGGGAAAAATGTACGGTGATATTGTAATCGCTGTCGCCGCGAGCTGTTTGTAACTGCTCAATCATACGGGAAAACGAAATATCAAACGTTCCTGTTTTGATATAGTGCTGCTGGAAATACTGGATCACGCCGGTATGACGTTTGGAATCGAAATTGTCAAGCGCCTCAATCGCTTTCATTGCGTGGAACACAGCATAGTAAGCGCGATTTACAGCGGAATTATAAGCTTCGAGAGAGATCAGAGCCGCGGATTCATTCAACAACGCCAGGGCGCGCTGCAGCTGCATCTGGGAAAGTTCAATAAACTCCCTGTCAGGCAATTTTGATTCCCTCCCTTTCAACGTTCTCAAAATACGGAAGATGGCGACGGTACCGGTGGAAGGTCTCGGTATCCACAACGGAAACGGACACCATAACGTTATATTCAAGAGAGAGACCGCTTGCGACGTCGGAAAGGATATGCCGGTAGTTTTCCAATTGATCCCTTGTACAAATCACACGGACCATGATATCGATATCGGAATCATCGTCGTAATCGCCGCGGGCATAGGAGCCGTAAAGCACAACGGCCTCCAGCTTAGCGCCAAGGCGATCCTTCGCTTCATCCGCAATCTTTTGCGTGATGATATGAAGCTGATTCTTTGTACACATAAAGCAACCTCCCTCCTGTTTTTCTGTTTGTATTATACCACAAATGATATCGGTTTACAACAGTTTTTCGGTATTATTATAAAGCCATTTTACATGTTTCTATGAAACAGCGCGGTCAAATATTTGGTCCGCAGAAACAAAGAATAATCGTCCGTGCAGCATGGGAAACCCTGCTGCTTTTTTTTTGCGTCAAAACGTAGGTATACCGTTCTTATTCCATAAAAAAATGGTATAAATTGATTGCTGACAAAACACGGGAGGACGGCAACATGCAGTTTTTGAAATTCACGGCGACGCTTATGGACAAAGAATGAATCGAGGGGAACAAGGACCGGGAAACGTACCGGGAGCGTAAAGAGGAGATCTGCGACAGGACCGAAAACCTTAACGAGGGCAAGGAGGACGTTTTCTTTATTACGGATATGCTGGGCGCAAGGATCAGGGGAGCATTGGTTAAGGATGATAAAGATCTCTGCCGGGGTGTGGTGGATTTTATGCGTATAATCTGCGTTTCAGTCGACGTTTCCGCGCCGGAGGAGATCATCTTTACGGACTTGCGCCTACGATTGGGAATTGCCTATCGGGGGGGAAAAATATATTGAAGACAGAGGGCGGATCATGGTGAATGCGGCGCTTTTTTCTCTGACGGGCTGCTGCAGAGATTGCTCTTTCCGGGAATGGAACTGTTTTACACCGGAGAAAAAAAACAAAAAATAGTCACAAGTGACGATATACAAACCAATTTATGTTATGTTATAATATATTGATAATTCCAAAAAAGATTGAATCTGTCACACAATCGGGCGTCGGACGCGGAAAGGGGGCTTCGCTGTGGATCACAGCAGAAAAACACTGCGGAACAGCCTGCGGTATCTGCTCCCGTTGTTATGCGCGGGGATGCTGAACCTTGTCGACGGCGTTCCCTTCCGATTGAACCTTTGGAACCGGGGCGTTTTTCAGCTTGTTCACAGCGGCGTTCTGGCGTCTCTGCTGATCGAAGCCGTCTACATTCAGTGGGCTTTCAGCATCCGCAGACGGTTTCCGCAAAAGCAGATGCGCAGCAACACGACGCTGTTCGCGGCGGCTTTCATCCTGCTCAGCCTTTTTCCGGTCATCAAGTATTCGTTCGTTACACAGGGCGGCACAGCGGCGCGGTATCTGTGGTACGCCTATTATATCCCCCTGACCTTCGGTCCGCCCTTTATGGTCCATGCGTCCCTGTATTTCGGCAAGCCGGACGATTACAGGCTGCCAAAAAAGTGGCGCTGGACCTACCTGCCCGCGACGCTGCTTTCATTGGGGATCCTGACCAACGACTTCCATCAGCTGGCGTTCGTGTTCACGGACGGACTTGACAATTGGGAGGTCAGGTATTCCCACGGAATACTTTATTATCTGGCTTTCGTCTGGGGCTCTTTGGGACTTCTGACCGTGATCGTGCTGGCGATCCGTTCCACCTTCAGCCGCCGTCTGTTCAAAAACGCATGGCTGCCGCTGGTCGTTCTGACAATGATGGCATTGTACCCTGTCCTGTATGATTCTCACGGCAGCAAGCCGCTGTTGCTTCAGGATGTTTTTGAGATGAACGATTTCATCTGTATCAGCTGCGTTGCGCTGTGGGAGAGCTTCGTCGCCGCGCGGATCATCGTCTCCAACAGCGATTATCCTGCCATCTTTGCCGTTTCCTCGCTGAACGCCGGTCTGGCGGACGGCGAATGGAACGTGAGGCAGGTCTCCGCCCGGGGCGTCTGCCCGCAGCCGGAGGAGCTGAGGAAAGCGCGGAACGGGGAAACGCTGCTGCCGGACGGCGATACGCTGTTGAAGGCCCGCGCCGTGGCAGGCGGATGGTTCTACTGGACGGAGGACGTAACGGAGCTGAGGCGGCTGCGCGGGGAGTTGAGCGAAACCGCCGACTATCTGGAGGAAGAAAACGCCATGCTGCGCGTTTCGGCGCAGATCGAGGAGGGGCGGCGGAAAACGGCCGAACAGACGAAGCTGTACGACCGTGTCACCGAGGTCATCCGCCCGCAGCTGGATGCGTTGGATCAGCTGCTGCGGGACCTGCCGCCGGAGGAAGAGGCCTTCCGGGAACGGATGAAAACGGCGGGCGTCCTGATCGCCTACGTCAAACGGCGCAGCAGCCTGCTGCTGGCTGGCGGCGATAAGACGTTTACCGGCGCGGAGATGGGCCTGTGCTTTGAGGAATCCGCCAGGGCGCTGCGTCTGGCGGGGATCCCCTGCGAGCTTGCCGTCGACAAGGACGTTCTGCTCCCGGCGCAGACCGCCGACCTGCTGTATGAGATCTTTGAAACCGCGGCGGAACGCGGGCTGACCGCGCTCCGGTCCGTGCGCGTCGCGTTAAAGGCGCAGCCGGACAACCGTGCCGCCATGGAACTGACGCTGGAAGGCGCCCCCGCACCGCTGACGGAGCCGGAGCTTGCCGAGCTGCGGCAGTTGTTTGACGACGTATCCCTTACCCGCACCAGCGAAACGACCACCCTGATAATTGCGAATCAGATTTGAGCTTTTCGTCAAGATCGCGGCAAATTGTGAGTTTGGCGAGCTGACGCGAACCCCGTAGCGCGGCTCCGTGAGCCGCCCCGCCGAAGGCGGTTCTAAATACAAACAACATTATACAATCAACGTTTCACTAAAATAAACGTTCCAAAAATCGGAATCGCGTTGCGGGCGGCTCACGGAGCCGCGCTACATTATAATCACCCCGACGAATCCCTCTTTGCCGAAGGGGCAAAGCAAGAGTTATTTCACAACACTAAAAACACAACACTCAACACACAACACACACCCCACCCCACAGAAAGGAGGCCGCCCGATGACGTTATGCGAACTGCCCCTCGGCGCGCTTCATGCGCTTGCGATCGTTTTATATATGGGCACTCTGGCGGCCGTATACAGCGCAATACGGGCCTCCGGGCACCGTGCCTGCCGAAAGACGTTTCTTTTCAGTCTGCTGACCGCGGTTATCGATTTCGTGCCTGCCAGCGGTTTGGGAAGATGCTTTCTCCAGTTCACCCGGCATGAAACGCTTCTGCCCGTCATGGAGCGTTTTATCTCCCTGCCCTTGTGGGCGGTCATTGGGCCGGTGGCGGTGATGACGGCCGTCAACGTGGCGCTGCTGATCCGCATGGAGCGGCGCATCCGCCGGGAGCTCTCCGCACAGTCGGTCTGCGAGGGACTGGACCAGCTGCCGGACGGCGTCAGTTACAGTCTGCCGGACGGCTTCCCGAAGCTGGTCAACGACCAGATGCAGCGCATTGTCAACACAGCATTCGGCGTAGGCGTAGCGGATACGGAAAAGCTGCGGGAACGGCTGCAGAAACGGGATCTTTTACCGGGCTGCTCGGTGGACGAGCGGGACGGCAACCTGTTTTTATGCCTGCCGGACGGCAGCGTATGGCAGCTGGTGGAGCGGACCGTCACGGTGGGAAAAAACGAGCTGACGGAAATGATCGCCTACGACGTGACGCAGCGCTACCGCGACCTGCTGGAATTGGAGGAACGGACCAGGCGTCTTGAGGAGGTCAACCGGCAGATCCGCGAATACGACCGCCGCATGGACCGCATCGTGCGGGAAAAAGAGATCCTTGCGGCGAAAATACGTCTGCACGGCAATCTCGGCCAGTGCCTGCTGGCGATCCAGGAGTATCTGACCGGCGGCGGGGACGACCGCGAAACGGTGACCCGGGAGCTGGCCGATACCGTATCGCTGCTGCGGAACAACACAGCGGAGGAGCATACGGACGACAAGCTGTACGCGCTGAATGAGGCCGCGAAAACGGTGGGCGTGGAGATCCGCATCCACGGAGAGCTTCCGCCCCGATGGAAAGACGTGATCGAGGTCGCCATCCACGAGTGCCTGACGAACACGGTCAAGCACGCGGGAGGCCGCCTGCTGGAGGTGTCGGTCCGGCAGGAGGAAAACGCCGTCACGGTGGAGCTGACCAACGACGGCAATCCGCCGAAGGGGCCTGTCATTGAAACCGGTGGGCTGAAAAACCTCCGCGCCCTCGTGGAAAACCGCGGCGGGAGGATGACCGTGGAGAGCAAGCCGGCGTTTCGGCTGGTGTTGGAATTTGAAGGGGAGGTGCCCGCTGCGCGGGCATAGGTACGGCTTCGCCGTATAGGTGCGACTGCGTCGCATAGGTGCCGCTGCGCGGCATAGATTTCCCAACAGGCTAATCTATCATTTTGGACAGCATTTTGCCGACTTCATCGCATAACAACAGTGCTTTTTCGATTTGCTCCTGTGTCAGCATCTGCGTTTTTGTACAAATCAAAAACTGGGTTTCCAGTTCAAAAACCGATCCTTTTGCGATCGAAAGAAATTGTTTGAATTCTTTTTCTGTGTGACGTCCGTGCCCTTCCGCGATATTGGAAGGAACAGAAACAGCGGCGCGGCGCATCTGATCCGATAACGCATGCCGTTCCTCTGCAGGCAGGAATTTCACCAGTCGGTACGTCTCTTGCGTTAAATCCATTGCTTTCTGCCAAACGATCAATTTCTGATAGGGCCAATAATTCATAAGATGCCTCCGACATAATAAGATACACGTATCCTACCATTTTCAGACCGTGTTTTCAATGATTTAATCTATATTCTTCAATTTGGATTTCGCGCTGAAAGCGCATCTTCCGTATAACGCCGCACCAATGTCCCCCGCAAAAACTATACGGCGGAGCCGTACCTATGCCGCGCAGCGGGCAACTATGTCTTTGCATCATAAACCATTCTGCAAAACAGCGTCCATTGCCGCCCAACAAAAACTATACGGCGAAGCCGTACCTATGCCGCGCAGCGGGCAACTATGTCTTTGCATCATAAACCATTCTGCAAAACAGCGTCCATTGCCGCCCAACAAAAACTATACGGCGAAGCCGTACCTATGCCGCGCAGCGGCACCTATGCGACGAAGTCGCACCTATGCCCGCGCAGCGGGCAACTAATCCCCCGGAGGTAACCACTATGGCAATCAAAGTCATGATCGTCGACGATCAAGCCATTTCCCGGCACTTTTTCGAGCTGACGGTGGGAGGCGCCGACCGCTATGAGGTGGTATTTTCCGTGTCCTCCGCGTTTGCGGCTGACGTCTATCTGCTGAAGAAAAAGGTGGATCTGGTGCTGATGGACATTCTGATGAACGACGGCTCCAACGGGTTGGACGCGGCGGCAACGCTGAAAAAGACCGATCCGGACGTGAAGATCGTCGCCGTCACCAGCATGCCGGAATACTCCTGGATGGCGCGCGCAAGAGAAATCGGGATCGAGAGCTTCTGGTATAAGGAGATGGACAACGTCTCAATCCTCGACGTGATGGACCGCACCGTGGCGGGGGAATCCGTCTATCCGGAGTTCGCCCCGCCCGCCCGGCTGGGCAGCGCCTGCCGGGAGGACTTCACGGGCCGGGAACTGGAGGTGCTGCGGGAGCTCACCACCGGCAAAAGCAACCCGGAGATCGCCCAGGCCCTCGGCATTTCGGAATACACCGTGAAGGCGCACGTGCGCGCGCTGCTGCAGAAAACGGGACTGTCCAGCCGCACGGAGCTGGCCATTGAAGCGCGGGTGGTAGGGCTGGCGCTCAAGACGGAAACGTGAGCGTCTGAAGCGGCGCTTCCGGACAGGATCACGCCCCACCGAACCATATGAAAGAAGAGATTATCATGAATCACTGTGGGATCCAGACAAGAAAATGACATATTTGGAGTTTGTTGAGGTCTTTTTATTGGCGCGCCGCAGGCGTAAAATGTAGCGCGGATCAGTGATCCGCCCGCAATGCGATTCCGATTATTGGAATGTCCCTATTATGATGACGTTGGTTTTATGAAGTTGTTTATGCCCGGATCCGCCTTCGGCGGTGCGGATCACTGATCCGCGCTACGGGGTTCGCGTCAACTCGACAAATCCTGACTGTTCTATCCCACAATCATCCATAATGAACAACAAAGGACGCCCGCCGTGGGCGCCCTTTTGTTTTTTTATGGGAATATGGAAAACTTATCTGCCGAAGAGCATGGAGAAGAACGCTTTGATCTCCTGGAACAGAAGCTTGATGGCCTTGAAAAATCTCTCAAAAATGTTGCCGGTCACGCCGCCGGTGGGAGTGAGCAGCTTGGTGGGAACAAGATAGGCGCTGCCGGGCACACAGTTGTTGGTGACCTTGAAGAACATGGCGCCGTTGCCGAAGTCGGCGAAAATATCGTCGGAGCTCGCGCCGTTTGTGGTCTGCACAAAACAGGCGTACAGGTACTGCCTGTCAGGCGTGAAGGTGGAACCGGAAACCGTTTTCCACGCGCCGTTCTCTTTCACGGCCTCGGTATAGGTGACGGTGGCGTCGTCGCGCACGCCGTCGGTGTAAACCGCGGAATACTCGGCGTAGTAATCGATGTTGGCGTCGTCCGCATCGTGGTTGATGGCGGATTCCGCGCTGTTGTTGGCGGTCACCTTCGCGTTTTCAACAAACTGAACGATGGAAACCCTGAGCGTGCCTGTCAGCCCTTCGCAGCCGAACTTCGCCAGATAGCTTTCCACGGTGTCGGTCACGCGGGGATTGGAAGCGCCCTGCACTTCAACGCTGTAATCCGCGGCAAACACCGCGACGGAACAGACCGTGAACAGGAGCAGAGCAGTCAATAAGACGGCGATTGTTTTTTTCAGTTTCATACCGGATTCTCCTTTTTTGATATTGAATGATTCAGGAAACAGCTTCCTGTCCTTTCATTTTACAACATATAAAATCTGTCCGCATCGTCACAAGTGACTATTTTTCGCGGCTGCGGCGCGGAATACTGCAATTTCCGCATGTTGCACAAAAACAGGCGGCATTTTTTTTGGTGTCAAAATCCGGGAAAAGCGGATCGTTTAGTCACTTGTGACGATGCGGCGGATTCGCTCTCATTCTATAATATAGAAAACGCGGCAATTTTGCGTCTGCCGCTGAAATGAAGAAGGGAGAGAGGGCCTGAAGAATTGACCGCGCTTTTACCCGCAAAAAAACAAAAAAAATTTTTTTCAGGAGGAAACATTGATGAAAACATTCAAAAAATCATTGGCAATCGTACTGGCCGCGCTGATGGCGCTGTCCGTCTTCGCCATGGCCGCTTCCGCGGCGGTCCCCGAAGGCTATTTCCCGATCCACGATTCTGATGAGGGACTGGAAGAGGGAGAGTTCTATGCCACCGGAATGCTGTTGGAGTACCTGCAGAGGATGCGTACACAGTTGGGCGAAGATTACATCCTCGACGCTTATTATAACCCTGAACTTGATCAGGCTATCTATCAAATAACGTATAAAGGCTACGTTGGCGAACCTGCTGTTTTCCCGGATATGTATGTGGCGTACATCAAAACCTACGTGAAGGATATCGACGAAGACCTGATTGCCGTCAAAACCGACGAGGATACCGTTGAGCATGGCGATTGGTTTATTGATTATGCTGCCTACAGCGCAAATATTGAGTTTGCAAAGAGCATGCTGAACAGATATACCTACCAGATCGGCGCTATCAGCAAAAAGCTGGTGCTGACGGCCAAAGAGGACGGTTCCGTTACCAAATATTTCGTCGGCGATTCCATGTATGATACCTATATGAATATCATCAGAGTCAAGCACGAATTCGGCGAGTGGACCATCACAGACGAAGGCCACAGCGCTACTTGTACCTTTGAGGACTGCGGCTATGTGGAAGAAGGCGCGCACGTCGAAAAAGCGATCGACTATACCGTCGCAACCTGCACGGTCGGCGCGGTTTATACGTATCAGTGCATCTACTGCGGCAAGGAGCGTATCGACCAAAGACCTGCTCCCGGCCATTGGTGGGACGACGGCGCAGTGACCACCCCTGCCACCTGCACGGAGGACGGCGTGATGACCTTCACCTGTAAGGCGACAGGCTGCGGCGAGACCAAAACCGAGCCTATCCCCGCCGCCCACGCATGGGAGACGGAAGGCGCCGTGACCACGCCCCCCACCTGCACCGAAGCGGGCGTCAGGACCTTCGGCTGCGCCAACTGCGATGAGACCAAGACGGAGCCCGTCGCCGCGCTGGGCCACGACTGGGGCGAGTGGAAGGTGACCAAGGAAGCCACTGAGACCGAAAAGGGCGAAAAGACCCGCACCTGCCAGCGCGAAGGCTGCGACGCGACCGAGACCGAGGAGATCCCCGAGGTCGTCGTGAAGGTCAACTTCTTCCAGAAGATCATCAATTTCTTCAAGGATCTGTTTGCTAAAATCAAGGCGTTCTTCCAGAATATCGGCAAATAACAGGTTCAAAGTACAATCTCATTTATAATAGCTGTTACAGCTATTTCTCTTCCCAAGGGTCCTGCCGGAACGGTCCGCCGCTCCGGCTGGGCTTTTTTTTGCGGCGGGCGCATCCCCGGCCGCAATGGGATGATTGACGGTAATATAATATTTTACGCCTGAAGAGGACCGTCCGCATCGTCACAAGTGACTATTTTCGGCGGCTGCGGCGCGGATCAGCGCAATTTCCGCATATTGCACAAAAACAGGCGGCTATTTTTTGGCGTCAAAATCCGGAAACAACGGATCGTATAGTCACTTGTGACGATGCGGTTTATGATTATTTCCCGGTATAATAAAGATAACTTCATCGCAGCGCCGCTTCCCGCGGCAGGGAAAGGGGGACAACGTTAAAAAAACAACCGGTAATTCTCCAATCAATACAAAATGAAAATTACAGGAGGAATGAATCGTGAAAACTCTCAAAAAATCACTGGCGGTTTTTCTGTCCGTACTGATGACGCTTTCGATGTGCTCCGTGATGAGTCTCGTTGCGTTTGCGGAAACGGAATTCGCGCTGCTCCCCACCGCCGACAGCGACGCGCTGGCGGACGGCGATTACTGGTTCTGTCTTGACGACCTGCTCGGCTATTACCGGGTGTTGCTGAATTACTCGGAGGAAAACCTTGATACCCTCCGGAACATGAGATATTATCTGGGCGCGGACGATTCCGGCAAAATCCTGAAGATTGTCCGTCCGGATGACATCGCGTTCAAATATTACGAGGCGCAGGACAGCGACGCCCTGTATTTCAACTGTCTGCGGCAGCACGGTGTGGAGCAGTTCCCCGGCTGGCATGAGATCCCCAACGCCGACAGCGACGCGCTGACGGACGGGGATTACTGGTTCGATCTGGAAGAGTATATTCTCGCTCTGGGCATGAATGAAGCGCAGGCGGACCTCTACCGCACTTACGGCGAGTATTATCTAAAGGACGACGCTTCCGAATTCATCATCAAGATCTATGCCGGGATCTCAAAGAATACCGTTGCGGACAGCTTTTACGCTACGGCGCTGCACCAACACGGCGAATACGTTCCGGTGTTCTCGCAGATCCCCACCGCTTACAGCGACGATCTGGCAACCGGCGACTACTGGTTTGACGCCTACAGATACGCGATCGCCAACGCCATCCAGTCGTTCAACGCCACCGTCTGGCTCAGCGACAATCACAGGATCCTTCGCTTTATGGACGGGAACACCCTGCTTCTCACCGTGGACGTGCCCGAAAACTACGTGTATCTCCGTCAGGTCGGCGAGTATGACACCTGGACCGAGCTGCCCGGCAACGACGAGGGGCTGGCGCCCGGCGCGTACTGGTGCTTCCGGAACAAGTATGACCTGGAAAACGATCCGCTGGAGCATCTCTATCTCAGCCCGGACGCCTCCGTTCTTGTCATGATCACGGAAAAGACGATCGGGCGCTATCCGTCCGGTCATGCGTTCTTCAGCGGGATCTATCAGGCTGGCGCCTGGGGCGAGCGGCTTCCCTTCAGCGACGAAGGGCTGACGGACGGCGAATTCTGGTTCGATAACGCCCGTTTCACGGCCGAGAACCTCCTGCGCGTTTACTATGATTTCGATAACGATATCATAACAGTCGTTAACGCCAATTATTCTGTACATACCTACCCGCGCGATTCGGGCGCCTATTGGTCTTACGTCTATTATATACGCCATGTCGGCGAGTTCGAGAGCGATTTTTGGGAGGAGCTCCCGCTCAGCGCCGAGGGGCTGGAAGCCGGTGACGCGTATTTTGACGCGCAGATGTTCAACCGGGTCACAGGGATCGACGACGAAGTACGGCACGTTTACCGCAGTATTGACGGCGACTGCTATATATTCTTCGATAACAACATGATGTGCGGAACCACGGCGGAGGAATACCTCACCTACTGCCTCAAGCAGGTGACCGCGGCGCCCGAAGGTTTTTACCCCTTTGCGGAGAACAAAGAGGATATCGATGAAAACGGCGGTCTTTTCTTTGACTGGTACGCCTTCGCGGCAAGTCAGGCCGGGGAAGGCGCGACGGAGGAAGAGATCGGACAAACGCTCGTCTCCCTCAAAAACTATATGGAGCTCTACTGGACGCTCGACGAAGAAACCTACGAACCCGTTGTTTTAGCCAGATACTATGGGTATGAGCTGCTTCTGGATCCCGCGACCGCTCCTCTGTTCACGTCTGAAACACCGGTTGCCGAAGCGGATTTCGATCCCGACGCCGCGGGCATGAGCTATGCGGAATATACCGCGATCTACGATGCCGCCATGTGGCTTGCGCAGAAGCAGGCGGAGGATCCCGAAAACTTCCCGGATGGCGAGCCGGTCGACGAGGCGGATTTCGACGCCGACGCGGTGGGTATGACCTATGAGGAGTATACCGAGCGCTGGGCGCTCGCGCAGGATTTTGAATTCCTCGCAGTTGCCGCTGAGCTATATTATATGGTGATGCCTTTTGTGGACTATAACGTTGAGGTGCCCGCAGAAGGGTACGAGGAAGATCCCGCTGCGCCGACAGTGGTGTTCGGGATGAACGATTTTGCGATCCCCGAAAACCTGCCCGACGATGTGACAGCGGAAGATCTTGAGCCCGTGTTCAACGCCGCGCCGCTGGACGAGGAAGAGCTCCCGCCGGTCGAAGCGTTTGCAGGGAAAAAGATCGCCGCGTTCGATCTTTCCTTCGATCTGGTAAAGAACGTTTACGACGAAGGGGAAATCATCTCCTCCGACGTGATCGCGGAAAACGTTCAGCCCGCAGAAAACAGAAACATTCTCGCAAAGCTGCCGGTGCCGGATGATTTCGATCCCGACAACACCTGCGTATATTTCATTGACGACGACGGCACGACCGAAGAGATCCCCAGTAAGATCGTGAACGGCAAGGCCCTGTTTATGCTGCGCCATTGCTCCGTTTACGCTTTGGTGGACCTCGGCGATAGTGATACGCCGACAGAGCCTCCTGTGTTTGAAGGCTTCACACTGCTTCCGACCGCTGACAGCGACGACCTTGCCGACGGCGATTATTGGTTTGACCTTGCAACCTTTATTGCGGACCAGATCGCGGAAGATCCCGATGTGGCTGACTGGGTAGAAGAATACTTCGGCAACAGCTTCTTCTATCTCAGCGATGACGGTGCAACGGCTCGCTTGTGGGATGGAGCTTATGCGGATGACATACCGGTTTCCGAGGTGCAGGCATACCTGAGACAGCACGCAGGCACCGAGACCTGTACACACGAAAACATGCAGGCGTTCCCGGAAGTGGCTTCCACCTGTCAGACCCCGGGTAATGACGCCTACTGGTACTGCCCGGACTGCGAAACCTATTTTGCCGATGCTGCCGGCGAGACTGAAATCGAAGCAGATAGTTGGATTCGTGACATTGACGACACCAACCACACTCCGGCGGAGGCAGTGAAGGAGAACGACACCCCCTCCACCTGCAAAGCGCTCGGTTCCTATGAATCTGTGGTATACTGCAACCTCTGCGGCGATGAACTCTCCCGCGAGACGGTGAACTACACCGAATACGCGGCGCACACGCCGAAGGACGCGGTGAAGGAGAACGATACTCCCTCCACCTGCAAAGCGCTCGGTTCCTATGAATCCGTCGTATACTGCAACGTCTGCGGCGACGAAATCTCCCGCGAGACGGTGAACTACACCGAATACGCGGCGCACACGCCGAAGGACGCGGTGAAGGAGAACGATACTCCCTCCACCTGCAAAGCGCTCGGCAGCTATGACTCCGTGGTTTACTGCAACGTCTGCGGCGACGAGCTCTCCCGCGACACGGTGAATTACACCGAATACGCGGCGCACACGCCCGCCGAAGCGGTGAAAGAAAATGCCGTTGCGGCAACCTGCACCGAGGCCGGCAGCTATGAAGAAGTGATCTGCTGCGCCGTCTGCGACGAAGAAATCAGCCGCACGCCGAAGACGGTCGCCGCCGCCGGCCATCAGTGGGGCGAGTGGACCGTAACGAAGGAAGCCACCGAAACCGAAAAGGGCGAAAAGACCCGCGAGTGCAGCATCTGCCACGAAACGCAGACGGAGGAGATCCCGGTCGTCTCGGTCAACAGATGCAAATGGTGCAATGAAGTTCATGACAGCAGTTTCATCGGTAGGATTACCGCTTTCTTCCACAATATCATTTACTTCTTTGCGCATCTGTTCGGAAAAAAATAAAACCTGATTTCTGAACATTCCCTATTATTCTCTTCCCAAGGGTCCTGCCGGAACGGTCCGTCCGCTCCGGCAGGGCTCTTTCACTGATTCGGTACGGATGATTGTGGAATAAAACAATCAGGATTTGTCGGGAGAGTGATATAACTGATCGAAAATGCAAAGTCGACCGGCGGGATCCAGAAGAGCCCCGCTGATTTTCTGTGAAAATTCCCGTATGGGGAAAACATGGGTCAAAATCGGAATTGCCTGGTTTTGGCCTTGATTTTTGAAAAGAAAAAATTCCCAAAAAACGGCGGTGGGTAGCCTTCCTTGGGGATTTGTTTGGTGCGGATTTTCATAACGGACTTCGCAAAAAGCAAGTATCGTAACATACAATCAGTTTAATGATTCCCGCCGACTGGTATATGGAGCAGGCGCACCGCTATGAGGGAACACAAGGAGCAGAAAGCGAAAATCGCCGCCGCGCAGGAGGAACTGAAGACACAGAAATCCGTGTAGATCGGCAGAGACATTTTCGTCGGAGCGATCCGCAAATTCATTTCAAAGCCGGATGAACCGGGATGGGAGCTGCGTCTGAAAAGAAACAGGCGCAGCTTCCCGGGACAGCAAAAAACGCTGTTTGGCGATTTGCGCGATGATTATTGCGCAGACAAGAAAGTACCCGCCGAAGAAATAAAAATCGAAATTTGGGGCCATTTTGAGAAAAGGCGTTCCCGTGAAGCCAATGAAATCAAGGGGGGTGGAATCGCCAAAAATCAGAATGCAGACTGATAAAACTGGTGAAATATGTCCCCCGTAAGTTCTCGGGTCAAGATATGTTAAAAAAGGAAAATGACGCTGCATCAATGCAGGTACAGACACAGTGAAAAAGATCAAAAACCGAAGCCTTTTCCCGGTTATTGCCATATTTACGGTCGTCATAGGGAAAAGCAGGTTAAAGTGCGGTGTCCCGCACGGAACACATCGGCCGGCAGAGCCGACCGTTTGGGGGATTGTGCGTATCAAAACGCGGTGTCCTTTTTTTCGGAGGGAAATATGAGTAAAAACACGCAAAAATACACGTATACGATGACCACGGACCAGTACGAAGAGATG
>JAFRRP010000063.1 GCA_017428085.1 Clostridia bacterium | reverse complement strand
CGTTGTCCATACAGGGCAGGTCGTCGTGGATCAGCGAGTAGGTGTGCACGAACTCCACCGCCGCGGCGAAGGGCAGGGCCTTGTTCACGTCGCCGCCCGCCGCTTCGCAGAACAGCAGGCACAACAGCGGGCGCACCCGCTTGCCGCCGCTTTCCAGCGAATAGCGCAGCATCTCCGGTACCATGGCCAGCTCCCCCGACAACGCGGGAACGGATGTTTCGATCTCCCGTTCGATCAGCGGGATATACTGTTCCAGCTTATCCATCGGCACGCTCCGCCTCTTCCAGCCGCACGATCCTGCGTTCCGCCTTTTCCAGCTCACCGGAGCAGTACTTCGACAGCGCCGCGCCTTCCTCGAACAGCTTGACGGATTCGTCCAGCGTCATGCCGCCGCTTTCCAGCGCCTTCACGATCTCCTGCAGGCGGCTGACGCCCTCCTCGTAGGTGATCTTCGTTTCACCGGCCGTTTCCGCCGGCAAGGTCTTGTTTTTGTTATCCATGGTTTACCTTCTTATCCAGCACACGGCAGTTGAGCACGCCGTCCGCCATCGTAATATCGATCTCCTGACCGATCATGATATCGTTTACGCTGCTGACGATCCCGCCGTCCGCGCCCACCACCGCGTAGCCGCGCAGCAGCACGCTGAGGGGATTGAGGGTATCCAGCGCCGCCACGGTTTTGGACAGCCGCAGCTTCTCCGCGCCGACGATCCGTTCCGCCGCGTTCATCAGCCGCGCCGTCAAAGCCGCCGCGGCGTTTTTTTCGTTATCAAAGAATCGGCCGGGAGAGGTGAAGTCTCTGACGCTGAGGATCAGCTCCAACCGTCTGCGCTCGTTTGTCAGCTTCCTTTCATACGCGCCGTACAGCCGGTCGCAAAGGGAGCCCAGTTCCATCAGCAGGCCGTTGAGGTCCGGCACCGCCAGCTCCGCCGCGGCGGATGGCGTGGGAGCCCGCAGGTCGCTGACAAAATCGCAGATGGTAAAATCCGTTTCGTGGCCCACCGCCGAGATCACGGGGATCGCGCAGGCGTAGATCGCCCGCGCCAGCAGCTCGTCGTTGAAGCACCACAGGTCCTCCATGCTGCCGCCGCCGCGCCCGATGATGACGACGTCGATATCGCCGAGCTTCTGCAGCCGTTCCAGCGCGTCGATCATCTCTGCGGGGGCCGCCGGGCCCTGTACGGTGACGGGACAGAACACGATATCCCCGATGGGGAACCGCCGCCCGGTGACGTTGAAGATGTCCTGCACCGCCGCCCCGGTGGGCGAGGTGATCACGCCGATCTTTTTCGGAAAGAACGGGATCGGCTTTTTATGCGCCTCGTCGAACAGCCCCTGCGCGGCAAGCCGTTTTTTGAGCTGTTCAAACGCCGCCGCCAGCGCCCCCGCGCCGTCCGGTTCCAGCGCGTCCACATAGATCTGGTAGACGCCGTCGCGCTCGAACACCGCCACACGCCCGAAGGCCAGTACCTTCATGCCGTTTTCCGGCGCGAATCTCAGCTTCGCCGCCTGCCGGTTGAACATGACCGCCTTGATGGCTGCGGTATCGTCCTTAAGGGAAAAATAAAGGTGCCCCGTTTTATAGTGGTTGTTGAAATTGGATATCTCCCCCGATATGATCACGCTTTGCAGCACCATATCGGTATCGAATTTCCGCTTGATGTAACTGTTGATCTCGGAGACCGAGAAGGTTGGTAAACTCATAATTATGATCGTAGCGCGGCTCAGTGAGCCGCCCGCAATGCGATTCCGATTTTCCGTCGAATATCGTTAAAATTGATTGTGATATGTCGTTTGTTTTAAAACCGGCTCTCGCCGGTGCGGCTCACTGAGCCGCGCTACAGGAGGCAAGCACCGCGATCCCCACGGCGTTGTCGGATGAAAAACCCGGGGCGGCGAAGACCGCTTGGAATTCCGATGTAAAACGCTCCCGGATCAGGGAGTTGGACGTGACGCCGCCGGAATACAGCAGCGGCAGACCGGGAAAACGCTCCCGCAGCTCCAAGGTCATACCGCGCAGCGCCGCGCAGACTGCCTCGATACAGTACCGCGCGATATCGCGGTCCGGCTCCCCCGCCGCTTTCATCCGTTCGCATTGGTTCTGGATGCCGGACAGGGAACAGTCGCCGTTGCGAAGATAAGGTTTGATATGAAATTCTTTGTCGCTCTCGCGGGAGAGGGCGTCCAGCGCGGGGCCCGCCGGGAACGGCAGACCGAGCATCACGCCCACCCGGTCGATCGCCTGCCCCGCTTTCAGGTCCAGCGATCCCGCCACGCGCTCCGCTTTGATGATCTTGTCCTTGTCCGGCGCGACGATCACGGCCTCCGTGGTGCCGCCGGACACATGGAACGCGAGGAATTCCCTGTCCAGCCAATCGAGCTTGCCCGCCGAATACAGCGCCGCTGCGATATGTCCCGCCTGATGGGAGAAATAAGACACCGGAAGGCGCATCGCCGCGCCGATGGATTCCGCGGTCCCCTTGCCCGCCATAAAGCAGGGCATGTAGGAGCCCTCCTCGTCCCGGGGGGCGACGGATACGCCGATAACGTCCGGCGAAAGACCGCTTTCCGCGAACAGCTCTTGCAGCAGCTCCGGCAGCGCCAGCGTGTGCTGGAAGACCGCGTCCGACTGGCGCAGGCCCAGCTCGCCGGGTTTTACCTTCAGCAGGCGGCGTTTTTCATACAGCGCGCCGGTTTTCCCGTCGTACAGCGCCGCGGAGGTGGTGTAGTTGCTGGTGTCGACGCCTAACGCGATCATTCCGCAGGCTCCGCTTTTTTGCCGCGGATCACGGTGCCCAACAGCCCGTTGATGAAGGACGGCGCCTCGTCGCCGCCGTATTTTTTGGCCAGCTCCACCGCCTCGTTGGCGGAGACGGAATCCGGGATATCGTCAAACAGCATGATCTCCGCGATGGCCAGCCGCAGGATCGCCAGCGTGACCTTCGGCAGACGCGCCAGCTTCCAGCCCCGCAGATTGGCTTCGATCAGCTTGTCGCTTTCGGGGGTGTAGTCGATGGCGGCGGTCCCAAGCCGCTCCGCGAACTCGTCCACCACAAAGGTGCCGCACTCCTCCGCCACCGCCTTCATATCCCCAAGCGTCTGCTCCGGATTGAAGATCTTTTCAAACAGCAGGATAAACGCCTGCTCGCGCGCCTCGCTTCTTGTCATAACGGCCTCCCGAAAGGTATTCTTAATAATAAATATATCACATAATATTCACCGTGGCAAGTATATCGCGCGTTTTTTATTCACTTTTTTCGCGAATATTCATAAAAATATACATTTTTACGCTTTCCGCCTCTCTTTTCCGAAAAAACCGCTTGATTTATCCGCCGGACGGTTATACAATAGGAAAAACGAACGACGGAAAAAAGGACGGGACAGATGAAGCGGATCGTGACGGTGCAGGATATCTCCTGCGTGGGAAAATGCTCGCTGACAGTGGCGCTGCCGGTGATCTCCGCCTGCGGGGTGGAGACGGCGGTGATCCCCACGGCGGTGCTTTCCGCCCACACCGCGTTTCCGCAGTTCACCTTCCGGGACCTGACGGACGAGATCGCGCCGATCATGGAGAGTTGGAAGGCGCAGAACATCGGCTTTGACGCCATCTACACGGGGTATCTGGGCTCCGAACGGCAGATCGCGCTGATGGAACGGTTTTTCAGCGAATTCCGGCCGAAGGACGGGCTGATCTTCGTGGACCCGGTGATGGCGGACAACGGCAGGATGTACACGGGCTTTACGCCGGAATTTGCCGACAGAATGGCGCGGCTGTGCGCCGTGGCGGATATCATCATCCCCAACCTGTCCGAAGCGTGCTTTATGCTGCACCGGCCGTTCCTTTCCGGCGGCTATTCCGAGGACGATATCAAAGCGGTGCTGAAGGAGCTGACGGAGCTGGGCGCGAAGACCGCCGTACTGACGGGCGTCAGCTTCACCCCCGGCGAGATCGGCGTGGCGGCCTATGATTCCCGCACGAAGGCGTATTTCACCTATTTTACGGAAAAGATCCCCCAAAGCTTCCACGGCACGGGCGACGTATTCTCCAGCGCGTGCCTGGGCGCGCTGATGCGCGGGCTGACACTGCCAAACGCACTGAAGGCCGCCGCGAACTTCACCGTGGCCGCCATCAAAGAGACAGTCAAAAACCCCGAACATAACTGGTACGGGGTGGATTTTGAAGCCGCCCTGCCCGTACTGCTGCGGGAGCTGGAGGCAAACAGGTAGCGGAAGCGGTGCGCCGCTGTCGGTGACAGATGAAGGCGCAGCGCTGACGTGCGCAAACAACGAGCGATGCGAAGTGCTCCAAACGAGCAGCGCGACTATGTTTGCGAGGTAAAACAGACGATAAGAAAGCCCATCCGGACGGATCAGTTTCCGCATCGGATGGGCTTTTTCTTACGACTTTCGACTCACGACTTACGACCGGGATCGATCGGCAAAGCCGATCAATCCTCCTCCAGCACCTGCGTCACGCGAACGGTGACGGTATTCTCGTAGCAGGAGAACACCTTCGTCATCGCTTCCTCCGACGGCTTCTTGGTCAGCAGGCTGACGATGGGCACGATGACAAGGCCGCCCAGCATGGCGAACGCGCCGCAGTTGACCGGACTTTGCAGCACCGCCGGGAACTGCGCCTTGAAGATCATGTTGGCCAGCATGATGCCGACGCCCCAGATAAAGCTGACGACGCACGCGGGCTTGGTGACGCGTTTCCAGTACAGGCTGTACAGGAACGGCGCCAGGAACGCGCCGGCCAGAGCGCCCCAGGACAGGCCCATCAACTGCGCGATAAAGGTAACGTTCTTTTTATACTGCACCACGGCGATGATCGCGGAGATCACGATGAACACAGCGACGAAGCAGCGGATGATGATAAGATTGCGCTTCTCGTCGCTCTTTTTCATCATTACGGGATCGATGAAATCAAGCGTCAGCGTGGAGGAAGAGGTCAACACCAAAGATGACAGCGTGGACATGGAGGCGGAAAGAACAAGGATCAGCGTGATGCCGATCAGCACCGGGGACAGGTTGGAGAGCATTTCCGGAATGATCGCGTCGAATTTGCCGGTCGCGTCGTCCATGAACAGCCTGCCGAAGCCGCCGAGGAAATAGCAGCCGCCCGCCACGATGACCGCGAACACGGTAGAGATCACGGTGCCCTTGTGGATGTCCTTTTCGCTTTTGATGGCGTAGAACTTCTGCACCATCTGCGGCAGGCCCCACGTGCCGAGAGAGGTCAGGATCACCACGCACAGCAGGCCGAAGGGATCGGGACCGAAGAAGGAGGCGAACACGCCGTTCTGGGAGGAGACCGTCTCGTCCTTTACAAAGGAAAGCGCCTCCAGCGAGCCCATGAAGCCGCCGTTGATCTTCAGCACCGCCGCGATGATCGCCACGATGCCCACCAGCATGACGACGCCCTGAATGAAGTCGTTGACGGCGGTGGCCATGTAGCCGCCCGCGATGACGTAGACGGCGGTCAGGATCGCCATGACGACGATGCACACGGTGTAATCCACGTCGAAGGCCATGCCGAACAGACGGGACAGGCCGTTGTACAGCGACGCGGTATAGGGGATCAGGAATACGAAAATGATCAGCGAGGACAGCAGCTTCAGCGTTTTACTGCCGAAGCGCTTCTCAAAGAACTGGGGCATGGTGGCGGAACCCAGATGCTGCGTCATGATGCGGGTCCGCCTGCCCAGCAGCACCCACGCCAGCAGCGAGCCGATGAACGCGTTGCCAAGGCCGATCCAGGTGGAGGCCACGCCGAATTTCCAGCCGAACTGGCCCGCGTACCCCACGAAGATAACGGCGGAGAAGTACGACGTGCCGTAGGCGAAGGCCGTGAGCCACGGGCCCACGCTGCGGCCGCCCAGCACGAAGCCGTTGACGTCCGTGGAATGGCGGCGGCAGTAAAAGCCGACGCCCACGGTGACGGCAAAAAACACGCAAAGTAAAATGATCTTGACAGCCATGGTATGACCTCCCGGTGGAAATTGGGTGTATGATACACCATTCCGACAAGTTTGTCAATACTTTAGCGCTTAAAAGTGTTAAATTATTTTATCACAGTTTTTGATGACCCCGATCAAAACGGTGAATAAAGGAAAAAAACGCCCGCTGCCCGAAGGCGGCGGACGCTTATCCATTCTGCCGTGTGATTTACCAGTTCAGCACCCAGCTTTCGGAATCGGAACCCTCACAGGTGACCTCGGCGGAGATAAACATGGCCTTGCCGGCGGCCTCTACCACAAAGGGAACGTAATAATCCACGGTGACCACGTAGCCGGACTGGTTGATGCGCAGCTTCATCGTGGAACCGGAATAGGTGATGTCGCAGGCGGTCAACGTGACGGCGCTGAGGTCCACCATGCCGGCGTTCATGTAGCCGATGGCGGTGGAGTTGTACTGGGGCGGCGTATCCAGCGTACCGACTTCCCTGACAAGCGCGATCTCGATGACGGTATCCGTGCCCTCGGCGCGGGCCGTGGCGGAGGCGACGCCGTTGGCGTTCAGGGAGAAGGCGGCTTTCTTCGGCAGCAGGATGGGCACGGTATCGCCTTCCGTATCCACCGCCTGACCGTTGGCAAAGGTCAGCGTTTCGTCGGTAGGCTTGATGGCGCCTTCAATGATGGGGTTGGCGATGGACTGTACCAGCGCACCGCCGGGGGCCTTCGTCAGCACGGCCTCGATGGTCTCCGTGTGGTGGACGTTCAGATTGCCGGTATAGGCGCGCGTCTGGTTGACGGAGTTGTTGACGTAATCCACGATCTGCTGCACCGTCCACGTGGAGGGGTCCGCGCCGGAGGGGGCGGGCGCCGTCGTGGCGACGGGCTCGGCAGGGTTGGTGGTGGCGGCGTCCACGCCGGGCAAGGTAGTGGCGGCGGGATCGACGTAAGGCAGCGTGGTCTCCGCGGGCGTCTGTACCGTGGTAAAGGCCGGGAACTCCGTCCCGGGCTTCGTCACCTCCAGAATGTTGCCTGTATATTTCAGGCATCCCGCAAAGGACAGCAGGATCGACACGATCAGCAGCGGAACCACGGCTGTTGTCAGCTTTTTCATCATTTTCTCTCCCTGACACATCTTTTCTATTATATCTTATATAATAACCGACAAAAACCGATTTATCAAGCCTTTTTTTCGGATCATCCGACTTTTCGCCGAAAACGGGACGATATCGCAAAAAAAAACGGCGTCCGGTAACGACGCCGCATCAAATCGCCGTTCAGGTCCGTTTCGCCCGATCCGCGAGATCGCGGACCTCATCGAGGGTAAGCCCCTGTTCCGCGGCGATGCGGGAAAGGTCCTCGTATTCGTATTTGGCGCGGGACACGCCGCAGCCGCTGACCGCCTTTTCCCGGACGACGCCGTAGGGCGTTTCGATCTCGCGGGTCTCCCGGTCCAGCACGCAGCGTTTCACGGGGTATTCCCGCACTCCGATGGTGGAGGTGTAGCGGAACACGGCGCGGATGATCGCCTCTTTGTTTCCTTCGTCGCAGATCACGTGCAGCAGCTGCCCCGCACGGCTTTTTTTCATGGTGACGGGGGCGGTGAACACCTCCCGCGCGCCCGCTTCAAACAGGCGCTCCATGGCGAAGGACAGGTCCTCCGCCGTCATATCGTCGATATTGCAGCAAAGCTCCGTCACGCCGCAGACGCAAGCCCCGTGTGGGGTATGCTTTACTTCCTCCGTATCGCCCAGCATGGCCCGCAGACAGTTGGCGACGGAAAAATCCTTCGTGCCCATGCCGTAACCGACGGCGCCCACCCGCATGACGGGCATATCGCCGAAGGAGGAGACAAAGCGCTTCAGCAGCGCGGCCCCGGTGGGCGTACACAGCTCGCTTTTCACGCTGCCGGAATAGGCGGGAACGCCCCGCAGCAGCTCCGCCGTGGCCGGGGCCGGAACGGGCAGGATGCCGTGGGCGCACTTCACCGTGCCGCCGCCCACGTTGACGGGCGAGGCGATCACCCGTTCCGGGGCCAGCTCCGCCAGCAGCAGGCACACGGCGGCGATATCAGCCACCGCGTCCATGGCGCCCACCTCGTGGAAGTGGATCTGCTCCACCGGTTCCCCGTGGACCGCGCTTTCCGCCTGCGCGATCAATCCGTATACCGCCAGGATCTCTTTTTTCACCGCGTCGGACGTCGGCAGGTCCTCCGCGATATGCTCTATCTCATGCATCCCGCTGTGGGGATGGCTGTGTTCGCCGTGTCCGTGGTCGTGGTCATGGCCGTGATGGCGGGCGTGGAGCGACTCAAAAAACGCGCTCTCCTCTTCGCCGTTCACCGTCACGGTCAGGTGCGTTCCTTTGATGCCGCACCTGACGGCTGTTTCTTTCGTATAGGTCACGCCGGGAATGCCCAGCCCGTTCAGCTTTTTCACAAAGCCGTCGGGATCGGGCAGCAGCTCCAGCAGGGCAGAGGCCAGCATATCCCCCGCCGCGCCCATGGAACAGTCCAGATACAGCGTTTTCATCGTTTCGCCTCCATATGGTTGATACGGCTGGCCGCGAAGCCCGCGCCGAAGCCGTTGTCGATATTCACCACGGTCACGCCGCCTGCGCAGGAGTTGAGCATTGCCAGCAGAGCTGAAATACCGCCGAAGGACGCGCCGTAGCCAACGCTTGTGGGCACCGCGATGACCGGGCAGTCGGCAAGGCCGCCGACCACGCTGGCCAAAGCGCCCTCCATACCCGCCACGGCAATGACGACGGAGGCGGACATGATCTCCCGCGTGTGGGACAGCAGCCGGTGCAGCCCCGCCACGCCCACGTCGTACAGCCGTACTACCTCGTTGCCGAGGAATTCCGCGGTCAGCGCCGCCTCCTCCGCCACCGGGATATCGCTGGTGCCGCCGGTGGCGACCACGATCTTTCCCAGCCCGTCCGGGGCGGGCGCATTGCCCATGACTGCGATCCGCGCGTCCGGGTGATAGGTCAATCCCACTTCCCGGCAGACGGCTTCCGCGCTTTCCGCGTCCAGTCGCGTCACCAACACGTTTTCCTGCCCGTTGGCGCGCAGCTCCCGCAGGATGGCGATGATCTGTTCCGGCGTTTTGCCCGCGCCGTAGACCACCTCCGCCGCGCCCTGGCGCAGCTTGCGGTGCAGGTCCACCTTGGCGAAGCCCAGATCGGTAAAGGGCGCCGTTTTCAGCCGCAGCAGCGCGTCCTCCGGCGTGATCGCGCCGTCGCGCACCGCCTGCAGCATTTCTTTTACGTCTCGGTCGTTCATACTCTTCCCTCTGTATCAAGGAGCACTTCCCCGTACCACTGCCGCAGCTCGGCGGCGATCTCTTTTCTATGCTGTGCAAATAACGGGAACTGTTCTTCCCTTAATTGGATGACCGCCGTTTCATTCCGGGAACGCACCCGGAAGTCGGAGAACCCCCGCGAGAACAGGTAGTTTTCCGCCTGTTCCGTGCGCGCCAGCTTTTCCGCGGTGATCGGCTCCCCCGCCGCGATACGTGTGGCAAGGCAGGCGTAGGCGGGCTTGTCCCATGTGAACAGCCCCGCCGCTTTGGACAGCGCGCGGATCTCCGGCTTCGTCAACCCGCACTCCCGCAGGGGCGAACGGACGGACAGCTCTTTCAGCGCCCGCATGCCGGGGCGGTCGCCCGCGTCGTCGCTGGCGTTGGTGCCGTCCAGCAGCAGTTCATAGCCGTCATGCCACGCCGCCTTTGTGATGGCGGTGAAAACGCGGCGCTTGCAGTGATAGCAGCGATCCGCGGGATTGGCAACGACCGCGGGATCGGACAGGATATCCAACTCCAGCACCCGCAGGGGCACGTCCAGTTCCGCCGCCAGCCGCTTCGCGTCCGCCAGTTCAAAGGCGGGCTGGAACGCTGTTTTGACGGTATAGGCGGTCACGTTCGCGCCGTTTTGCTTCGCCGCGTACAGCAGATACGCGGAATCCGCGCCGCCGGAAAAGGCGACGGCAACCTTCCTGTTCTGCCGGAAAAACTCGTTTAATTCCATAAATGCAATTTGCGTGATCCAAAAAATCAAACCGGGCTATTGCGGTACCAGCAGCCCGGTCGGTTCACAGTTTGCGCGTCGCCGCTTCGGGCGGCACGGCAAAGTCAATTATTCGGCTTTCACCGCGTCCTCTTTGACGGGAACGTCTTTTTTCTTCAGCAGCTTCGCCCTGACGACGCCCTTGGGGTCCTTGATGAGCACGGATACGATCCAGATCACAAGGCCCAGCGCCACAACGGACAGGCCCAGGAACGTGTCGTTCAGCATATTCTCCGCGGCGGGGGCGAAATACTCCGCTTTCAGCTCCGCGTACTCAAAGAGCGCGTCCACCAGCCACATGGCGGAGGCGCCCCAGAACATCCAGCACAGAATGCCGAGGTTCATCTCGCTCTTGCCCGCGTTCTTATACCAGATCGCGGTGCAGATGACGGCGGCAAAAACGGTGATGAGAAGCGTCATACCGGTCGCCTCCTTACTCCTGCGCGGCGGCGGCAGCGTTTCTGATCGCCCGCTTTTCGATCAGCGAGGACACAATCAGCATCCCGACCCACACGACTGTGGTGAGGATCGCCATGGTCACGCCGACGGTGGCCATCTCGTGGAACATCTCCGCGGCGTCCGCCGGGTTGGACATGGCCGCCAGGAACGGGAACCACGGGACGATCTCGCCGTGCCAGATATGCTCGAACGCCAGCAGCACGCAGCCGCCCAGCTGCAGCCACGAAAGCCACTTCAGCTTGCGGGAAAACGGCGTTTTCTGCACCGTTTCGGTGTGGCCGCCCTGTGTGGGCAGATTGACCGTCACGGGGTCTTTTTCTTTTTTCTCAATAATCTTGGCGGCGACGGCCACAACGACGGCCTCCACCGCGGGAACGGTAAAACATGCCATAAGGAATACCTCCTTTTTTATATACATTTATTTTATCGAAGAAAGCGGCATTTGTCAACAGAATGAAAAAATTTTGGGATCTTAATCAGTTTTTTTACAAAACCGCTTGACAAACGGTTTGCCGCTGGCTATAATGTATAGCGTTCCGAGTGAATATGTATAGAGGAATAGTGTAACGGTTAGCACTGCAGACTCTGACTCTGCCTGTTGGGGTTCGAATCCCTATTCCTCTGCCAAAGATCGGCAGTCGCGCAAGCGGCTGCCGATTTTTTACTTCCCTTTCGCTTCCATCCGTGCTATAATAAATATCAACGAAACCGCGGGGGAGGAACACCATGACCATTCTGGTGGATATGGACGATACCATCGAACAGCTGCTGCAGGCGTGGGTGGCAGGCGCCAACGAGACCTACGGGTATAACGTCGCCTATGAGGACGTCACGGACTGGAACGTATCCAAGGCGTTTCCGGGGCTGACGTGGGAACAGGTCTACGCCGTGCCCATGCGGCCCGGCTTCTGGGACACCGTCTTGCCCGTGCCCGGCGCGGCGGAGGCGCTGCGGAGGTTCATGGAGGCGGGCCACGAGGTGCTGATCGTAACGGCCACTCCCTTTGAATCCGTGCCGGAAAAGATCGGCGGGTTCCTGTTCAAGCACTTCCCCTTCCTGATTTGGGACCAGGTGATCATCGCCGGGAAGAAGCAGCGCATCAAAGGTGACGTGCTGATCGACGACGGCGTACACAATTTAGTGGGCGGCGACTACGTCAAGCTTCTGATGACCGCGCCGCACAACAGGGCGTACGACGCCGAAGCCAACGGCATGATCCGCGTGCATACTTGGGAGGAGATCGAGGCGGTCATCGACAGAATCAGCGCGGAACGATAAGAATAAATTTCAACATAACATATAAACGCTTTCCACGGAAACATGTGCAAAGAAAGTGCTTCGCATTTAAGGAAATCCCTCGCAAATATCGTCGCGCTGCTTCGCTTGGAGCGCTTTGCATCGCTCGTATTTGCTCACCAAACCGCCCTCGATTCCTCCGCCACCGGCGGCGCTTCGGGCGTTTGACCCCGGCGAGGGTTCCTTAAAAATCTCCTGCGCTTATGAAGCGTAGAGATTTCGTTCGCCGGGGCGAACGACCGAAGGCGCCGCCGGTGGCATCTGCAAGCCTTTTTTCAAAAGGCTTGACCGAAATCTTTTCTTTTTTTATAAAGATCCGTGATGATTCATAAAAAAACATCCCCGCGGGACCCGTTCGGGATTCGCGGGGATTTTGCTTTGCCGCGGCGCAACGCCCTCCGGCGAAGTATCACTGATCGCTGTATTCCTCGATGATGCGGATGGCGTCGGCGACAGTCTCCAGATCCATGGCCTCGCGGTCCGGGATCTCCACCTCGAACTCCTCCTCGATCTCCACCGCCAGATTGATCAGCTCCAGCGAGTTGAGGCCCAGGTCGTGCCTGATGTTGGTATCCAGCGTGATATCCTCCGGCGCGATGTCCACGAATTTGCAGATGATGCTCCTCAATTTGTCAAGCATGGTTTTATCCTCCCGATTGCTTTATTTGATCGACTCGTAATAGCGGTCGATGACCTTCTGTCTGATGACCTTACGGGTGGAATTGATCTCGAATTCCTGCGTGGTCAGGTACAGGTCCTGCAGGCGCTTGTAGCCAGGCAGCAGCTTATTCACCCTGCCGATATCCTCCCGCATCATATCGATGATCTCATCCTCCGTTTTGCCGGGCAGGTTGTCCGGGTTGGTATGCACCGCGCCCACAATGATCTTCTGCGGGCGGCCGTTGATCTCCTTTTCGCCCTCGAACACCACCACGTCCTGAATATAGTCGATGTGCTCCATAAAGAAGCTCTCCACCTCTTCGGGATAGACGTTCTTGCCGTTGTCCAGAATGATAAGGTTCTTTTTGCGGCCCGCGATATACAGCAGGCCCTCCTCGTCCGTGCGGCCGTAGTCGCCCGTCTTGAACCAGCCGTCCTCAAAGGAGGCTGCGGTGGCTTCCTCGTCCTTGTAGTAGCCCCTGGTGACGTTCTCGCCCCTGATCCAGATCTCGCCCACGCCGTTCTCATCCGGGTCGTGGATCTTGAACTGCGCCTTGGGGAACGCCTTGCCGGCGCAGTCCGGCTTATTGCGGCAGTCCAGGTTCAGCGTGACCGTGGGCGAGGATTCCGTCAGGCCGTAGCCGTTGTAGATCTTGAAGCCCAGGTCGCACAGGCACTTGACGTACTCCACCCGGGTGGGCGCGCCGCCGCAGGACATGGTGGGGAATTTGCCGCCGAATTTTTCGCTGATGTTCTTGAACAGCACGGGGCGCAGGTCGATGTGCAGCTTATCCAGCATGAAGTTGGACAGCTTCATGGCCTTTTTCAGCACCTCCGCCTTGCCCGTCTGCTCCGCCGTGCGCCAGATGGTGTTGTAGATGGTGTCGATGACCAGCGGCACGATGGCGAAGGCGTCCGGCTTGAACTCCTGCACGTTGTTCATGAAATTCTTGATGGAATCGTTGATATAGATGACCGCGTTCATGTACAGCGCCGTAAAGATATCGCAGCTCAGTTCATAGACGTGGTTCATGGGCAACAGCGAAATGGAGCTGTACTCCGGCGCGATGGATTCCAGCACGCCGTCCGCGTTCTGGGCAAAGTTGCCGTGGGACAGCATGACGCCCTTGTTGACGCCGGTGGTGCCGGAGGTGAACACGATGGCAGCCAGGTCTTCCTTTTCCACCACGGCGTCGGCATAGCGGGTATCGCCGTTTTTGATGCGCTCCCTGCCCTGGGCGATCAGGTCGTCGATGAACAGCGTTTCACCGTCGTCAAGCTTTTTGTTCATGCACACGAAGGTCTTGCAGTTTTCGTCCCTGGTGCGGTGGAAGGCGGCTGTTTTCTTATACATTTTGCTGAAGAACAACGCGTCCGTATCCGCCTTGGTGAACAGGAAGCTGATATCGTCGTCCTTCAGCTCCTTATCCACGGGCACCACCACGCCAACGCCGCAGGTGACGGCGAAGAACGTGACCACCCACCGGTAGGAGTTTTCGCTCAAAATACCGATATGCTTGCCCTTCAGGCCCATTTCCAGCAGCATGGTGCCGAGAGCGTACACGTCTTCGCGGAAGTCCCGTACCGTGTGCGTCACCACCGCGCCCTTTTCCTTTTCCACGATACAGGGGCGGTCTTTGTAGACCTCCATGCGGTCCAGCAACTGGCGCAGCGTCAGCAGCTCGCCGGACATATGTACCTCGTGGCGGATCTTGTCCAGATACTTCCGGTCCTTCTTGTCGATCGTTTCCTTTCCCATTATCCCTCACCCGTTTGCGTGTTTTTTCTGCAACGCGATCATTTTATCACCTTTGCCCTGCCGATGGCAAGCGGCAAATGTGAAGAAGCTGTCAATCATACGACAATTCCCGTATAACTGTCGATTATCTGACGATGTCCACCGATTTGCCCGTGGCGGCGGATTCATACACCGCGTCCAGGATACGCATCAGCTCCACGCCGTCCTCGGCGGTGGCGATGCACTCCGCCTTGCCGGTGACCGCGTCCACAAAGTTTTTGATCTCGCGGTCGAAATCCCGATGGAAGTCGAAGCCGTTGTCGCCGTGGATCACGATATCCGCGATGCGGTCGTTGCATTCTGTGTGCAGCTCGAAGGGATCCAGCGAAAGGCCGGCCTTGTCGCCGAAGATATCGATATCGCCCGTGGGGTTCTTCAGGTTCAGGTTGAAGCTGGCCTCCACGTACAGCACCGCGCCGTTGTCAAAACGGATCATGGCGGTGGCAAGGTCCTCCACGGTAAAGATCGGCTTGTCCACCACGGTCTCCGACACCCAGCCGGTGGTCTTGATGTGGTCCCGCGCGCCGATCTTGTCAAAGGTCGCGCCGAACACGGTGACGGGCTTGGGGTTGCCCATGATATAGCGGGCCAGGTCGATGACGTGTACGCCCAGGTCGATCAGCGGGCCGCCGCCGGAACGGGATTTGTCGCCGAACCAGCCGCCGGGGAACCCGCAGCGGCGCAGGTAGGAGGCCTTTGCGTAGTAGATATCGCCCAGATAGCCCTTTTTGACGAAATCGACGGCCGAGGCGGCGTCGTTGCCGTGGCGGCGCACGAAGCCCAGCATCAGCAGCTTGCCGTTTTTGTCCGCCGCTTCCTTCATGGCCATCGCCTCTTTGGCGTTCATGGCCATGGGCTTTTCGCAGATCACGTGGCAGCCGGCGTTCAGCGCGGCGATGGTGCACTCCGCGTGGGCGCTGTTCCAGGTGGTCACGCTGACCATATCCAGCTGTTGGTCTTTCAGCATGGAATAACAGTCGGGATAGTAATGCGGGATACCGTACCGCCCGGCGTATTCCTTCGCCTTTTCAAAATTGATATCGCAGCAGGCGACGATCTCCACCGCGTCCCCCAACTGCAGGTAACCGTGCATGTGGCTGTTGCTGATGCCGCCGCAGCCGATGATGCCGACTTTCAGTGCCATAATGATACTCTCCAATCATACGTTTTCAGTTTTTATCATCATAACAAATATTTTTAAATAATTCAACCTTTAAAAAGATTTTTTTTGATATACCGCAAAAAGCGGGAAAGCGTTGCGAAAAACCGACCGGACCTCTTATTCCCGCACGGCAAAAATCGCGTTTTTTCCGCGGTTTTTATTGAATTAGGCCGCCGTCTGTGGTACGATGGAAGCAACGAAAATCCGATTCCCGGACAAAACGCATGAGGAGGAGAAACCATGCAGCCGACAAAAAACGAAAAAGCCCGCAAAGCCGTCGGGCTGATACTGCTGTGCGGCGGGCTGGCGCTGCTGATCGCGATGTCCGCGATGACGGTTTCCGCCATAGGCAGACTGGCCGACGACTACCGGAAGTTCGCGGAAGCGGACCTGACGGAGGATTTCAGCGCGGCGCTGCTGTACGACGACCGCGTGTACGCACAGATGGCCTACGGGATCGAGATCCTCAGCGCGGACCCGGAAAAAGCCGAACAGCTGGAAGCGTTCCTTGACACCGCCCCGGCGATGATCTATGACAGGATCCTTGCCGTCGGCGTGCTGTACGCCATGCTCGCCAGCGCCGCGGGAGCGCTGTTCCTGTATCACCGCTGGGGCAAAAACGCGAAAAAGCACACGGCGGCCATCCTGTTGTACCCGCTGTTGCTCTACGCGGTGTTCTTCGCGGCGGTATTCGCCGCATCGGCGGTACACCAGATCCCCTTCCCCGCGCTGCCCGGCAAGGCGGTCGCCTTTCTCGCGCTGTGCCTCGCCTGCGTGATAGCGGGCGAATGCGCGCTGGGGCTCCTGTTGCGTGTCATCAAATTCAAAATAGTCGTCGGCCTGGCGGCGGTTCCGCTGGCCATCGCGCTGTTCATCTTCGGAACGGGGCTGGAGGGGCGGCTCTTCTGCGCCCCGTACACGGAGTCATTCTCCTACGTCGCCGAGACGGTACCGGAGGACTACACCGGAGAATTTTACTACGACGAGCAGAAAAACGTCGTGATACTGGACGGACGGGAATATCCCCCGCAGCAGGCGCCGAACGAGGACTGTCTGACCGGCGCGAAAAAGGCCGGCGCTATCGCTTTTGAGGCGCTGGTCCCTGTCTCAGGCAACGGCATCGAGCTGATCCGGGAAGAGGCAGAGCTTGAGATCCCGGTGTGGGCGCTGTGCCTGTACGCGCTGAAGGCGCTTTGCTGGATCGCCGCCTGCGCGCTGATCCCCGCAAAGCGGAAAGAAGATACGCCCGCCGAAGTGATCCCGGCGGAAGCGTAAACCGTAAGCGCTGTATCCGACCATCGAAGAAAGTACCGAACGGAGGTATAGATATGTCAGCCGTAACGCCCGTATTATTGTCCCATCCCTGCATCAAAAAGCGGGAGGCGCCCATCATGGTGCCCTCCGATCTGCCCTATCCCTGCAGCCTCGTATTCAACGCCGGCGTGATCAAATACCGGGGCGAATACGTGATGATCTTCCGCAACGACTACGGCACGAACAGGGCCGCGTATGAAAATGAGAACAAGCGCTTCGCAGGCACCAGCGTTGGCGTGGCCCGCAGCAAAAACGGCGTCGACGGCTGGCGCTTCGATCCCGTGCCCCTGATGGACAGCAACGACCCGGACAAGGACCCGGAGATGAAGCGGCTGTACGATCCCCGCGTCATTCAGATCGAGGATAAGCTGTATCTATGCCTTGCCATGGATACGCGCCACGGCATCCGCGGGTGCATCGCGGAGCTGTCCGAAGACCTGCGTTCTTACCAAATCATCAGCGCCAGCGTACCGGAGAACCGCAACATGGTGCTGTTCCCGGAAAAGATCGGCGGCGAATACGTGCGCCTGGAACGCCCCATGCCGGTGTACAGCCGGGGCAGGGACCGCTTTGACATCTGGCTGTCCCGTTCGCCGGATCTGGTGTACTGGGGCCGCAGCGAACTGGTGCTGGCCGTGGAGGACGTGCCCTTCGCCAACGACAAGATCGGCCCCACCGCCTCCCCCATCAGGACGGAAAGGGGCTGGCTGACGCTGTTCCACGCGGTGGACAGGGAGGAAGACCGGGGCAAGAACGGCTGGGAAAAGACGTGGAAAAAGCGCTATACCGCCGGGCTGATGCTGTTGGATCCGGAAAACCCCGCGAAGGTGCTGTCGGTTTACAAAGAGCCGCTGATCGCGCCGGACCGTCCCGTGGAGACGGACGAGGGCTTCCGCCAGAACGTGATCTTTCCCTGCGGCATGCTGCTGGAGGACGACGGAGAAGTGAAGATCTACTACGGCGCCTCCGACACCTGCGTGTGTCTGGCCACGGCGGACGTCAACGATCTGCTGGCCCTGCTGCCGTAAACCGCTTTTATATGTGACGATATAAAAAGATCCCCGATCGCACGGGGATCTTTTTCGTTATGCCGCGAAATACAGTTTTGAGTTTTGAGAGAAAAAGTTGATCAAAAGCCCAGATCGTCATTGACAAGGATCACGCTGATGCGGCCCGCGTGCCGGGAAAACCGGGTGATCAGGAACTGGCAGCAGATGGTGTCCGGCGATTTGCAGTCCATGCACTTGCCCGTTTTGGCGCAGGGAGTATTCAGCCCGAACCGCTGGGCGTTGACGGGCGCGGCCACGTTGCGGGCGCGCTTCATGGCAGCATCCAGATCGGGGCAGACCTTGTTCATGCCGATGATGAACAGCACGTGTTTGGGGCCGTTGGCGATAGCGGAGACCCGGTTGGCGTTGCCGTCGATGTTGACGAGGATCCCGTCGTCCGTCATGGCGTTGGCGCTGGCGAGGAACCAGTCCGCGTCGTAGGCGTCCAGCATGGCGGCGCGTTTGTCCTCATAAGCGCCACGGTCAATAAAGGTATAATCGCCGGCCTTCACCGCGTCCACCAGACCGATCTCCACGGCGCTCATGGCGCCGCCCATGGTCACGCTGCTGCCCGCCGGGATCAGCTCCAGCGCTTTTTGCAGCGCTTCCTCCTTCGTTTCGGCGTAGTACGCCGTCATGTTGCGGCTCTCCAGCCCCTTGATCACCTTCTGCGCCAGCAGCGCGTTGCGTTTGACGATCATTTCGTTCATTTTCGTTCTCCCCTTCTTTCTTTGTCAAGACAATTATACCGCATATTCATTTGGTTGACAAGACGGTTTTTGTTGCAATTCTTTCTCTGCATGATATAATCATATTATCAAAAGACCATAGCTCAAAGGAGACAGACAGATGCAGGATATCCGGCAAAATCCGTTTTACGGCTACCGCGCACCGAAAAAACCGCTGATCCGCAAGCTGGGCACGATCCGCTGCGACATGGTGGAGACCACTCCCCTCGTCTATCGCGATACGCTGTATCGCTTTGAATCGGTGCGCCCCCGCAGCCAGAACCCCGCCAACCCGCATGAGCGCTCCTTTTTTCACTTTGTGGACGTGCGGACCGACGCCGAAAGCACGCCGTTCGGGTACGGTCATCATTTGGGCAGCGCCTTCGCGGAAAAAGACTTCGTCGCCGTGACGGGCGTCAAGGGCACGTGGGGCGGCGATACGGTGACGGTGTTCCGGTCCGCCGATCTTGAGCATTGGGACGAAACGGACGTGACCTTCCCGGAGATGCGGATCTTCAACACCTGCCTGTGCAAAAAGGACGGGCGGTACGTGATGCTGCTGGAATCGGACGAGGGCGTACCGTTCACCTTCCGCTTCGCCGTATCGGAGGATCTGGCCCGCTGGACGCTGCTGCCGGAGCAATACGTGTTTCAGAAAGACCGCTACGCGGGCGGCCCGGCCATCTATACGCTGCCGGACGATCCTTATTACTACGTGCTGTATCTGGAGGCGTATCCCGGCCCCTGTTACGCCAACTGCATCGCCCGCAGCGCGGACCTGATTCATTGGGAATACAGCCCGCTGAACCCGGTGCTGATGTACGGCGACGAGGACCGTCAGATCGCCGATCCCCGATTGACGGCGGAAGAACGGGAACGCGTCGACCGGGCGCTGAATATCAACAACAGCGACGCGGAGCTGTGTGAGTATCAGGGACGGACGGTCATCTATTACTCCTGGGGCTGCCAGTGCGGCATCGAGTTTCTGGCACAGGCCGAATTCGCGGGAACGCCCAAAGAACTGCTGCCGGGCTTTTTCGGCGACCGCCCGCCGACATAAGGAAGCGCCGTAAAAACGTTTTGTCTCATCTGTTTTGCCGAAGCGGCCGATTCCGTCCGGGCATCGTCGCTTCCGCAGGAAAAAGGCGCCTGACTGAATGTCAGACGCCTTTTTTGATCGTTCTTTACAAAGGACTTATCCGCCGATGCTGCTGAACATGCCGGTGATCTTCGCGAACAGCGACTTGAACCACTCGATGAGCGTGACGAAGAAGGCTTTGATCTTTCCGGTGACGGAATCCTGTTTCAGATCCTTTTCAACGGCGGCGATGATTTTTTCCGCGATCTGCTGATAACCCTTCTGGGTGGGATGGGCGATCAGCGCGTACTCGATGGGATCGCTGATGGAAAGGATATGGCCGATGGACATGGTCGTGGCAGCGGCGGGTGTCTCCACGTCGGAGATATCCACGTACGTATAGCCGTACTTCAAAGCGCAGGCCTGCGTATAGCCGTTGATCGAATCCATCATGAAGTTGATCAGGTTGCCGATCGGGATGGCGATATCGTCTGTGGCGGTCGCGTCCTTGATGGGGTTCAGGGTACCCACAAGAACGACCTTGGCGTCGGGGTTGTTTTCCTTGATAAAGTCAAGCAGCAGCGGATAGGCGCCCTTCCAGTAATCGAAGTACTGGTTGAACAGCTCAAGGATATGGGCCACGCCCTCGGGGATCTTGGCGGTGTCGCTCAGGTCCATGGTGTTCAGGCCGAAGATCTGCGTCTTGTAGATCACGTCCGTCTGACCGACGCCGATGGTGATCAGGCTGGCGTTCTTGAGCATATCGCGGACGCTCATGATCTCGCCGGTCTGGCCGTAGGCGGCCGTTCCGTCAAGCGTTAAGCTCTGCGGGTCGCCGAAATACGTCAGGTCCGCCGCGTAACGTCTTTTCATGGAGCCGTCGTTATAGGTAAACTCGTCGTCGCGGAAGCCGTCGTCGATGCCCAGCAGGTCAAGCATATAGGCGGTGGAAACAGCGTCGTGCGCCAGGGGCCACAGCTTGGCGTCCATATCGCGGATATCGTCCGGCGCGTAGAGGCCGAAATGCTCCGCGACCCGGTTCGGGTAAGAACCGTCCACGTTGCGGCAATTATCTCTTTCGCCGGGATATTCATTCTCATAGATCTGGTCCTGCCAGTTGTCGCCCGCGCCGTAGCCGCGGGTGAAGCTGTCGCCGATGGCGACATAGCCGATGCCTTCCTTCAGGGAAGCATAGGGGTCGTCTTCCGCGATAGCCGGAACGAAAAGAAGCGAACCCGCCATAAGCACGGCGAGAAGCACCGCAAGGATTTTAGATAAACGTTTCATGGTATATTCTCCTTTTCTGTTATTGGTCTCCATCTGCAATTATAGCTCTATTTTACAAATATTGCAATAGCAAAACACAAAAAAATGGAGAAAAGAACGAAAACGACAGATCTCGATGATTATTCGGCTTTTCCGTCTTAACGGAAAAAAGATGCGCATCGAGTTCGATCCTCGTCCTGATGTATGGATGAACAACGGCCCGCCCCGCTGCCGCAAAAGGTTGTTAGCGACGGTTTTCCGTCGGGAGCGCGCTTGCAAGCGAGCAGGAAAACCGAGCGTGACCTTTTGCGGAAAGGAGGAGCAGCGGAATGAGCGCAACGGCGATTTGCAAAAAAAATCGCCGCAAGCGATATGCAGCTTGCGACGACGTGGTGACCCGGACGAGAATCAACGGGCTTCGCCCGTTGCGTTTGCTGCGCAAACGAATCCTATCCTATCGCCTTTTTTCCGTCCTGCGACGGAAAAAAGATGCGCATCGAGTTCGATCCTCGTCCTTATGTATGGATGAACAACGGCCCGCCCTGTTGGGCGAGCCGTTGTTTATGGTGACCCGGACGAGAATCGAACTCGTGTTACCGCCGTGAAAGGGCGGTGTCTTAGCCGCTTGACCACCGGGCCGTTTATATGGTAGCGGGAGGGGGATTTGAACCCTCGACACTCCGGGTATGAACCGAATGCTCTAGCCAACTGAGCTATCCCGCCACATGTGCCCACGTTATGAGCGCGAATGCTATTATAGTACACGCGGTCAGGTTTGTCAACAAGTTTTTTTGCTTTATTTTAACTTTTTTCCGCGCTGCCGGCGGGAATCCTTCTTTTTTATATTGCTTTTTTGCGCGGGTTTGTATACAATATATAATAACTATTGTTATTCTATTTTCATCGCGGCGGAATGTCCCACAATGGACAGGTCTTCCGCACAGAAAGGCAGCGAACATGAGATATAAGGATATCATTTGCAGCGCGTGCGGCACTGCGTTTACGGAAGACGACGACGTGGTGGTATGCCCGGTTTGCGGCACGCCGCACCACAGGGCGTGCTGGATGGCGCAGCAGCACTGCGCCAACGAGGCGCTGCACGAGCAGGGCTTTGAATGGCGCTTTCCCGAAGACAAGGACCCGCTGAAAAAGCTGGACGAGCAAAAGCGGGCGGCCCACTCCCCCGCCCCGGATTTTTCTTTTAAAAACGGAGAAAAGGTGGTGGAGTGCCCCAACTGCGGCGCGCTGAATTACGAAAACGACGCGTTCTGCATGAAGTGCCGCGCCCCGCTGAAGGACGACGGCCGACTGCCCGCGCCGGATCACGGGCAGATGTACGGGCCGGAGGGCGGAACAGGCTACTCCTATACCGATCCCAACCGGCTGGCCTATGAAAACCAGCGGCTGTACGGCGGGCTGGACCCCAACATCATGATCGACGGCATCCCGGTGTGCGAGTATTCCGACTACATCGGCGGCAAGGCGCCGGGCAAGATGATCCGCCGCATCGCCGGTATGGAGCGTTTTGACCGCAAGGTCTCGTTCAATTTCGCCGCCTTCGTTTTCGGGCCCATCTGGCTGTTTTACAGAAAGATGTATAAGGCAGGCGCCATGTTCCTGGTACTGACGACGCTGTGCGCCGCCATTTCAAGCGTGCTGCTGACGACGCCCTCCGTGGTGAAGACCTACCAAAATATGTTCGACGCGGTGAAGGAGGTCTACGCCGGGGAGATCACGGTGGAGGAATACTACAGCAGGATCTTTGACGACGCCGGCAACGCGGCGGAGGATACGGATCCCGTTTCCAGGGCCCGCGTCATCGGCGGAGAGATCATGCGGTACGCGGCGCAGATCATCTGGCTTTCCTGCGGTTTTCTGGGCGACCGGCTGTACCGCAAAAAGTGCAGACAGGACATTGAAAACGCCAGGGAAAGCTGCACCAACATGGAGGATTACCGGCGGACGCTGTTTGAAAAAGGCGGTACTTCCGCCGCGGGGGCGGTGATCGGCGCGGCGGCGGCCTTTGCCGCGGTGCTGCTGAGCCAGCTGCCCACGTATATACTTGTATTTACCGCATAAAGGAGAGGGACGATGAAAATCACGAAAGCCGTCATTCCCGCCGCGGGGCTGGGAACAAGGGTGCTGCCCGCCAGCAAAGCGGTGCCGAAGGAAATGCTGAACATCGTGGACAAGCCCGCGATCCAGTACCTCGTGGAAGAGTGCGCCGCCGCGGGCATCACCGACATCCTGATCGTCACCAACCGGGGCAAGGGGATCATCGAGGACCACTTCGACTACGCCTTTGAGCTGGAAGAAAACCTGAAGAAGAACCCGGACAAGCGGTCGCTGTACGACAGCGTCCACTCCGTAGCGGAACTGGCCAACCTCTACTATATCCGTCAGAAAGAGACCAAGGGCCTGGGCCACGCGATCCTTGCCGCGGAACCCTTCGTGGGGGACGAGCCCTTCGCCATCCTCTATGGCGACGATATCATCGTTTCCAAAACGCGGCCGGTCATCGGACAGCTCATCGACGCCTATGACAAGTACGGCAAGTGCGCCACAGGCGTTAAAGAGTGCCCCACCGAACAGGTGATGAAATACTGCACGCTGGACGTGACGCCGCTGGAGGGGCGCGTGTACGACGTACATAAGATCATCGAAAAACCGGCAAGGGATCAGATCTTATCCCATTTTTCGATACTGGGCCGCAACGTGGTCACGCCGGAGGTATTCGACCTGATCCGCGCCACGCCGCCCAGCCCGAAAACGGGAGAGGTTTATTTTTCCGAGTCGCTTTCCTATCTGGCGGAGCATGATCAGCTGGTCGCCGTGGACTTTGAGGGCAAGCGCTACGACATGGGCGACAAGCTGGGCATCATGCAGGCCAACTGCGAGGTGGCGCTGGACCACCCGGAGATCGGCGGGAGATTCCGCGAATACCTGAAAGAACTGGCAAAAACACTGTAAAAAAGATGATGAAGCAGACAGGCTCACTCCAAAAAAACGATACGATCGAGCTGGAGATCACCGGGTATTCCTCCGAGGGCAGCGGCGTCGGGCATTACAACGGGCAGGCCGTGTTCGTCAACGGCGCGGCCGCGGGCGATACGGCGGAATGCGTTGTCATCAAGGCCAAGCCGAACTACGCCGTCGGCAAGCTGGTGCATATCCTCAAAGCGTCGCAGGACCGCGTTTCGCCGGATTGCGGCGCTTTTCCGCGGTGCGGCGGCTGCCAGTACCGCCATATCTCCTACGACGCGGAGCTGCGGCTGAAGCAACAGAAGGTGGCCGACGCGCTGAACCGTATCGGTCATATTTCCGTTGTTCCGGACCCCATCGTGGGGACGGAGGCCCCGGAGCGTTACCGCAACAAGGCGCAGTACCCGGTCTGCATGGAAAACGGCAGGCTTTCGGCGGGCTTCTACGCGCCCTTCTCCCACCGGGTGATCGACGGCAAGGACTGCCTGCTGCAGCCGGAAAGCTTCGGCGCGATCCTGCGCGCCGTTGCCCGCTGGGCGGAGAAATACAAGATCCCCACCTACGATGAATCCACCGGCAAAGGCCTGCTGCGGCACGTTTATATCCGAAAAGGGTTTGCCACAAACGAGACCATGGTGTGCCTTGTGATCAACGGCGAAAAGATCTATCAGCCCGAGGCGCTGCTGGCGGCGCTGCTGAAGGCGGATCTTTCCGTCAAAACCGTGCTGCTGAACCACAACACGGAAAAGACCAACGTGATCTTAGGCCGCCGCTGCACCGTGCTGTACGGCGGCGGGTACATCGAGGATATCCTCTGCGGCAAGCGGTTCCGCCTTTCCCCTCTCTCCTTCTATCAGGTCAATCACGACCAGGCGCAGCGGCTCTATGAGAAGGCCGCCGGGTTTGCCGCCGGGGCGAAGACGCTGCTGGACCTGTACTGCGGCGCGGGCACCATCGGCCTGACCATGGCGGACAAAGTGGAACGTCTCATCGGCGTGGAGATCGTGCCGGAGGCCGTGGCGGACGCGAAGGTCAACGCGGCGCTGAACGGCGTGACCAACGCGGAGTTCCTCTGCGCGGACGCGGCGCAGGCGGCGAAGACGCTGAAAGAGCGAGGGCTGCTGCCGGACACGGTGATCCTCGACCCGCCCCGCAAGGGCTGCGACGAATCGCTGATCCGCACGCTTGCGGAGATGGCGCCGAAACGGATCGTGTACGTCTCCTGCGACCCGGCCACCCTCGCCCGCGACTGCGCGCGGCTGGCGGAGGAAGGCTATGAAGTGAAGCAGGCCGTGCCGTTCGATCTGTTTCCGCGGACGGTTCACGTCGAAACTGTATGTCTCTTGTACCACCAAAAGAAAGAGTTCATCTCAGTGCCGTATGAGCCGAAGGATGCTGATTATCTGAACAAAGGATGAAAACAAAGAAAATGGAATTCAGAATCAAGGACTTGAATAAAGAAGAAGCCGAATACATCGGCAGGAAGATCGATGAAATCGTACCGCACGAGGTGGATGCGGATTCGGAAGAATTCGTTCTCAAAGTCGAGAATGAAAACGGCGAGATCATCGGCGGATGTATTGCGGAGGTATACGAATACCATTGGTCGAGAGTTCTTCTTGAAGAGCTTTGGGTAGATGAACGCTATCGACATCAGGGACTTGGCTCCATGATCATTCGCGAAGTCGAGCGTATTGCGATAGAGAAGGGCTGTCGGGTCGTTACGCTCGGCACCGCCAGTTATATGGCAAGGCCGTTCTATGAGAAACATGGCTATACGGTATTTACGACCCTGAAAAAGGCAAATGGCTATATCAGTTATTCATTGGTCAAGTATCTGGACAGAGACATTCCTGACTATATGCCGAAAAACAACAGCGGTACGCGATTCAGGGTTTCATACGGCAATGAGGACGATGCGGATGTGATACAAGAAGGCCTTGACACATACGACGAAGCCTACGAGCCGAAATACGAAAATGTTGGCTTTTATAAAAAACTCGTGGACGAAGACGGCAGGTTTTCGGCAGGCGTGATCGCTGACGTTGACAAAGGTGAGAGCTGCTTTGTTGAAGCACTGTTTGTGGAAGAGCCGCTAAGACTGCAAGGTCTGGGCACATGTCTTTTGAAGGAAGCGGAAGAATTCGCAAAGGGAAACGGTGCGTCTGTGATTTTAACAAGCGCAGGCGACTGGAACGTCGATTTCTTCAAAAAGAACGGATATTTGATCAGAGGTGAACTCAAAGACGTTCCGAAAGGACACAATTGCTACGAGCTTTACAAAATGATTTGAGAAGAGGAAAAGGAGAAAAGAAAATCTGCTTTTTCATCCAAACAGACGCGCAATGCCTCCCCGCCGCCTTTCCCGGAGACGGGAAGCGAATTCCGCCGGACTCAACCGGCGGTGGAGAAAGGCAAAATCAACCGACGGTTCGTGTAAAAATACAATGATTTCGGCTATGATTGAGCCATGAAAGGAGGTTCCCCGATATGGATCAGATCAAAATCGGAAAATTCATAGCATCCCGCCGCAAGGAACAGGGCTTGACGCAGGCGGCCCTTGCCGAAAAGCTCGGGATCAGCGACCGGGCGGTATCAAAGTGGGAAACCGGGAAGTCGCTGCCGGATTCCGGGATCATGCTGGAGCTGTGCGGCCTTCTGAAGATCAATGTCAACGAGCTCCTGTCGGGCGAAAGGATCATGGTGGAATCATATGATAAACAGGCGGAAAAAAATCTGCTGGAGATGAAACGGCAGGTGGAGGAGAAGAACAAACAGCTGCTGAGGATCGAGTATGTGATATCATTTCCGGTCGTCATCGCAGGACTGTTCATGTGCTTTGCGGCTTCTTTCGTGGAGCCTGTATGGGTACGGATCGCCCTGATCGCATTTGCTCTTTTGATGATACTCGCCGTCGGATTTGTTGCGGTGGGGATCGAACAGGAGGCCGGATACTATGAATGCCGGCATTGCCGTCACAGATACATTCCCACCTACCGGCAGACAACTCTTGCGATGCATATAGGCAGGACAAGATACATGAAGTGCCCGGAATGCGGGAAGTGGAGCTGGCAGGAAAAGGTCCTCAATAATGATGATGCGGAGGTTCAGAAATGACGGAGTATACGCATGTCGGGGCCGCATCGCTCGTTTGGCTGATAACAGGCGCATTGGTCGGGATCGCGGTTCCGATTGCGGCAGCACTGGTCTGGAAGATCAGGAAAAAGGAGCCCGTTGTATCGATCCTGATCGGCGCGGCAGCATTTCTGGTATTCGCGTTGATCCTTGAAAAGCCGATCCAGAACGTACTGGCGTTTCCGACGGCGATGGGCCTTCCGGATCACGCCGTCAGCCGCTTCCTCAATGCCAATCCTGTTTTGCTGGCGCTTGTGGCAGCGCTTTTCCCCGGAATATTTGAAGAAACCGGGCGGCTGCTTGCCTTTAAGACAGTCCTGAAGAAGCGCGGGAACAGAGAAACGTCCATTTCATACGGCATCGGCCACGGCGGTTTTGAAGTGATCCTGCTACTGGGAGTCACCTATATCCAGTACATCGCTTACGCTGTCATGATCAATACCGGCACCTTCGGCACGGTGGTCGAGCAGGTCGCGGCGCAGGCGCCGGAGCAGCTGTCCAACATCGACAGCGTTGTGAGTATGCTCGCGGGATTCTCATTTGCGGAGCTGGGTATCGCTGTCTTCGAACGGATATTTGCGGTTTTGTTCCATATCGGCGACTCGATCCTTGTATTTTATGCCTGCAGGGACAAAAGACGGGGTTGGCTGTATCCCCTTGCGATCATTCTGCATACCGGGACAGATCTCATCGCGGCTCTGCACCTGTTTCATGTGATCAGCCTGCCGACGTGGGCATTGGAAGGCGTCGTTGCCTTAATTGGGTCCCTGACATTCTTCGGCGCCTACGTATGGCTCTATAAAAAGGATGTCGGGAAAGAGCGCGGATAAAAGGCGATCGGGACGCGCCGGAAGATCGACGCGATTAGAGATAATACGGATGGGACGGAAGGAAGTTTGGCCATGACGAGCGAGGAACGCATTTCGAAATATGAGCAGATGCTGGACCGGGTGAACGCCGCGGCACAGCAAACGGAAGAGGCGCTGGCGGCCTACGACGCCGCGCAAAAGGACCTGCGCGCATTGGAGAAATACTACACCGGCAAAGCGTGGAAAACCGATTTCGCGGCGGACGAAAAGGGACTGCTGCCGCCCGACCTGAAGCGCGGCGTGCTGTCCGAGGACGGCGTTTACAACGCGCTGGAGCGGTTCCGTGAGCTGCGCGAAAGGATCGCGCCCCCGGAACCGCCCCAAGGATGAAACATAAATAAAATATTATAATAATTATAAAGAAATGATCTCCCCCGGCCGCAGCTGATACGGCTGCGTTTCCGTTTCAAAACACAGCTCCCGCAGGGTGGGGTTGTAAACGCGTGTTCCGTCCGCACTGAAGACCAGCGAACGGAACGCGTTCGTATATTCCCAGATCTCCATGTTCGTCGCGTACCAGACGTCCTCTTTCCCGCCGAGCAGCCCGCAAAGCTCTTCGATGTGATCCCAGTTGTCGTGAACGTCGAATTCGTAGCTGTGGCCCCACAGGTAGAACAGCCGCGGATACCGGTTGTCGATATACGCTTCATCGACCCGCAGATCAACAAATTCCCTCGCCCAGTCCAGCACGTGCGGATTGTCGTGGTGTGCCGTTGGGATCCAGCGATACCAGTCCTCCGGCAGCAGAAAGCCGTTGTTGTCGCCGCCCAGCGAACGGGCGTACACGACGCCGATATCCTGCAGGTAGCGCCGTACGGTCTCATAGTCGGAACCGCCGGTAAAGCGCGTCACGCCGCTGTTGGGATACGCCATGCCGCGGATGATCACGCCGAGATTCTGTTCCAGCTGCAGGCGGCAATTCAACGCGTCGCGAAGCCCCACGAGGGTGCGGGAGGACCCCGGCGCCAGGTGGTACTCCCCGTGGATCGCCGCCTCGTGCCCCTTCGCCAGAAGCTGCTCTTTGATCTGCGCGTAGGTCAGCTTTCCGCCGCCGGGCGTTTCCGCCACGAACGCGCTGTTGATATTGAAGGTGCATTTGATCCCGTATCGCTCCGTCAGCGCCGCCAGACGCAGATCCTGCGCCACGCCGTCGTCATAGCTGAACGTGACCGCCTTCGTTTTTCCGCCCGGAAAACGCATATGGAAATAGCTCATTCCGTCTTTCTCCTTCTCTTTGTCGCCCGTCTTTTCAACGGTCCTCCGCTTCCGCCAGCAGGACCGTATTTTTTGCGCTTACGGTAACGATCTCCCCGCAGGGCGCCTGGGCGATCAGCGAAAGGTCGTGCCGCTCGTCCAGCAGATACAGGCGCACGGTTTTCGCGCCCGGGAAAGACAGCCGGACTTCCCTGCTCTCCTTTTCATAGTTCGCAACGACGACCCTGCGGCGGGTCCCGTCCGCAGCGGCGGCGACCGCCAGATCGGTGTCGGCGGCGATATCCGCCTGCGCGCCAAGCGCCCGCAATTGGCCGAACGCCTTGACGGCGTAATACGTCCGGGAGGGCGTATCCGTATGACGGAGGAACAGCCCGCCGTAGGCCTGATCCGGCTGCGCGTCGTAATAGCAGGCCACGTCTACGTCGTCGGACGCCTGCAGGCGGCACATCACGTCGGCGGTAAAGGACGCGCCGGTCATATCGCGCATCCGTTCAAACATGTCCTTCCCCGCCCAGTTCCACTCGTCAAGGATGGCTTCCGTCTTTTTGAAACCGGCGGCGTCCAGCTTTTCACGGCAGTAGCGCGCGTGGGCAAGCACCTGCGCCGGGTCGGAGGAATAGATATGCCAGGAGAAGAAATCCAGCGGCGAAGCAGTCTCCGGCGCCTTGACAAAGGCAAGGAAATCGTCGAACCACGTGAGGAACGAACGGAAGAAATCGTCGGCATTGTCGTCAAACGCCGCGTAAACCCCGCAGGAGGCGTACCCGCCCACCTTGATGCCGGAGAACTCCCGCTTCAGCAAATTGGAGGTCTCACGGTAGAGGTCAAAGAACTCCGCCTGCGTGCCCGTCCACATGGGCGGGTTTTCCGGCTCGTTCCAGATCTCCCAGTACCGGATGCCGTAGTGATAGCCGTCCGCCCAGCCTTCGTTATAATGCCGCACGATATTGGCGCAGATGCGCGCCCACTTGGCGGCGTCCCTGGGCGGGTGGACGTGGGCCTTGAGATAGCCGTGGTCGATGGTCTCCCCCAGTCGGTAGAACGCCTGCGCGCCGCAGTCGTCGATGCAGCGCAGGTATTCGTCGGTAAACTCGAAATCGTAGGACTTCGGATCGTTTTCGTCCAGCTCCCAGATGGGGAAGATATTGCGGATATCCACGAATTTACCGCCGCCCAGCGTGCCTTCGGTATCGTGCAGGCGGCAATACGGGATATGCGCTTCGGAAAACAGCTTTTTTGCGTCGCGCCGGAAATTGTGCGTCACCGGCCCGCCGTTGACGCCGTTCAGGGGCCGGATGGGCCGCTGCCCCGTACCGTGATCGATCGTTATGGATTCCATTTTATCACCTTCGTAATGATTATCTGTTGTTTCGATGATACCATATTCGCAGATGCTTGTAAAGCGCCATTTGCGCCGATGGCGCAAGTGATGTTTTTGCCGCAAGCGGCAAAAGTGATGCTGCTCCCTGCGATCGCAGTGATGTGATGTGTTCCGCTTTACACGCGCGAAGCGCACATCACTTGCAAAGCAAGCATCACGCCCGAAGGGCGTATCACGTTCCGCGAAAGCGGAACACATCGTTCAAAAACGCGTGATTTGGTAGACAAATCACGCGTTTTTGCTGGCTGGGGAGGCGGGATTCGAACCCACGCATACAGCAGTCAAAGTGCTGTGTCTTACCGCTTGACGACTCCCCAACGGTATAGCGGCCTGCCGGAGAAACTTTGTCCGCGGCAAACCGATAAAAGAAAATCGCAAGATCGGCTGACCTTGCGATCAAGTGGGGTGGGTAATCGGGGTCGAACCGATGACCTCCAGGGCCACAACCTGGCACTCTAACCAACTGAGCTATACCCACCGCATACGCGGCCACAACGCTGTCTGTGTGACACTTGCCATATTATAAAGCATGCGGCCTTTTTTGTCAAGAGATAGAATAAAAAAATAAAAGCGGACGCATAAAAAAAGCTAAATTCCATCATGGAAATTCAACGTACCGATTAGTATTTTTCACCGATAATCTGTAAAATGTTCTTGAACAAAGCCTGTCCTTTTATTATAATGGTATCAATAACTGCGTCAATGGATAAACTAAAGGAGTGTGAAGAATCGATGGAACGATATTTCCAGCCCGAGATCGAATGCGCGCCGCGGGAAGAGATGATACGGCTGCAAAACGAACGGCTGGTGAAACAGGTGCGCCGCGTATGGGACAACGTGCCGTACTACCGCAAAAAGATGGAGGAAAAGGGACTGACGCCCGACGACGTCCGTTCGATCGACGACCTGCATAAGCTCCCGTTCTTAAGCAAGGCGGACCTGCGTGAGGCCTATCCCTACGGGCTGATGGGCGCGCCGCTGAAAGACTGCGTGCGCATCCACTCCACCTCCGGCACCACCGGCAAGCGGGTAGTGGCGTTCTATACCCAGCACGATGTGGACCTGTGGGAGGACTGCTGCGCCCGGGCCATCACGGCGGCGGGCGGCACGGCGGAAGATGTCTGCCACGTGGCCTACGGCTACGGTCTGTTCACCGGCGGCATGGGGCTGCACGGCGGCAGCCACAAGGCTGGCTGTCTGACCGTCCCCATCAGTTCCGGCAATACCGACCGGCAGATCATGTTCATCATGGACCTGCAGGCGACGATCCTCTGCTGCACCCCCAGCTACGCGGCGTATTTGGGCGAGCGCATGAAGGAGATGGGCTACGGTCCCGACGATATCCCGCTGAAGGCCGGTATTTTCGGCGCGGAGGCGTGGAGCGAGGAGATGCGCCGCGACATCGAAAAGACGCTGGGCATCAAGGCCTACGATATCTACGGGCTGACGGAGCTTTCCGGCCCCGGCGTGGCGTTCGAGTGCTCCGCCCAGAACGGCATGCATATCAACGAGGACCATTTCATCGCGGAGATCATCGACCCGGAGACCGGGGAGGTACTGCCGGACGGCGCGCAGGGCGAGCTGGTGTTCACCGCGCTGGATAAGGAGGCCTTCCCGCTGCTGCGCTACCGCACCCGCGACATCTGCACGCTCACGCGAGAGCCCTGCCCCTGCGGACGGACGCATGTGCGCATGGGTAAGCCGAAGGGCCGCACGGACGATATGCTGATCATCCGCGGCGTCAACGTGTTCCCCAGCCAGATCGAAACCGTGCTCATCAACAACGGCTACGCCGCCAACTATCAGATCATTGTGGACCGCGTGAACAACACCGACACGCTGGACGTGCAGGTGGAAATGACGCCGGAGATGTTCACCGACGACATCGGCGACATCCAGAAGATGCAGCGCACGCTGGTGGAAGGCCTGCGTTCCATGCTGGGGCTTTCCGCCAAGGTGACGCTGGTGGCGCCGAAGACCATCGCCCGCAGCGAGGGCAAGGCCGTCCGCGTCATTGATAAGCGAAAGATATAATTCAGTCGTGAGTCGTAAGATCGGAGACCGACCGGGACTCAGAAGGAACCGTTATCCTGCGTTTTCTCAACATTCAAAAATCAACACTCAAAACTGCATCAGGAGGATAACATGAGTATCAAGCAGATTTCTGTTTTTTTGGAAAACAAGCCCGGCAAGCTGAGCGAGATGACCGCTTTGCTGGCGGCAAACAACATCGATATGCGGGCGCTGTCGCTGGCGGAGACCAACGACTTCGGTATCGCGCGGATCATCGTTGACGATATCTACGAAGCCGCCAACGTGCTGCGCAACGCTTCCTTTATTTCCAAGTTCTCGCACGTGCTGGCTTTTGCGGTGCCGGACGAGCCCGGCGGCCTCAACAAGCTGCTGAACGTCTTTAACGAGGCGGACGTCAACATCATTTACATGTATTCCTGCCTTGGCAGCAACGATCCGTCCCGCGCGTATATGATCTTCCGCGTGACGGACACCAAGACCGCCGAGGCCGCGCTGGTGGCCCACGGGCTGAAGCCGCTGACGCAGGAGGAGATCACGGAGATTTGAAGCTCGTTGAAACGCTGAAAGAAAACCGGATCGTGAAAGAGATCCTGGCCGTTACCGACCGGATCGGACAAAGGAAGGTCGCCGCGAACGCCGCGGGGCTTTCCTTTTATCTGTTTTTGTCCATGATCCCGCTGTTGATCCTGCTGTGCTCGCTGCTTCCCCTTACCGGTATCACCGCGGAGGAGCTCGTCAGGAGCGTCGCCGGTCTGGCGCCGGAGGCGCTGTCGCCGCTGCTCGGCTCGCTGATCCGGGAGGCTTACGCCGCCCGAGTTTCCGTGTTCTCCCTGTCCTGCGTGTTCCTGCTGTGGGCCGCCACAAAGCTGACCAAAGCGCTGATCCTGTCGCTGAACGCCATATACGGCCAGGAGGAAAAACGCAGTTTTGTGGGGCTCACGCTGCGTTCGCTGGCCTTTACGGCAGGCATGGTGCTCCTGCTGGGGACGTTGTTGCTGCTGATCGTGCGCAGGCACACCGCGGAGGAGTTGGTCGCGGGGCTGTTCGGCGCGTTGCGGCTGCCCGGCGTATGGACGTCGTTGGGAAACCGACTGGCAATGATCGCCGTGGGCGCGCCGGTTTTTGCGCTGATCTACACGGTGGCTCCCTACGGCAAACGGAAGTATTTGCGGCAGCTGCCCGGCGCGCTGGCGGCTTCCACGGCGGCAACGGTATTCTCGCTGATCTTTTCCGTTTACAGTACGGGCAGCAATATCTATCACTCGTTTTACGGCAGCCTTACCGCCGTGGCGCTGCTGCTGTTTTTCGTGTATATCTGCTTCCGGATATTCCTGGTCGGCGCCGTGCTGAACGCGCACCTTGCCGAACGGGGTTCGACGGATGCGGAGGAATAGACGAATTTGCAGTTCGTTGAGGCGCCGCGCTACCAACATATCGCAGGATCCATTTTTCACGTAAAAACCGACCGTCCCGTTAAACGGGGCGGTCGGCGCGTCTTGTATCGGCAAGCGGTCAGCAGACGGCCGCCTTGGCCTGTTTGTTTTCCTGAATTTTGTCCCAGGCCGTGTCTGCGCTCGGGGCCCAGTTTTTGGCGTAGGGCAGGCAGCGGGTGGTGAGAGTGTCCACGCCCTCCGGCGCCTCGTGGTCGGTGGAGACCGCGCCGGATTCCTTCACCATCCGGTTGAGCACCTCCGGGTTCTCCAGCATGGGGCAGGGGCGCAGGTGGTTCTCGTTGAACGGGTGGTTCTCGTGGTATTTTTTGAACAGCGGCTGCTGCATGCATTCCAGAAAGCTCATTTCGTTCACGTTGGCGGTGGAGTAGTGGATGAACACGCAGGGCTCCACGTAGCCCGCCGCGTTGATGTGGCAGTAACGCCGGCCGCCGGCCACGCAGCCGCCCACGAACTCAGCGTCGTTCTGGAAATCGATGCAGAACAGCTCCTTGCCGCCCTCGCCCGCGCGGACCTCCCGCAGGCGCTTGAGCATATGTAGGCGCTGCTCCGGCGTGGGCAGCAGCTCCGGCACCGCCATGGCGCCCACGGGCATATAGTGGAAATACCACGCCACGTACGCGCCGCGCTCGATCAGCCTGTCGAAGAATTCGTCGCTGGTCACGTCCAGATAGTTTTTGCTGGTGTAGCACACGGACACCGCGAAGGGGATGCCGTTCTCCTTCATCAAGCGCATGGCGTTTTCGATCTTGGCGTAGTGGCCGTCGCCGCGGCGCTCGTCGTTGCTGGCCTCGTCGCCGTCGATGGAGATGGCCATGATCAGGTTTTTCACCCGCAGCATCTCCTTGCAGAAGGCCTCGTCGATCAGCGTGGAGTTGGTGAAGCACTGGAACATGATCTCCGGGTGGTTTTCGCACAGCTTCAGCACGTCGTTCTTGCGTACCAGCGGTTCGCCGCCCGTAAACATCACGTAGTGTACGCCCATCTCCTCGGCTTCGGTCAACACTCTGTCCATGACCTCAAAGCTGAGGTTTTCTTTATAACCGTATTCCGCCGCCCAGCAGCCTTTGCATTTCATGTTGCAGGCGCTGGTGGGGTCCATCAGGATGATCCACGGAATGTTGCAGTCGTTTTCTTCCGCCAGCTTGTCGCTGGTCTTGCGGCCCCGGTACAGGCCTTCGTAGCCCACGTTGAGGATAAAGTTGGTCAGGATGTCCCTGTCGCAGCTGCGCACCATACGCTTAAAGTAATGGTGCCACTTGCCGTCCTTGTCGGTCACCAGCTTTTTGATGCCGTCCGCCAGCTCCGGCCGCCAGTACACGCCCAGGATTTTATCCATCACCTTGACGAGCGCTTCCGCGTCCTTTTCCGTGATCTCTTTGTCCGCGCCCACCTTTTCCAACGCCTTTTCTATGGCGAAGCGGACGACTTTTCTCTCTCCCTGATGCAGCAGATCGATCATAGATCCTTTACTCTCTTTCCTTCATTATTATAATTTCTGAAGAGGGATTATACATAAGAAAAAAGGGCGTGTCAAACGGAGTTGCTGCTTTTTCGACAGTTTTTCATAATCTGGTGAGCATTGTTACAGCCTTGCAAAAAACCGTATGATTTGATCGGTTTTGCCGAAAACCGGTCGCATAAAGAGAAAAAACAGACCTCACGGGATCGCTCCCGTGAGGTCTTTGCGATGATTTATTCCGACGGAACCGCGTCTGTGGATCAGCCCTCTTTGATCGCGGCCTGCGCGGCGGCAAGGCGGGCGATCGGTACGCGGAAGGGCGAGCAGGACACGTAGTCCAGGCCGATCTCGTGGCAGAACTCGACGGACGTGGGATCGCCGCCGTGCTCGCCGCAGATGCCCAGGTGAAGCGCCGGGTTCTCGGCCTTGCCGAGCTTGATGGCGGTCTTCATCAGGGAGCCCACACCGATCTGATCCAGCTTGGCGAACGGATCGCTCTCGAAGATCTTGGCGTCGTAGTAAGCGTTCAGGAACTTACCGGCGTCGTCACGGGAGAAGCCGTAGGTCATCTGGGTGAGGTCGTTGGTGCCGAAGCAGAAGAAATCGGCTTCCTTGGCGATCGCGTCGGCGGTGAGGGCCGCTCTCGGGATCTCGATCATGGTGCCCACTTCATACTTGAGGGGGATGCCGGCTGCGGTGATTTCCTCGTCGGCGGTCTTCACGACAACGTTCTTGACGTACTTGAGCTCCTTGACCTCGCCCACCAGCGGAATCATGATCTCGGGAACCAGGGTCCACTCGGGAT
>JAFRRP010000062.1 GCA_017428085.1 Clostridia bacterium | reverse complement strand
CCATGCCCACCTTGTTCAGGTACTTCATGGCCTGCGCCTTGGCCTCTTCCTTGCTGCGGTGCAGCACCTTGACCTGTCCCACCATGCAGTTTTTCAGCACGGACATATTGTTGAACAGGTTGAAGTTCTGGAACACCATGCCCACCTTGGTGCGGTAGGCGGGGGCGCCGCCCTTGATCTTTTTGATGTTTTCGCCCCGGTAGACGATCTCGCCGGAGGTGGGCGTTTCCAGCAGGTTGATACAGCGCAGCAGCGTCGATTTGCCGGAGCCGGAGGCCCCGATGATGCTGGTCACGTCGCCGGGGGACACGGTGAAATCGATGTCCCGCAGCACCTCGTGCTTGCCGAAGGCCTTGGAGAGATGCCTGATCTCAAGAATGGTCTCGCTCATCGGTGCAAATCCTCCTTATCCTTCTTTTTTACATAGGTCGTCATGCCGCTGGTCAGCGCCAGCGTATCGGTGGTGGCGATGTCAAAGTTCTGCGGGCCGTCCAGCTTGCGTTCCCACCAGCGCAGGATCACGGAGCAGATGATGGTCATGCACAGGTACATGCCCATTTCGATGACGGCGGAGGGGAAGTAGAGGTAGGTCCTGCCCACGGCGCCTTTATGGACGGCGAACAGCTCCGTATAGCCGATGATGAACATGACGGAGGTATCCTTGATGTTGATGATCAGGTTGTTGCCGATCTGCGGGATGATGTTGCGGATGGTCTGGGGCAGGATGACGCTGGTCATGGTCTTGAAGTGGTTCATGCCGATGGCCATGGCGCCCTCCGTCTGGCCGGGGTCGATGGACAGGATGCCGCCGCGCACCGTTTCCGCCATGTACGCGCCGGTGTTGATGGACACCACGAAATAGGCGGCCACGTTCACGTTGTCGAACCGCAGCGCGTTGTTGGAGAAATAGGGCAGCGCGTAAAAGATGAACACGGCCTGTAAGATCATGGGTGTGCCGCGGAACACCTCCACGTAGATCCGGATGACGGCGCGCACCACCGAGAGGACGCCGCGCCGCAGGGGCGCGTCCTCTTTTGAGTGCGGGATGGTCTGCAGGATACCGCAGATCAGGCCGATCACGCAGCCGATAAAGGTGGCCGCCACCGCCAGCTCGATGGTGCTGACAGCCCCTTTGAGATACTGCGTGCCGCTGGTGGACCACAGCTTTGCGATGTCATGCCCTAAAGCAGCGAAATTTTCCATTTCCGTTTAACTGCGGCACAGCGTCTGTTGCCAAACGACTGTGCCGCCCTTTCAGTATTCGTTATTGCTCTGTCGCCCGGGCGGTATTATTCGCCGATGGGCTGGATGGCGATGGCTTCCGCCATCAGCGCGTTGAAGCCGGCCTCGCCCATGGGCTCAAGGACCTTGTTGATGGCTTCCAGCAGGGTGGTGTTGCCCTTCTGCAGGGAGATACCGATGTTGATCTCTTCGTCGCTGACGTCGAAGCCGTCGTCGGAGCCGGCGAAGTCAACGATGGCCATGTCGCTGTAAGCGGCGACGGCGCCCTGGGCGGTGGGCATATCGCAGCACACGAAGTCCACGTCGCCGGTCTCCAGCGCCATCAGCATGGCGGGAGCGCTCTCCTTGGCGGTCTGGATGTCCGCGTCGGGGATCTGGGGCAGGCAGGTGTCATACCAGACGGTGCTGGCCTGGGAGGTGCAGCGCTTGCCGGCGAAATCGGCTTTGCCCGCGGCGTTGGCAAGATCGCTGTCCGCCTTGGTGACGCACACGATGGATGCGTACAGATACGGGCCGGCGAAATCGACCTGCTCGGCGCGCTCGGCGGTCATGGACTGACCGGCGATGACCGCGTCCACCTGACCGGTCTGCACCGCGGGGATCAGGGAATCCCAGTCCAGACGGACCACTTCCAGCTCCCAGCCGTTGGCTTCGCAGATCTTTTTGGCCATCATCACGTCGTAGCCGTTGGCGAATTCGTCGGAATCCTTGATGGGCACCGCGCCGTTGGAATCATCGGGCTGGGCCCAGTTGTAGGGCGCGTAGGCGCATTCCATGGCGACGGTCAGCACGCCGTCTTCCACACCGGAGGGAACGGCGTCGGTTTCCGTGCCGGCCTTTTCGGTCTTGCCGCAGGCCGCGAACAGGCACAGCGTCATGGCAAGGGTGAGTACGATGGCAATTACTTTTTTCATGATGGTTTCCTTTCTGCTTTTGCAGCATTCGTATTTTGTAAAAAAGGAACCGCTTGAAAAGCGGTCCCATAGAAAGACAAGGGTCTTTATGATAGCGCTCCACAAGAAGAATCTTCCAATGACAGTACGCGACGTATTTCCCCGCGTACCAGAATCGGCAGCCAAGGCAGCCGCCTTTTCTTCGGCGTGAGCCCCTTTCGTTCCGCCATTCAGCCTTTTGCGGCGGAATTACTGTTGACGCACGCGCCTCTATCTCAAGCTATTCCATTTTTAACGCAGTTATGATACCACTGTGTTATTTGTTTGTCAATAGTTATTTCAAACTTGTAACACTGGCAGCAGGCAGCAGGCAGTAGGCAGCAGGCAGTAGGGTAGCGAGGCGTCTCAGTGCCGTTATAGGGCGAAGGCGCAAACCACTGATCGCCGGCCTTTGCCCACCGCTCACTTCCACTCGTGCGCCTTCGGCGGGTTGGGGCAGCCCATGCAGTCGGTCACGCGGTAGGTCGGGGCGGCCCAGCGGACGGCGTTTTTGATCACGGTCTGCACGTTGGGGTCGTAATAGGTGGGGTAGGTCTCGTGGCCGGGCTGGAAGTAGAACACCCTGCCGTTGCCCCGCTGCCAGGAGCAGCCGGAGCGGAACACCTCGCCGCCGGTGAACCAGCCGATGAACACGGTCTCCTCCGGCGTGGGGATGCCGAAGGGCTCGCCGTAGGTCTCTTCGCCGGGCAGCTCAAAGTATCTGTCCACGCCCCTTGCGACGGGGTGGTAGGGGGCGCTGACCCAGATGCGCTCCAGATCGTCGCTTTCGCGCCAGATCAGCGAACAGCTGGTGCCCATCAGCTTCATGAAGGGCTTGGATTTGTGCGCCGAGTGCAGGAACACCGCGCCCATGCCGTTGAGCACCTCCTCGTACACCATCCCGGCGATATCGTCCGGCACGTCGTCGTGGTGGCAGTGGCCCCACCAGATGATCACGTCGGTGGCGCGCAGCTTTTCCCGCGTGATCTCTTCGATGGTATCCAGCGTGACGGTGGAGACGGAGATATCCTCCTCTTTTTCAAGAAACTCCGCGATAGCGGCGTGCATCCCGTTGGGGTAGATCACACTGGCCCGGCAGTTGGGGTCCAGCTCATGACGGAATTCGTTATAGATCAGTACGTTCATAGTCGCTCCTCTTTTTTACAGCAATACTTCTCTGCCCGTCCGCGCGGATTCGTAAACGGCGCACAGGATCTTGATCATGTCCACGCCCTGCTGCGGTTTGTAGCAGGGCTCGTCTCCGTTGGTCAGCACGTCGATGAAGTGGCGCAGGTTGTTGCGGTGGCCGTTGTCGTCCCGGACGGGCAGCGGCACGGTGTCCAGCAGACGGCCGTTCTCCTCCGTGTAGATCTCCGCCTGCTCGTCCTCCCATTTGACGCCTGCTTTGGCGCCGCGCAGCTCCACGAAGCGGCGTTCCCTTTTGATGTTGGACGCCCAGCTGAACTCGATCTGCAGCACCGCGCCGTTTTCAAACCGGATCAGGCCCATGGCCAGGTCCTCCACGTCGAAGGTCCCGGCGGCGTTCTTGTCCCCGAAATCGGAGTTGACCGAATCGCTGACGTCCGTATCGGCGAATTTGCAGTAGGTGTTCGCACTGACGGCCACGGGCTTCGGGCTGCCCATCAGCCAGACCGCCAGGTCGATCATATGCACGCCCAGGTCGATCAGCGGCCCGCCGCCGGACCGGGCTTTGGTGGTGAACCAGCCGCCCTTGCCTGGTATGCCGCGCCGTCTTTGCCAGCCGCAGCAGCCGCAGTAGATCTCGCCCGCGCGTCCGTCCTCGATAAAGCCCTTCAGATAGCGGGACGCCGCCGAAAACCGGTTGTTGCGCATCACCATCAGCAATTTGCCGCTGCGTTCCGCCGCCGCCTTCATGGCCTCGGCCTTCGGCACGTCGACGGCGTCCGGCTTTTCGCAGAAAACGTGCTTGCCGGCGTCCAGCGCCGCCACCGCGATTTCGGAGTGCAGGTCGTTGGGCGTGCAGATATCCACCGCGTCGATGGACGGGTCCTTCAGCAGCTCCCGGTAGTCCGTATAGACGTCCGCCGCCGGGAAAAAGTTTTCTTTCAGATAGAGGGCGCGCTCTTCTATGATATCGCAGACGGCGGCGACCTCCACGCGGGGGTCGTCCCGATAGTACGGCGCGTGCGCGGCCTTGCACATACCGCCGTTGCCGATCAGACCGATTCGGATCAAGGTGATCCCTCCTTTAAAGATTTTTCATCCACCGGATCGCCATGCCGATCCAGTTCTGTACCTCGTCGCACTCGTGGTTCCAGTTCCCGTAGACGTTCTCGTTGGCAAGCGAAAGCCCGTGGGGGCCGTGGGGGTAGATATGCAGCTCGAAGGGGATGTTCTTCTCCCGCAGGGCGGAAGCCATCAGCAGAGAGTTCTCCACCGGCACGCAGCCGTCGTCGAAGGTGTGCCAGAGAAACGCCGGGGGCGTGTCCGCCGTCACCTGCTTTTCACAGGAGAGCAGCTCCAGCAGGGAGGGGTCGTCCTTCTTGTCGCCCAAAAGGTTATCGAAGCTGCCGCGGTGCGCCATGGCCCCGGCGGAGATCACGGCATAGCCGAGGATCATGCCGTTGGGCTTGTTTTCTCCGTTCGTAAAACCGTAATAGTCTTTGACCGCTTCCCCGTTCCAGAGGGTGCCGTAGCTGGCGGCCAGATGCCCGCCGGCGGAAAAGCCCATCACGGCGATCCGGTCCGCGTCCACGTGCCATTCGTCGGCGTGCTCGCGCAGCTTCGCCACGGCCTGCGCCACCTGTAACAGCGCCGCGGGATAGCAGGTGGGCGCGATGCTGTAGGAGACCACGGCCGCGTTGCAGTCCGCCGCCAGGAAGGGGAAGACCAGCGGCTCCGCCTCCCGGTCGGAGCGGAAGCCGTAGCCGCCGCCGGGCAGCACCACCACCGTGGGGCGGCGGCGGTTCAGGTCGATCTCCGGGGAGTTGTCCGGCAGGTACAGCGTCATTTCCGCCGTGTGGCCGTTCCCCTGCGTGCCGATCTTCGCGTAATCGATGGGAAGGGGGATTTTTCGATAGATCATGATGAAGACCTCCCGTTTTTTTGATTGTCTTCATTGTATCACATTTTCCGCGGAAAAAAAGCCCCAAAATGGAAAAAACACAAAAAAAGGAAGAGCGCCTCCCTTGCGAAAGGCGCTCCCCTTTTTGGAGATCGTGTATGAAACGGTGAGATGCTTTCAGGTTATTCTCTCGTAAAGAGATGTTTGAAGAAGTTGATGATCCGCTGGAAGAAATCGACGATCTTCTGCCAGAAGCTGACCTTGCCGCCGTTATCCGGCTCTTCTTCCTCGCCGGAACCGGGGATCGGCTCCCCGCACCGGTCGCAGACGCCGTCGCCGTCCTCGTCAATGTGGCCCAGCGGGGGTACTTCCTCCTGCGCGGTCAGCACCTTGCCGCAGTTGGCGCACTTCACGCCCTCGGTCTTTCCGGCGGCGGTACAGGTGGCCGCCACGGCGGGGATGGGTTCGGTGGCGGCGTGGTCGCAGGCGAGGCCCGCCAGCAGGCCGCTCTCTCTGACGAGGTCAAGCAGCGCGGGAAGGATGTGCGTTCTGCGGTCGTTGATGCTCACCATGTTGCGCGCCGCGATACCCTGATCGCTCTCGCTGCCGGTGAAGTATTCCTGTACCTCGACCATTGGCTCATAGTCTGCATACAGCTCGGCCTGTACCGTATCCGGGAAGAATCTATCAACAATGTAATCACTGGCATTGATGAGGGCGAAGGTCACGGGTACGTCACCCGCGATGGCATCTTCTTTTACCTCGAAGTAAGCAAGGAAATCTCCGAGGTCGCCGTCCAGCGCCTTATCGAAGAACGCGGCGTTCATATCCGCAAGTCCGGTGTAATTGCTGAACATGCTGTTCATCGGAAGGATATCGGCCAGCGTCGTCAGCTTGTCCCAAAGGCCATCCTGATCCTTGGCAACGCCGGAGGGGATGCACAGACCGTCGGTCAGCGCGATAAAGCGGTCGGCAAGTGCGCCGAGGGTGGTCTTCCAGCTGCGGTTTTTCTCCACGCCAAGCTTAAAGGCAGCGTCGCCGAGGCCGAGGCCGAAATCTTCGTTGAGGCTGCCGATAATATCGTTGGCGGCAGCGTTGATCTTGCCGGTGGCCCAGGTGGCGGCGTAGTAGAGGATATCCACCACTTTGTCCATGATGGCGTCCTCCGCACCGTCCTCCGCCACGTTGGCGTAGTCGATGGCGGCGTAGGCGTAGTCCCAATCGGGCAGGTCGACGGCGTTCATCACCTTGCCGAGGATCATATCCACGGCGGCCGCGGCGATGGCGTCAAGCGTATCGAGGTCTTCCACTCTCATGTGGAAATCGTAGAAAATGCTGTCGGGATCGTCCTCAGCCAGCAGGTCGCAGGCCACGCGGATGCCGCAGTCCAGAGCGTTTTCCACGCTGGAGAAGTTCATGTCGTAGATCATACCCGCGTTGAAGCCGTGGGCGGAGGCGAACACCGCGCTGATATCGGCGGCTTCTGCCAGCGCAGTAAAGGTGTCGCGGTCGATGTACTGCTTCATGGTAACCAACAGGCCGGAGACCTTATCGCAGATCTTCTGCAGGTTGGCGTACAGGTATTCGTTCCCGCCGTCCGTCAGATCCAGATCAGCCATGCCCGTGTCGGAAGCGATCATATCCACAAGTCCGTACAGGATGTGGTTGGCCTGACCGACGACGCCTTTGTATGCGTCGTAGTTCGCCATGACGTCAAGCAGATCGTAATCATATTCCGCGTCGGCGTCGATATAACTCATCAAGGTCTCAATCTGCTCCAGCTCCGCAATCGTGCCGGAAAGATTTGTCACAACGACCGTCGCGACGGGATTGGTAAGCACGTTGTCAACGGCGGGCTGGATGCAGTCGGACTGGATCTTGTCCTTGGTGATGCCGGCGTACTGGGCGTAAGTCCAGACGTTGCCGCTGTAGGTGATATCGAAGGCGGGCGTCGCGGACACTTCCGTCACAAAGGTATCCTCAGTGGCGTAGCCTTTGTAGGCAAGCGTTACGGTGATGGAATTGACGGTGGCCGAACCCTCCGCCACGGTATCCATGTGCATCATGTCAAAGAACGACTGCAAAGCGTTCACAGCCGCGTTGACGGCCGCGGTCACCTGCGCCTGAATGAAGGGAAGCTGCGCGGCGATCTCGTCATTGACGCAGCTTTCGATATCGGAAAAGTCGATCTCGATGGGGAAGGCGTATCCCGCTTCCGTGAGCTGCTCCGGCACGGGCGTGACGTCCAGCACGAATTTCTCCGCCATATCGGTACCGTCGCCCGCCACGATGGCGGCGTAGGCCTCGGGCAGCTCGGTGCCTGCGATCATGTCATAATAGTCGGTACCCTGCAGCTCCTCTTTATAGGGGGAGTAGATGACGGGCATATAGCTCTCCAGGTCGGTCTCGCCGGGATGATAGGTGCCGATCACGCCGTTGGCGTCGCCGATGGTGAGCTCGGGGGGTTCCACGTTCACGCCGGACTCGATGACCTTCACCATGCCCTGCAGCGCTTTCAGGAAGCCCTCCAGCAGGTCGTCCAGCTGATCTTTGTAATCATTCTGCAGCAGACCGACGAACTCTTTTACCAGCGTGTAGATATCGGTGGTGCGCAGGTCCATGGCCTCCACAGCGGCCTTGCTGTCTGCGGAGATCGCGTCGCCCACGGTCCGCAGGAACGCGGCCTTGATGCCGTTGTTCAGGGTGTCGTCGAAGATCTCGCCTTCGGGGATCTCATAGCCCATTTCGCGGGCGATCTCGTTGACGAATTTCTCCTGAATGTTGTTGCCCAGCAGATAGTCGTGATAGAAGGTTTTGATGGGGTTGCCGTCCTCCAGCGTTTCAATGTATTCGCCCACCTTGCCGTAGTCGAACACCTGATCGTCCCAGCGGAACACCTTGCCGAAGGTGTCGGCGTTGTCCGCCATGAACTGGAAGACGCCGTAGAGGAAATTGACGTCGCCGCCCGCGCGGGTGACCAGCGCCGCGGTGTTCAGGTCAGCGAAGTCGCCGCCCAGCTCGGCAATGTGGTCTTTCATGGCGATCAGACTGTCCACGCCGGTGATGGAGAGGTCCACGCCGACCTGTGCGGTAAAGGCGTTGAAATCCGCCGCCGCGTCGGCGATTTTCCGGTCAAGCCAGTCCAGGATCACGCCGGCGATCTGGTCGTAAGAGAGGTTGGCGATATCGCCGTCCGCCACGGCGCCTACGTCGTAGGGCGTATAAGCCGAGGCCGGGGCGTCGATGGTTTTTTCCGCCGCAAAGGCGGCGGTCATGCACGTCAGCGCCATCAGCACGGATAACGCAATCGCAAGCACTTTTTTCATAATAGAATCCTCCTGCCTGATTTTTGCTGTCTTGGGGTGGGCGCAGCGGCCCGTTTTTTTTAGAAGGGACAGAAACGCGCTTTCTGTCGTCTCAATTCCATTTTACGGCGGCGGGATTGATTTTCAAGCGACAGATTGGCATTTATTGTCTATAGCAACAAAAAATCCCGCATAATGACGGGATCCTTGGTGAAAATATGACAATAATATGAAGAATCTCACGGTAATGTGACGTGGGTATGCCGCACGTTTATTGCAGCCCGATCATTTTCCTGATATGCGCCAGCTCCTTGCGGCGGACGGCGAGCTCTCCCTCCGAGATATCCCCGATAAAATACATGGAGAACACCCGCATGGCGTAGACGACGTAATAGGCGACGCGGGAGCGGTTCCGGTTAAAATCCTCCGGGCCGGGAACGGGAAGTCGATTTTCAAAAATGTGGATCAGATAGGCAAACAATATAGAAAAAATATAGGTGATGCTGCCGTTGCGGAAAATAGTGCGGATGCCCTCTGTCTTAAAAGCAACCACCTCGCCGCGGAAAACCTTCATCGCTTCCGGCGTAAACGCGTTGGGATGATCCAGAAAGAACAAAAACGCGGATACGCAGGTAAGCACGGAGTTTTCAAACACCTTCATCTCGTAATCGGAGAGATTGGAGAATTGCGCATAAAAGCTGCTGCGCGGATAGCCTGCGGTTTTGCAGAACTCGCTGACGCTGACCGTTTCGTAGCGCTTTTCGGAGAGCAGCTTCAGCGCCGCGCCGCCCAGGGAGAGATAAAAATCAGCGGCGCCGCCGTAGCGGTCGGCAAATAGCAGTGCGATATTGTCGATTAGGGAGTGCTTCGGCCGATAGACGGGCAGGCCCCGGTCCGGATAGAGCCCCGGGGCGATGTTTTCGATGTAGATCAGGCTGAACCAGGTGGAGAACAGCTCCGGGAACAGCTCCAGGTTGCCCTGCACCCGGAAGGAGACGCGTTCCTCGGCGGTAAGGGTTTCTTCCATCTGTTGTTTCAGCCGGAACGCGATCTGATACGGCATTTGTTTCCGGTTGACCCGGTGAGAGAGCGTAAAGATCCGCGGGTTGTTTTCTTCCGCCAGCCGCCAAAGTTCACTGCCGTAACGGAACATGGCGTCCGGCGTTTTTTCTTTCGGCAGGGGCACCGCCAGGAACAGCGCCGCCGCGTCCTCGCAGCAGGCGTCGTACAGTGCGGAGACGTTGGGGAAAAATTTATAAAAGGTGGTGCGGTTGACGCCTGCCGCGGCCGCCAGCGCGGAGACCGGGATACGGTCGTAATCCGTGGGGCGCACCAGCAGATTGGTATAAAACGGCGGCAGCGAACTGACCAGGTCTGCGAGCTGCGCCGGGTCGTAAAAGCTGCAATACGCCTTCAGGTGCGCGTCCAGTACCGTACCCACCCGGACCAGCCGCGCCGCGTCGTCAGGCTTTAACTCCGGCGTTTCCAGCATGGTGAAAAACGCTTCCTTGATCCGCTCTTTGGCGGAAAGCTCCTGCGCCATGCGCTTGCCCCCTTTCACGGCTGTCTACCTTATTTTATTGTATCAAATCGCAGAAGCGGCGACAAGCGACAGATTCAGCAAAAATGTCGCCGTTTCGCCGGACGCGGCGTCGATCCCTTCCTCGTTTTCTTTCCGCTTTCGGGCAAGGGCGCGCAAAGCGCCCCTCGCCGCAGGGCGAAAGGCGCTCGAACTGCCGTGTTTTTGAAATGCCGCTCAGAAGCCGGCCGGGTATTCCGGCAGCTTCAGCCCTTCCGCCGTTTCCAGCTTCACGGACATGCGCAGCGCGAGGCGCGCGTCGGCGGAGGTGATCTTATGCTCCGCGGAATGGGCGTCCACGTCCGCCCAGGCGGCCTGGTCCGCCGTGAACTGTTCCAGCTTGACGGAATACCGCAGGATCAGCCGCGCGTCGGCGGAGGATACCTTGCCGTCGAAGTCCACGTCGCCCCAGCTGTATTTGACCAGTTTGGCGTAGACGGTCACGTCCTTGGCGGTCCCCTTGTCGATCTTGCCGATGGGGTTGCCGTCAAAGTTGACGTTGTCGTACCAGCCCAGGAACTTGTACAGCTTGGAGGTGGGCGCCAACGGCTGTAAAACCACCTCGTCGTCCACGGTGCGCGCTGCGGGGTTGGGATTGTTGAAGAAGTTGACCGCCTGCGGGTCGCGCAGGTCGTAGTTGATCTTGTATTCGATCGCCGTCCACTTGGCGTACAGCGTCTTTTCGCCCACGTCGGCAGCCTTGATCTCCGTCACCTGCGTCTTCAGGCCCTGATCCGCGAACCAGCCCCCGAAGGTATAGCCCGTGCGGGTGGGATCGGCCAGCTTTACCGCCGTGCCGTAGGTGTACTGGTCGGGGTTGCCGCCGTTCCACACCTCCGTCAGGTTCAGCACGTAATTGATATTCCAGCGGCCCAGGATCCACTTGGCGTACAGCGTCACGTTTTCGCTTTCGTCCAGCAGGTACGCGCCTTTTTCCTCGCTGTAAGCCAGCTTGCCGTGGTCCAGATCCTTGTCCAGATACCAGCCGTCGAAGATATAGCCGGTCTTTTCGGGGGCGTAGATCGGCGTTTCGTTGGAGCCGTTGGGGTTGATCTGATAGGCGGCGGGGTTTTTGGCGTTGTTGGTGTAGTCCGTGCCCGCGCCGGAATAGGAGATGGTCTTGGTGGGCAGGTCCCAGCGGGCGTACAGCGTCGCGTCGCCCTTCATGGCGGCGTAGGAGAGCTTGGTCACCTTGTTCCCGCCCTGCGGCGCGTCGTACCAGCCGAGGAATTTCGCGCCGGCATAGTCTACGTTGCCGATCTCCGCCGTGCCGTCGTCCGTATAGATGCGCTCCGGGTTGCCGTTGTAGACGTTGTCTGTCACCGCGCCCATGTCGTAGGTCACGGTATGGAAGGGCAGCTCCGTCCACTTGGCGTAGTAGGTGCGGCTGACCTTTTCGGCGGTGGTGAAGGACTTGATCTCCGTTCCGGCGGCGAAGTTCTCCGTGGTAAACCAGCCGTTGAAGGTGAAGTGCTTCTGCTCGGGGGTGTAGTCCTTTGTCGTCAGGTCCACGTTGAGCAGCGTTTCATCGTCGAATTGTTCCACCTGTTGCGTGCCGTAGGGGAAGGAGCCGCCGTTCGTCTCGTAGCGGATCCGGAACTTGCCGGTCAGGTTCAGCTCCACCGCGTTGGAATAGCCGGTGCGGATGCAAACGTCCTTGTCTTTTCCAAGCACGAAGCGGTATATGTCGTATTCGCTTTCGTTTTCAACCTTTTCTTCCTCTACGCCGATGTGGCCCAGCAGTACGGCGCGCACATGGACCCGGTCGTTCGTCTGATAACCGGCGGCCTCGAGCTTTTGATAAAAACTGTAATAATTATCGTCGAATTCGATGTAGGGCGCAAACGGATCGCCCCCGCGGTCCAGAATATACCACGGACCGTCGTTGATACGCAGTTCAAAACACAGGTTCGGTTCGTAGCGTTCCCCGTCAACGTATTCCCTGCGTTTTTCTTCCGACATCGCGGCGTATCTTACCAGCGCGGTCTCGGTAGCGGCGGGCCAGTGTACCGCAAGGCGGTGATACGCGGCTTTTACGGTCACGCCGTCACGCTCGGCGTCGTAACGGTCCGCGGACAGCAATTCCAGCGTGGGCGCGTTGCTCGTGAGCAGCGCGGTTTTGTCGGGCACGCAGTTCTGCTCCTCGGGGGATGCCTTCGCGTTATTGAAGGTGCTTACGCCGCTCCAGTCGGAATAGGTCACGGTTTCAAAGTCAAGGTTCCCGGCGCTCTCGTCTGTAGCAAGGTGCGTATACACGCGGTAACGGGCCTTGACGCTGATGGTCTCCTTGTTGAAATCCACCATGCAGCCCTTCCACGCGTCGTCACCGTCGGGGTCATAGCTGCCCTTATACTCGCCTCTGCCCTGCAGAAGCGCCTGATTGTGCTTGTCGATGACGGCTTTCGCCTCATCGCCGTCTTTATAGGCAGCGTAAAAACAGCTTCCCGATCCGTCGAACAGCCGGATATCGTTATACAGATTGCAAATGCCGATATTCTTATTCGGCAGGTCGTCGTATTCGTAAATGCCGTCGTCGTCAAGGTCGTATTCGGTAGGTTGCTCGTAGTACAGCGATTCCGGATCTTCGTCCAGCGCGTTGACCCAGTTCGCGCCGCCGTCAAACGAATAGGCGAACTGCACGCCGACCCGGAACGTGCATCCCCCGATGTTGTCCTGATCCGTGCCGAGCATTTCGGCAAACAGGCGGTCTTCATTTTCGTCGGCGGCGTAATACAGATCGGCAAGGGCTTTCAGCTCGCCGCCGGCGCGATAATGCGCGGTCGCCCACGTGCCGTTTTCATTCGATTCCTGTTCGATGAAGATGATCTCGGGCGGAGAAGTCAGCTTGAACGTATGGCTCTTCGCGTCCCACGGAGTCGTGCTTGCCGGTACGGCAAACGCGGGCAGAACGACGGTGAACGCCATCGCCATCGCCATCAGTACGGATAAAAATCGTTTCATGAAAGATTCCTCCCAAATAAATCAATTTGCAGAATGGTAAACGTTTGATCGTTATTCTTTTGCGCTTTCCCTGAACGCGTAATACTCGTGGACAAGGCTGCGGTAGCCGAGCTGCTTCAGGTCCTCGTAGCGGGCGTTGTAGCGGGCCTTGGTGCGGGCGCCCGTCAGCAGGCAGCGCAGGCAGTCCTGCGCGTAGAGGTCGATCTCGCGCAGGCCGTCCGCCGTGGTCAGCACCGGGAAATACCAGTACGCCCAGGTCAGGTCGTTATCGGCGGGGTTCTCGAACAGCTTGCTGTTGAACACCCGGATGAACGCCTTTGCCGCCTTCTCCCGGTCCAGCTCGTTGCGCTTGCGCCAGCGCTCCAGCGCGCGGGTCTTGCGGCGCATCTTCTGCTTCATCTTGGTAAGGGATGCCGGGGCAAGGTCGGTCACGCCGTCCCGGAAATAAAAGCCCAGGTACGTCCAGCCCTCCTCCGGGGAGGAAAACCGTTCCTTGTCCGGGTTCAGCGTCAGCCCCGCGGCGGCGAGGAATTCCCGGACGAACGCGGCGTGGCGCTCCGTCCCCTCCCTTGTGGGGGCGAACACGATGATATCGTCGGAATAGCGGGCGTAGGGGACGCCGAGCGCCTCAAAATGGAGGTCCAGCTCCCGCAGGTACAGGTTGGCGTAAAACGCGGACAGCGGCGTGCCTGCCATGATGCCCTTTTGCTCCGTGACCGGTTTCCCGTTTTCCAGTACCGCCGGCTCCGTCAGCAGGGCTTTCAGAAACGCGAACAGCGCCGGATCGTCCCGCAAGACTTCTTCCAGCCGCGGCAGCAGCGCTTCCACCGGTACGGAGTTGAAATAATTGCTGATATCCGCCTTGTAGGCGTACATTCCGCGGATGCCCGGCGCGGTCCGCAGCCGCCTTACCGCGTCCTTGGCGGCGCGGCCGGGACGGAAGGAATACAGGTTATCCGCGAAGATCCCGTCGTACCGGCGCAGCAGCAGCCAGGTCAGCAGCTTGAGGACCGTGTTTTCATCGGAGGGGTAGCAGTACACCACCCGTTTTTTCTGCGTGGACATTTTGCTGATAACGGCCCTTCCCGGCAGGGGAAAGGGCTCCCCCCGGCGGATGGCCCCGCACACGGGCTCGTACGCCCGCCGGTCGATGAAGTCCCGCAGCTCTTTGGCGAAGCGCTTGGGGCAGGCCAGCCCCGTTTTGTATTCGTAAAACCTTTCCCAGATTTCCGGCCGGGAAAGCTCATCCAAAAGCGACATAACGGAAAAAGAAAAAACAGAGGAAGAAGAAATTAAATCCATGAAATTCATGGATGTACCGGACCGTACATCTGCCGACTGCCTGCGAAGTCTGAAAAGACAGTGCCGGGTCCGCCGCAGGCGCAAAGCGTTCTTCCTCTGTTTTCAGCGAAATGAGATCAGCCGTTCAGCGCGGCTGTCACGCGGCGCGCGACGTAGCTGCGGGTGTTCCACCAGCCGTCGTGGTCGTAATAGAAGCGCAGATAGGGCACGCCCTCCGCTTCACAGCGGCGGCGGATCGCCTGGGCGCTGCTGCGCTCGGATTTCAGCTCCACCACCAGACGCTTTCCGCCGTTCTGATAGAACACGAACAGCGGCGAGCGCTCGTCGCGGCCCGGCTCCTGCCGTACCTCGTAAGCCGGGAAGTCCTCCCGGAACACCTTGCCGAAGTATTGCAGATAACTGCCGCCGAAGTTGTACTGGTTCTCCTCGTCCGGCATCAGATCGCCCCAGGAATCGCCGGATTCCGGCGCGGTCGCGCGCGGGGCGCTCCACGCGGGGGCGGAAGCGGCGGACTGTCCGGCGGGACGCGCCGGATTGCCGGCCATATTGGCGTCGATCGATTGCTTGAGGCTTTCGGCGGCGGAGACGGCCTCTTTGGCCACGTCGTTCACGGCGTTTTTCAGGGCGTCCAGCGGGGATTTGTCGGCGTTGTTGCCGAGCAGCTTGGAAAACAGGCTCATGACGGTTTCCTCCGAAAATAAGTATTTCTGTGTAAATTATAATAGATTATCTGTGTTCTGTCAATCGGAACATTCCGGCAATGGCCGCATGGATATAAAGCGGGAGTTCAGCGAGCCGCCGGTCCGCTGAGCAGTCGTCAGTCGTTAGAGGCCCTTTGGGCGTTCCTGTTTTTTACAGGGAAAAAAACTCTTTCTGGCGACTGCCCGCGCGGCGGGCTGCTAACGGCTAACGGCTGGATCGGCCGCCCCGGAGGTCTTTTCGCCGTGCCAGCTGGGGAAGATGGTATGCCACACGTCGGTGTGGGCCTCGCAGTCCAGATAGTGGGGGAACACCTGGTTGCAGCGTTCGCCCTCCGGCACGTCCGTAAAGGCGCGGGCGACCGCGTCCACGTAGTAGGGCATGGTGCGGCAGAAGGCGTCCCATTCCGCCAGCCAGCGGTCCTCGTCCTGTAAGAGTTCGCTGCGCCGGGCCAGCTCCGCCAGCAGCGCGTCCTTTTCTTCCCCCTGCGCCGGACGGACGCCCGTCGGCGTCACCACCACGGGGATATAGTCCACGGCCATTGTCTCGCTGAACGCCGCCGTCACCATCAGCCCGCTGCGCCACTGGGGGTTATCAAGATCCTCCAAAAACAGGAAGTTGCCCTGCCCGTACAGGATCTCGCCGCCGCGATAGCTTTCCCGGCAGCCGATGCAGTGGCTGTGCTGGGTGAGCACCAGATCGGCGCCCGCCCGCACCATGGCCCGGCAGGCCTTGCGCAGCCGGGGCGAGGGGTATGCGCTTTGCTCCTTGCCGCCGTGGTACATCACGACGACGTAGTCGGCGTTTTGCTTCGTCTGTTCGATATCCTCCATGGTGTCGAAGGGGTCGAAGGGGTTGGCACCGAATTGATCCCGCAGGGCGTAGGTGTATTCGTGCTCGCACACGGCCACGATCCCCACGCGCACGCCGTCCTTTTCCAGATACAGCGCCCGGCGGGAATCCCGGTCGTTTTCACCGAAGCCGAAGGGGACCATGCCCGCGTCCGATACCGCCCGCACGGTGTCGCGCATGCCCGCCACGCCGTAGTCCAGCGTGTGGTTGTTGCTGAGCCCCATGTGCGTGAAACCGGCGGCCGCCAGCGCTTCGGCGTCCCGCGGGCTGCCCTTTTGCAGCGCCCCCAGCTTGCGGATGGGCTTGCCGCCGTCCGTCAGCGCGCACTCTAAATTGCCGACGGCAAAATCGCCGCCGCGAAGGATCTCCGCCGCGCCGCCGAACAGCGCGTCGGGATCCGCGCCGTCAAAATACGGCCGGGTGATCTCCGTAGGGCAGATATCGCCGCAGAGAATGAGCTTCATTTCGGTTTCCTCCGTCGTTTTTACGGTTTTGCGCTCATGGTGAAGGCCAGCGTGCCGCCTTCGGCCAGCTGCGCGTGGGTGACGGTGAAGTCCGTCAGCGGCTCGCCGTTGAGGGTGACGGAGGACACGTACACGTTTTTTGGCGACTGGTCCGCCACGGTCACGGTCAGCGTTTTGCCGCCGGGCAGCGCTAATTCCGCCCCGTCCACGCAGGGGGAGCCGATCCAGTAGCGGTCCGTGCCCGCCACGGGGTAGAAGCCCAGCGCGGAGAACGCGTACCAGGCGCTGAGGGTGCCGCCGTCGTCGTTGCCGTCCAGCCCGTCGATATCGTTGGAAAAGCGTTCGCTCAGCGTCCAGCGTACCCACTTCTGCGTCAGGTCGGGACGGCCCGCGTCGATGAACAGGTACGGCGTATGGATGTCGTGTTGGTTGCCGATCCAGTAGCCCGTGCCGGGGTCGACGGCGGGGCTGCCGCAGGAGGCGTCCTCCATAAACTTGTTCAACTCTTTCACAAACGTTTCCTTGCCGCCGAACAGCTCGATCAGCGCCGGGATATCCTGCTGCACGCTCCAGCGCCAGTGCCGGGCGCTGCCCTCGCAGTAGGGCTTTGACAGCTTTGTGCCGAAAATATCGTCATAGAAGGAGGAGTGCTGTGGGTACAGCTTGCCCCAGCTGCCGTCGCTGTTTTTGGCGCGGAAGTATTTGGCGTCGGGGTCCCACAGGTTCTTATAGTAGGTGGAACGCTCCCGGTACAGCGCGGCTTCGTCCTCGTGGCCCAACGCCTGAGCCAGCGTCGCCGTGGCGGCGTCTTCCCAGGCGTATTCCAGCGTCTTGGAGACGGACTGCCGGTCCGTCAGGTCGTCCGGCAGGTAGCCGTATTCTTCATATAAAGCCGCGCCCTCGCGGCAGTCCTTTCCGGGATGCTCCCCGGTGGAGGACGCTTTCATGTAGGCATAGGCCGCTTCCGCGTCGAAGTCCAGCCCCTTGAGATAGCTTTCCGTAAACACCAGATTGGCGGGGTTGCCGAACATGGAACCGGTGTAGCCGGAACCCATGGGCCAGCGGGGCAGCACGCCGCCCTGCTCCGCCATGGCCAGCAGGCTTTGCAGGCAGTCGTTCTGCGCGTCCGGCGCGATCAGCGTATACAGCGAGTGGACGCAGCGGGCGGTATCCCACAGGGAGATATCCGTGCGGTAGGCGTAGCCCTCCGCCGCGTGGGCCTCGCCGTCGAAGCCCCGGTACGTGCCGTCCGCCTCGGTGAAGTCCGTCGGCATGATCATCGCGTGGTAAAGGGCGGTGTAAAAGACGGTCTTGACGTCGTCGTCCGCGTCGACGGAAACGGCGGAAAGCCGATCCTCCCACGCGTCGGCGGCTGCCTGACGCACCGCGTCGAAATCCCTGTCGCCGATCTCCGCCAGCAGATTTTCTTTGGCGTTGTCATAGCTTAAAAAGCTGATCCCCATGCGCAGGGTGACGGATTTGCCTTTCTGATTGCCGAAGCGCAGCAGCACGCCGGCCTCCTCGCCCGCGGCGCTTGCCGCGTCGGTATCGCCTTCGGCGGTGTGGGCGGCGACGGAGGTCACGGGCGCGTCCCATTCGGCGTACAGGTACACCGGCAGCCCGCCGTAGCGGTCGGAAAACGCGCCGGTCAGGCGGCAGTAGGCGGTCAGGCAATTGGCGGAAACGTCCACCGCGATCCGCCCGTCCTTCGCGCCGTCGTCGTCCACGCCGGAGCAGGCGTCGATATACAGCGCCGCTTCTTTATCGGTCGCAAACGTGTAGCGCTCCGCCGCCGCGTGACTTGCGGCGGTCATCTCGCAAAGCGCCGCCGCGCCGGGCAGGTACACGGCGTAATAACCGGGCGACGCCTTTTCGTCCTTATGGGAATAGGCCAGCGGGCCGGGCTTGGCGGAAAGGGTCTTGCCCGCCGCGGGCGTCACGCGGAACATCTCGTAATCCCGCGCGCCGGTGCCGGACAGCCGCCCAAGGCTGAAGCCGAGGATATGCCGGTATTCGTAGTAGTAGCCGGAGGTATTGGTCTTCACATTCACGCTGTTGCCCGCGGGGCAGGTATCGGGGCCCACGCGCACGCACCCGAAGGGCGCGCAGGCGGCGGGGCTGACCATGCCGCACATCCACGGGATGCCGCCGGTGCCGATGAAGGCGTTGACGTAAGAACTGTGTTCTCCAACGTCGTATTCCGGGAACGCGGCCTTTCCGTCGCCCCGGGCGTAGGCGCTGCCGAACAGCATTTCAAACGCGATGAAAAGGGAAATAAAGTAACGCAGCAGCCGAAGCATATTTCTTTTCTCCTTTGCAGGATCGTAAGGAAAACACGCCTTGCCGGACCGCGGCCGGAGCCGGTTTTCCCTTACTGCGATAGTAGCACGGAACGTCCTCTTTTGTCAATAATAACAAATAAGAATTGGGAAGATTGTCTATTGATTCTCTTTTTTTACCGTTGTATAATGAAACAGAATCAGGATGCTTTGCGAAAGCGAGGAAATGAATATGAAAAAATCGGTAAAATACATTCTTTTGTGCGTGTGCGCGGCGCTGTGCCTTACGCTGTTCGCGGCAACGGCGCTGGCCGTGCCCGCCGCGCCGGGCTCCGGCAGGGAAGGGCAGGAAGCCGCCTGCCGGTCCCGTACCGGTACGCTCGTCACGCTGGACGATATCCCCGACCGCGCCGTGCCCAAGGGAACGCGGGCGTATATCCCCGCGCTGGAACACACCACGAAAAACATTCCGCTGCTGACGATCGTGATCGGCTTTCCCAATGTGCCCTATCACGACGACTACGACTGGAACGAAGCGTTTTTCAGCGGCGAAAAATCCATCACGGCGTACTATTCCGACATGTCTTTCGGAAAGTTTACCTTTGTGCCCGCGCAGGAGACCTGCGCCTTCGGCGGCGCCGACACCAACCGGGCGGATAAAGCCAACGACGGCGTGATCCACGTGACGCTGGATACGCCCCACTACGACTGGTCCATGAATTACGGCCTGTTTTCCCAGCGTAAGGACCGCAAGCTGGCGCTGCAGATGGTAAACGCCTTCAAGGCGGCGCTGGAGAAAGCGTCGGACTACATCGATTTCACCGCCTATGACGAGGACGGAAACGGTACGATAGAAAGCACGGAGCTGGCATTGAGCTTCGTGGTGGCCGGTTACGAGGGCGCCTATCTGGAATCCTACGACGCGGTGGGCGTGGAAAAGGTGCTGTGGGCGCACGCCTCCAATCTGGTAACGCTGATCGAGGAATACGGCTTTGACGTGGCGAATCCGCAGCCGGACGGTGTGACCGTTTCCGAGTACATCGCGGTGGCGGAGGAGCTGGAGCCCGGTCTGCAGCAGCCCATCAGCACCGTGGCGCACGAGCTGGGCCACTATCTCGGCCTGCCGGATCTGTATGACAGCGCTTACCTGACGGGCGCCCAGTGGTCGTCATATTTCATCGATACCGCCAGCGTCATGTGCAGCGGCTGGGGCTACGATCCCGATACGGATGGCTTCGCGCCATACTCCATGGACGTGTGGAGCCGCTACCGGCTGGGCTGGGTGGAGCCCGTCACCGCGGACGCCACCGGCGTGTACGACGTGATCACCCAGAGTTATACGGCGAACGACGCGTTTACGGCGGTGATGATCCCCACGCAGAAGACGGGGGAATATTACCTGCTGGAAAACCGCCAGCCGAACAAGTGGGACGCGGGCATGACCACCTCCTACGAGGGCGCTTCCCGCATCCACGGCGTCATGCTGTGGCATATCGACGAGAACGCGTACGAGCAGTATAAAGAGCTGAACGCCGTCAACAGCGCCAATCACCGCCCCGCCGTGATGCCGCTGTTCCCGGAGGAGGAAAAGGGCGCCGTCACGTTCACGGGCGTGGGCAACGTGTATAACGGCAACCCGTTCTACGACAGGACCTACTGCATCGAAAAGCTGGAGCTGGCGGACGCCACCATCGACCTGCCGCTGTACGGCACGGGCAACATGGCGGACCAGCGCATCTGCCGGTGGAGCTCCGGCATCAAGGTGGAATTCCTTGACGACAGCGCCGCCGACATGCGGGTGCGCGTCGACAGGGACGATATGGCGCCGCTGGCGAATGAAAACGAGTGCATGTACTGCCACAAGGTGCATACCGGCTTTTTCGGCAATATCGTGGCGTATTTCCACCGTATCTTTTATGTGCTGAAGTCATTATTCGGGCGTTGAGCCTGTTATTTTAGGGGAGGAGAAAAATGACTGACACAAACAACGGCGCGCCGGGCTATCCGTTCGACGCGCAGACGCTGCTGGCGGGGGTGGAGGCGATGAATGCCTGCGGCTCCCGCACCACGGGCAGCAGGGGCCACAACGATTTTGTGGCGCACATCAAGCGGCAGCTGAAAGAGATGGGCGTGCCGTACAAAAGCGATCTGAAATATTTCGACCGCTGGGAGGCGACGCGCAGCGCCCTTGTGATCCATTCCGCCATGGGGGATATCCCGGTACACGTGTCCTCGCCGTTTCCGTATTCCGGCGAAACGCCGCCGGAGGGCGTCACGGCGGAGGCGGTGCCCATCATCGGCAAGCACGTCAACTTTTTTCCGGCCAAGGATAAGATCGCCGTGGTGCGCCTGAAGGACTTCAAAAGCGTGTATTCCGGCGTGGCCTTCAACCAGAAGGCCGCCCTGCCGGAGGACCTGCGGGTGCAGAAGTTCTATAAAGGCCCCGTGGCCACGGCGTTCGTCAAATTTCCGTTCCTGCAGCTGGCGCACACCATGGGCGTCAAGGCCTGCGTCTGTATCTGGGAGGACATGAGCGACGCCATGGTGGAGGGACAGTACCTGAACTTCGTGCTGGACTATCAGGGCATCCCCGCGCTGTGGGTGAACGAGACCGAGGGCCGCAAGGTGCTGGAGGCCTGCCGCCGCAAGGATCATCTGACGCTGACGCTGGAGGCGGAAAAGGAGGCCGGCGCCAAGGGCGAAAGCGTGTGCGCCGTCATCGAGGGGGAAAACGACGGGGAATCCGTCATCATCAACACCCATACGGACGGCGTGAACTGCGTGGAGGAAAACGGCCCCATCGCGCTGCTTGCCATGATGCACTATTTTCTGGCGCACAAGCCCGCCCGCACGCTGGTGTTCGTGTTCGTCTGCGGTCACTTCCGTCTGCCGAAATTCAAGGCCCCCGGCGCCATCAGCGACCAGGCTACCTCCCTGTGGCTGCACAGCCATAAGGAGATGTGGGACGGCAAAAAAGGCCACCGCAAGGCCGTGGCAGGGCTGACCGTGGAGCATCTGGGCTGCATGGAGTGGAAGGACTATTACGGCGAATACCGCTGCACCGACCCCATCGACGTGGAGGTGGTGTACACCGGCAACGGCAAGATGGACGAGATCTATCTTAAAAGTTTGGAGGGACGCACCAAGGTGCGTACGGTGACGCTGCGGGGCCACAACTTCCTGCACTTCGGCGAGGGGCAGTCGCTGTTCAACGCGGGCATCCCGGAGATCGCGCTGGTCACCAGCCCGGACTACCTGTGCGTGGAAAGCGACACGGACGAGATGGAGAAATTCGATCCCGACCTGATGTACCAGCAGACCGTATCCTTCGTGAAGATGGCGGAGATCATCGGCGAAACGCCCGCCGCGGAGCTGGGCAGGGCGGATAAGTACACCTTCGGCGTGGGAAAAGTATAACAACTGTTTTACAAAAACGAAAAGGGAGCCCGGGAGGCTCCCTTTTCGTTTGCGGGCGGCGCGCGATACGTCGGCCGCCGCATGGGCCGCATTTATCTTTTTTTATAAATGACCAGCTCCGGGTTTTTTCCTTCCGCCTCGTAGGTGCAGATCAGGATGAAATCCATGTTTGCCAGCACCCCGAAGCAGCGGTCCCCGCCGAACTCCGGTTCCATCTGGTTGCCGAGATAGGTCGTATGGTCGTCCAGGAATTTCACGTTCATCCCGTTGGGCAGCCGGTAGGGCAGGTTGACGTAGCTGCCCACCAGCGCGTTCAGCTTTTCCACCTTCGGCATGCCCTCCACGTGCAGGTCGTTGATCTCGTCGATCAATTGCCGCTTGAAGGCGTCGAACTGCCCGTCGTCGCTGAGCTCCCTGTACCGTTTCCAGTAATCCAGCCGGGGCAGCCGCTGCTTCATGTAGGCGCGGGCCTGCTCCTCGGTAAAGCCCTGCTTCGCCATGTGTGGGATGCACACGTCGATCAGGTCGTCCATGTTGCTGTAGGTGTAGGTGCCGTCGGCGTAGCACCATTGGCAGTAGTCCTCGTTCAGCGTGCCGTCTTTGTTCCGGCCGATGATCTCGTCCTCCAGCGGCATGCCGCAGCACTGGCAGATAAGCTGCTGCGGCGAGCCCAGCAGCGTGTTGATGGAAACGCGGAACAGGTTGGAAAGCAGCTTCAGCGTTTCGGTGTTGGGTACGGTCTCGCCGTTTTCCCAGCGGGACACCGCCTGCCGCGTCACGAAGACCTTTTCCGCCAGCTCGTCCTGCGACAGGCCGTTTTTCGTTCTCAATTCATATAGTACGTCTTTTGTGTTCATGCCGGTCCCTCCCTGTCGTTTGATCCCATTGTACCACGTCGCTTCCCGCCGCGCAAGCAACCCGCTGTTGCCTTTTGATGAAATTTGATGAAAAATGAATGCTGAAGGCCGGAAAATGAGGAAAACAAAGCGAAAATGATATCGAAGCCGTGCGCCTGATGATGTTTTTCCGCTGGCGCTCCGAAATGATGTCGTTCGCTATGCTCGCAACGACGTGATGTTTGCCTCCATGTGCCGCAGGCACGTATCATTGCCGCAGGCAACATCATGCGCAAAGCGCGCATCATTTGCCCGGCAGGGAAAACAGCATCGCAAAAGGCATCTTGCGACACCTTTTTATGCGATCGGAGTTGTCCTCTTCAAAACCGCAAAAGGTTGGCAGCGACAGCGAACCGTCGTGAGCGCGCTTGCAAGCGAACAGGTTGCGGGTCTCCGGTGGAGACCTCTGCGGCAAAGCCGCAGAAGCAAGGACCGAGGCGGCAGCCGAGAAAAGCCGAGCGTGACCTTTTGCGGAAAGGAGGAGCAGCGGAATGAGCGAGAGGGGACTTTTTTGCAAAAAAAGTCGCCGCAAGCGATATGCAGCTTGCGACGACGTGGCCCGCCCGAAGGGATGAAAATGCTGCGCATTTTCCGTCCTTGCGGCATAGCCGCTGCGGACTTCGGAGCTGAAAACAGTCCACCGGACTGTTTTCTTAACGCTCCTCACCCTCTCAGGGTTCGAATCCCTTCGTTTGATCGAAAACGAAAAAAAAGAAAAGGCATCTTACGACACCTTTTCTTTTTTTTGGCCCGCCCGAAGGGATTCGAACCCCCGATCTTCAGAATCGGAATCTGCTGCGTTATCCAGCTGCGCCACGGGCGGAAATATATTCAATTGTCCGCGAAGAATTATCATACCCCGTCCGAAACATTGTCGCGCTGCTTCGCTTGGTGCGCTCGCATCGCTCTGTGTTTCGTCCCTCTGCGTATGCCCCTTCTTCGCCCACCGGGCGCGGGACACACGCAGACCCAATCTTCAGAATCGGAATCTGCTGCGTTATCCAGCTGCGCCACGGGCGGAAACGGAAAGTATTATACATCATAAAAAAGCGTTCGTCAACAAGTTTTTTTCTTTTTGTGCCCTGGTATCGTTCCTTTTTGTGTTTTGCGGATTATTTCACGCGAATTGTCACGTTGGGAATTGACAAAACGATATTATATGATACAATAAAATAGACAATTTATTTGTTTCTTGTCAGCAAAACTGTGCCAATTCCACAAAAAGGGGAGATCGGATGATGGCTTCCGTTAAGGAAAAGCTTACGACGATGAAAAACAACGTCGCCAATAACCCCTCCTTCACGCTGAAGGAGCAGATGGGCTACGCCGGCGGCATGTTCGGCAACTGCATGGGGCAGGACTGCGTCTATACCTATTCCAACAAGTTCAACCGGGATTACCAGATGATCGAGATGGGGAATTTGAACCTGATCGAGAACGCCTACACGATCCTGGGCTTTTTCGCCCCGCCGGTGGCGGGCGCCCTGCTGGACCTGCCCACCAGAGAGGGCAAAAAGAGCATCACCAAACGGATCCTGCAGCTCACGCCGCTGCCCTTTGCCGTGTCCTCGCTGCTGATGTTCATCGTGCCCTCGGGCAACCCGCTGATCAACATGTGGTGGGCCTTTGCGCTGTACATGATCTTTTCCGTGGTGGATACGTTCTTTGATATGGCGCTGAATACCATGGCGCTGCGCATGACCGCCAACCCCAAGGACCGCAAAAACTTCTATACCATCTCGTCGCTGGCATCCACTTTGGGTTCCATGCTGCCGGGCTGGCTGCTGCCCATCGTGGTGGACCGCTTTAACGACACCAACTCCCAGAAGTGGGCGTACTTCTTCGTGGCGTTGGTGTTCTGCGTGCTGGGCGTTTCCACCATGTGCGCGCCGTACTTCACGCTGAACGAAAAGGTGGGCAATCTGAAAGTCCACGAAAGCGAAAAGATCATGTGGAACCGCCATACGATCGCCGCCATCTTCCGCAACAAGCCCTTTATCATCATGGAGCTGGCCATGATGTTCGAGACCATCCGGCAGGTCACCTACGACCTGCTGCCGGACCTGTACCGGGAGACCTTCGACGACTACGGCATGAAGGCGATCATCGACGTCATCAGCGGCGCGCTTTCCTACGTGGGCCTGTTCTCGGTGCCCATCGTGGGCAACAAGATTTCCGCGCGCACCATGGTCATGGGTGGCCATCTCTATTCCACGCTGTTCTACGGCGCGGCGGCGCTGGTGGGCAGTAACTTCAATCTGGAGCGCGCCCGTAAGCTCCGCTACGTCACCGGCGTGCTGATCGGCTTTTCCGGTATGCCCAACTCCGGTATGGCGGCAGGCCGCAAGATCCTGCTGGCGGATTCCACCGACTATATGGAGTGGAGCTCCGAAAAGCGCTACGGCGAGCCCATCCGCAGCGACGGCATGCTGCTGGCGGTGCAAAGCATGATGGGCAAGGTAAACGCCCTGCTGCGCATCAACATCAAGAACCTGTCGCTGAAGGCCATCGGCTACCAGGTCGGCCAGCAGGACGCCGAGGGCAAGGCCGTCCGCGTGGTGCAGAGCGACAAAACGCTGAAGGGCATCTACTTCGTCGTGACGCTGTGCGGCGTGCTGGGCAACCTGGTCCCCGGCATCATCTATTCCTTTGATAACTTTACCGGCAAAAAGCGCGAGGCGGTCATGGCGGAGCTGAACGAGATGCGCGCCGCGAGAGCCGGTTCCGCGCAGCCCGCGGAAGCGGAAGAGGCGGAAGAAGTATGATCATATCGTAACGCGGCACTTCAGTGCCGCTTTTTTTACTGTAAACATGCGATAAGCGCGGCACTGAGGCGCCGCGCTGCAGCGAAAAAAAGGGGAGGATCACCATAAAAAAGGCAGTATTGAGCATTTTGCTGGCAGCGGCGATGCTGTTCGCCGCGCTGTGCCCCGCCGCCGCCCTGCCCGCCGCGCGGCTGACGCTGGCGGAAAACGGCGCGACGGCGTACCGCATCGTGATCGGCGAAAACGCTTCCGCCGCGGAGCAGACCGCCGCCGCTGCGCTTTCGGACTATCTGGAGCGTATCAGCGGCGCGGCGTTTGAAACCGTACGGGACAGCGAGCCCGCGCAGGAAAAGGAGCTCGTCGTCGGCGTCACCGGCCGGGAGGCGGCCCGTCCCGTGGACCGCACGGATATGGACGACGACGCGGTGAAGATCTTTACGGCGGGGGAGACGCTGTTCCTCACCGGCGGCTCGCCCCGGGGCACGCTGTACGCCGTGTATACCTTTTTGGAGGACTGGCTGGGCTGCCGCTGGTTCACCCACGACCTGACCGTGACGCCGGAGCAGGCCGTATTGACCGTGCCCGCAGATATCGACTACTTCTACGAGCCGCCCTTCCGGCTGCGGCAGACCTACTGGCTGTTTTCCACCATGTACCCGGACTACTGCGCCGCCCACAAGCTGCACGGCGTGATGGCGGGCATGCCGGAGTCGCTGGGCGGGGGCCGCTATGAGCTGGCGGTCAGCGGCGTTCACACGCTGCAGCAGTTCGTGCCGCAATCGCTGTTTGCCGAGCACCCGGAATACTTCGGCTGCGACGACAGCGGCGCGCGTCGGTCCGACCGGCAGCCCTGCCTGCGCAATGAAGAGGTGTTCCGGCTGGCCGTGGACTGGGCGAAGAACTATTTTGCCGGGGAGCACGTGATCCTCAGCGTTTCCCAGAACGACAATCAGGATTTCTGCCGCTGCGAGGCGTGCAAAGCCTTCAACGCCGCCCACGGGGGCGCGGATTCCGCCGCGATGCTGGATTTCGTCAACCGGGTGGCCGCCGAGGTAAAGAAAGATTATCCGGACGCGCAATTGGAAACGCTGGCGTATCAGAACTCCCTGACGCCGCCCACGGGCATGACCGTGGCGGACAACGTGGTGATCCGGCTGTGCCCCATCTCCACCTGCGTGCTGCACGGGCTGGACGACGCCTCCTGCCCCTCCAACAAGCGGTTCCATGAGGCGCTTTCCGGCTGGTCGGAGATGACCGACCGCATCTATATCTGGGATTACAGCACCGATTTCCAGTATTACTACGCGCTGTACCCCAACGTGACCGCCCTGCAGGGACGGTATCAATACTACCGCGATCATCACGTGGTTTCGATCTTCGACCACGGACTGGGCGAAAACATCGTGCCCGGCGAGTTCCACGAGCTGCGCACCTATCTGGTCTGCAAGCTGCTGTGGGACCCTGACACGGACGTGGAACGGCACATGAGAGAGTTCTGCGCGGCGTATTACGGCGCGGCGGCGGAGGACGTGCTGGCGTTCCTGAAGGATTATGAGAAGAGCGCCAAGGGCTTCAACGCCAAGGCGGCGCATACGTGCCACATCGACTGCTTCGCCGGCGGAGAGAGCTTCGCGGGCAACATTTCGCTGACCTCGCCGGACGTGAAGCGGCTGGATAAGCGGATGGAGCAGGCGCGGGCGCGGACGCTTTCCGCGGACGAAGCCCACCGGCTGGAGGGGCTGTCCCTGAGCTGGCGCTTTACGAAATGCGCCATCCGCGCGGGCGAGTTCAACTGGTTCTCCGGTTTTACCGAGCCGGAGAAGGCGGTGAAGGAGCTGACCGACGATATGCGGGCCTATGGGATCGGCTGCCTTGCCGAAAACGGCGGCCTGTGGCTGCTGGACAAAGACGCCAACGCCAAAGTGCTGCCCAAGTGGTGGTATGAGGAGGATGAAACCCGGATCCCCCAGACCGAACGGTTCAAGGCGAAGCTCCTGCCCTTCTTCAACCGCCTGCTGCGCGTGCTGTTCACCATCCCGCGGATGCTGCAAGGGAAAACGTGATGCAAATTGGCGGTTTGTCGAGCGAATGCCCGACAAACCTAAATGAATACTGAAAACTTAAAAATGAATATTGAACAATATCGGAAGGGCGTTCGCCCTTACAGTTTTATTATCAAAACACAAAGTGTTTTCCGATATTCTTCATTTTT
>JAFRRP010000009.1 GCA_017428085.1 Clostridia bacterium | reverse complement strand
TCGGGATCGGTCTCATTGGTTGCGATCCCTGCCAGGAAATTGCCGCCCACCTGCGCCCGGGATTCCATCAGCAGCCGCAGGTTCGGCTCGCAGGAAAGGTCGCCGTCCACCAGATAGCCCACGGGTTTTCCCATGGTGACGGTGCGGTGGCCGTTGCAGAACTGGCGGTCGTCGTACAGCTTGAAGCGGTACCCCATGGAGTGATCCTTGATCGTATAGGCGTACACGATGGCCTGCGCGGACTGGATGTTACCGCGCAGATAGTCGTCGAAGCCGTCCTTGTAGACGCATTTGCCGTCGGCGGCGCAGTGGAAGCACCCCAGGCACCCGCCCGCGAAGGGGAACTCCGCCAGATCGACGGTGCGCGCTTCCCTGCCGGTACGGCGGATAAAGCGGTCGATCATGGCGCGAAGCGTCCCGTCGTCATGGGATAGGTCGGTCACCACCACGACCTCGCCGGGCCTGGGCTCCGCCTGCCCGTCGGGCACGGAAGCGGGCTGCGTCTCCCGCGGCACAAAGGTCTGTTCCGGTTCCGTGACGTCGTTCGCCATGCTCCAGCGGACGAAACGGAAGAAATCCACCGCCTCTTTACGGCCTTTCTCCGTCGTCAGGTCCTCCATATCCGCCGAAAGCCCGCGGATATACCGCAGGCCCAGATCGGCGCAGTTATCCTGAATGAATTGGTGCGCCGTGGTATCGTAAAAGTGCTTGGAGGTGGAGATCTGCGTGGCGAACTTGCCGGCGACGTCTACGCCCCGTTCCTTCATCAGCTCGATGAAGCGGTGCAGCTGTGCCGGGACAAGGAACGTGTATACCGGGTAGCAGAACACGATCAGGTCCGCCGCCTCCAGCGCTTCCTGACAGGGGGCGAAATCCTTTTCGCAGCTTTTGATGCGCCGCCCCGGCTCCAGATAGCTGAAGCGGCAGGAGGGAAAGCTTTTTTCCAGGAACAGCGCCGTCTGCAGCGTGATGCTGTATTTCCCCGCGGGGGAACCGTTGATGATGAGTACGTTCATTCAAAAACCTTCTTTTTTTGAGTTTATTTAATGGTGTCGCAACAGAAAATCCAGTCGTTAGTTCTCAGTCGTTAGTCGTTAGTCGTTAGAAGCCCTCCGGGCGATCCCATGGAATAGTTGAGACAAAACAACTTTCCCAACGACTGCCCGCGACAGCGGGCCGCTAACGACTAACGACTGTTCAGCAAGCCTTCGGCTCGCGAAACTCCCGATTCGTCAATCTTCATAATCTCCCTTGATGCCCGTCACCCGGATGCCCAGCCAGATGAAGAGGATCAGCGTCAGGACGAAGACGATCCCGGCGATCAACGGCTTGGCGAACAGTCCCACCACGCCGGTGAGCAGCGGCGAGACGGCGCACAGCGCCACGATCTTCGCCAGCTTGCGCGCGTAGGGGACCGCCCAGTTCTTTCTGGAAGTATACACGCGCCGCGGGATCAGCAGATCCGGGCGCTTTTTTTCATTATACAGCAGCAGCGCGTAGAGCAGCATGCCCCCCGCGAGACAGAACATCAGGATCGAAAAACCGTATTCCATTTCTCTTTTCCTCCGAAAACAAAATCATCAATCATTTGGGAAAAACAACAGCATTGGTTATTCTTCTTTTTTCAGTTGTTTGATCAGCTCGCCGAAAGCCGGGTCCTTTTCCGCCTGCCCGGAATAATCGAGGACGATCTTTTGGCACGCCCCGCATTTATACGCGGGAAGACGGATGGAGCCGATACCGGAAGACCGCGCCCCCAGATCGATCTCGCCCTTCATCGGGTCGCACAGGAACATAAAGATGCGGTTGTGCTTGGTGTTGATATACTGCAGCGGGCCTTTTCCCGCGTCAAGCGCGCCTTTTTCCATCGGCCCGCCGCAAAACGGACACATCATGATCTTTCTCCTTTGTAAACAGGGACTGTCGGTTTAGTTCGGAGAGCGGAGTGCGGAGAGCGGAGTTCGGAGTTTAATAATTCCGCATTCCGAATTCCGCATTAAAGCATATGTTTGACGAGCGGCGGAGTGACGGGATCGGCAAAGCCGTAGAACGCGGCCGCGTTTTCGCCCAGCAGCAGCGCCTTTTCGGCGTCCGTCAGCTCGTTGGATTTCACGATGAAATCGTAGCTCATTTTATAGGTGATCTCCACCATGGTGCGGGGATAGTCGCTGCCCCACATCAGCTTGTCCATACCCGCCAGCTCCGCGGCCTCTTTGATCGCGCGGACGGCGGAAGGATAGGGGTAGAATTCCCCGTTGAACAGCCACGTGATGCCGCCGCTTTCCACGCGCACGTTGGGGTAACGCGCCAGCTTGATCTGCTCCGTCCAGTTGGGCCTTGTCACCATGCCGAAATGGCCGATGGCGACCCGGAGCGCCGGGAGCTGCTGAACGATCTCCCGCAGCGAGCCTGTCTGCGCGTCGCCGTCGGACAGGTCCAGCGACACGAATTTGCCCGCTTTGGCAGCCGCCTCGAACACCGCGAAGTGTTTGGTCAGGTCCTGGGTGGGCAGACGGCAGGCGCACAGCTTTACCCCGTCGAACCCTTCCAGCGTGAAGGGCTCGTTTTCTTTGTATAAGCTGCAGATCTTGAACCGGTCCGGGTATTTCTCCTTCACGGTCAGCAGATAGCCGTCCTGCCGCCCGTCCATCTCCTCCTGTGTGATCACCGCGCCGGCCACCCGGGCGTAATCCATGTTGGAAAGGAATACCTCGGCGACGTTTTCGCCGTCGGTCATATAGGGCGGCGTCATCTGCCGGATCTCGCCGCAGAACTCGCTGCGGCCGCCCCGCAATCCCCGCACGGGCATGCCGTTCACCACGCCGTCCTGCTTTTTCCACAGGTGCGCGTGGGCGTCGATGATGGTCATAATATCACCCCATCCTTAAAAATCGCTATATCCCGATAACCGTTGACCTCGTTTTTCGTCGGCTGCCCGTCGGCCGCCGCCAGCAGCAGCTCAAACAGGTCGTCTTCGCTGCCGGTCTGCGCGTCGAAATCGATCCAGCCCGGCTTTTTCAGCGCCAGCGCGGTGTTGGTGGCGATCTTCAGCGTGGGGACCGGCGCGCCCAGCGGCGTGCCGCGCCCGGTGGTGAACAAGATCAATTGACACCCGGCGGCGGTCAGGTTGGTGACGGCGATCATATCGTTGCCGGGGCCGTTCAGCAGATGAAGGCCCGGGCCTTGCGCCGCTTCGCCGTCGTGCAGCACGGCGGCGACGGGGGCCGCGCCGCCCTTCTGCACGCAGCCGAGGGATTTTTCCTCCAGCGTGGTGATGCCGCCGTCTTTATTCCCCGGCGAGGGGTTCTCGCTGACGGGCTGCCCGTGGGCGAGGAAATACGCCTTGTACCCGTTGACCATCCGCGCCGCCTTTCGGAAGACCGCCTCGCTGACGCAGCGGTTGAACAACAACTGCTCCGCGCCGAACATCTCCGGCACCTCGGTGAGCACCGCCGCGCCGCCCATGGCGACCAGACGATCGGAGATCCTGCCCACCAGCGGGTTGGCGGTGACGCCGGAAAGGCCGTCGCTGCCGCCGCACTTCAGCCCCACCGTCAGCCGGGAGACCGGCACGGTCTGACGCTCGTCCTTTGCCGCCTGCTCCCGCAGCTCGCGGATCAGGGCCGCGCCCTCGGCGATCTCGTCCCCGCAGTCCTGCGCGTTCAAAAAGCGCACCCGCGCTTCGTCGTACGCGCCCAGCACCTTTTTCAGCTCCGGGATGCGGTTGTTCTCGCAGCCCAGTCCCAGCACCAGCACGCCGCCCGCGTTGGGGTGGCGGATGAGCCCGCACAGCGTCTGCTGCGTGCGCAGATGGTCGCCGCCCAGCTGGCTGCACCCGTAGGGATGCGGGAACGCGAACGCGCCGGTCAGCGCCGAAAGCTTGCGCGCCAACTCGTTGACGCAGCCGACGGTGGGGACGATCCACACGTCGTTGCGTATGCCGATCGTTCCGTTTGCCCGCACGAACGCGCGTATCTCGCGGGGCGTTTGCGGGGGCAGCGGCGCAACGTCTGGCGTATAGGTATATTCCTGCTCGCCCGCCAGCGCGGTGCGCAGGTTATGGGTGTGTACGTGCTCGCCGGGGGCGATATCCGCCGAAGCCACGCCGATGGGGAAGCCGTACTTGATCACCGGCTCGCCTTGTTTGATGGCGCGGACGGCGTATTTATGCCCGTTCTCCAAACTCACGCGCACATTGTCTTTTTCGTGGATCAGCGCAAGCTCCATGCGATGGCCTCTCTGATATCCTCTATGTGATACGCCTCTTCCAGCGGTTCCAGCAGGGCGGACAGGTCCGTCCCCCACAGCGCCGCGTTTGCCAGTATATCCGGCAATCCGTGTTCACGGAGATACGCCGCGTTGCCCGGGGCGTCCGCGACCTCATGGGTGCGGTAATACCGGATCAGCGCCGCCAGCGACAGCACCGGCGGTTTTGGCACGACGCCGAAACGCTCCCGGTATTCCAGCAGCGTGGGCAGCACCCGCACGGACCACTTGCTGACGGAGTTCAGCGCGATGGAGGTGAGCTGATGACGGATGAACGGATTGGCGAAGCGCTCCAGCACCGCGCGCGTGAACGCGAGGTTTTCCTCCGTTTCGCCCAGCACCGGCAGGATATACCGGAACAGGCACGCCTGCAAAAAGGCGTTGAGCTGTTCGTCCTTCAGGCAGTCGCCGACGGTCTCGATCCCCGCCAGCAGCGCGGGAAAGACCATGGAGGTGTGGGCGCCGTTGAGCACCCGCACCTTGCGTTTTTTATAGAATGAGATGTCGTCGGTCCAGATCACGTTCAGCCCGGCTTTCCGGAACGGCAGCTCGCTTTCGTGATCGCCCTCTATCGCCCAGAAATGGTAGGGCTCCGCCGCGTCCAGCAGCGCGTCCGGGCCGTTGACAAGCTCCCAGTCCGCCGCGTCCTCCGGGCGGCCCGTCACGATGCGGTCCACCAGCGTGTTGCAGAAGGCGTTTTCGGCTTCAAGCCACGCGGCAAACGCCGGTCCCGTCGCCCACAGCGCGGCGTACCGCAGCACATAGTCTTTCAACAGGTCCGCGTTGCGGTCGATCAGCTCGCAGGCGAGAACGACCACGCCCGGCAACCCCTTTTGCCAGCGGCGGTACAGCCATTGCGTCAGCTTGGCCGGGAAGGAGGCGGCGGGCCGGTCGGTCAGGCGGCAGGTTTCGTCAAAGGCGATGCCCGCCTCCGTAGTGTTGGAAATGATGAAGCGCAGGTCGGGGCTTTCCGCCAGCGACAGATACGCGTCGAAATCGCGGTAGGGGTTCACGGCGCGGGTCACGCAGCCGATCTCCCGGCACTCGTCCACTGTTTCGCCCGCCGCCACGCCGCGCAGCAGCAGGTGGTAGCGCCCGCCTTGCGCGTTGATGCGGGCCACGTTGGCGCTGTCCGTGGGGGACACGATCACGATATTGCCGTCGTACAGCCCCGCCCGGTTCAGCCGGTCGATAAAGTCCCCGGCAAAGGCCCGCAAAAAGTTGCCCGTGCCGAACTGTAAAATCGTCTCTTTCATCTGTTTACTCCGGGTCCGCGAAGCGGATCAGTATTTTGGCCAGCGTGCCGTCGTTGTGGGCCAGCGCGTCGAAGGCCGCCGCGGCATCCTCCGCCTCGTATACGCCGCTGACCATGCGCGTCACGTCGACTTTTTTATCGGAGACCAGCCCGATCAGCGTCTCAAAATCCTTTGTCAGCGCGTTGCGGCTGCCGAACACGTTCAGCTCCTTTTTCAGCAGCACGGAATGGAGGAAGGTGGTCTCCTTTTTGCCGTTGCCGATAAGGATGACGTTCGCGCCGTGGGCCGCCTGCTCGATGCAGGTCAAAAACGTCGTCGGCGCGCCGCAGGCCTCCACGCACACGTCGAAGCCGCCGCCCTCCGTAAAGTCGCGGCACAGGGCGGGCAGGTCGTCTTTGCCGTTGTCGATGACAAGGTCCGCGCCGTATTCCCCGGCCAGCGTCAGCCGATGGGCCAGCAGGTCCGCCACCGCCGCTTTCGCTCCCATGGACTTTGCCCGCAGCAGCGCGAACAGGCCGATGGGGCCCGCGCCCATGATCAGTACCCGGTCGCCCGGTTTGACTGCCGCCCGCGACAGCGCGTGGGCGCTGATGGCAAACGGTTCGATCAGGGCCAGCTCCCGCGCGGTGCAGTTTTTGCCGGGGATCAGCCGTTCCGCGGGCATGACGATATAATCGCGGTAGGCGCCGTCCCGCTGCACGCCCATGGTCTGGTTGTCGTGGCAGGCGTTCACCAGTCCCCGGCGGCAGGCGTAGCACGCGCCGCAGTTGAAATACGGGTTGGCGGTGACAAGGTCGCCGGGCTTGAGGCCCTTATCGTTGTCGGGCACGGTCACGATCTGCGCGGAAAACTCGTGCCCCGGGATGCGCGGGTAGGTGGTAAAGGGCTGGTTGCCGGTGTAGGAGGCCACGTCCGCGCCGCAGATGCCGCAGTACAGCACCCGCAGCAGCGCTTCGCCGGGACCGGCGACGGGCATCGGCTGATCCGTCAGCCGCACTTCAAAGGGTTTTGTTATTTCAATGGTTCTCATCACGCGTCCTCCGTGTCGATGTATTCCCTGTTCCAGATCACCGCGGTCTTCAGCGGCGCTCCCTTGCAGTAGATTTTGTTCTCATACGCGCCGATGGGGTCGGCGGTGAATTCCTCTCTGTCGATCAGCCGCACCGGCTCGTCGAAGCGGGACTCCGACAAAATGGCGATGGCCTCCTCCATGTGGGCGCGGGTGAAGTTGATGGAAGACAAAATCACGTGGTTCCAAAAGCCGAAGGGCATGGTGTCGAACGTGACCTGCGGCCCCAGCGAAAAGCTGTCGTAGACGCCGTTGGGCCCCAGCGCCTTTTCTTTGAAGGCCACCCGGTGCTCCGCCTCGCTGCCGGAGGTGCCGACGAACACGGTGGCCGCCCCGCCGAAATGCGCCCGGACGGCGTCGGCGATCTGCGCCTCGGTCAGCCCCGCCGCGCACAGATAGGCGGCGTTCACCACCTCGCAGGCAAAGCGGGCCTTGTCGGAAGACGCTTCGCTGCGGGCGACGAACAGGATGTCCGCCCCCGGGTAATGGCGGCGGATCTGGTCGCCTATGAAAAGCCCGGTGGTGCCGAGGCCGTAGACGACCACGCGCCGGAAGGTCTCCTCTTTGGCGATCGACCGGGCCCGCGCCTCGTCGCAGCCCTCCCGGGCCATCACCACGCGGAAGTTCTGCGCCTCGCCGATATCCTCCATACGTTCCCGCTGGAACACGGCGCAGGCGTAGGGGTCGCAGAACACCAGCCGCTTGGCAAGCTTCAGCGGCAGCTTTGTCAGCCCGTCGTATCGCGGCGGCAGACGCAGCAGCATATCGGGGTTGAAATAGTTTCGGTCCGCGAACAGGCCGTCCGCGCCGTCGCAGCCATACTCGAAATAGGTCTCGTCCTCCGTGAAACGGGAGGGGTCGCAGCTGTCGCCGCCGCGGATCAGCACGATGGCGAAGCGGTTCTCGGACGGGACCCACACCACGCCCTCATGGCCGTTGATGAGGCGCTGTTCCCCCGCGGGGAATTTAGGCGAAAGCTCGCCTCGCCGCCCCATACGCATCAGCTCCATATCCGTGCCGCAGAAGCCGCAGAACACGGGCAGCGCCAAAACGCCCTTTTTTTCCGGCTCGCCGCGAAGCCGCCGCCGGGGCGGGTTGATGAGGTTGATCTCCCCGTAGCGCAGGGGCCGGTCTTTATCGTTGACGAAATACGTGCCATTGGTCGTCATGGCGTCCTCCCGAACCGTAACGGAGGAAACGCCGCGCAAAAAAAACGCGCCGCGCCTCCGTTTATCTTCTATAAAAAAATATAATATATTCCCTCGGGAAAGTCAAGATAGCACTTGCAAAGCAAAAGAGAAAAAGGTATACTGCAAGTGAGCGAAGAAAAAAGGGGGATTTCCCGATGAAAAAACTGCTTGCCGTTTTACTGGCCGCCGTTCTGGCGGCATCGTGCTGCCTGCCCGCCTTCGCGGCGGAGGAACGGCACCTCCGCTACCTGCTGCTGGGGGATTCCATCGCCGAAGGGTACGGCGTGGAGAACCCCGACGAGGCCTGCTACGGCAGGATCGTGGCGGACACCGACGGCTACGATTACGAAAATTACGCGCGGGTGGCCATGGACAGCGGCGAGCTGCTGGAGCGCCTCTCGGAAGAGACCGGGTATTTTTACATCCGCAGCGCCGTCGCCCGCGCGGATATCATCAGCTTATCCATCGGCGGCAACGACTATTTCGACCACCCCGACGTGGTCAATCTGGCGGTGGGCGCGTTCTTTATGGTCAACGGCAAAAAGCTGGACGGGATCGCGGAGCAATTCTACGAAAACCTGTGCGCCGTCATCGGCGAGATCAAAGCCCTGAACCCGGACGCGACGATCCTGCTGCAAAAACTGTACTGCGTTTGGTACGGCGTGGCGGCCCATATCTACACGGCCTGCACCGGCCGGGTGAACGCCATGATCGAGAAATACGACAAGGAGCACCCCGGCGCGGTGGTGCTGTGCGATATCTCCCCCGCCATGGACGGTCACCCGGAACGGTTGGCGGACGACTGCGTCCATCCCAACGCGGCGGGCAACGCGGCCATCGCGGAGGTGGTGCTGCGGCAGCTGTACGACCTGGGCCTCGGGACGGAAACGACGCCCGTCGTCAACCATCCGGGCGTGGATTACAACTTCTTTGAAAAGTATTATGACAACAAAACCGTCGCGCGGCTGCTGACCGTGCTGATCAAGACCCTGACGGGCAACCTTGTCCCGCGCGCCGCCGCATGAAACGGTTGTTGCGTTATTTCAGGGGATACGGCAAAGAGACGTTCCTCGCGCCCCTGTTCAAAATGCTGGAGGCGCTGCTGGAGCTGCTGGTCCCCCTCGTCGTCAGGAATATCATCGACGTGGGCATCGCCGGATCGGACAAGCCGTACATCGCGAAGATGTGCGGCCTGTTGGCGTTGATCGCGTTTGTGGGGTTTGGCGTTTCCGTGACGGCACAGTATTTCGCCGCCCGGGCGGCGGTGGGCGCTTCCGCGGCGCTGCGGCGCGACCTGCTGGCGCACGTGCTGACCTTCTCCTACGCGGACGACGACGCCTTCGGCGCTTCCACGCTGATCGCGCGGCTGACCGGCGACGTGGACCAGATCCAGAACGGGATCAACCTGACGCTGCGGCTGCTGATGCGCTCGCCTTTCGCGGTGTTCGGCGCAATGATCGCCGCCTTCGCCGTGGACAAAACCACCGCGCTGACCTTCGCGGCGGTGATCCCGGCGCTGTTCGCCGTGGTGGCGGCGGTGATGGCGGTCTCCGTGCCGCTGTACCGCAGGGTACGCGAACGCATGGACGGGTCGATCGTCGCCCAGCGCAGCGCCCTGACCGGCGTGCGCGTGATCCGGGCCTTCGGGCAGGAGAGGACGGAGGAAACGAGGTTCCGCAGGGCAAACGCCCTGTTCACCGCGGCTTCCATCAAGGCGGGCAACGTCTCCGCGCTGATCAATCCCCTCACCTGCGTGCTGGTCAATATGGCCGTCATCGTGCTGCTGCACGCCGGCGCCATCCGCGTCAACGGCGGCGCCATGACGCAGGGCGAGGTGGTGGCGCAGTACAACTACATGACGCGCATTCTGGTGGAGCTCATCAAGCTTGCCAACCTGATCATCACCATCACCAAATCCATCGCCTGCGCCAACCGCGTGGAAAAGGTGCTGGATACGGCCCCCTCCATGGATCACCCGGAGCAGGGAGCCGTCCCGGACATGACCGCCCCGGCGGTGGAATTCGACGGCGTCGGCTTCACCTATCCCGGCGCGCAGGAGAGTTCCGTCGAGGGCGTGGACCTGACCGTGCGCAAGGGAGAACGTATCGGCGTGATCGGCGCGACGGGCTCCGGCAAATCGACGCTGGTCAACCTGATCCCGCGCTTTTTCGACGCCACGCGGGGCACGGTGCGGGTATTCGGGCACGACGTGAAGGAATACGACGAAGAGACGCTCAACCGGCTGATCGCCGTCACGCCCCAGAAGGCGACGCTGTTCCGGGGCACGATCCGGGAAAACCTGCTGTGGGGCAACGAAAACGCCGACGACGAAACGCTTGCCGCCGCCGTGGCCGCGGCGCAGGCGGGCGACGTGATCGCCGCCAAAGCCGGCGGGCTGGACGAGCCGGTGGAGGAAAACGGGCGCAACTTTTCCGGCGGGCAGAGGCAGCGGCTGACGGTGGCCCGCGCGCTGGTGAAGCAGGCCCCGGTGCTGATCCTCGACGACGCCGCCTCCGCGCTGGACCTGGCCACCGAAGCGCGGCTGCGCAAAGCGCTGGCGGAGCTGCCGGAACGCCCCGCCGTGTTCACCGTGTCCCAGCGGGTCAGCTCGGTCATGGGCTGCGACCGCATCGTCGTGGCGGACGACGGCAGCATCGCCGCCGTGGGAACGCATGACGAATTATTGGAAACCTGCCCGGTATACCGGGAGATCTGCGAATCGCAGGGAATAACCCGGTAGCGCGGCACCTCCGTGCCGCCATGAGCACAAACAACGATTGGACGCATTCCTCATCTACCCGTTTATTCTTTCAAAGCGAAGTCATATTTCAATCATCGTTATCAAGTTACAAATGCCGGGAGCGGCACTGAGGTGCCGCGCTACCGGATGACGCCATACAACGGCGCAAGGCGCCGTGCTACCGGAGAAACCACATGAAACAGAAAGCCCCCTCCGGCACCCTGCGGCGCTGCCTGCGGGAGGTCGGGAACCATAAGATCCTTGTGGCGCTGTCGCTGCTGTTCGCGGCGGCGGAGGTGTTTTTTACGCTGTATACGCCCCTGCTGTTCGGGCAGGCCGTCGACCGCATCATCGGCGTCGCCAAAACGGACGTCTCCCTGGTGGACCGTCCGCTGATCACCGCGGCGGCCATGACAGCCGCCTGCGCCGTGGCCGCGTGGCTGACCGGCAGCCTCAACAACCGCATGGCCTGCCGCACCGTGCAGAGCCTGCGCGACGGCCTTTACGCCAAGATCAACACGCTCCCTTTAAGCTATCTGGACAGCCATCCCACCGGGGAGACGGTCAGCCGGATGTCTTCGGACATCGACCGGTTCGCGGACGGGCTGCTGCTGGGCGCGACGCAGCTTTTCTCCGGCGTGCTGACCATCGCGGGGACGCTTGTCTTCATGCTGCGCATGAACGTGCCGATCACCGCGGCGGTGGTGGTGCTGACGCCCGTCTCGCTGTTCGCCGCCAAGCTGATCGCGGGCCGCACCTACGGCTTTTTCAGCGACCAGTCCAACCTGCGGGCCGACCAGACCGCCCTTATCAACGAGACGGCGGGCAACCTGAAAACCCTGCGGGCTTTCCATCGGCAGGGCCGCTATCTCGGCAAATTCGACGCGCTGAACGATACTCTGAAAAAGGTCTCGCTGAAGGCCGTTTTCTGGTCCTCCATCACGAACCCCGTCACCCGCTTCGTCAATTCGCTGGTCTACGCGGCGGTGGCCCTTGTGGGCGCGTTCACCGCGATCAGCTCCGGCGGCGCGTTCACCGTGGGCATGCTGACCGCCATGCTCAATTATGCGGATAAATACACCAAGCCCTTCAACGAGATCTCCGGCGTGGCGGCGGAGCTGCAGAACGCCCTCGCCTGCGCCGCCAGAGTGTTTGAAATGCTGGACGCCGCCGACGAAGCGCCGGACGGCGACCTGACTCCGGAGACGGTAAACGGAAACGTCGAGATCTCCGAGGTCTGTTTCTCCTACGACAAATCCAAAAAGCTCATTGAAGATTTCAACCTCTCCGTCAAGCAGGGGCAGAAGATCGCCATCGTGGGCCCCACGGGCTGCGGCAAGACCACCTTCATCAACCTGCTGATGCGCTTTTACGATACCGACGCGGGGACCATCGCCGTGGACGGTGTGGAGATCAGACAGATGAAACGCCGGGCGCTGCGCTCGCGCTACGGCATGGTATTGCAGGAGACCTGGCTCAACCCCGGCACCATCCGGGAGAACATCGCCTTCGGGAAAGAAGACGCTTCGGATGAAGAGATCGTCGCCGCGGCCAAACGCGCCCATTCGTGGTCGTTCATCAAGCGGCTGCCGCAGGGGTTGGATACCGTGATCGGCGAGGACGGCGGCTCCCTTTCCGAGGGGCAGAAGCAGCTGCTGTGCATCACGCGGGTCATGCTCTGCCTGCCGCCCATGCTGATATTGGACGAGGCCACCAGCTCCATCGACACCCGCACCGAGCTGCGCATCCAGAAGGCCTTTGACGAGATGATGACCGGCCGCACCAGCTTCATCGTGGCGCACCGGCTTTCCACCATCCTCGGCGCGGACCGCATCCTCGTGATGGACAAGGGCCGCATCATCGAGCAGGGCACCCACGAGGAGCTGCTGGCGAAAAACGGGTTCTATACCAAGCTGTTCAACAGCCAGTTCGCCTGATAAACGCCCAAAAATCCGAAAATCCGTTAATATAAATAAAGTCGTGATACGACAGCCTCCTCTTTCGCCGCAAAAAAAATGTATCTCGCGGCGAAAGGGTTTTCCCTTTTTCGGGGTCTGTATCAGTGAAAGCGCTTTTCACGGAAAGGAGAGAACGGCTTGGACGACCGGGCACTGATCGACGGCCTTACGGCGCGGGACGACGCCGCGCTGAAGGAGCTGCAGGATACCTACGGCGGCTACTGCCGCGCCGTGGCGTACAACGTCCTCGGCTCGCATGAAGACGCGGAAGAGACCGTCAACGACGCCATGAACGCCGCGTGGAACACCATCCCGCCGGCGCAGCCGACGATGCTGCGGGCGTACCTGGGCAAGCTGACGCGCAATCTGGCGCTCAAACGGGTACGCTTCGACGGCGCGCTGAAGCGCGGCGGGGGCGAAATTGCCGCCGTCTACGAGGAGCTGGACGAATGTCTTGCTTCCGGCGAGACGGTGGAAAGCGCCGCGGACGCCGACGCGCTGCGGGAGCTGCTGCGGGATTTCGTGCGCCGTCTGCCCCCTGCCAAGCGCCGCGTGTTCCTGTTGCGGTACTGGTACTTCGAGACCGTTCCCGCCATCGCAAAGCAGACGGGTTACAGCGAGGCGAAGGTCACTTCCCTGCTGCACCGCCTGCGCGGACAACTGAAACGAACGCTCACCGAAGGAGGATTCGACCTGTGAAAACCGAAGATATTTTATACGCCCTGACGGACGTTGACGAACGCGATATCGACGCGGCCAAAAACGGGCGCCGCGTAAGATTCACCCCGAAAAAGATCGTGGCGCTGGCGGCGGCGCTGGCGGTGCTGCTGGCCTGCGCCGTTCCCGTGGCGGCCGCCCCCGTGTCCCGGCCCGCCTACGAACTGGTATACGCGGTATCCCCCGCGCTGGCGCAGCGGCTGAAGCCCGTGCGGCGCTCCGACGTAAAAGAGGGCATCCAGATGGAGGTGATCTCCGCCCAGATCAGCGGCGCGAAGGCGGAGATACTGGTGGCGTTCCGGGACCTGGAGGGCGACCGGATCGACGCGACCACCGACCTGTTCGACAGCTATATGATCCGTTCCCCCTACGATGCCATGGGCACCTGCCGTTTTGAAAGCTACGACGAGGCCACCGGTACCGCGGTGTATACGGTGCTGATGGAGAACATGGGCGGCAAGCCCTACAAAGGAGACAAGATCACCTTTTCCGTATACGAGCTGCTGACGGGTAAACGGGACATCAACGGCCTGACGCTGCCGCTGGATCTTTCCGGCGTGTCAAGGGACCCCGCGCTGACGGACAACGCCGACTACCGGGGCGGCAGCTACGCCGATACCCCCGGCATCGAGGATCGGCTTTCCTCCGGCGCGATCCGGCAGCTGGGCAGCGTGCTGGCCGCCGACCCCGCCGACGAGCGGATGCTGGCGGAGGGCGTGTACCTGACGGCGGCGGGCTATACGGACGGGTTCCTGCGGGTGCAGCTGCGCTTTACGGATATCCTCCGCACGGATAACCACGGCTTTCTGTGGCTGGAGGACGCGCAGGGCAACAGGACGGAACCCCTTTTTTCGGAATCGTTCTGGGCGGAAGGCCACTTGAACAACGGCACGGGCAACAACGACAGCTTTGAGGAATACGTGTTCGAGATCCCCGAAGACCGGCTGGCGGAATACGTCGTGAAGGGCGATCTCACCACCGCCAACGGCGGCCCCATCGTGGGCAACTGGGAGATCACCTTCCCGCTGGAGCAGGCGCAATAACGAAAAGACATAAAAACGTCCTCCGTTTCGGATCACCGAAGCGGAGGATCACTTTTATTATTCCAATGACGCCGGTGTCTTACGACTTACGACTCACGACTTACGACTTTTACGTCAGCCCCAGCCCGAACAGGCGGTCGGCGTTTTGCCACAGCACCTGCTGCCGTTCAACTTCGGTCAGGGGGATGGCGTTGAACCGCGCCAGCTCCTCCGACGGGTCCCACATGGGGAAATCGGTGCCGAACAGCACCCGGTCCGCGCCATAGGTGCGGATCAGCCGCAGCGCCGTTTCCGGCGGGAAGGCGCACAGCGAGGACGAGCAGTCCACGTACAAATTGGGGTACCCCGCCAGCTCCTCCGTCGCCTTTTCCCACAGGCTCCACCCGCCGAAGTGCGCGCCGATGACGGTCAAATCCGTATAGGTCTCTAAAATCGGCTTCAGCCGGTTGGTGTTGGAGTAGTCGTAACGGAAATCGCCCGTGTGCAGCAGCAGCGGCAGGCCCCGTTCCTCCAGCAGCTCGTAGATCTTCAGGCAGCGGTAGTCGTCCAGTTTGAACCGCTGCACGTCGTGGTGCAGCTTTACGCCCCGCAGCCCCAGCGCGACAAGCTCGTCCACGTCCTCCTTCAGCGTGGGGCTGTCCGGGTGCAGCGTCCCGAGGCCGATGAACGCCCCGCCGCTGTTTGCCACGTTTTCCGCGATAAACCGGTTGATGGAACGCACCTGCGGCACGGAGGTAGCCACGGAGAAGATCACCGCCCGGTCGATCCCGGCCCTTTCGTGGCGCGCCCGCGCGTCGGCCAGCGTGCCGTCGCACTGCATGGGCATGTCGTAAAACGCGCCGATCCCGGCCACCGCCTTCGCGGCGATCTTGTCGGGGTAGATATGGCAATGACAGTCAACGATGTGCATACGGTCCACTTCCTTCTGTTCAATACAGAAATTATACTGCATTTTATCCGGTTCCGCAAGATGAAATCCATTCCGAACCGGTATTGAGATGATAGAAAAAGAAAAAAACGCCGCAAAAAAACAACGCCGCTTTTTCGCCGGGCGGAAAAACGGACAGAAAACGGCTAATCTGACTATTGACAAAACTAATCCGATTAGTTATTATATGCATTGCAATAGTTTTTAGGAGCGTGGGCCCTATGCCGAGAAGCAATCTGGACAAAAACAAGATCCTCGAGGCCGCGGGGGCGCTGGCCAACGACATCAGCATCACCAAACTGAACCTGAAGCAGCTGGCGCAGAAACTGGATATCCAGCCGCCGTCGCTGTACAACCACGTGCAGAGCCTGGACCATCTGCGCAGCGAGCTGATGGGCTACGGCTGGGATCAGGTGGGCGGCCGCATCGCCGACGCGCTGATCGGGGTTTCCGGCGACGAGGCCATCCGCCGCGCCTGCGAGGTGTTCTACGACTACGCGGAGGAAAACCCGGGCATTTTCGAGGCCATGGCCTACTACAACCGTGACGGCAAAAACAGCGAGCCGGACCGGCTGACGAGGATCCTGCAAAAGCTTTGCGAGGCGCGGGATATCCCCCAAGCCGACATGACCCATCTGCTGCGGCTGTTCCGCAGCTATCTGGAGGGGTTCGCGCTGCTGGCGCGCCACAGCGCCTTCCCGCAGGGGGAGGCCACCCGCGAGAGCTTCGATTACGGCGTGGATTTCCTGATCGCGGGGCTGCACCGGCTGGAAAACGGAAACGAGAGCTGAGATATGATTTAGAGCGGAGAGTGGAGTGCGGAGAGCGGAGATTGCGCTCTCCGGGCTGCGTTGTTTCAGAGAAAGGAATCAAGCATGTCAAATAATGAAGTGATCCCCGCGGCGTCCGCGGGGACGGAGCGGTACGCGGCAAAATACCTGTTTCTCCGCGAAAAACTGCTGAAAAATTACCAAAAGGGAAAACGGATCTACCGGACGGTCAAGATCGCCGTCGCCGCGCTGTTTATCGCGTTCACGCTGACGGCGGCGCTGATCGGACGGCGCACGGGACAGCCCATGGGGCCGCTGGTATGCTGGATCCTGCTGCTGTTCCTGATCGTATTCCTCTTCGTCGCGGCGGACTATGCGAAGTATCTGCTGGAGGATAAGGTGATCCCCTATCTGGAGGACGACGAAGCGCTGGAATACGGCGAATACGATATTTTCAAAGAAGACGACGAAACCGTCGAACGGGAGGACGACGAAGATGAATAAAATACGGCTGATCTTTCAGCGCGATATCAAGAAGATCGCGACCAATTCCATGGCGATCATCCTGGCGGCAGGCGTACTGATCCTGCCGTCGCTGTACGCCTGGGTGAATATTTACGCCAACTGGGACCCCTACGGCAGGCAGAGCACCGGCAATATGCAGATCGCGGTGATGATCGAGGACAAGGGCTTTTCCTTCCGGGGGATCGGGATCAACGTGGGCGACGAGATCGAAAAGAACCTGCGCGCCAACGACGTGATCGACTGGCAGTTCCTGTCCCACGACGAGGGCGTGGACGGCGTCCTGTCCGGCAAATACTACGCCGCCATCGAGATCCCGGAGGATTTCAGCGAGTCGCTGGTGAGCATCGTCACCGACCGTTTTGAGCCGCCGCAGATCACCTATTACGCCAACGAGAAGAAAAACGCCATCGCGACCAAAATCACCGACAAGGTGGTGCAGACCGTGCAGGGCGAGGTAAACGAATCCTTTATCAAGACCGTGGCGGACGTGGTCAGCAAGACCCTCGGCGCGGTGACGCCGGAGCTGACCGACGGCGACGGCTCCGCCGCTCAGGCGCTGGTCAGCGACCTTCAGCTGGTAAAGACCGGCGTGGAAGGACTGCAGAGCGCGCTGGAGGGTCTGCGCAGCGTTTCGGCGCTGGTGAGATCCGTCGAGCAGGCGGTGCCGCCGGAGGATCTGCAGAAGCTGTTCACGGACGTGGAAAGCTCTCTCGACAACACCCAGAGCGCCCTGACCGTCACCCGGACCGCCGTGGACGGCATGACCGGCTCCATCGACAAGGTGCTGTCCCTTTCCGCGAAGGAGCTGTCCGGCGCGGCGGAAGGGCTCAGCGGGATCGACAATCTGCTGAGCGCGGCCTCCTCCGCCCATCTGAAGAACGCCTCCGGCGTGGTGACAGAGCAGAGCGAGCAGCTCACCGCCCTGCTGACCTCGCTGGAAACGGTGCAAAACGCCCTTCCGGCGGAAGTGAACGGGCTTTCCGCCATGCTGGCCGACCTGCGCGGCGCGCGGGACGACCTGAACGACGCGGGCGGCGCGATCACGACGGCCCTGTCCGGCGGCGGCGCGCTGCATTCCGCGCTGGAGATCGGCAACAAGCTCTCCGCGGTCGCCGGAACGCTGGATACCGTCAGCAAAGACTACAACGCCAACGTGAAGCCGGTGCTCAGCAGCGCCGTGGATTCCTATATCGCCGTGCTGGCCGACCTCTCCGCCGTCTGCGCCGCCATCGGCGGCAACGAGGAGATCAAAACGCTGGCCCGCACCGTCGGCGAATCGGTGGAGGAGGGCGCGGACGCCGTCTCCTCCCTGTCCGCGCTGCTTTCAGGCCTCGTCACGAAGCTCGACCGTTTTTCCACGATGCTCTCGGGCGTCAACGACAGCGAATCCGTCAACATCCTCTACAACCTGATGATCGGCAACGGCAGCGAGCTGGGGACCTTCCTCGCCAGCCCCGTCACGGTGGATACGGATACGCTCTACGGCATCGACAACTACGGCTCCGCCATGGCGCCGTTCTATACCACGCTGGCCATCTGGGTGGGCGGCATCATCCTGATCGCCATTTTCCGCACCGACGTGAATAAGAAAAAAGAACTGGGCGGCGTTTCGCCCACACAGGAATACTTCGGCCGCGCGCTGACCTTCGCCGCCTTCGCGCTGATACAGGGCATGATCGTGTGCCTGGGCGACCTGCTGTTCCTGAAGATCCAGTGCGCCCACCCGCTGCTGTTCCTGCTGGCGGGGCTGCTGGCCTCCCTGATCTATTCCTTCTTCATCTATTCGCTGGTCGCCGCCTTCGGCGATATCGGCAAGGCCATCGTCGTGATCCTGCTGGTGATCCAGCTGGGCGGCTCCGGCGGCACCTTCCCCATCGACGTGACGCCCGCGTTCTTCCGCGCGGTCAACCCCTACCTGCCCTTCACCTTCGTCATCAACGCCATGCGGGAGTGCGTCTGCGACACCTGGGGCGCTGACTACTGGCTGGACCTGCTGAAGCTGTGCGCGTATATCCCCGCGGCGCTGGCGCTGGGCCTGCCGGTGCGGGCGGCCTTCCGCAAGCCCGTGCGGTTCTTCTCCAAAAAGCTGGAGGAGACCGGGCTGCTGTAAAAAATTCGCGGATACCACTTGATTTGTTAATTATAACGTATTATAATAATTATTTATCAAAGAGAAAGAACAGGAGGCCGCAGCATGGTTATCGCAGCCCATGCCGCCGCTGCCGTGGCAATCATCCAATTTTGGCTGGATACGGCGCTGTTCCGCCTGATCTTTGAAAGCAAGGCGGTAAAGGCCATCGGCCTGCTGCTGTTGAAGCTGGCGCTGTACGCCGGGGCCTTCGCGCTGCTGTTCGGGTGCTTCCGGGAGTATGCTCCCGGCGCGGCCATCGGCTTCGGCGTGGGATTCTTCCCGGCGGTGCTGATCTACGGGCTGGTGTTCGCTAAGCGCGGGCTTTCAGTCGAAAGTCGAAAGTCGGAAGTCGGAAGTCAGGCAGTCGGCGAAACAGAAAAAGAAGAGCAATAAACGATATATCAATTCTTGTCGGATACTCCGGAATAAAGGAGGCGAAACAATATGCAAACGAAAACGGTGATCGAAGCCGCGGTGGGCGCGGTGGTGTTCGCGGCGTGTCTGGTCGGCTTTCTCTTTATGAAGGGCAAGCTGAAGGAGACGGAAACGCCGGACAAGAAGCTGGCCAAGCGCAAAAAGCTGTTCTTCATCGGCATGATCATCGGCGCGTGGTTTATGGGCGGCGTGCTGCTCACGGCGTTTTCCGGCATGAAGCCCGGCGGCCTGCACATCAATTTCGAGATGTTCAGCCCCCGCGTGACGCTGCCCTTCGGAAATCTCACGCTGGCGAAAACCACGGTGACGGCCGTGATCGTCACGGCACTGCTGGTGATCCTGCTGGCGCTGTTCCGGCTGATCTGCGTACCGAAGTTCACGGACGGCGAGCCGAAAGGCATGCAGAACGCGGCGGAGATCGCGGTGGAGTTCATGGACGGCTTTGTGGAGAAGGCCACCGAGGGCAATTTCATCAGCCTGCTGTCGCCGTTCATGCTGTGCATGGCGCTGTTTATGGCGGGCTGCGCGTTCAGCGAGCTGGTCGGCGCCAGAGCCCCCACCTCCGACCTGACCTGTACGCTGGCGCTGGGCCTTTGCACCTTTACGCTCATCAACGTGTGCGGCATCCGCAAGAACGGCATCGGCGGGCGGCTGAAGAACATGGGCGGCGCGATGCCCGCCATGCGGCCCGTCATGATCCCCTTGAAGGCGGTCAGCGATATCGCGGTGCCGGTATCCCTGGGCTGCCGTCTGTTCGGCAACATGCTGGGCGGTCTGATGGTCATGGACCTGCTCAAGGGCGTGCTGGGCGGCTACGCTTCCGGCCTGCCCGCCATCGCGGGACTGTACTTCAACCTGTTCCACCCCGGCATCCAGATCTATATTTTCATCACCCTGTCGCTGACGTTCATCAACGAAGCGCTGGAAATGCCGGAAACGACGTAAACCGCAGCACGGCGCCTTGCGCCGTTGAGTCACAAGTCGTAAGTCGTGAGTCGTAAGAAGATGACTTCTGACTTCCCACTAAAAAAAGCAATCACAAATACACGGAGGAAATTGTTATGATCAACTACATTGCGGCGGCAATCATCATGGCGGCGGCGGTCATCGGCGTCGGCTTCGGCATGTGCTTCGCCACTTCCAAGGCCATCGACGCTTCGGCCCGTCAGCCGGAGGCGGCCAGTAAGATCCAGACCATCCTTCTGCTGGGCTGCGCCCTGGCGGAATCCACCGCGATCTACGCGTTCGTGGTGTCGCTGATCCTGGCGACCGCCAAGTGATCGGCAACCACAAATCACTGACAAGGAAGTGAACCCCATGGCAGATCTACTGTCAAAAGATATGCTGGCAGACCTGATCATCAATATCGCCAACATCCTGATCCTGTTTTTCGTCACCCGGAAGCTGCTGTACAAACCGGTCAAGAAATACCTGGCGCAGCGGAAAGAACGGACGACGGCAGCCGTGAAGGAGGCAGAGGACGCGCAGGCGCGCGCCGACGCCGAAAAGGCGAAATACGAGGCGCTGCTGGCGGACGCCGAGGCCGAAAAAGCCAAGGTGCTGGCGGCGGCCTCCGAACAGGCGCGCCGGAACGCCGCGGATATCACCGTGAAGGCGCAGAAACAGGCGGAGGTCATCCTTGCCGAAGCCGAGGCGGACGCGCAGGCCGTGCGCGACAAGGCCGCCCGCGACTCCAAGGACGCCATCACCGATATCGCGCTGGAGATCTCCGGCAAGCTGATGGGCAGGGCCGTCACCGACGCGGACAACCGCCGCATCGTGGACAGCTTCTTCGGCGAGTAAGGAGAGGGCTATGCGGAACTGTACCGTCACCGCCGCCTCCAACATGAGCGGCGAAACGTATGAATACCTCTGTGAAAAGGTTCGCAAAAGATTCGGCGACGACATCGCGTTCACCCGTGTGACGGATGATGCGGTCATCGGCGGGTTTATGCTGGACCTGAACGGACACATATTTGATTTGACCCTTGCCACGCAGTTAAAAGCGATGGGCAAGCATCTCAGAGAGGAATGAGCCAGGTGCCGGAACTGAATATCAGCGCTTTTTTAAAACAAAAAATCGAAGATTTCGCCGTCGCGCCCGTGGCGTTCGTCAAAGGGACCGTTTCCACCGTAGGCGACGGCGTGGTGCGGGTCTCCGGCCTGCCGGGCCGACTGTACGGCGAGCTGCTGGAATTTGACGGCGGCGTGGTGGGCATGGCGCTGGACCTGGACGAGAACGGCGCCGGCGCGGTGCTGTTCGATTCCGCCGACGTGGTCAGGGTGGGCGACGGCGTGCGCGGCACCGGTGCCGTGGCGGAGATCCCCGTGGGGGAAAACGTGCTGGGCCGGGTGCTGGACCCCATCGGCAGGGCTCTTGACGGCGCGCCGTTTACGCCGGAAAAATTCTACCCCGTGGAACGGCCCGCCCCCTCCGTCACCGACCGACGCCCCGTGGATAAACCCCTGCAGACGGGCATCCTTGCCATCGACAGCATGATCCCCATCGGCCGGGGCCAGCGGGAGCTGATCATCGGCGACCGGCAGACGGGCAAAACCACCATCGCGGTGGACAGCATCCTGAACCAGCGCGATCAGGGCGTACTGTGCGTCTACTGCGCCGTGGGGCAGAAGGCCTCCACCGTGGCGCAAGTGATAAAGACGCTGGAAGCCGGCGGCGCCATGGCTTACACCACGGTCGTGGCCGCCACCGCCGCGGACAGCCCCGCCATGCAGTATCTGGCGCCCTACAGCGCCTGCTCCGTCGCGGAGTACTTCATGGAGCAGGGCAGGGACGTGCTGATCGTTTACGACGACCTTTCCAAGCACGCGGTGGCATACCGCACCATCTCCCTGCTGCTGCACCGCCCGCCGGGACGCGAGGCGTATCCCGGCGACGTGTTCTATCTCCATTCCCGTCTGCTGGAACGCAGCGCCTGCCTTGCCCGGCGCAAGGGCGGCGGCAGCCTGACGGCGCTGCCCATCGTGGAAACCATGGAGAACAACATCTCCGCCTTTATCCCCACCAACGTGATCTCCATCACCGACGGCCAGATTTACCTCGAAAGCGAGCTGTTCCATTCGGGCGTCCGGCCCGCGGTGAACACCGGCCTTTCCGTCTCCCGTGTGGGCCGTGCCGCCCAGACGGCGGCCATGAAGAAGGTCTCCGGCACGCTGCGCATCGACCTGTCCCAGTACCGGGAGATGGCGGTCTTCGCCCGCTTCGGCAGCGACGTGGACCCCGCCACCAAAAAGCTGCTGGACAAGGGCGAAGGGCTCGTCAACCTGTTCAAGCAGGGCAAAAGCAGCCCCTATCCGCTGTCCCGGCAGGTGTTGCTGCTGCTGGCCTACTCGCTGGATCTGTTCACCGGCGTGGGCGAAAAGGCCTTCCCGGAATATCTCGCCCGGTTCCTTGACTTCCTCGGCGAACATTGCGCCGACCTGTGCCGGATCATCGACGAGACCGGCGACCTGCCCGACGACGTGAGAGCGAAGGCGGAGGAGCGCTTCAAAGCGTTCGGGGCGAAGGCATGAACACCCCGGGCGAGATCAAGCGCCGCCTGGCCAGCGTGACGCAGACGAAACAGATCACAAACGCCATGTACCTGCTCTCCGTTTCCCGGCTGAAGCGGTCCATGGAGAGCATCGACTACCAGAGAAAATACGTGGAGATGCTGCGCCGCACCATGGAGGACGTGTTAAAGGTCACCAAGGGCGCGGACATCCACAACTATTATATCGACAAATCGCCGCTGGGCACCGCCCTGTTCATGAGCGTGATGGGCGACAAGCGCCTGTGCGGCGATTACAACCACGCGGTGGCGGCGCTGACGAAGGAAAAGCTGCCCACCAAGAAGGACCCCCTGCTGTACTGCTTCGGCATGGTGGGCAAGGAGATCCTGACCGCGGACGGCATCGTGCCGGACCGGGTGCTGCCCGGTTCCTCCATGCATCCCTCGCTGGAGCTGGCCCGGGTGCTGTCCAAAGAGCTGATCGACATGTACGTGACGGATCAGGTCAACGAGGTGTATATCATCTACACCCCCTACACCGGCGCGGGGAGCAAGCCGGTCTGCTTCCGGCTGCTGCCGCTGCTGCGCCACGACTTCGTGGACGCGCAGGACGACTACTCCCCCAACGAGATGCTCTACGAGCCCGCTGCGCAGGACGCGCTGGACGCCTTCGTCCCCAAGTACTGCTCCGGGATCCTGTACAGCATCCTGATGCAGTCCGCCGCCAGCGAGAACGCCGCCCGGATGGAGGCCATGCAGTCCGCCGCCGACAACGCGGACGACATGATCAAAGAGCTGCAGACGCAGTTAAAAACCGCCCGGCAGCTCAGCATCACCAACGAGCTGGCGGAGATCACTGCTGCCACGAACCTGTAGCACGTCGCCTTGCGCCGTTTGAGTAGCGCGGCACCTCAGTGCCGCTCGTTGCGAAAACAACATTTCAGCCGAACAAATCGGCATATGCTGCTTTTCCTCAAAAAACGGGTGGTTAACGCTGTGACCAGCCCCCCCAAAAAATACAATCAGCAGAGAGCGGCACTGAGGTGCCGCGCTACCATCTCATTCAAAGAAGGTATTCCCATGAAAAAACTCATCACCGGCACTCTCGTCCGGATCTCCGGGCCGGTTATCGACGTGCGGTTCAAAGAGGGCGAAGAGCCCCCCATCAACTCCCTGCTGACGGTGGGCGGCGCCGGCCGTCATATGGAGGTCTCCGCTCATCTGGGCGGGGGCGTGGTCCGCGCCGTGGCGCTGGAAGCGCCGGAGGGCCTGCACTGCGGCATGTCGGCCGTCGGCGACGGCAGCGGCATCACGGTGCCCGTGGGGGACGAGGTCATCGGCCGCGTGGTGGACGTGCTTGGCCGCCCCGTGGACGGCAAGGGCGACATCAACGCCGGGGAATACTGGCCCATCCACCGTCCCGCCCCCACGCTGGCGGAGCAGCGCCCCGCGGAGGAGCTGCTGGAAACGGGTCTGAAGGTCATCGACCTGCTGGTGCCCTACGCCAAGGGCAGCAAGATCGGCCTGTTCGGCGGCGCGGGCGTGGGCAAGACGGTCCTCATCATGGAGATGATCCACAACATCGCCACGGACCACGGCGGCTATTCCGTGTTCACCGGCGTGGGAGAGCGTTCCCGCGAGGCCAACGAGCTGATCGCCGACATGGAATCCAGCGGCGTCATCGATAAGGCCATCCTCGCCTTCGGCCAGATGAACGAGCCCAGCGGCGCCAGGATGCGCGTGGCCATGACGGGCCTGACCATGGCGGAATACCTGCGGGATCAGAAACACCAGGACGTGCTGCTGTTCATCGACAACATCTACCGGTTCGTGCAGGCGGGCAACGAAGTCAGCGCCCTGCTGGGCCGCATGCCCGGCGCGGTGGGCTACCAACCCACACTGGCCCAGGAGCTTGGCGCGCTGGAAGAGCGCATCGCCTCCACCGACAAGGGCTCCATCACCTCCGTACAGGCGGTGTACGTCCCGGCGGACGACCTCACCGACCCCGCCCCCGCCGCTATCTTCACCCATCTGGACGCCACCACGGTGCTGTCCCGTTCCATCGCGGAGCAGGGCATCTACCCGGCGGTGGACCCGCTGGAATCCGCCAGCCGCGTGCTGCAGCCGGAGATCGTGGGCGAGGAGCACTACCGGGTGGCCCGGGCTGTGCAGGAGTGTTTGCAGCGGTATTCCGAGCTGAAGGATATCATCGCCATCCTCGGCATGGAGGAGCTCTCCGAAGAGGACAAGCTGACCGTGTACCGCGCCAGGAAGATCCAGCGGTTCCTCTCCCAGCCCATGAGCGTGGCCGAAGCCTTCACCGGCGTCAAGGGCCGCTCCGTCCCGCTGGCGGAGACCGTGCGGGGCTTCGCCAGGATCGTCGACGGCGAGGCCGACGACATCCCCGAAGCCGCGTTTTTCATGGTAGGCGGGTTCGACGAGGTCCTCGAGAAGGCGAAGACCTTGTAGCACGGCGCCCCGCGCCGTTTTCAACCGGTAGCGCGGCACCTCAGTGCCGCTTGAGGCGCAAACAAACTATTGACGTCTATTTGATTAGAACTTCTTTTATTATTCCGAAACACCGATCACCGGTATCGTTGCATCTGTTACTTTTGCCAAAAGCGGCACTGAGGTGCCGCGCTGCCGCTGATCACATCAAGGTGAGGATCCATGCCAACCCCCAACACATTCAAAGTAACCATCTATACCCCCGAAAAACTCTTCGGCACGTTTGAGGCCGTCTCGCTGACCTGCAACGCGCCGGACGGGGAACTGTGCGTCATGCGGGACCACATGCCCCTGCTGATGGCGATCAAAGAGGGCGTGATGCGTATCCGCACCCCGGAAAAGGTGCTGGAGGTGTACACGGACGAGGGCACCGTGTTCGTGGAGAACAACGACGCCCGGGTGTTCACCGATATCTGCGTGTGGGCGGACGTGGATCTGGACGAAGTCCGCGAGCGCATGAAGCGCCTGCACGAGGCCGACGTGGAAAGCATCCGCCACTACAAGGAACACGCGGTCAAGCTGGCCCGGCTTATCGCCGATGTGCAGACAAAAAAAACGCCGCATCTGTAAGCAACATAACCATTCCGGCACGGGAAAGCTCCCGTGCTTTTATTTTTTTATTATTAACGTTGCGTAATGGACAAACCGCTTTTTTCGTGTTATACTGTCAGAAAAACGAGCACAACGGAAGAGAAACAACAGTGAAACGAAAACGTCTTTCCTGGGAACTGATCCCGGTGATCTTTACGCTGGCGGGGCCCACGATGCTGGAACAGCTGATGCAGACGGCGGTGCAGTACGCGGACACCTTTATGGTGGGCTCGCTGGGCACGGCCGCCACGGCCGCGGTGGGCAGCACCACCACGGTCAACTGGCTGGTGGGCAGCACGGTCTATTCGCTGGGCGTGGGCTTTTTAGCGTACATCGCGCAGGCCATGGGCGCGGGCGAACGCGAAAAGGCCGCCCACGCGACGGCGCAGGCGGTGCTGTGTACCGTGATCGTCGGCGCGTTCACCACCGCCGTCACGCTGGGCCTGAGCCCATTCATCCCGAAGTGGATGCACGCGGACCCGGCCATCTGCGAGGTGGCTTCCCGCTATTTCTTCATCCTTTACGCGCCCATGCTGTTCCGCACGGCCAGCATGATCTTCGGCGTGTGCCTGCGGGCGGCGGGCGACACCAAAACGCCCATGCGCGTGAGCGTTTTGGTCAACGCGCTGAACGTGGCGCTGAACTTCCTGCTGATCTACTCCCCCCGGCAGATCGGCATTTTCGGCGTTTCCTTAACCCTGCCCGGCGCGGGGCTGGGCGTGATCGGCGCGGGGCTGGCCAGCGCCGCCGCCTTCACCGTGGGCGGCGTGCTGATGACGGCCGCGCTGTTCCGCCACCCGGTCATCTCCCCGAAGGGATACGGCTTCCGACCCGACAAAGCGGTGCTGCGGCCCTGCCTGAAGGTCGCCTTGCCGAATATGTTCCAGCGGTTCTTTACGTCGCTGGGCTACGTGGTGTTCGCCGGGATGATCAACTCGCTGGGCAGCGCCGCCACGGCGGCCCACACCATCGCCAACACGGTGGAATCCGCGTTCTATATCCCCGGCTACGGCATGCAGACCGCGGCAGCCACGCTGGCGGGCAACTGCATCGGGGCAAAGGACACCGTGCGGCTGAAGAATATGTCCCGGATGATCCAGCTTTCCGAGATCGCGCTGATGGTGGTCAGCGGCGGGTTACTGTTCGCCTTCGCGCCGCAGCTGGTGTCGCTGTTCTCCAAAGACGAGCAGGTGATCACGCTGTGCAGCACGGTGCTGCGGATGGTGGCGCTCTCCGAGCCCTTCTACGGCGTTTCCATCATCACGGAGGGTATGCTGCAGGGCGCGGGCAAGACCACCATGCCGTTTGTGTTCAACATCATCTCCATGTGGGGCGTGCGCATTGTCGGTACGTTCATCTGCGTCACCTACTGCGGCATGGGTCTGGTCTCCGCCTGGGCGTGCATGATCGGCAACAACATGCTGCTGCTCGTCCTGTTCCGGGTGTACTATCTCAAATTCTTTTTGCCGAAGCAGCTCGCCCCGGCGCCTGAAAAATGACTTCATAAGGCGGGAAAACGAAAACCACGAAAGCGTCCGATGCGGGAAAAACTTTTTTTTCTTGCATCGTTTTTTGATTTATGGTAGAGTAATCTTAGAGAGAGAATAAAGGGGCAACTGCGATGAGAAACGCTAGAACGATCAAACGGCTGCTGACGGCAGCCTTCCTGTTGGCGGCATTGTGCGTCTTTGTCCTTGCCGCGAATGCAGAAACCGTTGATTCCGGCACCTGCGGCGGGGAGGGCGACGGCAGCAACCTGACCTGGACGCTGGACGACGCCGGAACGCTGACCGTCAGCGGCGTGGGAACGATGAAGGATTATTCCCATTACAATGATAAAAGCAACGCTCCGTGGGGCAGGTCGAAGGTCACCGACGCGCAGAGCGTGAAGAACGTGGTGATCGAAGACGGTGTTACGAGCATCGGCACCGCCGCCTTTTACCAGTGCAAAAACCTGCAGAGCGTTGCCATCGGAAGCGACGTAACGAAAATCGGGAATTACGCGTTTGCCGGCTGCGCCGGCCTTACGGACGTGACGATCCCGGACACCGTCCGGTCCTTAGGCGAATATGTTTTCTCCGAATGCGGGAACCTTACGAGCGTCACGCTCCCGCGCAGCATTGCTTTCATCGACAAGTGTACGTTTTTCAACTGCAAAAAGCTGACGAGCGTGCCGCTGCCGGACAGCGTCGTGTCCATCGGGGATTCCGCATTTTACGGCTGCGCCGCCCTTGCCGATCTGAAGATCCCGGAGGGCGTCGTATTCATCAACAAATACGCGTTTTACGGCTGCGCCTCCCTTAAGAGCGCGAAGATCCCGGACGAGATCCTTTCCGTCAGCAAGCACGCGTTTGAGGGCTGCGCCGGCCTTACGGATATCACGATCCCGGAGGGCATCACCTCCATTGGCGAGTACGCGTTTGCCGGCTGTGCCGGACTTACGGATATCGCGATCCCGGAGGGCGTCATCTCCATCGGCGAGTACGCCTTTTCCGGCTGTGCCGGTCTTACGAGCGTAAAAATCCCGAAGAACCTCACCAGCATCAACTCCGTGTTTACCGACTGCACGGGCCTTGTCAGCGTAACGATCCCGGACGGCGTCACCAGCATCAACTCCGCGTTTTCTGGCTGCACGAGCCTTGTCAGCGTGGATATCCCGGACAGCGTCACCTCCATCTTCGACACGTTCCACGGCTGCACGAGCCTTGAAAGCGCGACGATCCCTAAGGGCGTCACCGCTTTCTGCAACACGTTTTACAATTGCTCCTCCCTTAAAGACGTGACGATCCCGAAAAACGTCACACTGATCGACGGCGGCGCGTTTTACGGCTGTACAGGCCTTACGGGCATCACGATTCCTGACAGCGTCACCACGATCGGCGGATACTCATTTTTCCACTGTACGGGCCTGACCGAGATCGAACTCCCGAAAAGGGTCACCTCCATCCTCGAATGCGCTTTCGGCGGCTGCACCGGGCTTACGAGCATCACGATCCCGGACATCGTATCGTACATCTCCTCTTACGCATTCAGCGGCTGTACAGGCCTTACGAGAATAACGCTCCCGAGCAGGCTCAGGACCATCAACCCGTACACGTTTAACGGCTGCACGAGCCTTGAAAGCGTGACGATCCCGAAGGGCGTCACTTCCATCCAGGATCATGCGTTTGCCGGCTGCGCGAGCCTTGCGGACGTGACGATTCCGGACGGCGTCCTGTACCTCTCCTCTTACGCGTTTGCCGGCTGCGCCTCCCTGACCTCCGTGACCGTACCGAGCAGCGTAAAAACTATCACGCAGGCGTTGTTTATGAACTGCGCCGGTTTAACGGAGCTTACGCTGTACGCGGGGCCGGACGCCATCAAAAACGAGGCGTTCAAAGGCTGCGGCAGTCTGAAAAAAGCGGTAGTGCCGTATACTGTCAAGGAGATCGGCGCTGACGCCTTCGCGGACTGCGGACAGCTGGAAAGCGTTTCCATCCCGAAATCCGTCACCGTGATCGGCAGCACCGCCGTTCCTCCCACCGCGGTGATCTACGGAGAGAAAGGATCATGCGCCCATCGGTTCGCGATAGAGAACGGCAACGAGTTCCGCCCCATCTGCGAGGACGGGCATACGTGGGACGCGGGCATGATCACCGTCGCCGCCGCCAGCACAGAGGAGGGTGAATCGACTTACACCTGCATCGCCTGCGGCGCGACGAAAACAGAACCGATCACGAAGACGGAACCAGAACGCGCCGTCGGCGATGTGGACGGCAATGGAAAAACGGAAGCCGCCGACGCGCGGCTGGCGCTGCGGGCCAGCGTAAAACTGGAAAAGGAGATCACGGAAGGCACCGCCGCGTATAAAGCCGCCGATGTGAACCGGGACGGCAAAGTGGGCTCCGACGACGCGCGGACCATCCTGCGCGTGTCCGTTAAGCTGGAATCATTTTCCTGATTTTCGTTTCCATCATCACAGACGGCAAAAATCCTCCTGCCCCATAACAGGGCGGGAGGATCGTTTTGTTATATGCTTGCAGCGCGGCTCCGTGAGCCGCCTTCTTACGACTTGCGATTTGAGACTGCAACGCTGCTGAGGCAGCGTGCTACTTTAAGGTGACGATGGTCACGCCGTCCTCGCCCTCGCCGTAGGTACCCAGGCGATAGGACTTGACGAATCTGCTGCCCTTCAGGTGCTTCTGCACGGCGGCGCGCAGCGCCCCGGTGCCCTTGCCGTGGATCACGGTAAATTCATTGAGGCCGCCCATCAGCATGGAGTCGATAAAGCTGTCCAGCGTCAGCAGCGCCTCGTCCACGGTCATGCCGCGCAGGTCGCAGCGGCTGTCGGCGGAGGCCGTCATGCGGCTCTCGGTGCCCGTGTTGCGGGACATGGCGGGCGTCGTTTTCGGCGGCTGCTTTTTCTTTTCCACCAGCCGCAGCCGGGACTCGTTCACGCGCATGCGCGCCGTGCCCGCCTGGATCTCCACGTTGCCCTTGCGGTCCTTGGGCGCCAATACCTGCGCCTCTTTTCCGAGGTCGATATAGATCACCGTGTCGCCGGCGACCAGCTCCCGGGGCAGCACGTAGTCCTCGTCGTCGTACAGCGTGTCCGTGACGGGATCGATGGCCACGTCCAGATCGGACAGGGCTTTTTTCATGCTCTGCCGGGCTTTGAGGACGGTATCGTTCGTTTCTTTCCCGGAGCGCAGCTCCTTGCGCAGCGTTTCCACCTCCAGCAGCAGGGCGTTGGCCTCCCGCCGGGCTTTTTCGCTGATCTTCAGCGCCTCCGATTTGGCCTTGTCGTACTCCTTCTGCCGCAGCGTCTCCGCCTCTTCCAGCTTGCGTCTGGCCTCCGCCAGCGTCTGCTCATATTCCAGACGGATATCCTCGCTGCGCTTTTGCTGGGCTTCCATATCCAGCCGGGACTGCTCCAGCGAATCCATCACGTCCTCGAACCGGACGGACTCCGACGAGACGAACTCCTTGGCGCGGGCGATCAGCTCCGGGTCCATGCCCAGCCGTTCGGAGATGGCGAAGGCGTTGGAACGCCCCGGCACGCCGATCAGCAGCCGGTAGGTGGGCTTTAAGGTCGCCACGTTGAACTCGCAGCAGCCGTTTTCCACCCGGTCGGTCTGCAGCGCGTAGGCCTTCAGCTCCGCGTAGTGGGTGGTGGCGGCCACCTTCGCGCCGTTGATGTGCAGCCGTTCCAGGATGGCGATGGCCAGCGCCGCGCCCTCCACCGGGTCGGTGCCCGCGCCCAGCTCGTCGATCAGCACGAGGCTGCGCTCGTCGCTCTCCTTCAGGATATCCACGATGTTCACCATGTGGGATGAGAACGTGGACAGCGACTGCTCGATGCTCTGCTCGTCGCCGATGTCGGCGAACACCTTTTCAAAGATACATACCTTGCTTTCGTCCGCGGCGGGGATCATCAGCCCGCAGGCCGCCATCAGTGTGAGAAGCCCCAGCGTTTTGATGGAGACAGTCTTGCCGCCGGTGTTGGGGCCGGTGATGACCAGCGTATCGAAGTCGAGCCCGAGATCGATATCCGTCGCCACCACCTTTTTGGGGTCCAGCAGCGGATGGCGGGCGCGTTTGAGGTCGGTGACGCCCTCCGTATTCAACAGCGGCATGCTGGCCTTCATTTTGTACGCCAGCGACGCCTTGGCGAAGATCAGGTTCAGCTCCACCACGCACTCAAAGTTGTGCTTGATGGTGTCGGCACATTCCCCCGCCATGGCGGACAACTCGCAGAGGATACGCTCGATCTCCTCCTTCTCCTTGCCCTGCAGCATGCGGATCTCGTTGTTGGCCTCCACCACCGCCATGGGCTCGATGAAGACGGTCGCGCCGGAGCCGGAGGTATCGTGTACCAGACCCGCCACCTCGCCCCGGAACTCGTTTTTCACGGGCACCACGAAGCGGCCGTTGCGCTGGGTGATGATGGCGTCCTGTAAATACTTCTGATAGTGGGAGGACCGGATCATGGATTCCAGCTTATCCCGGATGTTCTGGGACTGGTTGCGGATCTTGCGGCGGATATCCGCCAGCTCCCGGCTGGCGTGGTCCGCCATCTCCTCGTCGCTCATGATGGAGGTGAAGATGCGGTCCTCCAGGTCCCGGTTGGGCATCAGGGAGGAGAAGAACACGTCCAGGCAGCTGTCCGCCCCGGGCTGGCGGAACCGCCAGTCGTACAGGGAGCGGATCACTCGCAGCACCTCGCCCACGTCCAGCAATTCGCGCATGGTGAGCATGCCGCCCGCGTTGGCGCGGAACAGGCAGGAGTTGACGTTTTTGACGGAACCGAAGGACGGGCCGCCGAATTTGGACAGCAGCCCGTAGGCGGCGTTCGTCTGGTTCAGCAGCGTCTGCGCGCCGTACAGCGTCGTTTCCGGCTCCAGCGTCAGCGCCATGTCCCGGGCGTCCGGGACGGTGGCCAGCTCCGCCAGCATATTCAGGATCTTATCGAGCTCCAAAGCCCGGTGGTGACGGGTCAACATACATCTCACCTGTTTCGTAACGTTATTTCATGCGCGTCAGCGCATATCATTCGCGAAGCGAATATCATGCCCGCAAGGGCATATCATGCGGCAAAGCCGCAAATCATTCGCCGACAGGCGAATATCATCCCCGGCGTGCGTTACGATCTTTTGTTTCCGCCGGAAATGATATGCATTCCTGCATCCCCGCCACAGGTGGGAAATGCAAAAATGCATGAGATACGCAGCCGATGGCTTCGTATGACATACAGCCGCTTCACGTCTGTATGATATGAGATTCGCTGCGGCGAATCTCATTGCGAAGTGCGATCCGCGATCACACTTCGCAGCCCCCGACAGGCCGGATCGCCAGCACGTAGCAGGCGTCTTTGCCGAACAGGGCTTCCGTTTTTGTTTTGTACTCGTCCAGCAGGTCGTTGGGCACGAAGGCCTGGATGGTGCCGGCGAAGCCGCCGCCGTGGACGCGCCACGCGCCGCGGCCCTTTAAGATGCGCTCGCTGAGCGCCAGCGCCAGCGCCACGGGCTGGCTTTGGGGTGCGGAGGAGGCGAACACGTTCTGGTTGTACATATAGCTGCTGCGGCCGGAGTCGATCGTCAGCGCCTTGAAGGTCTCAAAGTCGCCCCGGCCCAGCGCCTCCGCCTCCGCGTCCACGCGGCGGTTGTCGTCATAGAAGTGCATGGCGCGCATGATGGGGCGCTCCCCCAGCTTGTCCCGCAGGGCGGCAAGGTTGTCCATCACGTCGGCTTCCGGCGTCTCGCGCAGGCAGGATTTGCCGAAGAAGCCCGCCACGGCCTCCATCTCCTGCCGGATGGCGGCGTATTCGAAGGTCAGGTCCGCATGGTCGGCGCGGGTATCGAGGATGCACAGCGAATGGCCGCACCCGGCAAAATCGAAGTTGACGGGCTCGATGACGGGTTTATTGGGATCGCCGAAGTCGATCTTGACGAAGCCTCCCACGGAGCAGGCCATCTGGTCCATCAGGCCGCAGGGCTTGCCGAAGAAGACGTTTTCGGCGTATTGGGCGATCTGGGCGATCTCCACCTCGGAAACTTTGCCGTCGTTGTATAAGTAATTGAGCACCACGCCCACCAGCACCTCGAAGGAGGCGGAGGAGGACATGCCGGAGCCCTTGAGGACGTTGTTGACGGTGACGGCGTCAAAGCCGCCCACGTTGTAGCCCAGCTCCTTGAAGCGGGCCGCCACGCCGCGCACGAGGGAGGCGGATTTTTCCCGTTCCTTCTCCTGCGGGGTCAGGACGTTCAGGTCTATGATATCGCCGGGGTAGCCCTTGGAAAATACGCGGATCGTGTCGTCGTCCGTTTTGGCGGCGCAGGCCACCGCGTCCAGATCGATGGCCGCCGCCATCACCTTGCCGTGGTTGTGGTCCGTATGGTTGCCGCAGACCTCCGTGCGGCCGGGGGCGGAGAAAAAGCGCACGTCCTGCGCGTCGGCGAACTTGTCCGCGAACAGGTCGGTCAGCTCCGCGTAGCGGGCCCGGGCGCCGTCCAGCCGCGCCGCGCCGTACAGACGGGTCAGGCGGGCATCCATGCGGCCGTTCAGGATCGCTTCTTTGGTTTCTTTGATATTCATAACAGAGTCCTCTCTCTTTTTTATTCGGTGTTACGGCGTCGGCTCCGCCGGCGTTTCCTCCGCCGGCAGGGCGGCAGGCTGTTTTTTTGTCAGGTGGTTCACCTTGAAGGTAAGGCCGGTCACGCCCAGCAGGAAAAAGCTGGCGCAGCCGGAAAAGATCAGCAGCACGATCATCGGAATGATAAAGCTGGAGGAAAGCGGATCGTAGACGCTGTAACCGATAAACGAATAGGTGATCATCCGCGGGATGATGGCGATGCAGGACAGCAGCATATACTGCCAAAAAGGATACTCGAACGTGCCGTACAGGTGGCTTAAGGTATTCAGCGGGCAGAAGGGCACCAACCGCAGGGCGAACAGCAGCAGCGGGCTGCCCTTGCCTCTTGTTTCAAACACCGAATTGACGGTGGGGTGACGCTTGAGCACCTTGTTCCAGTAGCCCTCCCCCATCACGATGCCGGTGTAGTACCGCAGGGCAAAGGTCATGGCCATGCCCAGCATGTTGATGATAAAGGATTCCACCGGGGGGAACACCATGGCGGAGATGATATAAACGATGGTATAGGGGTAAATCATGGAAAGACTGCGCAGCAGGTACAGCAGAAAGATCACGATGATGATCAGCCAGCGGGTCTGCAGGGCGGCCACCTTGTTTTCCAGCTCCACCAACGCCACCAGATATTGCGAATAACGGTCATAAACGGACTCGAACCGCATGGCCACGCCGATGACGATAAAAACCGCCGCCGCGATAAAACACGACACGCCGCCGAATCGCCACAGCTTCAGCAATATCCTTTCCCGATTACTTTTTTCGGTCAAAGCTCTCTCTCCGTTCGAATAAAAAATCGGATAAAAAACAGCCTATACATTTTTATTATATTATATTAGCATGTCACGGTCAACTATTATTTTTTCGGCGAAAATCGAAAAAAAAGGATTCCCGGCGGCTGCTGACTTTGTTTGTCGATTGCGTTGACATCCACAATATCTTGTGGTATAGTGAAGCAAAACACACAAGAAAAAAGCAAAGTCCCTTTTAAGGTACAACAAATCGACATTTTTCGAACATTTGTATTGACAAACGCGAAATGGCGCGCTATAATAGTGCCACAGAACAAAACAAATGTTCGGTAAAATCAAACGGAAAACGAACGGGGCGCGGCCCCTTACGGAAAGGCGGACCATTATGGATACAACTCTGGCATTGATCATTTTCTGCGAGCTTCTTCTCACTCTGGCGATCGTTTACGGCATCCTGCACGAACAGGCGCTGATCCGGTTTGAAAGAAAAACGGCGGCAAAGCTGCGCACCGCCGTGAAACGCGCAAAGGCGAAAAAGGCCCGCAAAAACCGCGAGAAGTTCAACGCGCGGGTGACCTACACCCCCGTAAAGCCCGCGGCCAGGCCCAACAGGACCACCAAAGAGGCGGCGTAAGCCGGCGTCTACTGATCCATCCCCGGAAACGTCCCGCAAGGGGCCTTCCTTACTATCCATTTTACTCCATGCGAAGGAGCCGTCGGTTGACCCGGCGGCTCCTTTGCGATACGGCAATTCTGCTTGTTGACGAAATGCAATGGTACTATGCGCGGTTTTTCGGTCGCCGCGAGATCAAGACCGCCAGCCACGCCGCGCCGGTCAGCACGGCGATACACGAAACGATCTGCCACAGGTCCAGAAAACCGATCAGATCCGCTTCCGCCGCCACCTCGTGGGCCCGCAAAAACTGTACGAAAAACCGCGCGGTCCCGTAGATCACCAGCCCCAGCGGATACGCCGCCCCGGGCAGCGCTCCCTTTTTTCCGAGTTTTCCGGTGGTATACGCCCACAGCAGCACGGCGATCCCGAAGGAGAGCACGGTCTCCAGCAGCTGCACCGGGAACACCCGCGCCCCCGTAAAGCGGTTCACCGTGCCGTATGCCCACGGCACACCGTAGCAGCAGCCGTAGCAAAAGCAGCCGATCTTGGCGACGCCCAGCAGCAGGAACACCCCGGCGGCGCAGGTATCCAGCACCGCGTTCAGATCCGCCTTCATCAGCCGGACGGGGATCAGAAGCAGCGGCGGCACCAACAGCAGCCCGCCGTACAAACTGGCGTAGGAGGGGGAAAAGACGGCCCCCGGCGCGATGGCGCGCACCACGGCGTTGTAGACCTGCGCCATCAGCAACGCGCCCAGCACGCCGGACAGGAACCCCGCCACGGTGAACGAGACGGCGTCCCGGCGGGACAGGCCTTTCGTTTTGCCGACGCGCAGGCTGCAAAGCACAGCCAGCGCCAGCCCGAGGGCGAACGAGGCGTAATAGAGGGCCTTTTCCATTATTTCGTCACGTTCAGGCCCCACAGGTAGTCGGACTCGATGAAGTCCACCCCCATGGAAAGCGCCCACGACACCATCTTGTTATCGTCGGCGGTCCACACCGCGGTGCGCAGCCCCTTGCGCTGAAAGGCGCGGATCACGGAGGGGAAGATATCGGGGATCTTCAGATCGCAGTCAAAGCCGCGCTCCAGCGCCTCCTTTACCTCCGCGTCGTAGCCGCCCCCGCAGAACATCAGCGGCAGCTCCGGGTATTTTTCCCGCAGCTTGACGAGGTTTTCCATCTGCATGGACTGGATGGAGCACATCTCCCACGTGTACAGCTCGTCCACGGTGTCCACGATCTCCTGCAGCTTGTCGTCGGGATATTCTCCCTTCAGCTCGATGAACGCGAACAGATGATGGTCCCGCATGATCTCGATATACCGGCGGAAGGTGCAGGGGTACAGCACCGTGTCGGTAAAGTCGTTCTTCAGCGGCTTGGCGGTCAGCTCCTCATACGTGTAGTCGTTGACGTTCATGGACGTGCCGTCCGCGTAGTAGTACACGCTGCCGTGTACCAGCATCAGCACGCCGTCTTTGGAAATGTTCACGTCCGTCTCGCAGCCGTCAAAGCCCACCTCGGCGGCCTTGATGAACGCCTCCTCGGTGTTTTCCAGATACTGCGAGCAAAAGCCCCGGTGGGCGATGAAGCGGGTCTTTTCCTCCTGCTTCGCGTAGACGCCCATGTTCCCCAGCAGCAGGGTGAACACGGACAGCATTGTGACGAGCAATTGCCATGGGTTCATTTTTCGTTCCTTCTTTCTTCAGGGCGGGACCGTCCCCGTCGTTTTCTTTCGTTGAGCGGCGATACCTCAGTCGCTTCCTTCCAGCCGCGCCTTGATCCTGTCCCCGATGGGAGCCCACTGCACATAAAGCGCGTCCAGCTCCTTCGGGTAGACCTCCTTCAGCGTGAACGCGCCGAGCTCGATCGTCGTATCGTCGACGGTGTGGTTGACCGTGAGGGGGTACGCTTCCTCCTCCCCGCCGTCGGGGAAGACGTAAAGGATGTTCTCTTCCGTGTCGACGCCCCAGCCGTAGAGCTGTTCGCCGGTGAACCAATCGCCGTCAAAGCCGGTAAACCGCGCGCCGTAACCGTTGCCGTAAAAGATCCAGTAACGGCCGTCCCGGTCGTCCTGATAGGGCGTGGCGGTAAAGGCGTAGGACTGTTCCAGCACGCAGAAATTCTCCAGCATCCTGTCAAGGACCGCCCGCAGCGCGTCAAAGCCCTCGGTGCGGTAACAGGTCCCGTCCCTGCGCAGCGCGCCGCCGAGGAACTCCGCGCGCTCCTCGCTGCCGTCTTCATACAGGAAGAAGATCACGTCGGGGGTCTCGTCCGCGTCGACGGTCGTCGGCTCCGCGATCGTCAGCCCGTCGATGGCTGCCAGCAGGTCGTCGATCATGTAGGAATCGGTGGTGTTCGCCTTTGCAGCGGCGTTTTCACCGGGCGTACGGTCGTTTCGCAGGCGCTCGTAACGGACCCTGACGGGACGCTCCGCGCTTTCACGGACCTTCAGCTCCTGCGCTTCCCCGTTGGAGGAAGACGCAGGCTCCGTATCCGCTTTCTGCCCCGAATTGCAGGCGCAGAAAAGCAGCAGGACCGCGCACGGCACGGCAAATAACAAGATGACCTTTTTCATCTCCGCTCTCCCGACTTCCTTATCCCTTGGAGGGGATATGCGACGCCACCATGCCCACAAAGGTGGACAGCGGCATGGTCTGCAGCGTGATCTTGCCGGGGCCGGTGACGACGGTGTTGAACAGGCCCTCGCCGCCGAACAGCACGTTTTTCGCGCCCTTCACGGTCTGCACGTCGATGGAGACGGTCTCGTCCGCGAGGGCGAGGTTGCCGGTATCCACGATCATGCTCTGTCCCGGCGCCAGCTGGTATTCCACGGCGGAGCCGTCGATCTCCACGAAGGCGATGCCGCTGCCGGAAAGCCGCTGCATGATAAAGCCCTCGCCGCCGAAAAAGCCGGCGCCGAACCGCTTCTGGAAGTGGACGGACAGCTCCACGCCGGAGGTGGAGGCGAGGAACGCGGATTTCTGCGCGATGACGCTTCTGCCCGGGCCGATCTCAATGGCGCGGATATTGCCGGGGAAGCTGGAGGCAAAGGCGATCATGCCGGGGCCTCCCACGGCGGTGTAACGGTTCTGGAAGATGGCCTCGCCGGAGAACATCCGGCCGATGGCCTTGCCGAACCCGCCGGCGTTGGTCTCCATTTTCATATTGGGGGACATCCAGACCATGGAGCCGCGCTCCGTGATCATGCTCTCCCCCGGGTCCAGCTCGCAGATGACGACGGGCATGGGATCGCCCTGAATGTTGTAGCGCATGTGATTTCTCCCTTTCTGACAGGCCCGAAAGGCCCTTTTTTATAAAATTAATGTATCACAAAGAAAAAGCGTTGTCAAGCCGGGGCCCGCGTCGGTTTTGCTTGATTATACGAAACAAGTGTGGTATACTTCTTTTACGGTATTTCGCGGCGAAAAGAAAACGACGTTTCCGCCGCTCCCAAAAAAGCAAGGGCAACACCGCACAAATGCGGCCGCGCGCCTTACTTGATCTTTATTCCGTCATATGGCGCATCTTCTCCTTGACAACCGACAGATTCCTTACGAAAGATCTGTACCATATGACGAAGAAATCTGCTGCATGATCCGCACACCCGAATCGTGCGGTGTTGTCCAAGGAGGCCCTGCCATGGAAAACAACGAAACGCATTCCGATGAACTCCTGCTGTACGACCCCCTGTTTGAAACGCCCCCGGACACCGTGATCCGGGACACGCCCGGCCGCGGCTTCTGGGGCAAGGCCCCCGTCAAGAAGGCGCTGTTCGTCATCGTGCTGACGCTGTTCGTGGGAAGCTCCATCGTGCTCAGCTTCCGCTCGCTCACGAAGGACCGCTTCCGGTACGAGGAGACAGAGGACGGCGTCATGCTGACGGAATTCGTCGCGGACAAGACAGACACCGTGCTGGAGGTCGGCCCCGTCTTTGACCGGGACGGGCAGGCCGTCCCCGGGAAAGCGGTGACCGCCGTGCGCCAGTTCGCCGTCTGCGGCAACGAGTACACGTCCGTCATCCTGATCGGGAAGGACGTGCGGGAGATGCCGGACGCCGCCTTTTACAACTGCACCTCGCTGCTCGCGGTGCTGGTGGACCCCGCCAACCCCGCGTTCCGGTCCGTGGAGGGCGTCCTCTACCGGCAGGAGAACGGACGGCTGACGGAGCTGATGCTCTACCCCGCCCGCAATTATCTCTACCGCGCCCTGCTGGGCCTCGGCGAAAAAGAGCCCGCGGACGCGGCGCAGGCGGAGGCGTTTGCGGCCCGCGCGCTGCAGCTGGAGGAAACAAGCGCCGATTGGCTTGACGCCCAGCGGGAGGACTACCCCGCGCAGGGCGGTCCCGGTCTGACGGAGGCCGAATCCGCCGCGCTACTGTCCGGGCTGCGGTACGGGATCGCGCCGGAGGTGACGCGGATCGGAGAAATGGCCTTCGCCGAGTGCGATACGCTGTTTGAGGTAACGATCCCGGAGGGCGTCAAAGAGGTCGCCTCCATGGCCTTTTTCAAATGCGGGGAGCTGCGCAGCCTCGACCTGCCGGAGACGCTGGAAACCATCGGCTCCGACGGCTTTTCTTACTGTGAGAAGGTCCCCGATATCTTCGTCCCCGCCGGGGTAAAGGAGATCGGCCACCACGCCTTCTTCGGCTGCGACGGCGCCGATGTGATCCACATGGCCTGTGCGGAAAACGATCCGCCGGTACTGGGCCAGGACTGGGTCCCGAAAAAACGAAAGCTGTTCATGCACGACGTGCCTGTTCTTTACGGTGAGGAAAGGCGGGGTTCCCGATGAGCAAGCTGAAGCATTTCGTATCCGAGGCGAAGGCGCACTGGAACGTGCCGGACACCGCCCACGGCAAATACGTCTGCGGCAAGGAGTACATGTACGTGTTCTTCGGCGTGGCGGCCAACTACGCCGCGCAGGCGCCCTTCAAGTATATCGGCTTCGCGGCGTCCTGTTTCCTCATCATGTACCACTACGACCTGCCGTACCTGTCCTTCTCCGTGATCTCGCTGATCGGGCTGCCGCTGTCGTATCTGTGGAACCTGCTGGAATGGTTCGTGGAGGACAACCTCGGCATCCTGCCCAGGCGCACGGAACGGCGCATGGACGCGCTGTACCTCTCCGTGGCCGCCGCGGGCGTGCTGCTGCTGGTATTCGACGTCTCCGCCCTGTTCCCGGCCAACAGCCGCCTGATCGCGGCGCTGAACGGTCTCGGCGGCATCAACGCCATGTCCTTCTTCAAGATCTTCGGCGTACAGCTGGTGGTGAACGGCTGGGGCGGCGCGCGCAACATCTTCCTGCGCAAGAAGCTGATCCCGAAATACGGCCGCTACAAATTCTATCTGTACGCCAACGTGATCCAGAAATGTGTGATGATCGTGCTGCTGGGCTGGCTGCCCGCCTACCGCATCCCCGACGTCTACCAGCGCCTGTGGATCGCCTACCTGCTGTTCGCCCTGTTCAGCATGTTCGATTTCGGCAACAAGCTGGAGACCGTCTCCGAGGCCATCAGCCCCAACTCCGAGGAGCGCATCTTCATGCGGTCCTATCCCGTCAAGATCTGCCATCTGCTCAGCTCCGTCATCGTCAGCGTGGTGCCGATGCTGGGCGCGTTCGACGATATCAATTTCTACCGCTGGGTGCTGCCCGGCATCTTCCTGCCCTGCGCCGCGGCGACGATGATCTTCGCGGGCAAGTTCCAGGAGCGCATCCCGCAGCCGCCGCTGGAGAAAAAACAGCCCATCCCCTTCTGGTACGGCATCTTCCAGGTCATGCGCAACAAGTACCGCTGGCTGAATATGATGTCCAGCCTGCTGGACACCCTCGGCAACGGCATGCTGGATTTCACCGCCATCGTGATGCTGTACACCATGCGGCTTTCCGGCGCGGAATACAGTTGCCTGATGGGCTTTCTGCTGTTCCGCAGCACCGTGCCCACCTTCTTCGCGCCGTGGTTCATGAAGCGGTTTTCCTTCAAGCAGCTGCGCATCTTCAAAGAGGTCGTGGAATCGCTGCACTGCGTGGGCTGCATCCTGGCGCTGCTGTTCCTCGGCCATAACATCCGGCTGTGCGGCATCGTGATGTTTTCCGTCTACTGGCTGCGGGATTTCCTCACGGAGATCTCCAAGATCGCGGAGCGCGACATGAACGTGCGCCTCGCCGACTACCAGATGTACCTCTCCGGCGAACGGCTGGAGGGCTTCTCCCACATTTTCAACTGGTTCGTCTCCCCCATCGCCACGCTGGTGGGGCTGATCATCCCGCTGCTGATCCTGCGCAGCGGCTTCAACGCGGACTGGAACATCCTGTTCTTCGACAAGGTGCGGTTCGGCATCATCGCGGTCCCGCTGGTCTTCGACCTTGTGGGCCACCTGCTGATGATGATCCCCTATTTCTTCTGGGATTACAACAACGAACAGCACGAATACGTGATCTCCGTGCTCAAGCAGCGCGCGAGCTTGGCCGAAAAGGGCTATTTCCCCGCCGAGTACGACGGCTCCCTGCGCTTCCGCCAACCCGGCAAAATGCACCGGTGGGTGCCGGTGGATCGGCCCGATGAGGCGCCGTCGGAAGTGGTGAGTCGCGAGTCGTAAGAAGCCCTTCTGATATTTCCCTGATACAACTTTTCGTTCAACGTGAACCCGTCAACACATTCCGGAACTCCGAATTCCGACTCTCAACAGATCCTTTCCGAAAGGAGCACAACATGCAGCTTTACTTTCTCCCCGTCCATTGGTATCTGGCAAACGTACGCAAAAAGGGCCGCAATCCCGGTCCCTATCTGGGCAAGGCCTTTTCCGTGCCGCGGGAGGGCCTGCCGGACGTGCGCGTGCGGCTGTACCGCCCGACCGATCATGCAGGCGTCACGCTGCCCGTGCTGTTCAACGTACACGGCGGCGCGTGGGTCCACGGCGACGCAGAAGGGCTGGACCTGCAGTCGCAGTACCTTGCCAATCACCTGAACTGCTTTGTGGTCAACGTGGATTACCGGCGGCTGGACGAGCGTCCCTTCCCCTACCCGCAGACGGAGACAGCCGATACCGTCGGGTATTTTCTTGCACACGCGGCGGAATACGGCATCGATCCGGAAAAGGCCGCCCTGGCGGGCTATTCCGCGGGCGGGCATATCGTCGCGGGCGCGGCGATGATGCTGCGCGACCGGGGCGTGAAGCTGACGGCGCAGGTGCTTGGTTACCCGTTTTTGAACTTCGTCGGCTTCGACTTCGCCGCCTACGGCAACATCACGGGCCGCAAAGGGCGGTTGTTCAACCGGCTCACGAAAAAAATGTTCTTCCGGAAAATGCCGATGGACTGTGCGCTGCTGTCCCCCGCCCACGCGGCCCCGGAGGAGCTGAAAGGCCTTGTCCCCGCCGTCGTCATCGGCTGCGGGAAGGGCGACCCCCTGCTGCCGCAGGCGGAGGAATACGCCGAAAAGCTGAAGCTGGCGGGCGTGCCCGTCGCCTACCGGGAGTATACAGAGGCGGTACACGGTTTTCTGGAGCGCAACTTTGAAGACGACCCCGCCGTGTTTGCCGCACAGGACGAGCAGGACCGCCTGATGCGGGAAGCCGTCGATTTCCTTCGCGACAGTCGCCTCTTCGGCGAAGCGGAACTGCCGTAAAAGACGGCAGCATAACAAAAACGAGATCCCCGGACGCAGGAGCGTTCAGGGATCTTTCTCTTTATGCAACGGGCCCCGCAGGTCAGTGCGCCGGGTAAACGCCTTCCTCCCACCAGACGCGGTTCATCAGCTCGTAGCGTTCCAGCGGCAGGCCCGTATAGGCGCAGTTGGAGGTGCAGAAGATGTAGCCCCAGCCGTTCATGCCGTCCCGCAGGGCGCGGCGGGCGTCGGCGATCACCTCTTCCTCCGTGCCGGTCTGCAGCAGGCCGCAGTTGACGTTGCCGCAAAGGGCCACCTTGTCGCCGTACAGCCGCTTGACCTCCGCCAGATCCACGCCGCCCTGGGGGTCCAGGGAGTGAAGAGCGTCCGGCCCGCACTGCACCATCTGGTCCAGAATGGGCATAATGTTGCCGTCCGTATGTTTGATAGAATAAAAGCCCAGGTCGTGATACGCCCTGATGACCCGCTGCAGGTAGGGCGCGATGAACTCGCCGAACTGGGACGGGGAGAAAAACGGATTGACGTTGAAGCAGTAGTCCGCGCACAGGGTAAACCCGTCCAGCAGGCCGGGGTATTTCGCCATTTTCTCCGCGTAGCGGACGCTGTTGGCCAGGTTCCGTTCCGCCTCCGCCTTCAGGCCCTCCTCATCCTCGTACATCCGCTCGGAAAAGGCCATCATGCCGTCGCCGTCCGGGATGCCGAAGGTGCAGTCGCCGTGCATGGTGAGGTAGTATTTGTCGCCGGTCTTCTCGCGGATGGTCTCTAACAACCGGACGGTATTCTCAAAATCATCCGGATTGGGATGGACGAAGATCGCGCTATGGTGATACTTCTCCGCCGTCCCGATATAGGTGTCGGCCATGTAGTCGATATGCAGCTTCTGTTCTGCGGCGGTCATCTGCTTCCACTGGCTGAAGCACTGCTGGGACGGGTGGATGCGCCCGATGGCCTCCAGCGTCAGGAAAAACACCAGCTCGAAGGTGGGGCAATGCCCTTCGATGGGCTCCCGTTTCAGGGCTTTGATAAAGCGTTCGCGTTCCGTCATGTGGGATCGCCTCCTGTCGTCTCTTCTTTCATCCTTCCTCAAACAGAGCCACGCAGAAATAGGTGACGGTGTTGGGGCCGTTGTTGTAGCGCACGCCGATCTGCTTGGCCAGCCGCATCACGTTGACGCCGCAAGCCTCCACGGAGGGCGAGGCCCGGTCCGGGAAGCGGCAGGGCGCCGGGTAAGCGCAGCTTTCGCACAGGTCGCAGCCGCCGCTGCCCAGAATCAGGCAGCGTTCGCCGGACCGGTACAGCTCGTCCGCCACCGACGTGAACACCTGCTTGGCCAGCCGCTGGCCTTCCTGCATCCCCTCAAAGTCGAAGGAATCCTCCAGATCGTATTTGCAGGTAAATACGGCGGCGCGGGAGAATGCTTTGATCTTTTGTTCCCATTCTTCCATTGGACCCACGCCCGGCGGGCACATCCAGCTTTTGCCGTACCGGCCGCAGACATTGCGCTCGCAGGCCTCCCGTACGGCAGATGAGAATGGGATCTCGCCGGTGCCGATCACCTTGTATTCGAATACGTCCGGGCGGTCCAGATACGGTTCGATCTTCATTCTTCTTTGCAAAGCTCCACGGCGGCGTCGGCAGCGCTGGCCGCGTCGGAGGTGTATCTGTCCGCGCCGATCTGCTGACAGAAGGCGTCCGTCACCGGCGCGCCGCCCACCATGATCTTCACCCGGTCGCGGATGCCGGCCTCCTCGGCCTTTTTCACCACCTCCGCCATCACTTCCATGGTGGTGGTCAGCAGGGCGGAGCAGCAGATGATATCGCAGTCCTGCTCCACGGCGGTCTGCACGAAGGTCTCCGGCGAGACGTCCACGCCCAGGTCGATGACCTCCAGCCCCTTGCCCTCCATCATCATCTTGACGAGGTTTTTGCCGATATCGTGCAGGTCGCCCTGCACCGTGCCGATGCACACGCGCCCGGCGGACTGAACGCCGTCCTCCGCCAGCAGGGGCTTCAGCACGTCGATGCCCATATTCATGGCGCGGGCGGCCACCAGTACCTCCGGCACGTAGACCTCGTTTTTCTTGAACTTTTCGCCCACGATATTCATACCGGAAAGCAGGCCCTCGCCGAGGATCTCGGCGGCGGGACAGCCGTCCGCCACGGCCTGTTCCACCAGCGCCCTGACGACCTTGGCCTTGCCCTTTTGCAGGTTTTCGGAAATTTCGCTATAAATACTCATCTTTGTCCCTCCAGCGATTCTATTTCAACCAATGTAACGATCTCAAAACTCAACACTTATCATAGTATTCATCCAGCACGTCCGACGCGGTCTTTGCCCAGACGATCAGGTTCTCCGGCCGGTAGCCGACGGTGCTGATATCCTTCAGCGTAATATCGCAGGGGCAGCCGAACTTTTGGCAGAGCGTAACGGTCTCGGTGATCTCTTTGCGGATCTGCTCCGGGTCCGTTTTGATGGCCACGTTTGCCGGGTTGGGCTTGCGGGACAGCACGTAGTTCCCGCCGATCTGCTCCGCGCTGGCGGCCACGTCCGCCCAGGGACTGACGCCGATCTTGCGCAGGTTGGGGTACGCTTTCTTCAGCACGTCGATCCGGTCGGAAAGGGGCTCGCAGCAACCGTAATAGGTGTAGGCGCACCGGGCCGCCAGCGGCGCCGAATACTGCATATCGAACTCGTAGTGGGCGGTAGGGGAAACGGAGGAAAACATCTGCGCCATGGTGCGGAACCACAGGTCTTTGCAGCCATAGTGGCCTGGATCCGGCTCCTGCGGCAGCGTGACGGAACCCGGCGTGCAGTGCAGCGCAAGGCTGCGGGGGTCGTACAGCCCCAGCGCCTCCATTTGGTCCATCTCGCTTTGCATCCCTTTGGTGAACAGGCCGATGATCCTGTGCAGGTATTCCGGTCGGTCGTAAATATCCGTCAGGATCGGCTCCACGCCCCGCAGCCGCGGGATCTGATCCCACGGCGCGTAGTAGATGGTGTGCCCCCGCAGCTGGACGGGCAGGATATCGCCCAGTATCTCCTGCGCGAAGGCCACGTTTTTCGCGTCCTCCTCCGGGTGGGCGGTGATGACGGGCTCGTGCCACGCCTCCAACGCGCTCTCGTCGGCCAGCACGTCCTCGTAGTGGTGGGAAACGATCCAGTTGCGGTCATCCACGGAGATGACGTTCTCTTTTACGTCCAGCCCGTTACCGGTGGAGGAATAGGATTTATACACCGGCCAGACAGGCTCGATGAAATTGTCGCAGGCGAAACGGCGCTCCCGGAACAGCGACGTGCGCAGGTTCCATTCCATACCCCGCAGACGGTCGTCCTCGCAGACGCAGTCCAGCTCGCCGTCCACATTCATCTCGAACCACGGGATCTCGTCCATGTACAGCGGCGGGCGGACCACCTTCAGGTCGTTGCTGTCGCGAAAGCGCTGGCGCATCCGCACGTGCTTCGGGGATTCGGCGATCTCTCGATATTGCTTCGCCAGCTCCCTGATCAGCGCCCGTTCTTTCTGAAAATCACTCATGGCTTTATCCTCTTGATCTCTTCGGCGTAGTACTGCACCAGCTCGAATTTGGTGCCGGGCATCAGCCGGTGATCGGGGCACGGGATAAACCCGCCCATGGCGGACAGGCGCTTCATCCGTTCGATCTCCGCGTCCACGGCGGCTTTGTCTTTGCGCAGGGCGGTCTTGTCCATACCGCCCACGCCCAGCATGCCTTTGCCGAATTTTTTGCGGGCGGGCCCGAACTGGTCGCCCCACACGCCCACTTCAATGGGAAACATGGTGTTCACGCCGTTGGCGAACCACGTGGGCAGCAGCTTTTCCGTCACGCCGTCGCAGTCCAGCGAAATCACGTCGACGCCGTACTGGCGGCACAGGTCGTTGCGCTTTTTGTAGTGCTTGGCGCACAGCTCGTCGAACATCTCCGGCGAGAGCAGCGGACCGTTTTTGAAGCAGATATCCTCCCAGTAGTGGGCGAAGTCGAACTTGGCGCCGGTCTCCAAAATCGCCTTGACGCACTGATACTGCATTTCGGCGTAGGTATCCACGATATCGGCGAACAGGTCCTCGTCCTCGTCGTACAGCAGGTAACTCATGCCGATAACGCTCGTCATATCCCGGATGCTGCCCAGCACGCTGCCCAGATGCAGCCCTACGGGGCGGTCCCAGTCGCGGGTCTCGTTGAAATGCCGGAAATACTCGAGGTTGACCCGTTCAGGGGAATACTGCATCTTCGGGCGGTAGAGGGTCTCGAAAGCCTCCCGGTCCTTTAAAATGTAATCGTCCTCGGAGGGGATGGAGGTCACGCCGGGCTTGACACGCTCGATCACACCGGTCCAACTCTGCACGCGGCGGCTGCCGTCCGGCAGCACCTCCAGCGTTTTCGTCTCAAAGCCGGGCTTCAGGCCGTTGTCGGCCCCGACGGTGTTCTGCCAGTTGAAATCCCAGCCGATCAGCTTGTCCAGCTCCCGGTCCTTTTCGCTGCCGTCCCAGTTGTTTTCCGCCAGCTCTTTGGGGATCTTCCCCTGCGCCGCCCATTCGGTCAGCAGCTCGCCCCAGTAGCCGAAATGCACCGCGGGCATCCGGTCCACGGGCTGGTAGTGCAGGATGCGCATGGCGCGTTCCCGGTTCGTCACACAAAACGCCTCGCCTTCCGCGTCAGATTCATCTTCATTATAGCAAACGGACGGCCGTTATTCAACAAAAAAAATAAGGCGATACCGCACAATTCGGGCGCGCGGCGCCGCTTTAAGGAAAAAGCGTCCGCCGCGGACCGTTGCAGGGTCTGCGGCGAACGCGCGTCAATTTGTTTCGCTGTCGGTTTTCGGCGGTCAGTTGCGATCGTCGCCGTCCCCGGCGGCCAGCGCCGGCAGCGCCGGCGTCAGCATCACGCAGGCGGACAGGAGCAGGGACAACAGCGGTTTCATTTTTCGGTTAATGATTCTTCTTACCACCTGTTTTCCACGTACTCGCAGAAGGCGTACATATCCTTGATCTCCAGCACGGTGCCGTCGTCCAGGGTGACCTTGCCGCTCCACAGGCCGTGGACCTGATGGCTGTGCATGCGCATGGCGAGGATGTTGAGGTCGGAATGGTGGTCGTAGAAGGGCTTCATGGTCAGCTCGAAGCGGCCGTCCTCCGATTTGAACACCCAGTCCTTCATGTAGCCGTCGGGTTTCGGGAAGGTCTCTACGTCCACCGCGCCGAACTTGTGGGCCTTGCCGTCGTAGAAGATGCAGGTCTCCGTGGCGTTGGACTCGTCGCCGATGCCCCAGGTGATCTCAAACCCGAACAGGTGTTTTTCACCCTTTTCGTCGGTCAGGTACGTGGAGCCGTTGCCCCAGTACCACACCAGACTGTAGGGCGTACAAACGCGGCCCCAGTCCAGCACGCAGAAGGTGTCGTCCTTGCTGAAGGTGTACACCTTCTCCTTTGTTTTGAAGGTGCCCTCGCAGGGCATGCAGTTCTGCTTGGTGGTCATGAAGTACCGGTCCGGGAAGCCCTTGAAGGGCAGCACGGTGGTGATGTTCTCCAGGCCCGGCTTGATATCCATCTGGAATTTGCACTCGATATCGCCCATCTTGAAAGAGATCTCGCGGGAGGTCTCCTTGGTGTCGAACTCAAAGGCCGCCTTGCCGACGGTCATTTTCACGTTGTTGGGCACGTCGCCCTTGGGGGGCAGCACGTACTTATCCTTGCCGCCCAAAAACGGCGACATGGCGGTGGCCAGCGTTTTGCCGGTGCGCAGATCCACCAGCACCGCGGAGACGTAACCGCCCAGCGAAATGTTGGCAAAGCTGATCTGCGCCATGTATTTGCCGTTGGAGAGCTGATAAAAATCCCACTCCTTGCGGCGCATGACCTTTTTGACTTTGTTGCGGTCGTAATCGAACACGTTGTGCCGCGCCCAGCCGGGGGACAGCAGCGTGCCGTCCGCGCCCAAAAGCTGCGTGGGCTCCGTGTATTCCTTCTGCGCGCTTTTCCAGGCGCCGTCCATCCAACTGCTGTAGGTTCTTTCCATGATATATATCTCCTTTCGGTTATTTCTTAAACAGGTTCTTGAAGAAATCGAAGATCCTTTGGAAAAACGCCCTGATCTTATCCAGTACCGTCTGTTTGGCGGCGGGGCCGTGATCGGCGGTCAGCGCGCCGTTCTCCGCCAGCATAAACCGCGAATACCCTGCCAGCGAGCCCACGGTCTCCTGCTGCTCCGATTGCAGCAGCGTCTGCACGAACTCGGGGAAGCCCGCCACGCTGCCGCTGTGGGTCAGATCGCGGACGAACCACGTCTGTTCCGGGAACAGGCAGGTGGAGGCGTCGAAAGATTTGTCCGGAGAGATATATTCCGGATCGGCCGCGGCGATATACTCGTCCGGCAGCGTCTCCTCGTACTCCGCGCAGGTGGCGCCGAAGGAGGCGTATTTCAGGTCGATGCTGCCGTCGCTCTGGTTGTTGTAATAGGGGGTAAGGGGCAGGGACGACCAGCCGTAGCGGGCGATCACGTACATATTGACCGCCTCGTTCAGCGCGGTCAGCGTTTCCGTTTTATACGGGCGCACTGTCGTATTGAAGCGCTCCACCTTTTCTTTCAGGACGCGGTGGGAACCGTCCGAGTAGCATTCCTCAAACACATATTTCATTGCCCCGTCAAGGAATTCTTCCGGGATCATAGCCCAGACGGACAGCCACCCCGCGAACAGGGGCGCGATGGATTCGGGCACCACCCGGGGGGACAGGTCCGCCACCAGCCTGTTGCCCTGATCGCACACCAGATCCAGCAGCCCCGCCTTGCCCAGGATCTCGAAAATGCCGTTCAGCAGCTTTTCGTAGTCGTTATCGTTAAAGGCGTAGCGCATGTATTTCACGATGGCGTCGCCCGACAGCGTCATCTGCCCGCTCAGCAGCCCGCCGTTGAAGCTTTCGCCGAAGACGGCGGTGGAGTTGAACACCACGCTTTTCAGCTTTTCGCTGCCGAACAGCGTGATGTAGCTCAGCGTGACCACGCCGCCGTAGCTGTGGCACTCGACGGCAACCTTGTCGCTGCCGGCGCACTCACAGATATAGCCGATAAAATCGTTGAGCTGTTCTGCGACCTGCAGGGGATCGATGCGCCAGTCGTAGGAGAAGGTATAGACGCCGTCCTTTGTCACCTTATCGGCCTCGGGATACGTCAGGATCGCGCCGGAGTTGCCCTTGGGGTTGCCGTCCTCGTCCAGCTCCACCGGCTCAAACAGCGCGTTGACCTTGGGGATCACCTCGTCGCAGAGCCGATCGCCGTCCCGGTCGAACATGTACCGCGTCAGCGCCGGCAGGGATTCCTTTACCATATTCAGAATATCGTCCGTCTTGGGCGGCCACACCGTCCCCTGATCGGGGTCGTCCACGTCCGCGTAGATAGTGGAGCCCATAAAGCCCGGCACGAAGATCTCGGGCACGGTTTCCGCTTCCGCAGCGGCAAGGCACGGCAGGAACGCAACGCACAGCAGCGCCAGCGCCAGCAGGCAGGACAGCGCTTTTTTGAATTGAGATTTCATCGTAAATCCCCCTTATGAAATTTCTCTTTTCAGCATAGCATTTTTATGGTGATTTGTCCACAGTTTTTTGCTTTTTCCATTGACATTTTTTACATTTTTGATAAAATGATAAATTAGAAAGATATTTATGAAAAGAGGATTCATTATGGCTGCGTTAGCGGAATATATCCGGGATTTCGGTCATCTGACGTTTGAGGAAAAGCCCTTCTGCGACGAGGACAACATCGCCCTGTGCGAGGCGTTCTATATGGACATCGAGCGGGCCGCCCCCAACCACTTTGAGGACGAGCCCATGCCCTTTGACGTGATGGCCAACAAGATGTTTGAGCTGAACGGCAACAAAAACGTGCCCATGGGACTGATCCTGAACAAGAGCGTCAGCGAGACCGTGATGGCCATGGGCAAGACGAAGCGGTTCGCGGAGGTGAAAGTCACCGCCTGCCGCGCCGTTTACAGCGAGGAGCCCGCCATCCAGTTCGACGCCTGCACCTTCATCCTGCCGGACGGCACCAAGGTGATCACCTACCGCGGCACGGACGACACGCTGATGGGCTGGTTCGAGGACGTACAGATCTTCACCCAGAAGAAGATCCCCTCCCACAAGCTGGCGGCGGAGTATCTCAGCGAGGCCGACGAAAAGCTCCCCGACGGCGATTTCATCGTCACCGGCCATTCCAAGGGCGGCAATCTGGCGCTGTACGCCGCGCTGAACTGTACCCAGTCGGCCCGGGACAGGATCGTGACGCTGTACAACAACGACGGCCCCGGCTTTGCCAATTACGATTATCTGGAATCCAAAGAGTATAAGGAGCTGCTGCCGCGCTACAAGCACTTTATGCCCGCCAACGGCTTTTTCGGCGTGATGCTGGCCTACGACAGCGATTACGAGACCATCAAGAGCAGCCGGAAGCTGCCGCCCTTTGCCCACGACCTGACCAGCTGGCAGCAGAAGGACGGCGAACTGGTGCTGGCCGACGGGCTCACCCCCATGGGCAAGATCAACGACCGCGCCTTCAACCCCATCTTCATGGGCCTGAACGACGAACAGAGCGAGCTGTTCGACAAGGTGGCCTACACCGTGCTGCGCGGCACCGGACAGAAGGGCCTGCTGGACGTGGCGAAAAACGCCCCTAGCTCCATTTCCGGCGCGGTAAAGGCGTGGCAGTCCTTTGACGACGAAACGAAGGAAGACTTTATCAGTATTTTCCACGGCTCTTTGGACGTGATCAAGCTGGCGGCCCGCACGGTGCAGGAGGAGACCTTCCCCGTGATGCACCAGCGCATCACCAACGTGGTGCGCATGTTCACCGACCTGCGGCAGAAGGAGTTCGTCAAGGTCAAGGCGACGGCGTGACGCGGCGGTTGGCGCCGTTGCAGTCGGAAGTCATCAGTCGGAAGTCGGAAGTCTTTTCCTTCCGCATTCAATGATATGCCTTACTTATTCTCTCACTTCAAAGAAAAACTGACGCCCGACGGGGAGCAGGTCTATTTCGCTCTCAGCCGGGACGGGTACCGCTGGGAGCCGCTGAACGGCGGCTCCCCCGTTTTGACCTGCGACAAGGGCGCGGGCGGCTGCCGGGATATCGAATTCGTGAAGCTGAAAACCGGCGGCTATGTCGTTTTGGCAACAGACCTGTGCATCGTGTACCGCATGGACGAGCATCATAACGTGGACTGGAAGGACTGCAACCACAACGGCAGCAAACGCCTCTCCCTGTGGCGCAGCGACGACCTGATCCACTGGGGCGGGCAGGAGCTGGTCTTTTTCGGGCGGGAGGATTTCGGCTGTCTGTGGGCGCCGGAGGTCTTTTACGACGAACTGCGGGACGAGTACCTGATCCACTGGGGCTCCACCGCGGCGGCGGACGGCTTCAGCCACATGTCCATCTACTGCTGCACGACAAAGGATTTCAGGACCTTCTCGGAGCCGAAGCTGTTCTTCACCAAAGAAAACGAGATCCTCGACTCCCACATCACGAAGATCGGCGACACCTATCACCTGTTTTACAAAAACTCGAGCGATCCGGCCATGAATATGCACGCGACCGCCAAAGACCTCTACGGCCCCTATGAACACGACGCGGCGTTTGAGGCATATATGGCGTCCCTCGGCAACGCAGGGGCGTATGAGGCCGCGACCACCGTGACCCTGCCCGACGGCAAATGGTGCCTGCTGCTGGACTTTTTCGGGTGCGAAAAAGAGAAGATGGGCTACGTGCCATTTCTCTCACCCGTCCCGGGCGACGCGGCGTTCCGCATGGATAAGACCGCGTTCTCCTTTCCCTACGGCTTCAAGCACGGCGGCGTGAAGGAGATCTCGGTTGAGGAATACGAACGACTGAAAAAATACTACATGTAACGGAAACAAACAGAAAGGCAGTCGGCGCACCGACTGCCTTTTCTCAACACTCAAAACTGCCTCTCCGTCACCAGCAGCGCGTTGAACTCCTTGCGGATCAGCATGGCGCGGGGACGGATCAGGTCCGCGGGGCAGTTGTGGAAAATGAATTCCCCGTCCTTTTTCGTGTAGACGATGGTGGAGCCGCCGCCGTCGAGGTTCAGCGCCCGGTCCGCGCCGAGACCGATCATGATCCGCGCCAGATCCGTCAGCGACGCGCCGTTGGAATACTCCGGGATGCGGCCGTCCACCGCCAGCAGGATCACGGTCCCGTCCTTCGTGATCCCCGCCGCCGTGCGCGGGTGCCGCACGTACCCGAAGGGCTCCAGCGGGGCGAAGTCGTGCAGCTTGCCGTCCTTCACGATCATCTGCAGCCCCGCCGCGGCGTGGGCCAGTTCCCTGACGACGCCGGGGCTTTCCGCCAGATCGGTCAGCACCGGGGTCCCGTCCTTTTTCACGCCGATGAACGGGCGCGGACTGCCCGGATTGGCGACGACCCTGCCGTTTTTCACACACAGCCCCGAGGGATGGCAGTCCCCGAACATATCGAAGAAATCCGCGTTCATCGCGGCCACCACCGGCACGCCGTTTGCCACGGCGGCGTCGATCATCTCCGGCACCTTCGCTTTTACGTTGACGTTGGCGTAGCCGTCCCCCGGCGTGCCCACGTACAGCGAGGCCTTTTTTGTGTCGATCGCCAGCGTGAACCAGTTGACGGGCAGGCCGTTTTTGTCCTCCCCGGTCCAGCGGGTATAGACGACGCCCTCCGCCACGGCCTCGCTTTCGCTGTCCGTGGCCAGCACGCCGTTGTCGGTCTCCCGCGCGAGGGCCGCTTCGTCCGCGTATACGGGCGCGAACGGAAAAGCATACGCGGAGAAATGCCGCGCGGTCCTGCGCTTTTTCAGCCGCAGCGTCAGTACGTCTCCTTCGGAGAGCTTTTCCTCCGGCACGTAAAAGACGTGGGTCCTGCGGTCGTAGGGCTCTTCGATATTGAACGCGTCCTGATAACGCGTGCCGTTCGCGTCCAAAAACACCCCGAAGCAGGGCTTCCCGGTTTGCGCCACGAGCTTCACGCGGCCGTCGGTTTTCAGGTAAGTCACGGACGTTATTTTCATCGTCATCCCCTCCGCGGACGGTATCATATTTCTGTGTAAACAGTATAACATCCTTTTTTGAAAAAGTACAGAAAAAACCGCAATTTCCTATTGCAATACGCGGCGTAAAGGCATATAATGCCTACGGAAACACGGGCAACAATTCACAGACGTTCCGGTTTCCGGGGGAAAGACAATGGAAAAGATCAAAGCGGCCATTATCGGCTACGGCGGCATGGGCGGCTGGCACGCCGAGCACATCCGCGAAATGGACAAATTCGAGCTGGCGGGCGTGTGGGATATCAACCCCAAACAACTGGAAAACGCGAAACATGAAGGCATTCACGCCTACGGCTCGCTGGAGGAGCTGCTGAACGATGAAACGGTAAAGCTGGTCACCATCGCCACGTGGAACGACGTCCACAAGCCGCTGGCCATTCAGGCCATGCGGGCGGGCAAGAACGTGATCTCCGAAAAGCCCGTCACCATGACGACGGCGGACCTGGAGGACATGATCGCCGTATCCAAGGAGACCGGCAAGCTGTTCACCGTACACCAGAACCGCCGGTGGGACGACGACTACCTGACCATGAAAAACGTGGTGGACAAAAACGTGCTGGGCAGGGTGTTCCGCATCGAATCCCGCGTGCAGGGTTCCCGTGGCATCCCCGGCGACTGGCGCAAGGAAAAGGGCCACGGCGGCGGCATGGTGCTGGACTGGGGCGTTCACCTGCTGGATCAGGCGCTGACGCTGTGCGACGACGACCCGCTGGAAAGCGTCTACGCCCACGTGACGCACATCACCAACGACGAGTGCGACGACGGCTTTTACAGCGAGCTGCAGTTCAGAAGCGGCCTGCGGTACATGGTGGAGGTGACCACCAACAACTTCATCGAGCTGCCCCGCTGGTATATCCTGGGCGAAAACGGCACCACCGTGATCGACAACTGGGACCTGGACGGCAAAACCGTGGTGGTACACGACTGGAGCAAGATCGACTCCGTCCCCGTGAAGGCCGGCACCGGTATCACCAAAACCATGGCGCCCCGCACGGACGAGACCATCCACGAGGAACCGCTGGAAAAGGTCCGCGGCAACTGGACACAGTATTACGACAACATCTACGACGTGATCGTGAACGGCGCGCAGCAGATCGTGAACCACCGGCAGATGCGCCGCTGCATCGCGCTGATCGAGGCGATCTTCGCCTCCGCGGAGCGCAACGAGGTCATCCGCTTCGACGACAGGTTTTACAGGGCCTGACAGTCGTAAGTCGTGAGTTGTAAGTCGTAAGAAATACATCTGCCGGAAGGCAAAAAAAATCCCTGAACGTGGACCGTTCGGGGATTTTCGTTTATTCCTGCATACGGCGGCGTCAGCCGTACATGTTGAAGCTTTCGTTCATCCGGTTCATGGCCGTCATGAACTTGTGGGTAAAAATGAACGGGCCCACGACGATCAGGGAACCCAGCACACACCAAAGCCAGAAGTCGGAAGCGCTGAAGGAGTAGTTGATCTGACGGCGCTTCAGCTCGTCGCCGATGCGGTTGCAGATGTTGTGCGTCCACACGATGGCGGCGATCCCCAGCGTGATGGGAGCGATGATAAAGAACAGCAGATAGTAGTTCATGCTCTTTTTGCCGTCGTAGCGGGAGCAGACGGTATTGACGTCGTCAGTGATGTTGCCGTAGCAGACAAGACCGTAGATTCCCAAAGTGATCAGCGAAAGGAAGAACACCTTGGCCAGACTGCGGTTGGTTCTCAGCTGCGCCACCGGGCCGGGCTGCTGATACTGCGGCTGGGGCTGTTGATACTGCGGCTGGGCAGCGTACTGGGGCTGCTGGGGCTGCTGGTACTGGGGCTGCGCGGCGTACTGCTGCTGAGGCGGCTGATACTGCGCCTGCTGCTGGTACTGGGGCTGCGCGGCGGCAAACTGCGCGCCGCAGTTGGGGCAGAACGCCGCGTTATCCTGCACGTAGCCGTTGCAATTGGGACAATACATGACAAATCCTCCTGTTTTCTTCTGTAAATCAAACTGTATGGCAGTTTAATGGAAATAGAATATCACATTTTTCGCGTTTTGTCAACAAGTCGCGACGGATATGTATAAAAAGGACCGGGAGAGGACAAACGCTCTCCCGGCCCGGTATTCTCCTGTCTTTGCGCGGCGATCAGCAGATGGACGCGACCGTTTTTTTCAGAAATTCGTAGATGCGCATGATGAACGCCGCCAGCCGGTCCAAAGCGCTTTCCATGGGGCTGCTGTCGGCAACAGCCGTCAGCGGGATCACCACGGGGCTTGCCTTCACGTCCGTGTTGGGCTCGTAGCCGGTCTCGTTTTTGTAGTCGTTGCGCTTGCCCGCCGAGGCCACGTTGTGCAGGCCCTCCGCGTCGTAACGGTTCACGGTGACCTGCGTGTCGGTGATCTCGAACACCGTCATGGTCAGGGCGTCGTCCGCGCCGTTGTGGTTGTCGTAATAGCCGGTGTAGCCCGCGTTCATGTAGGTGAAGTTCAGGTCGAAGGCGTCCCATTTCAGGGTGTTGCCCAGCTTGCCGATATTGATGCTGTCGCCCTTTTCCAAGCAGATACAGGCGCCGCCCAGATAGTCGTCCCAGCCGTTGGAGTGGTCGTGGCCGAACAGGAAGATGATGTTCAGGCCCTTTTCACCCGCCTCGTTGAGCACGTCGAAAATGTAGTGGGCCCAGCGTCCGTCGCCGATCAGGCGGCTGCGGTAGGAGTAATGCAGCGGCAGGTGGGACAGCACGAAGACGGGGGCGGTGAAGCCGCTTTCCAGCTTTTCGTTGAGGTAGGTTTTCAGGTTCTCCGCGGTACCCTTTACCACCTCGCGGCTGGCGTTGAACCAGGAATAGTCGTCCTCATTGATGACGAACAGGCCGTACTTGCCGCTTTTGGGATCGTTGTTGCCGCTGACGGCCAGCCCCGCCAACCCGGAGGCGCAGTCGTGGTTGCCCTGCACGAACACCTTCTGCGCGCCGTCAGGCACAATGGGGCTGACGGCTTCGCCCAGCGCTTTGACGCCCTCGGCCGTGGGGCCGGGCAGCATGGTGAGGTCGTGGTCGTAATCGCCGCAGCAGAAGAACGCGTCCACCGCGTCCACGCCGTTGTTCTGAATGGACCGCACCACCGCGGAGACCACCTGCTTGCCCGCGTCGTTGCCGTCTGGGTTCTGGAAATCGGAACAGGCCAGGATGCGCGTGACGGAATCGTCCGCGAAGGAAACGGCGGGCAGCAGCCCGACGGCCATCACGCAGCACAGCGCCAGCACCAGTATCTTTTTGAGCTTCATGGTTTTCTTCTCCTTTGGATGATCCTTTTTATTAAATACATTATATCCTCATAACCTGTTTTTGTAAATAGCGGATTTGGGAGAAAAGCGTAACAACTGTTTGTCCCACAGTTTTTGGATTGAAGCAACCTCCCCTCTTCCCCATAGCCGCCCCCCCGCCGCCCTGCAATGCAAGGCGGCGGGGGTGTGCGGCTGGGGGGATGCGGAAACAGAGCAATGCAGCCGGCGCGAAAGCCCTTCCGTTACCAACAGAGCCGCGAGTTTTTCCCCTTCCTTTTTTCTTTGCGCTTAAAAATATCTTGCAAAAAGCAGCTCGTTATGATATGCTAATATTTGCCAAACAATTTCATGAATAAAAGTGCTTCTTTTATGGAACAATTAGAGCGTATTTTTATCCATTCGGTAAAAATACGGGCTCTGTTTTATCGTTCTATTTGTTCCTATTGGGAAGCAGAATTGATATTGAAATTGTTTGGCGACAGTTGGAGCTGTGTATTTTTCAGTGCGGCAGTTCCATCTGCCGCACTTTTTTTGCCGCACAAAAATGATTTAATACCGAAAGATGGAGGGGTATTCATGAATTGTCCAAACTGTGGAAAAGAAATTGAAAACGGTGTTGCGTTCTGCAAATTCTGTGGATCTGCTGTTTCAATGCAAAATCCCGGAGACAACGCGCAAGAGGAAACATCTGATACGAGACAAGAAAAAAAGACAACAGAAGAACCGTCACCCAATCCACTATCCAATGAGTTCTATTCAGATGGATCAAAAGACGCAGCATCAGAGACTATCGCTGATTCAAAAAAGCAAAAATCAAAATCGAAGAAAGCTATTATTCCCGTCACAATCGCTCTGATCCTTGTAATATTAGCAGTTATAATTGGGGTAACGGCGGAACCAAAATATGAACAATTGAAAGTTTCCTACAACGGAGATACCAAAGCGGATATCGTTTTAAACGAGAATAACGAAGGTATCAGCGTTTTGGGCATTACAAAAGACGGAACAGAAAAAGAAATAAAAGGATGGTCTGTTGCAGAGGAAAAGACCTTACAGGAAGACAGTTCTGCGACGATTACAATTACCTACAAAAATATCAGCAAAGACCTTACTGTAAAATGCTCATCAAGTGCTGTCGTTGATATTTACGCTGAATACAAAGGCAGCTTATCAGAAGGAACGACAATAGACACTTCCAAAAAAGATGTTAAAGTATTTGCAAAACATAAAAATGGGAAAGAGACTGAAGTAACAAGCGACTGCGTATTTGATCCTGCTTCATTAACTCTCAAGAAAGACGGCAGTGAAATAATCAATGTTAAGTATGGTGATTTTGCTTATAATCTTGAGCTGATTTGTTCAGATAAAACAATCAAAGAAATTACCGCCAAATATTCCGGTTCCACAACTGCAGGCACCACCATCAATTCCAGCAATGTAAACATGGAAGTTACTGCCGTATATTTAGATGGTACAAAAGAAAAGGTGTCGGGATGGAAAATTGAAACACCCGTAACGCTGGAGGCAGATAAAGAGTCAGAAGTTACAATTACTTACAAGGACCAATCTTGCACAATAAAAGTTCTTTGCAGTACAATTTCCGATGCCGCATACAAGTCCAAATGTGAATCCATATCGTATACTGAATTAGCCCGTTCTCCTAAATCATATGAAGGTAAGAATGTGAAATTTACCGGTACTATTCTTCAGGTCATAGAAGATTTCGAGGACGGAATTAACTACGTGGCTTTACGTGTTGCAACAAAATGGGGATATTCACAATACATCGATGATGTTGTTTATGTGCTTTATGCTATGCCTGAAGACTCTCCCCGATTTTTGGAGGATGATACGATTACCTTTTATGGTGTATCAACAGGATTGTATACATATAAAACTGTTAGAGGTGACGAAGTAACAATTCCTAAAGTTCTTGCAAAAGTCATCGAACTAAAATAAAGATGCTCTATAACCATCGGCGCGGGGACACGCATGGTGCCTCCCGCGCCGGTTTTTTGTTTTCATTTTGAAGGCAAAAAACGCCGTACCGCGGCGCAGCCGCTTCTTACGACTTACGACTCACGACTTACGACTGAAACTGCGTGAGACGCCGTGCTACATCTCCGCGAAATACCTCACCGCCGCCTCGAACATGCGGATGTCGTAATTGCCCGGCACGTTCTTATAAAGGCCGCTGCCGGTGCGTTCGCTGTGGCCCATCTTGCCGAAGACGCGCCCGTCCGGGGAGGTGATGCCCTCCACGGCGAACAAGGAGCCGTTGGGGTTGTACCGGATATCCATGGTGGCGGCGCCGTCCTCGTCCACGTACTGGGTGGCGATCTGCCCGTTGGCGGCAAGCTGCCGGATCAGGGCTTCATCGGCGAGGAAACGCCCTTCGCCGTGGGAGATGGGCACGTTCACGATATCGCCCACGTGCATCAGCGACAGCCACGGGGACTTGTTGCTGGCGATGCGGGTGCGCACGATGCGGCTCTGGTGGCGCGCGATGGTGTTGAAGGTCAGGGTGGGGCAGGCCGCGTCCGTGTCGATGATCTTTCCGTAGGGCACGAGGCCCAGCTTGATAAGGGCCTGGAAGCCGTTGCAGATGCCGCACATCAGGCCGCCGCGGTCGTCCAGCAGGCCGGCCACGCCCTCTTTGACGGCGGCGTTACGGAAGAAGGCCGTGATGAACTTGCCGCTGCCGTCCGGCTCGTCGCCGCCGGAGAAGCCGCCGGGGATGAACACCATCTGGGCGGTCTTCAGCTTTTCGGCAAAGCCCTCCACGGAGGACTTGATATCGTCGGAGGTCAGGTTCTTCACCACGAAGATCTCCGGCTCCGCGCCCGCGTCGCGCATGGCTCTGGCGCTGTCGTATTCGCAGTTGGTGCCCGGGAACGCCGGGATCAGCACCTTCGGCCTCGCGGTTTTGATCAGCGGTGCAACGCGGCTGTCCGCCTCATACCGGAAGGTCTCGCAGTCGCCGGGACTGTCGGCGTTGACGGGATAGACGGATTCCAGTCTGTTTTCATAGATCTGCAGCAGGTCGCCCGCCGGGACGCTCTCGCCGCCGTAGGTGAACGCCGGTTCGTCGGTGACCGTGCCCACCACGACGCCGCCGATATCCTCCGCGGTCTCCAGCAGGAAGCTGCCGTACTGCCAGCGGAACAGCGCTTCCACGGGAATATCCGGCGAAAAGGCGAAGCCGAAGCCGTTGCCGAAGGCGCACTTCATGACCGCCTCCGCGACGCCGCCCATGCCGGGCGTATAGCAGCCCGCCGCCTTGCCGTCGCGCAGCAGCGCGGCGACCTGATCGAACAGCGCCAGCAGCGAGGCCGTGACGGGCAGGCCGTTTTCATCGTACTCCGGGGACAGCAGCACCACGCGGTCCCCGGCCTTTTTGTATTCGGGGGATACCACCGCCGCCGTCTTTTCGGTCGTGACGGCAAAGGAGACCAGCGTAGGCGGCACGTCCAGATCCTCAAAGCTGCCGCTCATGGAGTCCTTGCCGCCGATGGCGCCCACGCCCAGCGCCTTTTGGGCCTCGAACGCGCCCAGCAGCGCCGCGAAGGGCTTGCCCCAGCGTTTGCCGTCCGCGCCGGGCTTCTCGAAATACTCCTGGAAGGTGAGGTACACGTCGGTGAAGCTCGCGCCGGAGGCGATCAGCTTGGAAACCGATTCCACCACCGCCAGATACGCCCCGTGGTAGGGGCTTTTTTCCATGATCAAGGGGTTGTAGCCCCACGCCATCAGGGAGCAGGTATCGGTATGTTTTTTCTCCACGGAAACCTTCTGCGCCATGGCCTGAATGGGCGTGAGCTGGTGCTTGCCGCCGAAGGGCATCAGCACCGTGCCCGCGCCGATGGTGGAATCGAAGCGCTCCGAAAGCCCGCGGCGGGAACAGACGTTCAGGTCCGCCGCAGCGGCCTTGAGGTTGTCGGTAAAGCCGCCGGTGATTTCCCTCTGGTACGCCCGCGGGGCGGCGGGAGTGACGGCGATATGCTTCTCCGCGCCGTTGGAGTTGAGGAACTCCCGGCTGATATCCACGATGGTCTTCCCGTTCCAGCGCATCACGAGGCGCGGCTCCGCCTGTACGGCCGCCACGGGGCAGGCCTGTAAATTCTCTTCATGGGCAAGGGCGAGGAACGCGTCCACGTTCTCTTTTTCCACGACCACCGCCATGCGCTCCTGGGATTCGCTGATGGCCAGCTCGGTGCCGTCCAGCCCCTCGTATTTCTTGGGGACGGCGTTCAGATCGATGACGAGGCCGTCCGCCAGCTCGCCGATGGCAACGCTCACGCCGCCCGCGCCGAAGTCGTTGCAGCGCTTGATCATGCGGGTGGCGGCGGGGTTGCGGAACAGCCGCTGCAGCTTGCGCTCCTCCGGCGCGTTGCCCTTTTGCACCTCCGCGCCGCAGGTCTCCACCGAGTGGGCGTTGTGGGCCTTGCTGCTGCCCGTCGCGCCGCCGATGCCGTCGCGGCCCGTGCTGCCGCCCAGCAGGATCACGATATCGCCGGGGGCGGGCACTTCCCTTCTCACGTTTTCCGCCGGGGCCGCCGCGATGACCGCGCCGATCTCCATGTGCTTGGCGGCGTAGCCGGGGTGATAAATTTCATCCACGATGCCCGTGGCAAGGCCGATCTGGTTGCCGTAGCTGGAGTAGCCCGCCGCGGCGGTGGTGACCAGCTTGCGCTGGGGCAGCTTGCCGGGGATGGTCTCACTCACCGGCACGGTGGGGTCGGCGCAGCCGGTGACGCGCATGGCCCCGTAAACGTAAGCCCGGCCGGAAAGCGGGTCGCGGATGGCGCCGCCGATGCAGGTGGCCGCGCCGCCGAAGGGCTCGATCTCCGTGGGGTGGTTGTGGGTCTCGTTCTTGAACAGCAGCAGCCAGGGCTCCGTGACGCCGTCCACGTCCACGTCCAGCTTGACGGTGCAGGCGTTGATCTCGTCGGATTCATCCAGCTTGGGGAGCTTCCCCTCTTTTTTCAGGTATTTCACCGCCAGCGTGGCGATATCCATCAGGCAGACGGGCTTTTTCACGCCCAGCGCTGCACGGGTGGCGAGGTAATCCTCATACGCGCTCTGCAGCAGCGGGTCCTCGAACTGCGCGCCGTCGATGATCGTCAGGAAGGTGGTGTGGCGGCAGTGGTCGGACCAGTAGGTGTCGATCATGCGGATCTCGGTGATGGTGGGGTCGCGCTGCTCGCTGCGGAAATACTCCTGACAGAAGGCGATATCGTCCGCGTCCATGGCAAGGCCGTAGTCCGCCACGAACCGCGCCAGCTCTTCCCGGGACAGGGACGTGAAACCGGTCAGCGTCTTCACCTCGGTGGGCACGTCGTAGGCGACGGCCAGCGTCTCCGGCTTGTCCAGCGCGGCAAGTCTTGCCTCCACAGGGTTGACCACGTACTTCTGAATGGCGGCGATATCGGCCTCGTTCAAGTCGCCGTAGAGGGCGTAGCCCTTGGCGGAGCGCACCGTGGGCCGGTCGCCCTGGGAGATGATCTGGATGCACTGGGCGGCGGAATCCGCCTTCTGGTCGTACTGGCCGGGCAGGAATTCCACCGCGAACACCGCCGCCGCGCCGTCCGTATCGATTTCCTCTGTGGCGATATCCAGCTGCGGCTCGGAAAAGACGGTTTTCACCGCGTAGTCGAATAATTCTTCCGTGATGTTCTCCGCGTCGTAGCGGTTGAACACCCGCACGTCTTTCAGCCCCGCGACGCCCAGCACGCCCACGGCGTCCGCCAGCAAAGCCCGCGCCTCGTTGGCGAGTTCTTTTTTCTTTTCAACGAATACTCTGTAAACCATTATTCCTTCTCCTCACTGTCATTTCGATTTATCTCATCCATATACCCGGCAGTAATAATACCGGCAGGCAACGCAACAATGGCGATACCGAAAATAGAAGAAGCCATAGTAACCAATCTGCCGATGGTGGTCACCGGATAAATATCGCCGTAACCCATAGTTGTCAATGAAACCGTCGCCCAATATAATGCGTCAAAATAATTATTAAAGGAATCCGGTTCCACGTTAATGATAATAAGAGCAGACACGACGATGTATGCGATTGCCAACGTACCGACCGCCGCAAGCGGCGCTTTTGATTTTTTGAATACGTTTGCGATAATGCGGATACTCTTTGAATATCTTGCGAATTTCATCACGCGCAATACACGCATAGCTCTGAACATTCGCATCAAACGAAGAATCTTGAATCCGCTGTTCAATGCCGTAACAGACGGAAGAATCGAGAGCAAATCAATCAAAGCCATAAAGGAAACGGGATAACATAAAAATGAACCAACAGATTTTTTGTTGAATTTATAATCTGCCGTCACCCAGCGAAGCAAATAGTCAATGATAAAAACAGCCACGCAAACCTTGTCTATGACAAAAAAGAGCTGTGTTTCTTCTTTGAACGCAAGCGGAACAAGGCTGGCAATAATGGCAATCATCATAACAACATCATAGACAGAACTTGCTTTATCGTTTCCGCTTGATTGCTCGATGATTTCAAATATTCGTTTTCTCACGATGAAACCTCTTTTTACAATACAACAAAAATCGGAATCGCGTTGCGCGAACGGCGTAGCACGGAGCCTCAGCTCCGTTGATCCCTGCATCGACAACAACATCGGGATCGCGTTGCGAACGCTGCTGAGGTCGCAGATAAAACAATCCGGTGTGATTGTTTTATCGTTGCGATATCATTCGTTGACGGCAGTCAACAAAAACAGGAAAAGCGTGCTGCATTATAACGCTTCCAGCGCCCGTTTGCCGATGTCCTTGCGGTAGAAGGCGTTGGCAAAGGAGATTTTTTCCACGCGGGAATAGGCCAAAGCGAGGGCGGATTTCAGGTCGTCCGCCGTGGCGGTGACGCCCAGCACCCGGCCGCCGTTGGTGAGAAGCACATCGCCGTCCTTTTTCGCGCCCGCCACGTACACCCAGGGCGCGACCTCCGTCGGGATGTCCATCGGAAAGCCCTTTTCATAGGAGGCGGGATACCCTTCCGACGCCATGATGACGCAGGCGGCGGCCTTGTCGCTGAACGTCACTTCCGTCTGCGCCAGCGTGCCAAAGGTAGTGGCCTGCATGATCGTGAACAGATCGCTTTCCAGCAGGGGCAGCACCACCTGGGTCTCCGGGTCGCCGAAGCGGCAGTTGTACTCGATCACCTTGGGACCGTCCGGCGTGAGCATCAGCCCGAAATACAGGCAGCCCTTGAAGGGGCGGCCCTCCGCCTTCATGGCGCGGATGGTGGGCAGGAAGATCGTCTCCATGCACGTGGCGGCGATCTCCTTCGTATAGTAGGGGTTGGGGGCGATGGTGCCCATGCCGCCGGTGTTCAGGCCCTTGTCGCCGTCCAGCGCCCGCTTGTGGTCCATGGAGGACACCATCGGGATCAGCGTCTCGCCGTCCGTAAAGGACAGCACGGAGACCTCCGGCCCGGTCAGGAATTCCTCGATCACGATATGCTCGCCGCTTTTGCCGAACTTTTTATCCCGCATCATGGAGACGACGGCGGCTTTGGCGTCTTCCCGCGTCTCGGCGATCACCACGCCCTTGCCGAGAGCCAGCCCGTCCGCCTTGACGACGGCGGGCAGCGGCGCGGTCTCCAGATAAGAGAGGGCGGCCGCCTCGTCGTCGAAGGTCTCGTACCGGGCGGTGGGGATGCCGTATTTCTTCATCAGGTTTTTGGAAAACACCTTGCTGCCCTCGATGACGGCGGCGTTGGCGCGCGGCCCGAAGCAGGGGACGCCGTGGACTTCCAGCGCGTCCACCGCTCCCAGCACCAGCGGATCGTCCGGCGTGACCACGGCGTAGTCGATCTTGTTCTCATAGGCGAATTTCACGATGCCGTCGATATCCATGGCGGCGATATTGACGCATTCCGCGTCTTCCGCCATGCCGCCGTTGCCCGGCAGCGCGTAGATGACGCCCACCTGCGGGCTTTGCTTCAGCTTTTTGACGACGGCGTGCTCACGGCCCCCGCCGCCCACGACGATGATGTTTTTCATAAAACCCTCCCGATGAAATCAAAATGGTGAATTTTATTAGGTTAAATGTTAGGTTAAATATATTCTAAATCAAGGCAGACGGGACACGTCTGTGCACGGCGCGTCGTATTTTCCCGACCAGCTGTGGATCTCGAATTGATACGCCGCAAGCTGCTCCGTCGGCAGCAAAAACCGTTCGGCCAGCCACGCCTGCGACAGCAGAGGCAGCTCATCCCGTACGATATCGCCGCCGAATCCGGGTTGTCCGTCCCGGTAGAATTCCAGCGGCAGTACCTCGTCGCTCAGGATCTGCAAAACGTATTCCGTCGCGTCGTCCATGTCCTCAAAGTGGCGGTGCTGGGTGGAAAAAGACACGACGATATTGGTGAAAATATCCGACGGGTCCTCGGATTGCTGATAGCTTTCATCGAAGACCACCATCTCGCTGCCGTTGGCGCGGTCGGTGACCGTCAGCTCATCTTCCGTTTCCGATATGTCAACTTCATAGCCCCGCAGGGAGGCGATCAACGTATTCCATTTTTCCATTGAGGACGCCCTCCTTTGAAACTGCGGAACAACGGCGTAAGACGCCATGCTGCGATGCAGATAACGACAATATGAATACCGGCTTCACCGGGGCGGCTCACTGAGCCGCGCTACGATTATAATGCTTCCTTCGCATACCTCAGAAACATAGTCGCCCTGCTCGCTTGGAGCGCTTCGCATTGCTCCTTGTTTCTTCACGTCAGCAGTTCGCCTTCATCCGCCACTGGCGGCGGCGACCTGCTTCCGCTTACGACTTACGACTCACGACTTGCGACTATATCTACCCGGCGCACACCAGTTCCACGGCACGGGGAAAGATGACCCACTCCGCCTGCTCCATCACCCGGCGCTGCAGGGTCTCCGGCGTGTCGCCGGGCAGCACGTCCACCGCCTTTTGCAGGATGATCTCGCCGCCGTCGGGGATCTCGTTGACGAAGTGTACGGTCGCGCCGGTCACCTTGACGCCCTTATCCAGCGCCGCCTGATGTACCCGCAGGCCGTAGAATCCCTCGCCGCAAAAGGACGGGATCAGCGACGGATGGACGTTGAGGATGCGCCGCGGGTAGCGGGAGGTAAAGGACTCGCTCAAAATGCTCATGAAGCCCGCCAGCACGATGATATCGATACGGTACGCTTCCAGCTTGTCGATGATGGCCTGCTCGAACGCGGCCTGACTGCCGCACTCCTTTTTGAGGATCACGCAATGATCCACGCCCGCGTTTTCCGCGCGGGTCAGCGCGTAGGCGTCCGCTTTGTTGGCGATCACCAGCGTCACCGCGCCGCTGCGGATGATCCCGCTTTGCTGCGCGTCAAGGATCGCCTGTAAATTCGTGCCGCCGCCGGAAACCAGCACGGCAATGCGCTTTTTGTTCATGGTGTTTCCCCCTTGAGGAAGTTGATGTATTGAGAGCGGAGTTCGGAGAGCGGAGAGCGGAGATTCGGAAGTCCTTCGGACTTGATTTTTATCCGGCGGTGGAAGTTGAGGGGACTTCCGACTGATGACTTCCGACTGTAACGGCGCAAGGCGCCGTGCTGCGTTATATCAGCTCGATTTTGTTCTCGCCTTCAACGATCTCGCCGATCACGTAGGCGTCCTCGCCGTTGGCCTTCAGCACCGCGAGGGCCTCTTCCTTTTGGTCCGCGGGGACGACCACGCTCATGCCCACGCCCATGTTGAAGGTATTGAACATATCGCGCTCGCTGATATGGCCGGTCTTGGCGATCAGGTCAAAGATCGGCAGCACCCTGACCGCGGACCTGTCGATCCTCGCGCACAGGCCTTCCGGGATACTGCGGGGGATGTTCTCATAGAAGCCGCCGCCGGTGATGTGGGAGATCCCGCGCACCGCCACCGTCTCCAGCAGAGCGAGGACGGGCTTGACGTAGATCTTCGTGGGGGTCAGCAGCGTTTCGCCGAGGCCTTTTCCGCCAAGCGCCTCCACCGGGGAGGTCAGATCGGCGCGCTCCACGTCGAACACCTTGCGCACCAGCGAAAAGCCGTTGGAGTGTACGCCGGAGGAGGGCAGCGCGATCACCGCGTCGCCCGGGCGCATGGTTTTGTTGTCGATGATGTTTTCTTTATCCACCACGCCGGTGGAATAACCCGCGAGGTCGTACTCGTCCTCGGGGTAGAAGCCGGGCATTTCGGCGGTCTCGCCGCCGATGAGCGCCGCGCCGGCCTGCACGCAGCCGTCGGAAACGCCCTTGACGATATCCGCGATGCGCTCCGGCACGTTTTTGCCGCAGGCGATATAATCGAGGAAAAACAGCGGCTTCGCGCCGCAGCAGACGATGTCGTTGACGCACATGGCCACGCAGTCGACGCCGACCGTGTCGTGCCTGTCCATCAGAAAGGCGAGGCGCAGCTTGGTGCCCACGCCGTCGGTGCCGCTGACGAGGACGGGCCGCTTCATGCCCGTCACGTCCAGCTCAAACAGGCCGCCGAAGCCGCCTACGTCCGAGCAGACCCCCGGCGTGACCGTCCGGGCGATATGCTGCTTCATCAGCTCCACGGCCCTGTAACCGGCGGTGATATCCACGCCCGCCGCCGCGTAGGCGTCCGATCTGGATTGCGTATTCATGTGATTACTCCTTTCCGTCCCAGCAATAGGTGCAAAGCTCGTCTTTGGGCAGGCCGATGGCGGCGATGATGCCCTCCAGCGATTGAAATTCCAGCGAGGCAAAGTGCAGCTCGTCGCAGATGGCTTTTCGCAGCGCCTTGCCGCGTTCGGTGGTCCCGTCGCTGTATTCGTCGATATGATCAAAACCCTCTTCCCCTTCCAATTGGAAGATGACGCGCCGGGAGATCAGCTCCATGTCGCTTGTCGCGCGGGAGAAGTTGAGGTACTTGCAGCCGTACATGATGGGCGGGCAGGCCGAACGGATATGCACCGCCTGCGCGCCGCTTTCATAGAGAAATTCCACGGTCTCGCGCAGCTGGGTGCCGCGCACGATGGAATCGTCCACGAACAGCAGCTTTTTGCCCCGGATCAGCTCGTGTACCGGGATCTGCTTCATCTTGGCGATCCGGTTGCGGTCCATCTGGTTTTCCGGCATGAAGCTGCGCGCCCACGTGGGGGTGTATTTGATGAAGGCGCGGGCGAAGGGCCGGTGCGCCGTGTTGGAATAGCCGATGGCGTGGGGCGTGCCGGAATCGGGAACGCCGCCCACGTAGTCGATCTCCTGCGCCAGTCCGCTTTCGATATCGGCCTGCGCCAGCAGGTTGCCGTTGCGGTAGCGCATGGCCTCCACATTGACGCCCTCGTAGGTGGAGGTGGGATAGCCGTAGTAGCTCCACAAGAAAGAGCAGATGCGCTTTTTCTTTCCCGGCGGTTCCAGCTGCGTCATGGCGTCGGGCGTCAGCTCCACGATCTCGCCGGGGCCCAGCTCCTTCACGTCCTCAAAGCCCAGCTTCTGGTAGGCGAAGGATTCAAAGGACACCGCGTAGCCGTCCTCGTTTTTGCCGATCTGCACCGGCAGGCGGCCCAGACGATCCCGGGCGGCGATGATGGCGCCGTTATCCTTCAGGATCAGGATGGAGGCCGTGCCCTCGATAGACTGCTGCGCGAACTTTACGCCGTCGCGGAAGCTGCTTTTCTGGTCGATCAGCGCGGCGATCAGCTCGTTGACGTTGATACGCCCGCCGGTCATGGAATCGAAGTGCCCGCCGCTGAAGGACAGGTACCGATCGATCAGCTCCTCCGCGTTGTTCACCACGCCCACGGCGCAGATGGCGTACGTGCCGAGGTTGGAACGGATCAGCATGGGCTGCGGGTCCGTATCGCTGATGCAGCCGATGACCGAGGTGCCCCGCATCTCCTCAAAGATCCGTTCAAATTTGGTGCGGAACGGCGAATTGGAGATATGATGGATCTTGCGCTGCAAGCCGATCTCCTTATCGTACGCCGCCATGCCGCCGCAGCTGGTGCCCAGATGGGAATGGTAATCCGTCCCGAAAAACACCTCCGCCATGCAGTCCTTTTTTGATGCGATGCCGAAAAAACCGCCCATATGATCTACCTCTCGTATAAAATCTGGATGTCCGTTTTCAGTCGTAAGTCGTGAGTCGTGAGTCGTAAGAAGCCCTCCGGGCGATCCCAAGAATTGCGGGACCGATGTCATTCCTCTCGCGGCGCACCGCGCCGCTCTTGCGACTTACGACTTACGACTTTCGACTGGGTATCACAGTCTTGCTGTGACGCCTTCGTCCTTCGCCAGCACCGCCGCCGCGTCTGCCTGACGCTTGGCCGCCAGCTTTTCGGCAAGGGAGGCGTCCTCCACGGCGAGGATCTGGATCGCCAGCAGCGCCGCGTTAGCCCCGCCGTTCAGCGCCACGGTGGCCACCGGGATGCCGGAGGGCATCTGCACGGTGGACAGCAGCGCGTCGATCCCGTCCATCGCGCCGCCCTTGCAGGGAATGCCGATCACGGGAAGCGTGGTGTTGGCCGCGACGGCGCCCGCCAGATGCGCCGCCATGCCCGCCGCCGCGATGATCGCGCCGAAACCGTTTTCCCGGGCGCGCAGGGCGAAATCCCGCGCCTGCTCCGGCGTGCGGTGCGCCGAAAAGACGTGCGCCTCAAAGGGCACGCCGAATTCCTTTAACACGTCCGTCGCTTTTTTGACCACGGGCAGATCGCTGTCGCTGCCCATGACGATACCTATCTTTTTCATAAATCCTCCTCCATTCTCCGCGCTGCGAAATAAAACTGGGCGCAGATGTCCCCTTAGAAACAACTGCGCCCAGACGGTCGGCTTAAGGTGGAGAGAGTTACACTACGCACGCCTGAAAAACACCAAAGCACACACATACGAATGTTTTCCTCCTCGCCATACATCAGCATGCCCTCGTCGTCAAGCCACCCGTCAGTATGCACTTTGACGATTTTCAGGTGCAGGGCAGTTTTTGGCTGGAAGATTTTTGCGAAAACAAGGAAAAAAGCGCAGGAATGCTGACGCCTGCCGAGCATTTTTGACGATGTCGTCACGGAAATCCTCCGCCGAAAACCGTATGGAGTGTGACTCTCTCCACTTCGGTCTCCTGCTTCTCTGCGGTGCTCCGCTTTCACCCGTCGGTCACAGGAGACCTCGATTTGATTTGCCTTTATTTTAACATGTATAAAGAGGGGCTGTCAAGCAAGGAAGATCAAAAAAAACCGAAATGATAGATTGTCGTATTTTCCGTAAAAACCTTTTCCTTTTTTGTTTATTTTGACTTGTTCCGTTCCGCAAGCAGGTTTTTGACGGTGACGGCGGCGGCGTACACGCCCAGGGCCGTGAGCGCGATGGACATGACGTTGACCTCGCCGATGCGAAGCATGTTGTTCAGCGTCAGCACCACGGCGAAGAAAACCGCCAGAACGCACACGAAGCGGATCAGGAAGCTGCGGACCGGTTTTTTCCTCTCCCGCGGCGCGCACATCGGCAGGGCAGCCGCCGCGGCGCACAGCGCGGTAACGCCGAGCACATACGGCGCCGGCGACCAGTGTACGAAGGTGCGGTAGACGAACCACCCGGCCAGTACCCCCGCCAGAACGACGCAAAAGCTGACGGTGGCCGCTTTCGGCGCGCGCAGCAGCGCGAACGCCAGCCAGAACGCCGCCAACAGCGCGCCGAGCGCGACGGCGACAGGCAGCAGCACGGAGGAGACCGGCACGGAATGCTTTTTGCCGGTGGGCGTCACCGGGACCACGCTGTCGTTGTAGGCGGTGCCGCCGCCGGGCTGATCCGTGCCGATCGTGGTACCCTTCAAAGTACCGGCGTTGTCGTAATCCCACGCCTTGAAGTTGAGGGCAAACGCCGGGGAATCCTCCGCCAGCGTGAAGTCGTAGTGCGCCGCGTCCGCGAACAGCGGGTCGGCAACGGTGGAGTTGTGCAAAAATCCCTCGCGCTGAGCTGTTTTCAGGGTCAGGCAGTCGTCGCCGCCGTTTTTGGAAAAGCGCAGGTCGCTTCCTTTGCTCAGATCCCAGAACAGATTGCCGTTCGCATGGAAATGCGCGGGCTCCTGCATATAAATGTAAATCGGCGCGCCTTTGTCCGTCAGGAAGATGTTGTCGTAATAATAGGCCGTGGCGTGGGCTTCGTCCCGGGAGCCGGGGCTCACCTGGCCCTCCGCGGAAAAGGCTCCGATGTTGTTGCGGATGACGTTGCCCTCGCCGTAGTGGATGTTGAAGCTCTGGCTGCCGCAGCAGTAGACGAGGTTCTGTTCCACCAGCATCCGGGAGGAGCCCTCGTCGAGGTAAACGCCCCAGCCGCCGTAGCCGCCCTCTCCGGGGTCCGCCGCCACGTTGTGGATGACATTGCCGGTCAGCTCCGTGCCGGGCTGGATGCCCAGCATGTAGATGCCGCCCATATCGGACAGCCACCCCTGCCCGATGTTGTAGATCAGGTTATCCCTTATTTTGATGTTGTTCGTCAGGTGATGGGTGTAGCCCCAGGTCCAGCCGCAGGAGATACCCGTATAATAGCCGTCGGAGATCTCGTTGTGGCTGACCTCGGCCCCGTCGCAGTAGGTGATATGGACGCCGATGGCGCAGAAGAACTTCCTGCCGTAGCCGGAGATATCGTTGTTGGTCACGGTGATATCCGCCGTCACGTCCGGGTCGCCGGGCTCGCCGTTGGCCCCGCCCACGAACACCGCGGTGGCGGCGATGTGCCGGAACAGGCAGCTGTCCACCCGGCTGCGCGTGACGCCCTCCATGAGTTTCACCGCGTCCGCGCCGAGGTTGCGGAACTCACAGTTTTTGACAGAGATATCCGAAGCGTGCCGCGCGGTGAACACGCCCTTCACGTCCAGCGCCGCCTGCAGCGCGTCGATATCGTTTTCCGCGCGCCAGCCGCCCTCCCACTCGCCGGGCGTGGGGACCGTCCAGTCCGTCTGGGTAAAGACGATGTTCTCAAAGGCAATGCCGTCCGCGCCGTCGATATCGATCAGGCGCTCCAGCGAGGAGGCGTACAGCGTCAGCGTATCGGCGGTCTCGCCGTCTTCGGGCACGTAGTACAGCTTGCCGGTTTGCGTGTTCAGGTACCATTCGCCGGGCTCGTCCAGCGCCTCGAAGACATTTTCAAAATAGATCCGGTCGATATCGCTGATGTTCATGGAGGAGGGGCGGGACAGCCCCAGCTTGCCGGTGGCGTAATCGACGTCCGTCAGGTACATCAGCTCGTCGTGCCAGTAGTGCAGGATGCGCACCTGCACGTCCGTGGGGTTGGTGAACTCCGTCAGGTCGGCGGGGTCGGCGCAGAAGGAGCGCTGGCCACGGGTGAACTCCCATGGGGTGTTCTCCTCCGTCCACAGGTCGTCCTCCGGGCAGAGCTTTTTCACCGTGAAATAGCCCTCCTCCGGGTAGCGGGGCACGGAGAGCTGCTCCGTTTCGCTGAACAGGGAATGAAAGCCCGTCGGGTCCTTTTCCGGGTCCAGCGTTTTGGTGAAGACCGTCACGCCGTTGGCGGTTTCCGCGGCAAAGCCCGTGATCTCCTTCGCGCCGGAAAAGACGACTTTCTCACCGTTGCATGCGGCATAGGTCACGTTCGGCAGGTCCTCCGCCGTAAAGGACAGCGTTTCGGCAAATTCATAGCGCCCGTCCCGCAGCCACACGCGGACGGTCTCGTCCTCACCCACGGCGCCCTTCCGCGTTTTCAGCTTTTCCTTTGCCGCCGCCACGGTCCGCAGCGGGGCTTCAAGCGTGCCCGCCGCCGCGTCGTCGCCCTGCGGCGACACGAACAGGTCGTACGGGCCGACCGTCGGCTGCGCCGCGGCCAGCGCCGGCAACGCGCCGAGCACGCCCGCCAGCAGCAGCGCGGATAATAAGACCGCGATCCGTTTTTTCATCGTCATCGTCTCCCCTTTTGTGAGTATAGTTCGAGTATATCGCAAAACGCCGGAAAGCTCAACCGTTTTTTCACCGCGGCGCAAAAAAAACGCGGCTTCACAAAAACAAAACGCAAAGCGCACCGCTGACTACAGTGCGCTTTACGCTTTTGAGGAGATATTTTATGAAGAAAAACGAGGAAGCATTTGTCTTTCGACAGTTCACAGTATAGCCCGGCGTACTTAAAAAAACTTGAAAACAGAAAAAATTTTTTTGTGGGATACCGGGCACAAACCGGTTTGCCCGGCGGGTATCATCCGATCCCCTTCGATTTCAGGAACGCCCTGCAGTCCTCCGCCGTGCCTTTGGTAAAGCCGGATTTCGCCATGATATACATCAGTTTCGCGCGGGAAACCAGACAAAGCGTGTGTTCGGTTGCAAAGGTCCGCCGGATCTCCGAAAGGGCCACGGTACTGGCTTCAGTACGTTCGGAGGAACGGTGGTACACCTCCGTTTCGCTGACGGCGACGGTCACTTCGATCGTTTTATCTCCGTACAGCTCCCGCAGCTGTTTCCGGCGGTTTTTGCGCGCTTTTGAATAAAGCAAAACATGCAGCAGGGGCAGCACAAGAGAGAGCACAAGGATCTCCCACGTCTGCACCGGCACTTCGCCCATCAGGCAATAGGCCCACACGCCCAGCCCGATCCCCAGCGCAAAAAACACCCCGCTGAAAACGAAGATCGCCACGCTGAGGGGACGGCGGAAATAGTAATACCGCAGTATTTCGTCCCAAAGCCCGTCGTCCATCTGATAACGGCACTCAAACAAATAGTCCTGCATAAAGATCCTCCCTCAAGCCGTCACGTTAACGTGTACGGCGGTTTTTTCTCTGCTTCAGGTAAGCCCCATGGGGTATTCATAATCCCGTTCCGCGCACAGAATATCCTCCCGTGCGTTCAGTTCGTCGATAAACGCGTCAATATTCTCCTTGCCTTTTTCCGTCAAATAAAGCGTTTCGATCCGGTTGAACTTTTCCTTGTCGACGAGGTCCCCCTCATGATAATCAAAGATCGTCTCCACCCGTTCCACGTATTCCGCGTGAAAGTATTCCGTGGAATAGGGCTCCTCCGGAAAGGAGTATTCGTGCGTCATGCCCACTAAAATATAGTCGTCGATGGGAATGGGCTCGTTTTTCTCACGAGACAGGCCGTAAAATACCGGATTTTCTTGCTGCACGGAAGTCCGCAGCGCCAGACGCGCGTCCTCCGGCGAGAGCCGGTCGTCGCCGTCCAGATCCCATTCGTCTTCTTCGGAGACCGCTTCCAGCCCCACGCACTTGCGCAGGATGCTTCTCGCGTCGGCGGAGGTAACGCGCCCGTCGCCGTCCATATCGCCCTGCAAAGGATGATGGGACTGCCTCATGATGGCGGCAAAGGCAGCCGGATCCTCCGCGACGTCGTACATTTCATAGAGGACCGCGTTGTCTGTTTCAATGACCGCCCACGCAAGATAATCGCTCTGCTCTTCAAAGTGAGAGAAGATATAGGAAACGCTCTCCTTTGTTCCCACGTTGACAATGGCAATAACAACGACAGACCTGTCGTCGGCAGAAAGATCGTTTGACAGCAGCTTGTCACAGAATTGAATGAACGCGTCGATCTCCTCCGGCGTTCCGTTGTTGCGCAGATCGACGCCTTTATACAGCAGCGCCGTTCCCGCACGACTGTCCAGCGGCCCACCGGAGCAATCCGCCAGCACTTCGTCAATGATCGGCCGCGCCGCTTTTTCATCGTACAGGTACAACAGCTTCAGCGCCCAACCGCTGTTGGGGTCGGTCTCATCCCTTGCGATCTCACAGAACAGCTCCCGGTCGACGGGTTCCCGTTCGATCAGCCAGTCCAGCGCGTAGGACCGCAGCGTTTCGTCGGCGGTCTTGTCCCGCGCCATGGCGGTGATCCCGTCCGCGTCCAGCGGCCAGGAAAGGTCGTCCGCCAGCATCATCAGCGTCAGCCGCAGCACGTAACAGTTCTGCGGGTCAAGAATGATCTCTTCAATGGTCTCACAGGAGACTTCGTCCGCCCGCGCCGCCAGCAGGAAAGCGTACCCGGTGATCTCATCCAGGTCGTTCTCCGGCGGGTTGGCGTTCATATAGCCGACCAATTCAGCAAAGGACATTTTCTGCAGCGCTTCGTATGTTTCGTCGTCCTCCTCCTGCGCGAAGGCGCAGGGCGCCGCCGCGAACAGCAGTGCAAAACAAATCAGTACGGCAAACAGTTTTTTCACGGCAAGCCGCCCCCTTTCGTCTTCATTTTACACGTTCTGTCGCAAATAAGCAAGCAATGATCTGTTGCGGACGTTTATGATTCGTCAAAATAGCATCCGATGAGGACGTGATCCTCCGTGTCCGTGTAGTCGACGGTGATCCCGTATTCCTCCATCCGGAACCGGTAGCGGTTGCAGTCGGGCAGTTCTTCCGTTTCCACGTGTTCGTATCCCAACGCGATCAGATAATCGGTATAGGAGTAAAACAGCTCTTCATCCGAAAGGCCCGTATCGGACTTGTTAAACGACAACGCTATCCAGTCGCCCACGTAGACTTCCGTCGGCAGCGTCTCCCAGATCACGCCGGGATCGGGCAGGAATTCCGCCCCCACCATGTTGACGTAGCCGTCCTGTGTCACCGAAACGGTCAGCGTCAGCTCGGCGGTCTCGTACCTGCCCTCGACGCGCACCGTGACGGGGACATTTTCGCAGGGCTTTTTCGCCATGATCCGCAGGATCGGGACTTCCGGATCCGTCGCGTCTGTTTCAAAGGAAACGTCGATCAGGTCCGTCTGCGGATTAACGGCGTCGACAGTCTCAAACTGCCTGTTGAACATGTAAATCGGGATCAGCCCCGTGCCGTACTGCACCAGCGTAACGGCCTCCACGGGGCAGACCAGCGTGATACGCCATTCGTCGCGGGAGAATTCCTCCATGGACCGGGGAGCATATTCCTCCGGCGAGGGCAGCAGGGCCAGCGGTATGGCATAGGCAAACCTGCCGGCGTCGGTATGGAATTCCTTTTCGATGAAACCGATCGCCCTGCCGAAACGGTCCACCATCGGGTACCCTCCCAGGGAATACGAATGTTCCCCTTTGGGGACCGACACGCAGATCGCCTGCTCGGGGATATCCGCGCCGGCAGGCGGCGCAACGATCGTCAGGCGGTGCAGGGACCCGAGGTAATCCGTTGAATAGACGGTATCGCCCACGCCGTACCAGGTACGGTTGACGGGCAGGTACGGGATATCCCCGCCGATCTTCAGCAGCGCCAGCCTGGAACCGGGATCCGCCGCGAGAATAGACTCCAACGGGCGTCCCACGTCTATAGGATACCCCACGCTGATTCGGGTCGCCTTATGGATCTTGCGATAGGAAACGACGACCGTACCGTTTTCGCCGATGGCAAAACCGGTGCCGTGTTCTCCGTGGCCTTCCTCATAATCCACAAAGAAACTCAGCATACAGGCGTTGATCTTCTCCTCCAGTGCCGCTTCCGTCAGCGCCTCGCTTTCCGGCAGGCGGTCGGCAAGGTCTTCCAGCCCCACGGCGGCCCGCAGGATGGAACGGGCGTCCGCGGAGGTGATCTTTTCATCGAAATCCGCGTCCGCGGCGGTAAAGACGTCGGTCCCCGGCAGGATCTCCGGCTCCAGCCCCACGGAGGCGCGCAGCGCCAACCGGGCGTCGGCAGGGGCGACGACGCCGTTCAGGTCCACGTCGCCCAGCAGTGCCTGCGGCGGCTCGGCTTCGTCGCCGGCCGCAAACGCCCCCAGGGGCAGCAGGCAGAAAATCATCACAGCCGATAAAACGGCGCACAGTATTTTTTTCATATGAATCTCTCCTGATATGATTGTTTATGTTTGGAGCGGCACTGAGGTGCCGCGCTACAGGGGTTGTCCCTACGACAGCGCGTTTGCCTTATTCCAGATATTCCGCCGGGGCGGTGTACCGTTCCATTTCGATCGGGAACGGGATCTCGTTCGCGCAGGCGTCAACGATCGTCTTATAAACGTCCAGCGACTTGTAATCGGCACCCGCGTCGGCGGCGTCCAGCAGCTTCGGATTATTCTTTCCGCTGCAGATGATCAGCGCGCCGTCGCTCCGTACGGAAACAAACAGAACCAGCGTCTGGCCCTCCTCCGGCATAAAGTCGCCTTCCTCCAGATCCAGATACTGCCCGTCTTCCGTGGGTCCGCCCGCTTTCACGACCGGAACGGTCGCTCCGATCTTCAGGTTGCCCTTCAGGTTTTCCAGCACCGTGATCTCGTAGGGGGTATAGGGATCGCCCGCAAGTCCGAATTGCTCCACGTCGGCGGGATCGTACCCGTCGGTGAGGTATTCGGTTTCACCTTTTCCGGCGACCACGCCCACGAAAACGTGATCGGAAAACCCGGCGACCTCCGCGGGGTTATTGATATCGATCACATAGTCGCGGATAATCGGCGCCAGCGGCAGCGAGGTGACGTCCTCATACCAGGTGACGTATTCCGCCGTCTGTGTGTCCGCCTCCTGTTTTCCGCAGGACGTCAGCAACGCCGCGACGGTCAACAGGGACAGCAGCACGCAGATCAACGTATTCTTCCCTGAAAAATGTGTGGTCCTTATCATTTCTGTTTCCTTTCCCCGGATATTACCGTCAACAGATGATTTCCGTTCTCTTCCGGCGCCGGTTACGCCGCCAGCCCCACGGAAGTCCGCAGGATCAGTCGGGCGTCGGCGGGCTCTATTTCACCGCTGCCGTCCGTATCGGCGGCATAAAACGCAGCGGTAGTGCTCTCTAACGGCTGCAGCTTTACGGCAGCCCGCAGCGCCAGCCGGGCGTCGGCGGGGGTCACCTGCGCGTCGCCGTCCACGTCGCCGGGGCGGTAGGCCACCGCGCCGTAGTCGAACCGCGTATAGTGGGAGAACGAAGTCATATCCGCCCACGCGTCTTTGACCGTTACGAACATGGCCTTCGCCCGGACGATATCGACGTGCGTCTGTGTTTCGTGCATCAGCTCCGCGATGCGCCCGTCCCGCGTCAGCAGGCACGTGACGGTCAGCTGATATTTCATGCGGTACTCCGGTTTGCCGGAGAATACTTTGATCTGCGAGATCTCCTCGTCCAGATCCTCCGTAAAGGCGATGTTGTCCGTCACCTGTCCCAACCGGCTGCTCTCCCGGGTGCGGGGGGAATCCTCCTCGCAAAAGACGATCTCCAGCACGTAAAAATTCCCGGCCTCCTCAAAGGAAGCGGATTCAACGGCGGAAAGGTCGGTCAGCGTGCAGGCGGGCAGCCGATCGGCCGCTTCCGGCGTGCCGCGGGGCGTAACGAGCGGTTCCGCGTCCTCTTCCGTCGTAAGATAGGAAACGATCACGTTCCGGCAGGCCTCGTCCACCGCGCTGTTGCCGGTGATCTTCAGGCCGCCCAGCTTCTGCCAGTCCGTACGGAAGTAACCCGCCTCGCCGCCGCGCACCCGCTCCACCGCGCCGCGGTAGAGTTCCAAAATATCCGCCGTGGAAGCCGGCGCCGTGATTTCCTCCGGCTGCGCCGCGAAGGCCGGCGCCGTCGCCGACAGCAGACCGATCGCCAGCGCTGCCAATACAATCAATCTGATCCGTTTTTTCATCCCGATCAACTCCGAAAAAATAATATTTATATTGCTTTACGGCTCCCTGGGTTCATCGTCAGCCTCCGTCTTCCCGGCAGGGACATAAGCGCCGTGAAGCAGGGGACTTTGCGGGGCGGCATTGCCTGTTTTCACGCGCCGGAAACTGTTGATGATATACCCGACGCTGCCGACGATACACAACCCAAGCCCCATGGCCAGATCCGTAAAATACGGCTTGGCGATCTCCGGTTCCTCCAGGAAACGGTACGCCCCGCGCAGCGCTTCAAAAAAGGTCAGCGTGAAATCGACCTCGCCGGCCGCGTACCACTCCTGATACGCCTTGTATACGTCCAGCGACAGGCAGCAGTACCACGCCAGCACGATGACGAACAGCGCGGCGGCCACGGAGATCACCAGCCCTTTTTTGCTTTCGCGTTTGGCGAAGATCTGATAGCCCTTTGCGGCGCATACCACCGCCACAAGCCCGCTGATCCCCGCCAGATAGCCGACCTGGTTCAGCAGAAAATACACGACGCCGCCCGCCAGCGCGAAGAGAAACGCGCCGACAACGCCGGCAATCACGTTTTCATACGGCGGGGTCTGGTCAAAAAGCTCGTCTTCTCGTTTCATTTTTGGTTCCTCTCTTTTTTCATAAATCCTATTCCAAGAAACGTATTTCTTTTTCAGTGGCGGTCAATCGTCTTCCTCAGTCGCCGGATCGCCGCTTTCCGCGTCCTGAACGGCGCCCGCGTGATATTCATAGGAATCAACGCGCCAGCTGCCCGTATAATCCTTCTCGCCGTAAACCGTATACAGATCGTTCCCGACCTGTACCGTCACTCTGCCCGCGCCGTTATTTTCCAGAACGCAGTAACCGTCCGACGCCTCCGCGCCGCTGTCGTCGTTCATCTCTTCGCTGTTGAAAACGTAACGTACGGCCTTATCGGCGAAATCGCCGTTGCCGACGGAATATACAGGCAGCGTAACCGTTTCCGCGTCGTCACCGTCGTCGATCTGCTCCTGCCCGTCGCCGTATAAGGAGATCACCGGCAGCGGGATATCGATCACTTCGCGGACGTCGAACTGCTCCTGCCCGTCGCTTTCCTCTGCCGCCTGCGCGGCGCTCGTCTGTCTTTGCGCAGTGTTGCTGCTCGCGGGTACGTTCGGCGCGGTCGTTGTTTCCGCGGGTGCGGATACGCTTTTTGCGGAAGCGGCGGGCGTTTTTTCCGCTTTCGGAACCGCTGCGTCCGGTTCCGTTGTTGCCGGCTGCGGCGGGATCACGCCGTCATCGGCTTTTTTTGCAGACGGATGCGCTTCGCCGAACGCCACGGGCGGATCGCCGGGCTTCTGTACGGCGTACCAACCCCCGTCCGCCAGCAGCCAGCAATCGGTTTCTCCGTTTTTGATATAGCTGTACCGCACGTTTCCGTCGGAGGAGCTTGCCGTGATCACGTAGGTCTCGCCGCCGTTCGCGTCGCCCGGCGTTTTGCCCGGCGCGAAGGTTTTTTCTTTGCAATGCAGGCCGGAAAGCCATGCGTTCAATTGCTGCATCGTCTCTCCCCGGACCCGGCGTTCTTCCGTCTGCCCTTCGAGGATATGGGTGACCGTCGCTTCTGTGACGTCCGCCGGGAACGCGAAGGACTTGGCGGAGGCGACCGGGTCCGTCATCAGGCAGACGCAAACGACCGCACACAGTACGGCGGCGGCCAATACGACCCGCCCCGCCGGTTTTTTATAATTGAGCACGCCCCTGATCCGCTGCTTGACCCCGACCTCGCCGAACGCCGGCAGGCAGGCGGAAATGTGTTTTTCCGAAACGCTGCAATCGAGAAGCGCTTGCGAATACGCCGCAAGCTCCGCTTTATTCTTATGGCGGATCACCTTTTCGTCGCAGGCGGATTCGATATCCCGACACAACAGCACATAGGCGACCCAGCAAAGCGGGTTGAACCAATATACCGCCAGCAGCAGATACGCCAGCGGCTTCCACAGATGGTCGCCCCGTTTGAAATGCGCCGTTTCGTGTTCGATCACGTTTCGCAGCGTTTCTTCCCGCAGGGCGGCGGGCACATAGATCGTCGGTCTGATCAAACCGAAAAGGAACGGCGAGGCGATCTCATCGCACACCATGACGCCCTCCCGCGACGGGACCGCCGTCGACACGGTTTTTTTCAGTTTCAGGTAGCTTGCCAGCGCATAGACGAGCATCACGATCACGCCGACCAGCCACACGACCGCCGCCGCCGTAATGAGGACGTCCGTCGGATGCGCGCCTGCGCCGGTTTGCGGCTCCAAGGCGGAGGAAAGGACCGGGCCGGCCGCTTCACTGACGGCGCCGCCGCCCGGATCAACGGCCCTGTACCGCGACGCGGCGATCTCCTGCGAAACCACAGCGCCGCCGGGGACCAAACTGAAGCTGCTTTTGACCGTAACCGGGCACGCCAGCCGGATCCCCACAAGCCCCCAAAGCAGGCAGGAGATCCATTTCGGCGCTCTTTTCATACATATCCGCAGCACAAGAACGGCAAGGATCATATAGCTTGCCGTAACGCTCATATTCAGTAGTTTCAGGAAAACCGCGCTCATATTCACGTCTCCTTAAAACCGTCGATCATTTTCTGGATCTCGTCCGCTTCCTGCGCCGTCAGATCCTTATGGGAAACGAACGCAGCGACGAAAGCAGGCAGGGAGCCCCGGTAGGACTCCTTGACGACCTGTTCGCTTTTTGCCGCGTAGAATTCTTCACGGGAGACCAGAGAAGTAACGGTCCCGTTTTGATTCTGCAGCAGCCCTTTTTCGCAGAGCTTCCTCAATACGGTGTAGGTGGTGGGCTTTTTCCAATACAGCTCCTTTTCACACAGCTTGACCAGCGCGCCGGATGCGATAGGCTCGTTTGCCCAAACCAGATCCGCAAAACGCTCCTGCGCCGCGCCAAGCTCAAAATCGACCATAAAAAACCCTCCCGACGATTGGTTTACTCAAATAAACTGCATTGTCAGTTTACCACAATAAACGGATCTTGTCAAGAGGGCTTTGAAATCAATTGTATAGGAGGTTGCCGCCGCAACGAAAACGTATGTTATAACATCGTTTCCCGCCACGCGCCGGAACGGAACCGGGCGATCATCTCCCGGGTGAGGGAAAACCGGTCGTCCGGGAAGTCGATCTCCTCCGGGGAGAACCAGCGGGCCTCCTTCAGTTCGCTGTGATCGACCGTGATCTCATCGCCGCCGTCCGCCTCGCAGAAGAACCCCAGCAGCAGGCTGCCGCTGAGCCCCCAGGGCTGGGATTTGTAATACACGATATTTTTGACGGCAAGACCGGTCTCCTCCCTCACTTCCCGGGCCACGGTCTGCTCCGGCGTTTCGCCGATCTCCGTGTAGCCCGCCACCAGCGCCCAGTTGGCGTAGCCCCGGTTGTACTTCGTCAGGCAGATCCTGTCCCCGCTGACCACGCCCACGATCACCGCCGGGGCGATGGCGGGATAGACCGTGTTGCCGCAATCGCATACCATGGCGCGCTCCGTAACGCTGTGCCGCATGGGCTTGCCGCAGCGCCCGCAGAAGCGGTTGTCCCGGTACCAGCGGTACAGGTGCAGCGCCGTCACCCCGGCAAAGACCGTCTCCCGCGGGGCGGATCGCCGCAGCACGGAGACCTCCCGGTACGCGTAATCGCCGAAGGGCTCCGCCTCCCCGAGAAAATACCGCCGGTCCCCCACCGTAAAGAGATACGCGCCCGCGCCGCCGGCCTCCCCCGCCGCGGGGAAAACGATCCCGCCTTCCCGCTGCGCCAGCAGCACGGCGTTCTCCCGGAAACAGATCACCGCATCCTCCGCCCACGCCTGGGCGTCCGGCAGATAACGGTTGTAAAACGTTTTTCCGATATCCTGTACCATATCGTTCACCTTTCCGAAATAAAACAAATCATGAATTTTTTGTAAAACACTTGCTTTTCCGACGCCGATAGCATACAATGATTGTATTCAGAAAAAACAGGAGAAAAGCGATGAGAAAAGAATTCAGCAAATACGTTAAAAACGCGTATGATATCGTGTGCCACGCCGCCAACGGGATCGGCCCCCGTCTGCCCGGCGGCGCCAACGAAAAACAGTTTGCCGACTACATGGAAGAAAAGATGAAGGGCATCGGGCTGAAGACCCGCAAGGAGCCGTTCGCCGTTTACCCCCGCGCCTCCATCGGCGGCATCCCCTTTATCGGATGGATCAGCGTGGGAGTCAGCTTGATGATGTACCCCGCCCGCTTATGGCCCTTCCTGTGGTTCCCCATCGCTTTCTTCGTCATTCTCAGCTGGGCGTGGATCATCAGCTCCGTTTTTCTGTATCATACGTGGTTCGACCGCCTGTTCCGGCAGAAGAAATCCCAGAACGTCTACGGCGAACTGCTGCCGGAGGACGGCAAATACGACTACACCGTGATCCTTTCCGGCCACACCGATACCTCGTGGAACTGGAAGCATTCCGAACGCACCTACTATAACCGCAAGAACAACATCTGGCGCGGCATCATCCCCATCTACATCAAGGTGGGCTTCAGCGCCGCCTGCTACATCGTGGCCTCGGTGATCTCGCTGTTTATGACGATGCTGTATTCCGGCTTTTTCAGCTGGTGCAAGCCCGTCTTCCAGTCCCGGTTTTTCTACCCGTTCTCGCTGGTCATGCTGGTGCTGCCCGTGATCACCGCCCTGGGCAGCGTATTCCTGATCCAGTGGAACGACCCCAAGGAGGAAGTGGCCTCCCCCGGCGCCATGGACGACGCCACCGGCGTGGCGCTGGCCTACACCGTAGCCGAATACTACCGCGACCACCCGGAGAAAAAACCGAAAAACTGCCGCATCGTCACCCTGTGTACCGGCAGCGAGGAAGCCGGCCTGCGCGGCTCCATGGCCTTTGCCAAAGAGCACAGGGGCGAGGAGATCCTGCAGAATGCCTGGAACATCAATATCGACGCCATCGCGGACGATGGCTATTTTGAGGTGGTCATCAAGGACGACTGGCAGTTCACCCGCTTCGACAAGGACCTGGAGCAGATGTTCAAAGATACCTTCAAAGAGCTGAACATCGAAAACGTCAAGGGCCGTCCGGCGATCCACAATCCCGTGGGCGGCTGCGACAGCACCCCCATGACGCGGGCGGGGATCAAATCCGTCACCTTCGCGGCGCAGAACCCGGTGCTGACCTACTATTACCACACCTTCCGCGACCGCCCGGAGCGCTTTACCCCCGAAACCGTAGGCAAGGGCTTTGAGGTGATCCTGGGCGTGATCGACAAGATCGGGAAGTTCCAGGAGGAGCACGGATATAACGGAGTGAACCATTGAGTTTTCAGTCGTTAGTCGTTAGTCGTTAGTTTTTAGTTTTTCAGCATATAGTTGCAGACGGAGGTTTTTCGTCTGCAACTTTTTTCTTGCGAGATAGACAAACAGTCGTTAGTCGTTAGAAGCGGCGCTTTGCGCCGCAGTCGTTGGAAATGTTGTTTTTCATAGGATCGTCCGGAGGACTTCTAACGACTAACAACTAAATACTGACGACTGGATCCATTTACGGCTGCGCTGTCGTCAGCTTTGCCACCAGCTCATACAGCTCCTCCGTGGTGCGGCAGCGGTAGTCGCAGTCGGCGGGCGGCAGGTCGCCGAACTCGTCAAACAAAAGGGTATGAACGCCTGCGTTAATGCCGGAGCCCACGTCGATCAGCCGATCCCCCAGCATCAGGCAGTCGGATTTGTCAAGCTGATGCTTTGCGATCAGGTACTCGACGGCGTCCGGCGCGGGCTTGTGGGGAAAACCGTTTTCCCGCGTCACCGCGTCGGCGAAGAACGGTGCCAGCCCGTAGATTTCCAGATAGCGGACCGCCACCTTGTCCCGATGGGAATATAAATAATTTTTTCCGCCGTTGTTCACAATATGTTCAAGAATTTGCGGTATCATGGGGTATGGTTTGCCGCGGGGAAGGAAATCGAGGTCGTTTTCGATCGCATAAAACGCGGCGGTCATGGCCTCGTCGAAGCCGTAGTATCGCAGCGCGTCCCACACGGTGATTTTCAGATGGGCAAAGACCTCCTCTTCCCGGTACGGCACGCCGAACCGCCGGCAGGCCTCGCAAAAGGCAGCCAGCGTGTGGGGGTAGGTGTCGAACAGCATGCCGTCGAAATCCCAGATAAAGTGCCTCATGCGTTTTTACGCTCCTTCTTTTTCTGTTTTCCGGCGCGCTTCTCCACTTTTTTTCTGGCCTTTTCACGGGCCTTCTCGCTTTTATCCAGCGCTTTTTCCAGCTCGGCGGTCTTTTTGCTTTTGTCGGTCTCGCCGATCAGCTCCGACACGCTGATTCCATACAGCAGCGCAATGCGCGCCAGCACGAACACATCCGGCATACCGTCGCCGCGCTCCCATTTGGAAACGGATTTATCCGAATAATTAAGGCAATCCGCCAGCTCCAACTGCGTCAGACCGTTCAGCTTCCGGTATTTTATCAGGTTTGCCGTCAGCCGGCTTCTGAATTCCTGTTCTGTCAAGCTTTACTCCCCCTCCTCTTCCTTTATTTTACTAGAAGCGGAATGATCCGTCAAGAGCGCTTCTACCGATAGTAGAGTTAATTCCACTGATCGGGTGTTTACCGGAAAAACGGCGGCGGCTATAATACGGGCAACCCTTTCGGGAAGAAAAATCCACAGAGATTGGAGAAAAATAATGGTTATTTCAAGATTAAAAACGCCGCGAACGGCGCTGGCGGACAGGACCCTGCCGGATTATACCCATCATGAGGAGCTGTTCAATATGATCACCCATATTGTCGGCGGCGCGTTCGCGTTGTCCGTGCTGGTGGTCTGCGCGGTTTTTGCCGCGCTGCACAACAATATCCCCGGCGTCATTTCCGGCGTGGCGTACGGCCTGTCCATGATGGTGGTCTACGTGGTTTCCAGCGTCTATCACGGGCTGAACCCCCACCGGGCGGGAAAGGGCAAACGCGTTATGCAGGTGATCGACCACTGCGATATATACGGATTGATCGTCGGCAGCTTTGCGCCCGTGGCGCTGACGGGGCTGAAGGAGCACGCGCCGGTAAAGGCGTGGATTGCTTTCGGCGCGGTGTGCGCGGTTTCCGTGGTGGGGATCGTCTTTACCGCCATCGATTTCAAAAAATACGGCGTCATCTCCTACGGCGCGTATTTCCTTGCGGGGTGGAGCGTCCTTTCCACGGTGCGGGACCTGCACGCGGTGTTCAGCCGGGAATTCATCATCCTGCTGATCGCGGGCGGGCTGGTGTACACCTTCGGTATGATATTTTATGTGTTGGAAAAGAAGAGATATAAATACTGTCATTCGGTCTTTCATATTTTTATCCTTGCGGGATCGGTGCTGCACTTTATCGCCATTTTCAAATACTGTATCTGACAAGCCGCAAGCACTTCTACTGCTCCACCAATTAAAACGTGAATCATTTATGCGCCGGATTAACGTCGGAAGACAAGGAAGAAACCGCAAGGCAGGCTGTCGCCTGTCGAGGATTTCTGACGCCGTATTCCGGCGTTAAGACAAGCAGAAACCTTCAGGTATTAATTGGTGGAGCAGTAAAAAGAGAGGCGGCAAAAGGAAGCGTCTGATGGAATATAAATATGAAATGCACTGCCACACGGGAACGGTCTCCCTGTGCGCGAAAACCGAGCCGAAGGAGCTGGTGAAGATGTACGCCGGCCTGGGCTACAGCGGACTGGTGCTGACCGACCACTACAGCCCCATGACCTTTTGGGGCAGAAAGCTGTTCCGCGCGGACGAAATGGCGGAGTTCTATCTCACCGCCTACCGGGAGCTGAAGGATCACGGCGGCGACGATTTCACCGTGCTGCTGGGCATGGAGCTGCGCCACTACGCCACCGGCAACGACTACCTGATCTACGGGGTGGAGGAGGACTGGCTGCTGAAGCAGCCGAATATGCTGCGGTGGGGCATGAAAAAGCGGTATGAAGAAACGCAGAAGGCCGGGTACCTGCTGTTCCAGGCGCACCCCTACCGGCCCTACATCCACCGCTGCGCCCCGGACTATATCGACGGCATCGAGATCTGGAACGGCCACACGAAGAAAGAGGCCAACGAGCGCGCGGCGGCGTGGGCGAAGGAGACCGGCAAGCTGATCGTCAGCGGCGGCGACTGCCACGCCCTTGACGACGCCCACGGCGGCATCGTCACGCAAAAGCCCATCAAAAACAACGCCGACCTGCTGGACGTGCTGCGTTCACAGGATTTTACCCCGATCCCTATTTACAAACCGGAGAAATGATGGTAGGATATTAGTGGCTAGTGACTAGTGGCTAGTAACTCAACTTTCCCACATCATCAAACGGGGATTTGTCGGGCCAACCCGGTAGCGCGGCACCTCAGTGCCGATCTTGACACATGTTACCTTTGAAACAATTTTTGATGCAATGTCAGTTTTTTTCTTGACAGATCAAGCGTCATTTGACCACGAAATTCACAAAAAGTTGTTTGCGCCTATAGCGGCACTGAGGTGCCGCGCTACCGGCGGTCGGCTCGCTAAACTCACAATTTGTGTAAATCCATCAAGTGGGAAAGTTGAGCTAGTAACTAGCAACTAGCAACTAGCAACTAGC
>JAFRRP010000061.1 GCA_017428085.1 Clostridia bacterium | reverse complement strand
TTTCTTCTCTTTTCTTTTCTTATCTTCTCTACGTCACAAAGTGACGTTTCCGCGTCACAAAGTGACGCTGCGGTAAATTACACGCCGTTTTATCCCGCAAGCGTCGGCAGCGCCGCTTCCAGCGCGTCAAGCTCTTCGTCCGTCGTCGCCCACGAGGTACAGAAGCGGACGACGGAACTGTTTTCATCATACCGGTTCCAGTAGGAATAAGCGAAATCCGTCGAGAGCTTTTCCAGCACCGCGTCCGGCAAAATCGGGAACTGCTGGTTGGTGGGCGAATCGGCGGCGAAGGGATAGCCCGCGTCCGCAAAAATCTTTTTCAGACGGCGCGCCGCTTCGATCGCGTGGGCGCCCATCTCGAAATACAGCCCGTCGAGGAACATCTCCCGGAACTGCACGCCCAGCAGCCGCCCCTTGGCGAGCATGTTGCCCCGCTGCTTGATCATATAGCGGAAGCCGGGCTTCATGGCGGCGTTGGAAATCACCACCGCCTCGCCGAACAGCGCGCCCACCTTGGTACCGCCGACGGTGAACGCGTCCGCCGTCTTCGCCAGCAGGGGCAGCGTCACGTCGCTGCCGTCCGCTGCCAGACCGTAACCCAGCCGCGCCCCGTCCACGAACAGGAACATGCCGTAGCGTTCGCACACGGCTTTCAGCGCGGTCAGCTCCGCCGCCGAATACAGCGTGCCCACCTCCGTGGGCTGGGAAATATAGATCATGCCGGGCTTTACCATGTGCTCCTTGGTGCCGTCGGCGTGGTAGGCGGCGCAGAATTGTTCCGCCGTTTCCGCGGGCAGCTTGCCGTCCCGCTGGGGCAGGGCGACGACCTTGTGGCCGGAGGATTCGATCGCGCCGCTCTCATGCACGTTGATGTGGCCGGTCTCCGGGCAGATCACGCCCTCCCACGGGCGCAGGGCCGCGGCGATCACCGTGGTATTCGTCCCGGTGCCGCCGACGAGGAAATGCACGTCCGCGTCCGGCGCTTCGCAGGCGTTTCTGATGAGCGCCCGCGCCTCCTCGCTGTAACCGTCCTCCGCGTAGGCGCAGGTCTGCTCCATGTTGGTGCGCACCAGCGCGTCCAGAATACGGGGATGCGCCCCCTGGGTGTAGTCGCTGTCAAAACGGATCATGTTATTCCAGCCCCTCGATCAGAATGGCGTCGTCGTCGCCGGTGCGGTTGTTGTAGAAGAACGGGTCGGCCATCTCGGAGAGAGAATGGATCCCCGGCAGCTTTTTGTTCAGGTCAAAGTGTACCAGCTTCATCAGTTTGTCGACCCGCCGGGTGACGCCGTGCAGCGCCTTGTATTCCGGCGTATCCGGCGTGTAGGGCGCGTTGCCGCCCTGGATATGGTCCATGACGGTGAAGACGACGTCCTTCGCCTTCTCCCCCTTCAGCGTCTCCTTTTCCTCTTTCGTCAGGCCGCTTTTCCGCCCGGCGAGCTTCGCCACGGTGGACATTTTCAGTTTGTTGAACTTTTTGACGCCCCATTTGGCCAGATGCGGGTGCTTTTGCAGCTTGTCCACGGGCAGGGTGCCGGAGGCCTTTTTCAAAAAGCCGTCCCAGTCGGTATCCGCTGCCTCAAAAGCCTGCTCCAGCGCGCCGCCGAAATTGAGCCGCGAGATATAGTCGTGGGCGGAAAGGCCTTGGGTGTCCCAGCCCTTGATGGTCTCGATGCCGACGCTTTTGATATCGCAGGTGCCCGCGTCCTTATCGAACACCACGCGGCGCATCTTGCCGTTGGCGGAGGGCAGCGCGGTGGTGGTGATATCATAGAAAAAGCGGCCCTGCTCGTCGGTGTATTTCTTGATGCCCTGCACGTGGGTGTGGCCGGTGAAGATGATCTTCACGTTCTCCTCGCACATGATCTTACGCATCCGCTCGTAGCCGCCGAACATCTCGAAATCCGCCGCCGCGCGGAAGACCTCCCACGGGGGGATCACGGGATGGTGCACCGCCAGGAACACCAGCTCCCCGTTGGCCTTGGCCTTGCGGATCTCCCCCACCAGCCAGTCGAAGCCCTCGTCGAACAGGCCGCAGTGGGAACGGCCGTTGCCGTTGTCGTTGATGGCGATGAGCCGGTAGCCCTCCTGGATGGGCAGCGAATAGGAGCCGGTCTCGTGGACGGAATCGGACTGGGCCGGGCCGAAATCGTAGTACAGCGGCAGCAGGTCCTTTTTGCCCACGCGCTCCGTCGGGCGGCATCCGTCCTTGGCGTAATAGGTGGCGTGGAAGATGTTTTCGTCGCCGTCCTCGCCCTCTCCCGCGTAGTCGTGGGTGGCGGTGGTGACGTAGACGTGCTTGCCTGCGTCGGTGAGGACCTTCAGCTCGTTGATGAAATCGAGATGGCTCTGCTTTTCGCCGCTGTTGATGAGGTCGCCGGTGATCAGCACGTGCCTGACCTCGTCGTCGGCCAGGATCTTGTCAAAGAACGTGCGCAGGATCTGCGGGGTGGATTTGATGGCGATCTGGTCGCCCTTTTCCCGGCTGTTGATGGGGTCGCCCTCCTCCCACATCTTTTCGGAGATATAGTGGGTATCGGTCAGAACGTAAAGGAACAGCTTTTCCGCCATAAGAATTCCCCTTTCTGTTCAAAAATTCACATTTTTCCTCTTTATTTTTGCTTCGGATGATTCTATAATATAGGAAATGATCGCAAAATGCAAAGCTTTTTTGCGAGAACGAAGAAAAAAGGGGTAATGAAAATGAAAAAGATCATCGTGGCGGGCGCGGGACACGGCGGCATCGCCGCGGCGGCGCTGCTGGCAAAGCAGGGTTACGACGTGACCGTGCTGGAGTTGAAGAAGCGGGCCGAGATGGGCCACGACTGGCACGACGTGATGGCGAAGAGCTCTTTTGAAGACGCGGGCTTTACCCGGCCGGAGGACGGACGCTTCATCCCGTACACCAATACCAGCTACGTGGCGCCCTCCCAAAAGACCGAGATCGCGGAGCCGTATAAAGTGAGCGAGTGGTCCGGCTACATCGACCGCAAGGAGCTGCTGAAGCACCTGATCGGCGAAGCGGAAAAAGCGGGCGTTGCCTTCCGTTTCGGCGTGAAGGTCGTCTCCGTGGCGTGCGACTGCGAAAAGGTCACGGGCGTGCGGGTGCTGGAGCGCGGCAAGATCAAAGAGTATGCCGGCGATCTGGTGATCGACGCGGCGGGCATCGACTCCCCCGTGCGCCGCACGCTGCCGGGCACCTTCGGCGTCAAAAACGAGATCTCCCCCAAGGAGACCTTCTACACCTGGCGCGGTTATTTTGAGAACACGGAGAAAAAGCTCACCGACCCCACCAACCGGGTGTTCTTCTACCACAACAACCGCCCCGGCATGGACTGGGCGATCACGGATGAAAAATTCGTGGATATTTTAGTGGGCGGCTTCCGGCCCATCGACCAGAAGGACGTGGACCTGGCGCTGGAGGACTTCCGCAGGCAGTACCCGTATATGGGCAAGATGATCCGCGGCGGGCAGTTCGTGAAGATCCCGCTGCGCCGCACGCTGCCCGTGATCGTGGCCAACGGCTACGCCGCCGTGGGCGACAGCGCCGCCATGACCGAACCCCTCAGCGGCTCCGGCATTTCTTTGAGCCTGCGGGCGGGCAAAAACCTTGCCGACGCGGTGATCGCGGCGGGAGAGGACGCGCTGACCGTGGAAAAGCTGTGGCCCTACGAATACAACTACTATCAGGAACAGGGCAACCGGCAGATCTCCAACGACGTGATCAAATCCATCCTCAACAGCCTGACCGGCAGGGACGTGGACTTTTTGCTGGACTCCCGCATCCTGACGCTGAAAGAGATCGCCTCCGGCGGGGTGCCGCAGTACAAGGCGAAGGAGCTGCTGGAAAAGCTGAACCTGATCAAAAAGCCGAAGATCATCCCCGGCATGGCGCGGGCGCTTTCCCACCTGACGCAGATCGACGCGGTGTGCGCGAAGATGCCGGAGACCTACGACGCGCACAAGGTAGCCGTTTGGAAAAAGGCGTACGAGGCGCTGTAACGCGCAAAAACAGCAAATATGCAAAATTAGCTCTTGACACAACGCAACATCTTGTGGTAGAATGCGGTTGTATCAGTGATACGGTCCGCTGTGACTGACGGATAATTGTGGATCACCACAGTGAAGCAGAGGATCTCATATTTCGCCGACCGTCTGGGCACACTTTGAAGTACGTTCAAGGTGTGCCCTTTTTGTAATGATGAAAGATAAAAGTTGAAAGATGAAAGTCGGATGGGCTTCGCCCAACCCCATTATAAAATACGGGCGAGCGTCCTATTGTAAATCGCAACTGACTTTCAGGTTCCTGTTTTATCTCTCATCTTTCAGCATTCTTCAAGGAGGTGCTTTCATTGGTCAGAAAAATCATCAGCGGCCTGATCGCCGGGATTTTGATCGCATTGGGCGGCGGGGTGTTCCTCGCCTGTGAGAACCGCTACGTGGGTGCCGTTCTGTTCTCCGTGGCGCTGCTGTGCATCTGCATGAAGCAGTACGCGCTGTACACCGGCAAGATCTGCTATATCCCCGAAAAGCACGGCAAAGAGCAGTTCTCCGTGCTGCTGCTGGGGCTGCTGGGCAACCTGATCGGCACCTACGTCTGCGGGCAGCTGGTGCGCATGGGATTACCGGCGCTGGAACAGACGGCCTTTACCATCTGCTCCGCCAAGCTGGAACAGACCTTTTTGCAGACGCTGATCCGCGGCTTTTTCTGCGGGCTGCTGATCTATCTGGCGGTGGACATCTACGCCAAACACAAGACGCCCGTCGGCATCATCTTCTGCATCCCGGTATTCATTTTGAGCGGCTACGAGCACTCCATCGCGGATATGTTCTACTTCGCCACCTCCGGCATCGTGTCGCTGAAGGCCTGCGGGTTCATCTGGACGGTGATCCTCGGCAACTCCATCGGGGGAATGCTGATCCCGGCGCTGGGATTGATCGGGCAAAAGCCCGATCAACAGTCGTAAGTCGCAAGTCGCAAGTCGTAAGACAATTTGATTTGTTTTTTCAATCAGCATTGACAGACAATCGTATAGAAGAGAGAAAGCAGATCATCTGCAACGAACCAATTCTTTCGACTTACGACTCACGACTTACGACTCAAAACGATACATCAATCATACAAAAAAACAAACAATACCGGAGGGAAACAGCATGGACATTTACAGGATCAACGACATCGGCGAGCTGCTGGAGGGCAACTCCTACGTGGGCAGAGGCATCGTCGTCGGCAAAAGCGAGGACGGCAAAAAGGCCTGCGCCGCCTACTTCATCATGGGCCGCAGCGCCAACAGCCGCAACCGCGTGTTTGAGGAAAAGGACGGCGATATCTACACCGCGCCGTTCGACGCTTCCAAGGTGGAGGACCCGAGCCTCATCATCTACGCGGCGGTGAGAGGGTATGAGAACGATCTCGTCGTCACCAACGGCGACCAGACCGACACCGTGGTGGAAGGCCTGAAAAAGGGCCTGTCCTTTGCCGAGGCGCTGGACAGCCGTTGCTTCGAGCCGGACGCGCCCAACTACACGCCCCGCATCAGCGCCATGCTGACCTTCGCCGACGGGGATTTCCGCTATCAGATGAACATCCTCAAGAGCGTCGACGCGCAGGGTACGGACTGCGCCCGGTACACCTTCTCCTATCCCGCAAAAGCCGGTCTGGGCCACTTCCTGCACACCTACGTCTGCGACGGCAATCCGATCCCCACCTTCCAGGGCGAGCCGGAGAGAGTTGCCATCCCGGACGATATCGACGTTTTCACGGACAAGCTGTGGAACGCGCTGGACGCAGACAACAAGATCTCCCTGTACGTGCGCTACACCGATCTGGCCGACGGCTCCGTCGAAACCAGACTCATCAATAAAAATCAATAAGGAGACGAGACCATGAAAGAATTTGAACTCAAGTACGGCTGCAACCCCAACCAGAAGCCCGCGAAGATCTACATGCACGACGGCAGCGACCTGCCGATCGAGATCCTGTCCGGCCGCCCCGGCTACATCAACTTCCTTGACGCGTTCAATTCGTGGCAGCTCGTCAAAGAGCTGAAGGAAGCGCTGGGCATGCCCGCCGTCACCTCCTTCAAGCACGTCAGCCCCACCAGCGCCGCCGTGGGCATCCCGCTGCCCGAAAAGCTGAAAAAGGCCTGCTTCGTGGACGATATCGAAGGGCTGGACGACTCTCCCCTCGCCTGCGCCTACGCCAGAGCCCGCGGCACCGACCGCATGTGCTCCTTCGGCGACTGGGTGGCCCTCTCCGACGTGTGCGACGTGACCACCGCCAAGCTCATCAAGCGCGAGGTCTCCGACGGCGTGATCGCCCCCGGTTACGAGCCGGAGGCGCTGGAGATCCTGAAAAGCAAGAGAAAAGGCAACTACAACATCGTGAAGATCGACCCCGACTATATCCCCGCCGCGCAGGAGCGCAAGCAGGTCTACGGCGTGACCTTCGAGCAGGGCCGCAACAACTTCAAGATCGACCGGGAGCTGCTGACCAACGTGGTCACCGCCAACAAGGCGCTGCCCGAGGAGGCCATCCGCGACCTGATCATCTCCCTCATCACGCTCAAATACACCCAGTCCAACTCCGTCTGCTACGCCTGGGGCGGACAGGCCATCGGCGTGGGCGCCGGACAGCAGTCCCGCATCCACTGCACCCGCCTCGCCGGTTCCAAGGCGGATACCTTCTTCCTTCGTCAGGCGGACAAGGTCTTGAACCTCCCCTTCCGTGAGGACATCGGCCGCCCGGACCGCGACAACGTGATCGACGGCTACATCAACCAGAACGAGGAGGACGTGTGCGCCGACGGCAACTGGCAGAAATACTTCACCGTGCAGCCCGCGCCCTTCACCAAAGAGGAGCAGCGCGCGTATCTGGACACGATCACCGGCGTTTCGCTGGGCTCCGACGCGTTCTTCCCCTTCGGCGACAACATCGAAAGAGCGCACCGCAGCGGCGTTTCCTACATCGCCGAGCCCGGCGGCTCCATCCGCGACGATCAGGTCATCGCCACCTGCGACAAGTACGGCATCGCGATGGCATTTACCGGGATGAGATTGTTCCATCATTGATATACCCCGCAGCGCGGCACCTCAGTGCCGCTGTCGGCAAAAACAACTGTATTTACAACACCTTATTCAGTTACATTCGTCAGGAGCGGCACTGAGGTGCCGCGCTACCGCAAGAACGGACAGGAGGAAAAAAAATGGCATACTTATCCGACATCGAGATCGCGCAGGCGTGCGAGATGCGGCCCATCGGCGAGATCGCCGCCAAGGCGCACGTGGATGAAAAATACATCGAGCAGTACGGCCGGTACAAGGCGAAGGTCGACCCGGCGCTGCTGAAGGAGACCGACAAAGAGGACGGCAAGCTGATCCTCGTCACCGCCATCACCCCCACCCCCGCGGGCGAGGGCAAGACCACCACGACCATCGGTCTGGCGGACGGGCTGTCCCGCATCGGCAAGGACGTGACCGTGGCGCTGCGCGAGCCGTCTCTCGGCCCCGTATTCGGCGTCAAAGGGGGAGCTGCCGGCGGCGGCTACGCGCAGGTGGTGCCCATGGAGGATATCAACCTGCACTTCACCGGCGACTTTCACGCCATCGGCGCGGCCAACAACCTGCTGGCCGCCATGCTGGACAACCACATCCAGCAGGGCAATCAGCTTGGTATCGACGTGCGCAAGATCACGTGGAAGCGCTGCGTGGACATGAACGACCGCCAGCTCCGCTTTATCGTGGACGGCATGGGCGGCAAGGCCAACGGCGTGCCCCGTGAGGACGGCTTCGATATCACCGTGGCCAGCGAGATCATGGCGGTGTTCTGCCTCGCTTCCTCCATCACCGACCTGAAGGAGCGGCTCTCCCGTATCATCGTGGGCTACACCTACGACGACAAGCCCGTCACCGCCGGCGACCTGAAGGCCGTGGGCGCCATGACCGCGCTGCTGAAGGACGCGCTGAAGCCCAACCTCGTGCAGACGCTGGAGGGCACCCCCGCCTTCGTGCACGGCGGACCCTTCGCCAACATCGCCCACGGGTGCAACTCCGTGATGGCCACGCGTCTGGCGCTGAAGATGGGCGACTACACCGTGACGGAGGCCGGCTTCGGCGCGGACCTGGGCGCGGAGAAATTCCTCGACATCAAGTGCCGCATGGCGGGCCTCACCCCCGACGCGGTGGTGATCGTCGCCACGGTGCGCGCGCTGAAAATGCACGGCGGCCTCGACAAGAAGCAGCTGGCCACCGAAGACCTGAACGCGCTGGAAAAGGGCGTCCCGAACCTGCTGCGCCACGTTTCCAACATCAAGAACGTCTACAGGCTGCCCTGCGTGGTAGCGGTCAACCGCTTCCCCACCGACACGGACGCGGAGATCGACTTCATCATCAAAAAGTGCAGCGCGCTGGGCGTGAACACCGTGCTTTCCACCGTGTGGGCGGAAGGCGGCAAGGGCGGCGAGGCCCTCGCCCGCGAAGTGGTGCGCCTGTGCGAAGAGGAGCAGGGCGACTTCACCTTCAGCTACGAGCTCGACTGCTCCATTGAGGAAAAGCTGGAGGCCATTACAAAGAAGATCTACGGCGGCAGCGGCGTGACCATCATGCCCAACGCCAAAAAGCAGATCGAGCAGCTCACGGCGCTGGGCTTCGACAAGCTGCCCGTGTGCGTCGCCAAGACCCAGTACAGCTTTTCCGACGACCCCACGAAGCTGGGCGCGCCGGAGGACTTCACCGTGACGGTGAAGAACGTGAAGGTCAGCGCGGGCGCGGGCTTCATCGTAGCCCTGACCGGCGACATCCTCACCATGCCGGGCCTGCCCAAGGTTCCCGCCGCGGAAAAGATCGACGTGGACGAGAACGGAAGGATTTCCGGGCTGTTCTGATTATTTCTTATTATATCAACAGCACCCCGCCTTGCGCTGCAAGGCGGGGTACGGTATTGTGAAGGGCGACGCGCCGTCAGGTTCGCCGCCATTCCATATTGACATTTGTTGGCGCAGGTTGTAAGAAAATTACGGAAACCCGCATCTGTGAGCAGACCCGAGACCGTCTTTGAGCGGACCGACTGCGTTGTCCTCTTGCGGGCTTCTTTTTTTATCTCTTTTTCCGTGCGCTTCTCACAAGGCCGCCCGGAGGGATTCTTACGACTTACGACTTACGACTATAGCGGCACTGAGGTGCCGCGCTACACACTTGCGACTTGCGACTATAGCGGCACTGAGGCGCCGCGCTACACACTTGCGACTTACGACGATAGCGGCACTGAGGCGCCGCGATACGCGACTTACGACTGATACGCCGCGATCCAGTCCCCGATGACCTCGGTGTTGCCGCCGTAGGACTGCATGGCGACGACGCGGTTCTGGCACGGGATCACGTAGAGCTTCTGCCCGTTCATGCCGCCCTTGGCGTAGTATTTGCCGGTGCGGTGCGGGTCGAGGGAGAAATGCTTTTCCACGGCAAGATCCCGCCACGCCACCGAAAAGACGCGATGGCCCTGATACTGTCCGCCGCCCAGGTACAGCGCCCCCAGCTTCGCCATGTCCGCCGCGGAGAGATATAAGCCGGTCGCGCCCATGGCGTGGCCCTGCGGGCAGTGGCTCCACGCCAGCTCCTCAAAGGCCAGCGGCACACCGATCTCCCTCCAGATGAAGTCGTCCAGCGGCAGGCCGGAGACCTTTTCAACGATCCGGGAGATCAGGTAGTAAGCGCCGTCGGAATAGCGCGCCTCGGTTCCGGGGTCGTACGCCAGCGGGTAGGTCAACATATAATGCAGATAATCCTCGCCGAAGGTTTTGGCGGGAAGCACGTCGATATCGAGGAAGCCGCCGGGCAGCCCCGCCCGGTGAGAAAGCGCCATCTCCACGGTGACGTTCTTCCAGCGGGGGTCCATGCCGGTCTCCGGCAGCTCGTCGGAAAGGATATCGCAGACCTTGTCCTCCAATCGGACAAGCCCCCTGTCCCACAGAATGCCGACGGCGGTCACGCCGAACAGCTTGGCGACGGAATACACGTTCTGACAGCGGTTTGTCTGAACGAAATCAACGGTTTCGGGTTCATCGTCTCCCACGATCTCCGCGAAGCGGAACACCGGGAAGGGCTGCTGTTTCGCAAACGCGGCCAGCTCTTCCAAAAAACGGCTCATAGTATCTCCTTTCGTTTCTATCCTCCGGTTCGCCCGCGCCGATACGCCGGGCGTTTGATGCAGGCGGCGATCGAAGGACCGCAAAAAAATCATTGACAGGTCGGACGACCTTTCCGCTTGGCGCAGGGTACGTCTCCTGACGTCCATCTTATCATGACGCGCGCGCAAACGCAAGCAAAAGCGTAAAATCAAACGAAATAAATCAACGATCGGCTTTGTTTTTCTTGTTTTTTTCGCGGATTTGGTGTACGATGGAGATAAACGACGACCAACGGAGGGACTGCGCAGATGAACAGCGGAAAAAAAGCGGATCAGGCAGCCGTGAAAACGCCTTTTCTGGGATGCGCCTATTACCCGGAGGACTGGCCGGACGACCGGCTTGCCCGCGACGTGAAGATGATGAAAGAGGCGGGGATCGCCTGCGCCCGCGTCGGGGAGTTCGCGTGGCGCAAAATGGAGCCGACGCCGGGACGATATGAGTTCGGCTGGCTCCACCGGGTGGTGGACGCGCTGGGGGAAGCGGGGATCGCCGTGGTACTGGGCACCCCCACCGCCACGCCCCCCGTATGGCTGGGAGAGGCGCACCCCGATGTGTTCGTCCTGCACGAAAACGGCGTCCGCGCCCAGCACGGCGGGCGGCGGCACTGCTGCTCCAACAACCCGCATTATCTGGCCGCCTGCGACGGCATCGTACACGCCATGGGAAAAGAGTTCGGAGGCGATCCCAACGTCATCGGCTGGCAGCTGGACAACGAGATCCTTTCCTGGGGCACGGGCTGCACCTGCGAATACTGCATGCAGGCCTATCACGCGCGGCTGGAACGGGAATACGGCACGGTGGAAAACCTGAACGCCCGCTGGGGCCTGAACCTGTTCAGCCAGGCCTACGACCGGTTCGATCAGGTGCCGGGCGACCTGAACGCGTGGCATAACCCGCATCTGAAATACGAATGGGCCGCCGCCCATTACGAAGCGGATATGGCGTTTCTCCACCGGCAGGCGGAGATCCTGCGGCAATATACGAAAGCGCCCGTCGGCACGGACATGATGCCCACCAACGCCATGGACTACGAAACGACCTGCGCCAAGTTGGACGTGGTGATGTTCAACCATTACAACACGCCGGAAAACCTGTCCGACGCGGTGTTCTGGTTCGATTTCATGCGGCCGTTGAAGGAACGCCCCTTCTGGAACACGGAAACGGCGACCACGTGGAACGGTTCCACTGCCATCGGGCAGTTCCTGAAGCCGGAAGGGTTCTGCCGGGTCAATTCCTGGCTGCCCGTCGCGCTGGGCGGGGAATGCTGCATGTACTGGCTGTGGCGGCAGCATTGGGCCGGCCACGAGCTGCTGCACGGCTCCGTTCTGTCGCCGGAGGGCAGGCCGACGCACACCTTCAACGAAGTACGGCGCACGGCGGCGGAGTTCGAAAAAGCTGCCGATTTTATCAACGGGACGAAAGTGACGACGCCCGTGGCGCTGCATTTTACAAGCAGATCCTGGCAGCTGTTTGACCAACAGAAATTCTTTGACGGCAACAGCTACGCCGCCAACGTACAGGCGGCACACCGTTCCCTGGTGCGCTGCGGCACACGCCCGGACGTGATCGGCGCCGCCCGTTCCCTTAAGGGTTACAAGCTGCTGGTCTCCCCCTGCCTGATGACGCTGGAGGACGGAGACATGGCGGAAAAGATCCGCGCGTTCGTGGAAGACGGCGGCGTATGGGTAGCGGGCCCCATGACGGACGTACGCAACGATATCGGCGCGCACTACACGGACCGCGCCATGGGAATGCTGGAAAGCCGGCTGGGCGTAAGATTAGATTTCAGCGTCCCCACCGACGGTACCGTATTGCGGACTGCGTGGGAGAACGGAGACGCGCTGACCGTTAAGAATTGGGCGGAGCTCTACACCCTGAACGGGGGCGAACGGCTGGCCTCCGTCACGGGCGGCCATTCCGCGCTGACGGGCAAATCCCTGATCTCCCGCCACAAGGTCGGCAAGGGCGAAGTCATTTTGTGCGGCGCGCTGTTGACAGACGACGATACCGACCGGCTGCTGACAATGGCGCTGGCGGACGCGGGGATAACGGCCTTTGAAGCCGAAGGCACGCTGAACGTCTCCCCCCGGCAGGGGGACGCGGGCAAAGGGCTTGTGCTGTGCGAAACGGCCTGCCAGCCCGCCGCGCTGCGGATCAGCGGCCGCATGACCGATCTGCTGACCGGAGAGACCTTCTGCGACAGAGTCCCCGTAGAGCCCTACGGCGTGCGGGTATTGAAAGAGATAACGATTTGATAACATAGCAGTATACAGGAAAGAGAGGGAATACCAATGCTTGCCATAGGGACCAACGCGCCGGATTTCGCGTTGCCGGACCAGAACGGAGACGTAAAGAAGCTTTCTGATTACAGAGGACAAAAGGTAATTCTGTACTTTTACCCCAAGGATATGACGGCGGGCTGCACGAAGCAGGCCTGCGCCTTCGGGAAGCTGTACCCGCAGTTCCGCGAGAAGGGCGCGGTCGTTCTCGGCGTCAGCAAGGACTCCGTCGCTTCCCACAAGCGGTTCGAGGAGAAATACGGGCTCCCCTTCCCGCTGCTGTCCGACACGGAACGGACAGTCATCGAGGCCTACGACGTGTGGAAGGAAAAGGTGAACTGCGGCAGGGTCACCATGGGCGTGGTGCGCACCACTTACCTGATCGACGAGAACGGCGTGATCGTGAAAGCGTTCGACAAGGTGAAGGCGGCGGAAAACCCCGCGCAGATGCTGGCGGAACTGGCGTGAAGTACCCGAACGTCACCCCAGCCGCATTCCTTGATCGGCCCAACCGGTTCATCGCCCGCGTTGCGGTCGGCGGAAAAACGGAGACCGTACACGTCAAGAACACGGGACGGTGCCGGGAGCTGCTGAAACCGGGCGCGGAGGTCTGGCTGACCGCACCGGACACGCCGGGAAGAAAAACGAAATACGACCTGGTGGCCGTACGGAAAGATACCGGCGCGCTGTTCAATATCGATTCCCATGCGCCCAACGCCGCCGCGAAGGAGTGGCTTTGCGCGCAGGGCTTTGATAAGGTCGTGCCGGAACACCGCTACGGCGATTCCCGCATTGATTTTTATATGGAGAAAGACGGCGAAAGGTACCTGATGGAGGTCAAGGGCTGCACGCTGGCAATCGGCGGCGTGGGATATTTTCCGGATGCTCCCACCGAGCGCGGCGCGAAGCATATCCGAGAGCTGATCCGGGCCGCGGGCGAAGGATACCGCGCCGTGCTGGCCTTCGTGATCCAGACGGAGGACGTTACCGAGGTACGTCCCAACGCAGCGACGGATCCCGCTTTCGCGCAGGCGGCGGCTGACGCGAAGCAGGCGGGAGTTACCGTCCTGTTCCTCCCCTGCCTCGTGGAGCCGGACTGCCTTTCGATCCGCCCGGAAACGAGCTTCCCTTTCCCGCATTCAGAATAAAAAAACAAGTCAGGAAAAGGAAACAGCCCCCCGGGACCGGAGGGCTGTCTTTATTTACGCCGGAGCAAACGGCGGGCAACGTTACACATCCGTTACGCGGAGAACCGATTGAAGAGCTTGCGGAAGAAGCTGAGGATCGAAGCGATAAAGGCGCGGAACCGCGCGCCGAAATCCGTTGCGCCGCCGTTATTGCCGGAAGACGGATCGGGCGTTTCGGGATCTTCAGAGGCGGGGGCGACGTACTGCTTGACGCTGTAACGCAGGGCGTTGTAATCGAAGAGATACGCGCCGTCCTCGTTCAGCTCCAGATCGAGCGGAAGCGTCGTGCTGCCGCTGACGGGCGTGCCGTTCTCATCGGGCAGCTGGGTATACGTATACCGGTACTGCAGATGGACGCCGTTGGGATTATAGGAGAATACCACGTGCCGTTTCAGCAGCTCCAGCACCTCGTCGCGCTCCGCTTCCGTATTGTCCCGTCCGATGATCGCCATAAACGTGTCGGTATCCAGATACCAGTCGCCCTCGTTCAGGCCGTCCGGGCCGTAGGGCAGCTCGCGCCAGTCCTCGTCGGCCTCCCGCAGGCACGTGGAGAGCAGCACGGTGGACGGATCGTAGATCATATGGTACGGCTGGTTGTGCGGGTAAAGCTCCGGCGGGATGTCGATGGAGCCCTTCAGCACCATTTTCCCGTAGTCGATGAACCATTCGCCCTCGTTGTACATGGCGACGGCAAGCTGCCTGTGTTCATCGGAATAGTTGTCCCGGATATGCGTGAAATCCAGATAGCATTCGCCGGGGGCAAGCCCTTCGGCAGAGGTCGGGATCACATCCCACGTATAGTTAACCGCGTGATACTGCCTGATGCTGCGGTCGAATCGGGCCGCGTAAACCGCGGAGGGATCCGGGAAGGCGATCTCCATCAGCGGATACCACCGTTCCGTGGTGTAGGTGTATTCCTGCCCGTTTTCGTCGGTCGCCGTGCGCGTGTTTTCGACCTTATAACGGAACAGGACGCTGCCGGGGTTGACGTAATACGAGTTGGCAAGCCCCTGCCGCTCGTACATGGCGCGGATGTGCGGGCCGTCGGTGTCGCCGGGCGCGTAAATGCCCCGTTCCATCATGACCGCCAGTTCTTCTTCAAAATCCATGTACCAGTCGCCGTCGGCAAGACCATCGGTATAAAAATGCACGGGGATCCAGTCGATATCCGTCTCCCGCACGCCCATCAGGAATTGTTTGGATTCCACCACGAACGGCGCGCCGCCGATCTCGGCGGTCATCTGCACCACAAATCTGTCCAGATCGACGGCATAGGACGCGCCGCGGTACACCTGCTTGACGGAGTCGTCGCTGACGCTGATGAACTGGAAGAGCTCTTCCACGGAAATATAGTACGCGCCTTCGGAAAGGCCTTCGGGCGATTTGGGCAGCGGCGTCCAGTTGGGCCGCGCCGCCTGCATGACGTATGTCTCATACATCCAGGGGTTCGCTTCCAGCGTCTCCGTGTAGGCTTCCCCAGTCTCGCTGATGGAGGCGGGCACCTCAAACGAACCACGGACCACACGGTATTCGTGATCCGCTTCCCACGCGCCCGCGCACGCCGCGTCATAATAATCCCTGGATTTCTGCGGGTCGCCCGGATCGGCCAGCAGGATCGACGAGAGATTCAGATAATACTCTCCCTCGTTCAGCCCCTCGGAAGAGGTGGGGATGGTGACCCAGTCATAGTCCGGCTCTTCCTCCGTCGCCAGCGCCGGCGCGCCCAGCGAAAGCAGCATCACGAGCGCCAGTAAAACGGATAACGTTTTTTTTGAGCGTGTCATGGTTTCTTCTCCTTTTCCTATGATCGGCAGACCGCGGGGCGCCGCCCCGGCGATCCTGATGGTTTCAGTTTAACATAAATCCCGCGAATGTCAATATCAAAGGGAACAGACGGCGTTTTCCGGGGAACGAACGACCGGGCGGGACGTTGGCCCGCAGGCTTGAGGCGTCGGGCTTAAGGTTTGAAAATCTCGGGATCCCGCCGGCATACGAAAGCATCTCCCACCCGACACCTCGCGCCTGCGGCGCATTGCGCCGCGGTCAGGCGTCGTCATCTTCTTTGAATTTCAGGTTGAAGCGCAGGATAAACCGGCCGTCCTCGACAAGGAAATCCAGATTGTCGTCGCCGTATTTCGCGGCGGCTTTTTTCATACTGCGGAAGCCGTAGCCGTGCAGGCGCTTATCGGCCTTGTCCGTCTGCGGGACGCCGTTCACCGCGTTCACCGGCCGCGCCACGGGGTTGGCGATCGTGACCAGCACCTCGTTGCGGCGGATGCGCGAGGCGACGGTGATCTCGCAGGGCTTTTCCAGCTTGCGGCAGGCCTCGATGGCGTTGTCGAGGGCGTTGGGGAAAATGGTATAGATATCGTCGGGCTCGATGCCCTCCGCGGGGAATACGCTGCCGAAGGTCCAGTTGATGGTGATGTTATCCTTCTGCGCGATCTGCTGCTGGCAGAACAGCACCGTATCCAGCCGGTAGTTCCCGGTGTTATACCGGACGCTTTGCGCGGCGGTAAAGCTGCTGAGCATCTGCGCGATCTCTTTGGCCTGTTCCGTCTGCTCGCCCTCGGCGTACGCCACGAACGGGCGCAGCATTTTCGGCAGGTCGTGACGGAAGGCGCGCAGGTCTTCGTTCATCTGTTCCATCATGGCGTAGTGCCGGATCTGCTGGGCCAGCTGCTGTTTATAGTTCTGCTCCTGCTGCCTGCTTCTGGAAAGCGAGAACACGGCGTAGGCCACCGTGGCGGCGAACAGCGGGATATTGAGCAGCGTAAACGCGAACTGGGCGTGCGCCTCCTCGGTATACGCCGAACCCATCAGCGCCAGGGAGACCGTAAAGACCACCAGCGTTGCCACGATCAGCAGGTACAGCGTCGCCCCCATGCGGGTGACGGACAGCGGCTGCATGGTCTTTTTTGTGCGCCGCAGCGTCAGCCACAGCAGCAACAGCAGCACCGCGATATGGAGCGCCAGCTCCAGCGTCAGCTCCAGCGGGTCGTTGACGTCGTCGTTATCGTAGTGGAAGAACAACAGCAGGAGCACGTATTTGACCGCCTCCACGAATTCATAGGAAAACGCCGCCAACATCGCCTTGAAGATCGACTTTTTCGGGTACAGGAACGCGACGCAGACGAAAGGAAGCAGCGTGGTGCAGACGTTCCAGATCCTTACGGCGTTCAGCGAGGCGGAAAAGGCAAAGGGGCGAAGTCCCCCGCCGATCAGCGCAAGGATCCCCGCCGCGGCGTAAAGGATCCGGTTTCTTCCGGGCTGCACGCGGAACACAGCGTTGGCGCCGAGGATGACATACAGCAGGATCGCCAGCATGTTGACGGCGGAAAGCACGGCATAGAGCACCGGGGAATGCCCCAGTACGATACTGATATCGGTCATGGTCTCACCTCCGGTCAGTTGCCAGACCGGAACAGATAGTTCCGGTAGACGTCACGGAAATTCCGCGCTTTCAGCGGCAGAACGGTCCCGTCCGTCAGGGTAACGCCTTTTCCGTCGTAGGATACGACGTGCTGCATGTTCACAACAAAGGAACGGTGGATACGGAAAAATACCTCGCCGGGCAGCACATTGTTTTCCAGATCGGACAGCAGATAATTGTAGGCCTCGGTATGATCCGCGAAATGCAGCAGGGAACGCTTGCGGTCGGCTTCGATATAAAGGATCTCTTTGGTATAGACCGTCCGGAACGCTTTTCCCTTTTTCAGCTCCAGCCGGTCCGCAAAGGACGCCCGGTAGAACTGTTCCAGCTTCTCATACAGCATCGCCGGGGCCACCGGCTTTTTCAGAAAGCCGTCCGCGTAGATCCGCCGGTTGATGACCTCCAACGCCGCGGATTCGTAATTCGTCAGGTAGCAGATCGTGACGCCGCTTTGGAACTTCTCCTTCAGCGCCTGCGCCAGCTCCACGCCGTTCATTTCATCCATCATATAATCCAGGAAATACAGATCGAAACGATCCTGCTTCAGCAGCTCCCGCCCTGTCGAAAACCGGCTGCATCGGATATGGTAATCCTTTTTCAGCGCGTAGTCTTCGATAAGCGAATACAGCTTATTGATCTCCCGTACTTCATCGTCGCAAATGGCAATCTGCATATCGGGCCTCCTGGTCGTTCACAGCGGTTCCGGCTTGCTTTCTGTCCTCATCATATCAAATCGTCCCGTTTTTTGCAACAAAAAAAGAACAGACGGCTTTCTGCGGGGAATAAAAAGCGAAAAAACAGTCCTCCTTCCGGAGGGCTGTTTCCTGCTTACGTTACCAAAACGCGTAATGATACCGGGCCGCCTTTCGGGGCGCGCCGCGGATTTTCATCCGATATACAGAGACACCGTCTGATCCGCCGGCAATTGCGATTTCAGGATAAACGGAAATACGGCCGTATTGAAGCGGACGCCGGTCGCGGCCTTCCATACTGCCGCGGCAAAATGCGTGCAGTTGTGCGTGAACAGCAGATAGTGGTCCCAATTGGAGGAAGTGATCTCACGCGCCGCGTTTTGCAGCTGTTCCGCGTTGATCTGCTGCCGGACGGCGCTCACCGTGCGGCCGCGGAAACGGCTCATTTCCCGGTTATAGGTCATGCCGGCGTCGGAATGAAGCCCCACGCTCATCATTCCCCCCGGCGCCAAAGTCACCGCGCCGACCGTGAACGGCTCCCCGCTGATATTGGAAATACAGATCCAGGCGTGGCCGAAGAAGTAGTACGGGAAATAGATCCCGGAAACGCAGAGATAGATCTCCGCAACGGGCCCTTCTTCCTGCCCCGCCGCAGAAGCGACCGGGCGGGCAACCGGCGCGATCGCCGCCGAAAGAAGGACCAGACTGAGCAAAATGCATATGGATCTGAAAAGTGTTTTCTTCACAGGGCACCATCCTTTCCGTTATATGATAGCAAAAACACGCCGAAAACACAATACTGTCTTTCCGTTTTTCCGATGAAGCGTTCAGGGAACGACTTCCCTTCTACCAGATCATATCCCGCTTTTAATTGTACTGGCGACGGCGGAACCGATGATCATGATCGCGCCGACGATGTTCGGCAAGCTGAGAGGTTCTTTGAGAAAGAGCAACGTACCGATCGGTTTCCGACGGTTTGCCTTACGATCCGTACGATGATCCATACCGGGGCGTCCCCCTTTCCGCCGATACAGCCTGCTTTATTCCTCTGCAGCCGTATCGTTCGCGCTTTGATACATGTCGTCCAGCTCGCCGAATCTGGCGTAGTTATCCGCCTGCGCGACGTACTTCTTCGCTTCGTGCAGCACCTTCGTGCTTTCCAGATAATGCTGATATTCCTCCTGCAGCGCCTTGATGGCCGCGGCGGCCTCGCGCAGCTTTGCGGACAGGTCGGCGATCTCCCGTTTGTCCGCCTTCTGCTTCAGCAGCGCCGCCTTTTGCTCCTGCAGGGACTTTTCCGTTTCGTACAGATCGGTCAGCCGTGCTTCGTCGAATTCCCTTATGCCGTCCGGATAATACTTCGCGGCGGCTTTTTTGCAGCGCAGCGCCAGCCGGGCGTCCGCGATGGCTTCTTTCCGGATCAGGCGGTCCTGATGGGTGTCGGAGGGAAGCGCTGTGGCGGCGGCGAGAACGCCGGCGTCCGTCTTTTCTACGCCTTCGATACCGGTCTCCGCGACGCGCCTTGCGCGGGCCAGCTTATCCTGCCCCGCGGGGGTGGAAAAGCGCTCCAGCTCCCCCAGCACGGCGTTGGCGATCTCACAGTCCTCGTTCCGCCTGACGGCGGCGCGGATCTCCTGTTTCGGCGCTTTTCGTTTTTTCAGCGCCGCCACGTCCGCCGTTCCGTCGGCAACGGCTTTCTTTGCGTCCCGGATGACCGTCATCGCGCTGCGCATGTCCCCGTCGGTCAGCACGCCGTTGCCGTAGTCCTCGAACATCGCGCGGATCTGCAATATCTTGATGATCGCCTTCTGCTTCGTTTCCGTCAGGTCGTAAAAGAAATACGGGATCAGGTTCAGCGCCGCGCCCACGGCGGACAGGATCACGAGGACGCCCACCAGCTTATACAGCACGTCCACGTCGTACAGCACGTCGTACATGTTCTCGTAGCCGTTGCCGGAAAAGATGCCGTATTTTTCATAAACGGCCGGCAGCACGGAGCTGGTGGCCATGGTGATGAACGAGCCGATCATCGCCACCGCCCCGAACATGCCGTCGATCCGTTCGCCGCTTTTATAGTGCTGGTAATCGCGGATATCCGCCTGAATGGCGGGGTTGAGCACCAGAATGAACGAATCGGCGATGGAGTTGAAATACATGCAGATCAGCACGGTCCAGATGGAGCCCATCATCGGGTAGACGAGGGCGAGGAAAAAGATGTTGACCAGGTTGGTGGCGATCAGCACCTTTTTCTTGCCCCATTTTTTGACCGCGAACGGCGCGAGCACCATTCCCCAGGTGTACGCGGTGCCCCGGATCAACGTGACGAAGGCGTACTGCTCCGGCGTACACAGGTGCGCGTAGTTATAAAGCCATTGCAGCACCACGTAGGTGCAGGTCTCTAAAAAGCCCAGCCACCCGGCCAGCGAGATGATCCAGAAATACTTGTTCTTCGCCACCTCCCGCAGCGCGTCCATGAATTTGATCTTCATGGGGTGCGTTTTGGCGATGACGATCTTTTCCTCCGTCCGGGCGTAGACCAGAATGATCAGCGACACGCCGATGACGGCGATAAACGGGTAGAGCCACTGGTACACTCTCAGGTCGTACATATTGCCGTCGGCCACCTTGTTGGCGATCAGCGGCGTGACGAAGTTGGTGATCGTGGGGGAAAGCGAGTAGATCACGCTTTTGATCGCCGTGACGTTCGTTCTTTCCTGCGAATTGGGCGAAAGCACGTGGATCAGGTTCTCATAGGCGTCATAAAAGAAGTTATAGAAGAACTGCAGCCCGAAGTTGTAAATAAAAATCAGGATACAGCTGCCGAGATAGCCTATCCTGCCGTAGGGCGTAAAAACGAACAGCAGGGAGATGGCGATGGTGGGGATGCCCATACGCAGCAGATAGGGCCGGTATTTGCCCTCCTTGTATTTGACGTTGTCCACCATGTTGGCCCGCACCATGGTCAGCGGAATGTTCGTGATGACGGAGATGAGATACATCACGTACATGTGCATGGGCTGGATGCCGATGGTGTTGCCGATGATGACGTTGGTGGTGGACAGCAGCAAAGCCTGTGCCATCGTAAAGACGGAATACGCGCCGAAGCCGCCCACGGAATACGCCATGATCTCCCGGAAGGTCATGTACTTGCCCTCCGGCGGTTTTTTCCAGTAGGTTTTGACGTCCTTCAGTATGCCTGCGCCTTTACCGAGATAATTCTTTATCACATTCATATCAACACCCCGCTGTTCATAATTGTAACAACACCTAAGGAAAAAATCAATCATATTGTCGATATTTAATCGTAAAAACGGCCCCTGCCGAGCGAAACAGGGGCCGACAAAAACAAAAATACGATAATCTTTCCTTATAATCAGCCGTAAAAACTTGCAAATCCCGCTTTCTTCGTGTAAAATAAAATCGACCCATTTTTCGGGGAAGGCAAAATAGACGAGCAAAACAGGAACCGGCCGATCGATAACAGCCGCCTCCCGGCGCCGCAAACGTCCCGCGGTCCGGCGCAGGGGCAGCGGCGTCGTTCCGGCTGTTGACCGTTCCGGATCAAGGGGATGAGATGATGCGAAGATCATGCAGAAAGATACTTGCCTGCCTGCTGGCGGCGTGCGTCGCCGCCGCGGCCTTGCCGCTTGCCGCGGGCGCAACGGACAGACCGCTGAAGCTCATGACGGCGGCGGACACGCATTTCCAGTGCGCGGCGGATCTGGGAGAGCCGACCGATACCTATACGGAGCACATGCTTGACCCGGACACCTTCGGCTACGCCTCCACACAGGGGCAGATGAATTATGAGTCCGAGGCGATCCTTGCCGAAATGCTGGCGGAATTCGCCGCCTCCGACGCGGCGTGCCTGCTGATCGCCGGGGACCTGACCTGCGGCAAACGGGCCTCGCATCTGGCGTTCGCGGAATACCTGCGCCGGGCGGAACGCGAAAGCGGCAAGCCGATCTACGTGATCGTCGGCAACCACGACTGCGCCGCCGCAAGCAGCGAGGACAGGATCTCCATGGAGGAATTCCGGGAGATCTACGCCGACTTCGGCTACGACGAAGCGCTGTGCCGCCACGAGGGTTCCGCCTCCTATACCGTCGATCTGGACCATAACTACCGCCTGCTGGCCGTGGATTCCTGCCTCTACGGCGAGGACGACGGCAGGATCGGCAGTTCGGTGTTCCGCTGGATCAAGGAACAGACGGAACAGGCAAGGAAAGACGGCAGACAGATGATCGCCATGATGCACCACAGCCTGCTGCCCCATTACGAATTGCAGCCGATGATCGACAACTGGCAGTATTACGCCGCGTGGTTCGCCGACCATGGGATCAACACGGTGCTGACCGGCCACATCCACGCCAATGATATCTCTTCCACGGTCTCCGACCGCGGCAATACGCTGTACGATATCCAGACCGGCGCGCTGATCTCCTCCCCGAACACCTACCGGATGCTGACGGTGGAGTGGAAGGCCGTGGAAGTGGAAAGCCGGTTTATTACGAACATTGACGCTTCCCTGCTGCCGAACTTTTTGACCGACGCGCAGAAGGCGGCGCTGGCGGAGGATTTTTCCGGCTACGCGAAGGGATACTTCGTCAGCGGCGTGTGCAAATGGCTGAACCGGAATATCGGCTCCGTGAACCGGCTGGCCCGGTGGTTCAAGCTCAAGGAGGGCACCAAAGCGTACGGCGCGGCGGAAAAGCTCACGGCGCGGCTCGGCGCGGCGGTGGGACAGGATATCTACGATACCGGCGACGGCCCGAGCATCGAGGCGGCGCTTGCGCCCTATCATATTGAAGTCCCGCGATCCGATCATCAAAAGCCGTATGAGGTGGCCGCCCAACTGATGTACGGGTTCTTTTACGGGGACGAGGACGCCGCCGGCAACGCGGCGGACACGCGGCTGCTGCTGACGTGCCTGGAGGGCGCGATCCTCACCGCCATGGCAAGCGCCGCGGACGAAAGCGACCTGCGCGCGCTGGCGTCGGCAATGGGGATCAAAGCGGAGGGCGCCGCCGCCCTGTCCACACTGCGGCCCGCCGTGTGGACGCGCCAATTGGCGGAACGGATGGCGCTGGCGCTGCTGGAGTCGCTTGCCGGAGGATTCATCGACGATTACAGCACGCCTGCGGACCTGAACGTGACGCTGACCTTCGGCGAAAGCAGGGCGGACGCCGCTCCGATTCATTTTTTAATAAAAATCATTCGATTATTCGCTGCATTCTGGAAACGTCTGTTTGCCGCATCGTACGCGGCATAGCAGGGAAACGGAGGCCGTTTTATGAAACTGAAAAAACGTCTGGCATGGGTACTGATTCTTGCCCTGCTGCTGCTCACCATGTTGCCGGCGGGCGCATCGCTTGCCGCCGCAACAGAACCCGCCGCGGAGGAAACGACGGAAACTGCGCCGCCTGCCGCGCCAACGGAAGAACCCGCCGCGACAGAGCCGGAAGCGACCATGGGGACCTCGTCCGAAGACGCGGTGCTGTGGTCCGCCGGCAGCGGGAAATCCCTGTGCCTTCTTCTCTCCGACCGGGCGAACGAAAGCGAGACCGCCGCGGCGGACCTGCTGGCGGATTATCTCGCGCAGGCCACCGGCGAAACGCCGGAGATCCTCGCCGTCGGCACGGTCGATTATCTGGAGAAGAACGGCAAAGATAACGACGTCGGCGCGTACATCGTGCTGTCCGTCACCGGGGGCGACGCCAAAACCGGCAGCTATACCGTAAGGCTCGGGGCGGACGGCAATCTGTATATCGACGCCGACGACGCGCGGGGCCTGTTCAACGGCGCGTACGCCTTTTTACGGGAATTCTGCGGCGTCAATCTGTATTCCGCGGACGTGAAGACCGTCGGTCAAGTGGATCGGATCGCCGTGCCCGCGGGCTACGAAAAGACTTACGTCCCCGCGCTGGAATACGCGGATACGGACTGGATCAGCCCCCACGACCCGGATTTCGCCGTGGCCAACGGGCTGAACGGCATCTACAGCCCCATCCCGGCGGAGATGGGCGGCAAAGTGAATTATATCACCTTCTGCCATTCCCTTACCACCGCCATCGTGCCCGAAAACGAGCTGCTGGAATCGCACCCGGAGTATTTCGCGCTGCAGGAAGACGGCAAACGCATCGCGGACCAGCTGTGCCTTTCCAACCCCAACGTGGTGAACCGCGCCATCGAGGACGTGCTGCGGCTGATCGACGAGGGTTACGACGAGACGGCCCCTCTGAATATCATCTCCGTGACGCAGGACGACAACCAGAACTACTGCACCTGTGAAAACTGCGCCGCCATCGCCGAGCGCTACGGCGGCCAGAGCGGCCTGATGCTGTGGTTCGTGAACCAGATCGCGGACGCCGTGGCGGCATCGGATCACCCGGACGTGGTGGTGGACACCTTCGCCTATCAGTATACCCGTCATGCGCCGGTGGGGATCACCCCCAAAGACAACGTATGCGTGCGGCTGTGCTCCATCGAGTGCTGCTTTGCCCATGCGCTGGACGACCCCGCCTGCGAGGAGAACGCCGCCTTTATGCAGGACCTGCGGGACTGGGCCGCCCTTTCGGACCGCCTGTACATCTGGGACTATACCACCAACTACAGCGCGACGCTGGGACTCTTCCCGAATTTCGGCGTACTGCAGAAAAACATTCAGGCCTTCGTACGGAACAGCGTCGTGGGCGTCTACGAGGAAGGCGCTTACTACGCGGGCGAATGCAACACCGAGTTCGCGGATCTGCGGGCGTATCTGCTGGCCCGCTTTTTGCAAAACCCGGACGAGGCGGACCCCGTCGGCCTGCGCGACGGCTTCCTTGCCGCGTATTACGGCGAGGGCGCGGCGGAGATCGGCGAATTTCTGGATTATATCACCGCCCACGCGGGGAACGCGGAAGGCCACCTTGCGATCGGGCAGAACATGGCGACCTCCCTGCACGGCGTTACCTCCAAGGACGCAAAAGCGATGGACGCCCTGTGGGACGCGGCATACGAAAAGGCGAACGCCGCCGGAAATACCGAAGCCGCCGCCCGCATCGACCGTTCCCGCACGAGTTGGGAATACTATAAAGCGTGCGCGGAAGTCGGCGCATACCGCCGGGGGATCAACGTTTTGGGCTGGATCAGGGCAAATGCGGCGCTGTGGGAAAAACTCGACGCGCAGGGCGTGACCCGCTACAACGAAGGCAAAACGCTGAACGAAGTAAAACGGACTTCCCTGCTGAACCCGAACGAATGGAGCCAAATCAGCGGCGTATGGTACGCGATATGCCTTTGCTTGGTCACTGCCGCGGTGCTGTTCAGCGCGCTGGCGGCGCTCGTCTGCTTCAAAAAACACAAACTCACGGTACTGCTGCCGGTCATGGCCGTCGCCCTTATACCGCTGGGCGTGATTGCCCGCGACGTGTTCCGCAAGTGGGAAAACGTGGGACTGTATTTCGCGCTGACAGCCGTGATGGGACTGATCGTCAGCCTTTACGCGGTATATGCGGCCTGGGCCATGGGCGGTTTTGAAAAATTGCCCGCCAAGAAGCCGGCGATCTCCTGCGGCATCGGCGCGGTCATCGCCATCGGCGTTTATCATATCGTTATTTTTATCATGAACAACGTTATTCTCAACGGAAGCAAACCGGCCTACGCCATCTGCGTCGGGTTCAGCTGGTTGGCGTTTTTGGTCATCGCGGATACGTCTGCCCTGCTGATTTGTTATTTGGTTAAACGAAAGAAAAAGTCATGACAATGATAAAGACAGTTCCTTTCGATTGACAATCCCGGAAGAGAATGCTATACTGCAATCAGTTCCAAAAAGAAAAAAAACGAATAAATGGGGAAACTATCAATGAAACGAGTTTTTGCTTTACTGCTTTGTATCGCAATGGTTTTTGCTGTGCCGGATATAAAGTTGACAGTTAAAGCGACCCTTATCGATAACCTTACAGTGAAAGAATTAAGCGTTGAACAGAAAGAAGCTCTGCTAAACGAAACGCCGCTCGGACAGCCTGTCAAAACAGGATACGGGCCGCTTGATACGTTGGTGCAGGATATCCTCGGCAAAATTCTCACCCCAAACATGTCCACCTTTGACAAGGTCTGCGCGATTTACGGGTATCTGATGAAAGACGGCGTATACCATCGTCCCAACGGCGTTACCGAGGAACTGTACAAAACGCTCGGGAAGACGATCAGCTACAGCTCGCCCATGGACGCTGCGGCGGTTTGCGAAGCGTACGGGCTTTTGGTGACAAAAATCGGCGACTGTCTGAACTACGCCTCCGCGTGTATGGTCATGTCACGGGCGATCGGCATTGAGGCGTATGTGATCTCCTGCGGCGACTCGACGGCGTATTCCGGTTCCGGCAACCACCACGCCGCCCTGTTCCATCTGATCGACGGTTACTATATTTTCGATCCCGTGATAGGCGTCGTCCGAGCCGTTCCCGACGTGGTCGCCGGCAGCGAGTTTTTCTGCAAACCGTTTGCCTGCGATAATTCCAGAGAGTTCTGTAACCTTCAGGAAATGCTTGCGGATTACTGCGGCTTCCGTCAGGGAACGCGTCCAAGCGGAAAAACAGACGAAACGTTTCCCGCGGCAGTTGAGAAGGAACAGCATTTCGTATTCGGCTCCTACCCACAGACGCAGGTAAAGGACAATGCGCTTATCAAACGCCTGAACGCCGCGCTGAAACCCGGCGCCTTACGCTCCTGCGGTTATTCCTACGGCGCCGGAGAACCCGGCACCCAGACCGTTTCGGATTACATGAAAATGGCGGATATCACTCTGGACGGCACGCGATACCGGGCCGTCACGTTCTCCGCTTACCGCCCCATTTACTGCTACTACCCGCAGACAAAATCCTACTCCTATCAGGATGATAACGGTTATGAGCCGAACGTCGTTTACTGGTTCCGTTTTGAACCGGTGGAATGGCGGGTGCTGAACGAGGGGAACCTGCTGCTGTGCGACATGGTACTGGACGCCCAGCCTTTCAATTTCTCATTGTATCCCGTGGAAAACGGTAAAACGATCAACGGAAAAACCTACTATCTGTTTACAGATCAAGCCTGCACGATCCCCGCCAACAGCTGGAGCACCTCCACGGTAAGAAGCTGGCTGAATTCTGTATTTTACAATACGGCGTTTACCGAGGAAGAGAAAGCCCTGATCGCCGCATCACACCTGAAAAACTACGGTTACAACAATCGTTTTTCCGCTGAAGATTCCACCGACCGGGTATTTCTGCTCTCCTATAACGACATGACAAGTTCCGGCTACGCGCTTGCGCAGAGCAACGACACACGCGCCAATGTCCATGCAACGGACTACGCCGGGATACAGGGCATTTCTTTCAAGCGGAAGGACAAGTCGTATGTCGTTCCGTGGCTGCTGCGTTCGCCGGGATACCATTCGGAAGACGTTTGTATGGTAGCGCCGGCAGGGGAAGTATACTATCATTATAATCCCGGCGTTACACACAACGGGATCCGTCCTGCGATCCAACTGACGGATCTGTCTCAACTGATATCAAACGTGCTCCCTGCGCCGCAGCATGTTAAAACGACAGCCACCGCCACCGGTGAGCTCACCGTTAAGTCTGCCGTGGTCAACGGCGCGGAAGGATATATTTTTCAGCGGTTCCGTGCCGGCGCCGATACGCCGGAAGAAACGATAACCTCCGATTCCCCCACCCTGATAGACAGAAACCTCTCGCCCGGCGTTTCCTATTCCTATCGCGTGGCGGCCTTCCGTACGATAGAAGGCAGACGTGAGATCACTGACGAATCTCAAATCGTTTCCGCGCAGTGCCGTTCTTTCGTTTCGGTACCGAACGGAGTGGAGGCCTCGTCTGCGGGGACCGGAGCCATCTCATTGCAATGGCCGCCGGTGGAAGGCGCGGGAAAATACCGGATTTACCGATATAAAGACGCCGATACCGTTGTGTACTGCGCGGAAACAAAAGACGCATCCTGCACCATAGAAGACCTCGGAGTCGACGTGGCGTATTACTTCTGTGTCAGCGCGGTATCCGAAGACGGATGGGAAAGCGCGATTTCCATGTATCCCGCCATCTGTGTGAGCCGCAGCTTCCCAGAAAGACCGAAGAACGTAACGGCCACGCCCACGGCTACCGGCAAGATACGGGTACAGTGGAGTAAGGTACAGGATGCGGCGCGTTATCAGATTTTCCGCTACATCAGCGCCACGGAGACCGTACTTGTGAAAGAAACCGCAAAAACCGAATACACGGTATCCGACCTCAATACCGGTTTTGAATACGTATTCTTCATCAAAGCGGTAACCGCGGACGGCAAAAATGTGAGCAGCAGATCCCTCTCTGCGCGCACTGTTTGCGAAAGTTTTCCGCCGGTGCCGGCAAACGTAAACGCGGCAGCAGTATCGACGGGCAGCATGCGCCTGACCTGGACCGGTTCAGAAAAAGCCGCGCGATATAAAATCTACAGATATACCAGCGCCACGGAAACCTTATTCGTCGGAGAAACCGCAAAAACGGAATATACAGTCTCCGAACTCTACCCGGGGGCGGAGTATCTGTTTTTTGTCACGGCGGAATCAGCAGACGGGAAGGATGTGAGCAGCAGATCTGCTCCTGTGCGCGCAGTTTGCGAGAGCATACCGCCCGCCCCTGCCGACTTAACAGTCACCCCTGTTGCCACCGGCAGTCTGCGCCTGACCTGGACCGGTTCAGAAAAAGCCGCGCGATATAAAATCTACAGATATACCAGCGCCACGCAAACCGTGCTTATGGGGGCAACCGAAAAAACAGAGTACACGGTCTCCGATCTCAATCCTGGATTTGAATACGTGTTCTTTGTCACGGCGGAAACCGCAGACGGCAAAAATGTGAGCAGCAAATCTCTTTCTGCGCGCGCCGTTTGTGAGAGCATTCCGCCCGCGCCAACAGATTTAACGGCTTCCGCAGTGGCCACCGGCAGCATTTCTTTGTCCTGGACCGGCTCCGAGAAAGCCGCCCGGTATAAAATTTACAGGTATACCAGCGCCACGGAAACCGTGCTCGTGGGTGAAACCGCAAAAACGGAATATACGGTCACCGATCTCTATCCGGGGGCGCAATACCTGTTCTTTGTTACGGCGGAAACCGAAGACGGAAAAAGCGTGAGCGGGAAATCTACTATTGCCCGCGCCGTTTGCGAAAGCATTCCGCCCGCGCCAGTGGAGTTAAACGCGGCAGCAATAGCCACCGGCAGCATACTTTTGACCTGGACAGGATCGAAGAATGCAGCGCAGTATAAGATCTACAGGTATACCAGCGACACGGAAACCGTACTCGTGGGTGAAACCGCGAACACGGATTACACGGTCACAAACCTCTATCCTGGTTCTGAATACGTGTTCTATATCACGGCGGAAACCGCGGGAGGGAAAAGTGTGAGCTTACGCTCCGCATCTCTCCGCGCACAATGCCAAAATGTTTCTGAAACACCGAAAGACGTGGCTTCATGCACTTCAAAAGACGGGGCGATCACCCTGAACTGGACCGGCTCCCCGGACGCTGCAGTTTACAAGATTTACCAATACACCACAGAATCGGAAACCAAGCTTGTGGGGGAAACGGAGAAAAAAGAGTTCTCCGTTCCGGATCTGAACGCAGGAAGCGAGTATGTATTTCGGATCGACGCAGTCAGAGCGGACGGCGCACGATTGGGCACGCCGGTTATCGTACAAGGGACTGCGGAGGGGCAACCGTCCGATCCGCGGCCTGTCCCGCAGACAAGACGACCGGGCGATGTGGATAACGATGGGAAAGTCACCTCCGCAGACGCTCGTTTGGCGCTGCGCAGATCCGTAAGACTGGAAAGTTTTGAGGAGGGCTCCGCCGAATACCTTGCCTGCGATGTCGACGGCACTCCGGGAGTCTCCTCTTCGGACGCTCGCCTCATTCTCCGCGCTGCCGTCGGATTGGAAGATTTGAGTAAGAACGCAGTCTGAAAAACGCGCTCAACTACAATCAAAACAGTTTTTCTTTTCGATTTCCCAAATCACATATTCCCAAAAGGGACAGGATATCCGCCGCGATTATCCTGTTTTTTTTGCGGATCATGACGGATTTCCGGACGATCGTTTTATCTGACCGGAAAACAACGAACAAACGATCTGATTTGTTTATCAAAGCGCTTTTTTGCGAAGAACAATACATCGACGACGCAACTGGTTTGGCAGGTCCAATCCGTTGAATCATTTTTCAACAATAATTCTTTCGCCATGATAGAATACAACGCAGCGGAACGGTAAAAGTTTCTAATCATATTTATGCATTGCAGGCGAACACTACTATTGCAAACGCGACGAAACGGTTTGCGAAAAGGAGTGAAACAAGATGGCGAGCAACAAGACTCTCGTTCCCGGCGCGAAGGACGCTCTCAACCGATTCAAGATGGAAGCGGCCAACGAGGTGGGCGTGTCTCTGAAGCAGGGCTACAACGGCGACCTTACCTCCAAGCAGGCGGGTTCCGTCGGCGGCCAGATGGTCAACGTCATGTGCCCCGTACGACATACAACTTTTACCCGCTCCAATTGGAAGAATCCGGGGCAGATCCAACGGATTACATACGAATACGCGCTGGCAATCTAAACCAGCCACCGTGCGGATGTGTCAAAAAACCGTCTGGTTTTTTATGCACTTTTTCTCGTTTTTTTCCTATGTATCATGACTACTTTCTCAGATATTCAAAAGTATTATTAAAAGAAGCCTCGAAAGCAAAATGCAGCCGTCCTTCATGGATGGCTGTCATTTTTTTTGGATCATACTCCAATCGGTATATATCCGGCAGTTCTCCGCTGAGACTCTGTTTTTTCAACTCCTCTTTTTATCAGTGAATAATAGTGAAAAAATAGTGAAATATTAGTGAAGATTCAAGTTGAATTATACGGAGGATTATGGTACAATATTGGAAGAGGGAGTTGAAGTAATGCTCAAAGTGACCTTAACGAATGAAATTCTGCACACCATCACGCAAATCGAAAAAAACCGATTTGAGATCGATTCCGTAAAGCTGCCGGCGACGGTCACCAACCGACTGCGGAAAAACTCCAAAAAGAAAAGCTCTTATGCATCAAACAAGATAGAGGGTAATCCGCTTACGGAACGATAAAACGCTTAAAGAAATGAAGCGCAGAAAACAAAAGGGCGTCTATGAATGTGAATTAATCCGTTTCCCGGATCCGGTAGAGGGGGAACCTCCGTTTTTTCCGGTGGTCCTGCTCACAACAAACGAGGATGGCTTTCTCATATCATCGATTCGCTCAAAGACGTCCGGCAAAGCAGCGACTACGACGACTTTTACCTGATCTCCAAAGAAGAAGTTACAGAGCAAATTCAAAGCGCCGAACGCTTTGTTTCGGATATTGAAGCATATTTACTGAAGCAGTATTCGCACCCATAAACAGCGACGCCCATTTTTATGGGTGTCTTTTATTTTCCGATTCACAATAATGATTGCTGTTTTTCGTATTGTATGCCGTTGTTATCGTAGCGATAGCCGCCGAGGTCGTTTTCATCGTTGTAGGTGCCCGAATCGATCATCCAGATATTGTTCACCATTTTGTTTACATCGGCGGAGGAATAGATCGGCACATAATAGGTACCCAGGTTGCTCTCGCCGAAATCCTCGCCGGCGCAGCCGATAAAGCACTTGTATTTTTCGTAAACGGACATCTGATACGCCTTGTTCGCGGTGGTGCGCTCGTCGTCGTGGTTGCCGTAAACCATCACCACCGGCGTGCCGAGCTTTTCGAGAATGGACATATACTGGTGCATAGCGAGCCGCGCGTAGGGCTTTATCAGCGTGGCGCTTGCGATATTATCGCCCGTGAGAACATCAGATCCACCGGATATTCGGCGAGAGCCTTTTTCAGCACCTCTTTCGTTTTTTCTTATTGTATCGGCGATCCCGCTGAAGATCAACCGGAGCGGCGGCTTTTTGATCAACAGGGAACTTCTCGTTTCACTTCACAGGGAAATGCATTTAATGAATCTGTCCGTAGCAGCGGACGTCGCCGTTTTCGCCCGGGAGCGCCAGAACGCCGCCGTCGCGTGCGGTGAAATACATTTTCGCATGACAGATATCCTGAATCCGTTCGCGTGAAAGAACATTGTGGTCGTATTCACCGGTCGTGAATACGCAGATCTTCGGCATGAGCGTTTGCAAAAACGCCGGGGTGCTTGAGCCTTCGCAGCCGTGGTGACCGACCTTCAAAAGATCCACCTTGCCGATCTGCGGCGCCAGGCGCGTTTCGTCGCCGGTAAGATCATCCATATCACCGGCAAGAAACACACGCGTGCCGTTCGTTTCCACCAGCACGCCGAGGGACTGATCGTTTTCGCCGACCTTTCCGGTCGGTACCGGGTCTTCCGTGTTCAACAGCGTGATCCTGCAATTGCCGAGCATAAACGGCGTATTGTCGGGTTCACTGATGATCGGCACGTTTTTGGCTTCCAGCGCGGCAACCGTCTGGTCATAGACCTCCTGGTTGTCCCACTCACGGACCTCTTCTTCATTGATCACGCTGCTGTCGTACACTTTCAGATAAGCCCGGCCGACCGAAACGTCGGGATCCGCAAGGATCGTGTCAAACCCGCCGAGATGGTCGGAGTGCGCATGGGTACCGACA
>JAFRRP010000060.1 GCA_017428085.1 Clostridia bacterium | reverse complement strand
CATCCCCTGCGGCGCGAAGGTGCCCTTCATCGCGATGATCGCGGGCGCGATCTTCGGCGGCAGCCCGTGGATCTCCACCTCCGCCTATTTCATCGGCATGGCGGCCATCGTGACCTCCGGTATCATGCTGAAAAAGACGAAGATGTTCGCGGGCGATCCGGCCCCCTTCGTCATGGAGCTGCCCGCCTACCATCTGCCGACGGTCGGCAACGTGCTCCGTTCCATGTGGGAGCGCGGCTGGTCCTTCATCAAAAAGGCCGGCACCATCATCCTGCTTTCCACTATCCTTGTGTGGTTCACCTCCTACTTCGGCTTCACCGCCGACGGCTTCCGTATGCTGGCGGAAGATGAGCTCGACCTCTCCATCCTCGCCCGCATCGGCAGCGTGATCGCCTGGATCTTCGCTCCTCTCGGTTGGGGCAACTGGCAGGCGGCGGTGGCGTCCATTACCGGCCTTGTCGCCAAGGAGAACATCGTGGGCACCATGGGTATCCTCTACGGCGGCGGCGAGCTGACGGCGTGGCAGGCGCTGCACGCGGCGTTCACCGGCGTCACCGGCTTCTCCTTCCTGGTGTTCAACCTGCTGTGCGCCCCCTGCTTCGCGGCCATCGGCGCCATCAAGCGCGAAATGAACAACGCAAAATGGACGTGGTTCGCCATCGGCTACCAGTGCGGCTTCGCCTACGCGATCTCGCTGTGCGTCAACCAGATCGGCGGCGCGTTCACCGGCCATTTCAACGTGATCGGCTTTATCTGCGCGCTGGCGATCATCGCGGGCATGGTGTATATGCTGTTCTTTAAGAAGTACAAGGAAGCCACCAAGCTGACGAAGAAGGTCTGAGAATACGAAAGGAAGCGGTTTTATGCTGAGCTGGCTGGCGGCGAACATCGGCACGGTGCTGATCACGATACTGCTGATCGCCATTGTGGTTGTTATCGTCGTGAAGCTCTGGAAGGATAAAAAGAAGGGCGTTTCGTCCTGCGGCGGGAACTGCGCGCACTGCGCGATGAGTGGGACCTGTCATCAGAAGAAGTAAACCGTTCCGCCCGGCAGGAAGTTTCGCTTCAAATACCCAACAAACGCATACGGCGCCGGGAAACGATCCTGCGCGCCGTATGTTTTTATGCAATGCAGTTTTTCAGACAGAACGATCGGAGAATGGATCATATGAAGTATTCCGGTATGCCCATGGGCATGTGGGCGCTTTACGGAAAATCGTTCCAAAACCATCTGGTTTCCGTGCTGGGCTTCAATGAGGACGAGGCGGCACGGGTCGCAGCGGCGGCGAAGCCGAAGTACAAAGAGATCATCGCAAAGCTCCCGGAATTTGAAAAGGAAGACCGCTTCAAACTGAACATCGTGAACTGCGCGCTGTTCGCTTCGTTCCTGCTGAGCATGGAACATAAGCCGGACGTGGACCGGCTGACAGTCTATTACGCGCGGGCCATGATGAACGCGCCGACGCGCTTGTTCTGCCGGTTGGGCGGCAAAAGCAAATTCAGCGAAAAGGATATCGCGGGCATGAAAGCGACCGCCGCGCTGAACGCCGCGGACCGCAACCCGTATTCGTGGAATATGGAGTTTCTTCCCTATGAGGACGGCAGCGGTTACGAGGCGCGCTTTTTCAAATGCGGCATCTGCGCGCTGATGAAGGAATTGGGGCTGTCTGATTTCGTCCCGGCGATGTGCCATCTGGATTACGATATGACCGAAGCGGGCGGTACCGCGGACTTTGTGCGCGAATACACGCTGGCCTCCGGCGGCCCTTACTGCGACTGCGACTATAAAAAGAAAGGAAGACCGACATGATAAAAACAACACTGAAGATCGACGGGATGATGTGCGGCATGTGCGAGGCGCATATCTGCGACACGATCCGCAGGGCGATCCCGGAGGCCAAAAAGGTGACCGCGTCCCATCGGTGCGGCGAAGCGTCTTTTCTGACGGAAAGCGGCGTCGACGCCACCGCCCTGAAAGCGGCTGTCGACGAAACGGGTTATACCTGTCATTACATGGAATCCGTCCCTTATGAAAAGAAGGGGCTGTTCGGCAGAAAATGAAAACGGTAGTACTGGGGCTGTTGATCCCCTTCATCGGCACGGCGGCGGGCGCGGCGTGCGTGTTCTTTCTGCGAAAGGACCTGAAGCGCGGCGTACAGCGGGCGCTGACCGGTTTTGCCGCGGGCGTGATGGTGGCGGCCTCCGTCTGGAGTCTGATCGTGCCCGCCATCGAGCAGTCGGCAAATATGGAAAAGCTTGCCTTTCTTCCGGCGTTTATCGGCTTTTGGCTGGGCGTGCTGTTTTTGCTGCTGCTGGACCATATCATCCCGCACCTGCACCGGGGCGTGGATCAATCGGAGGGCCCGAAAAGCCGCCTGCCGAGAACGGCGATGATGGTACTGGCCGTCACGCTGCACAATATCCCGGAGGGCATGGCCGTGGGCGTGGTCTACGCCGGGCTCCTGTCCGGCTCCGCCAACATCACGGCGGGCGGCGCGCTGGCGCTGGCGCTGGGCATCGCGATCCAGAATTTCCCGGAGGGCGCGATCATCTCCCTGCCGCTGTTCGCGGAGGGAAAACGCAAGCCCAAAGCGTTCGCGCTGGGCGTGCTTTCCGGCGCGGTGGAGCCGGTATTCGGCGCGCTGACCGTGCTGGTGGCCGGGCTTGTCGTTCCCGCCATGCCGTATCTGCTCTCCTTCGCGGCGGGCGCGATGCTGTACGTGGTGGTGGAGGAGCTGATCCCGGAGATGAGCGCCGGGGAACATTCCCATATCGGGGTGATCGCCTTTGCCCTCGGCTTCAGCGTGATGATGGCGCTGGACGTGGCTTTAGGATAAAAGGAGCAAGAGAAGATGAAATATCACATTGAAAAGAACACCGTACAGGAAACGCTGGTGATCCCGTTGTTCGGGCGGCTTATCTGCTCCGAACGGTTCCCGACGCTGTTTTCCGACCCGGAGGCAAATCGGATCTGCGATTCGCTGGATTACGACTTTGCCGAAAAGAGAAAAAAGATGGAATCCGCAGCGGGGCTGTTCGGCGCGCTGGAGGTGGCGCAGCGGCAGTACGACCTGCGGTGCGAGGCGGAAGCGTATCTGAAGGACCATCCCAACGCCGCCGTGGTGAATCTGGGCTGCGGGCTGGACGACACCTTCCGCAAGTGCGACAACGGGACCTGCCGCGGGTACAACCTCGACATGCCGGACGTGATACAAATCCGGCATGAACTGCTGCCCGCCGGGGAACGGGAGGAAAACATCGCCTGCGACCTGAACGACGATACCTGGATCGACCGGATCGACGCTTCCGGCGGCGCGGTGTTTTTCGCCGCCGGCGTGTTCTACTATTTCAAAACCGAAGAAGTGAGAAAGCTGTTCGCGACGATGGCGGACTGTTTCCCCGGCGCGGTGCTGGCGTTTGATTCCTGCAACGCCCGCGGCGCGAAAATGATGCGCAAAACGTGGCTGAAGGAGGCCGGGATCACGGACGTTGGCGCGTTCTTCTCCCTTGAAGACGAGAGGGCGCTTGTCGGCTGGAGCAGGAGCTTTGCCTCTGTCACGGCCAAAAGCTATATGCGCGGCTACCGGGACATCTACAACGACGTGGGGCTGTTCCACAAGCTGATGATCCGCTTTTGCGACCGGCTGGTTAAAATGAAGATCGTGAAGATCACGTTCGCGGGGTGACGGTATGACGAGAAAAGAACAGATCAGAAGCGCTTACCGGCTGACGGGCGATAACGCGAGCTTTTACGACGGCATGATGACGTATGCCACGCTGCCGGGCAAGGCCATCTGCCGCGCGGTGTGGAACATGGACCGGGAGAAGAACCTCCGCTATATCGAGCAGGCGCTCTCCGGCGTGCCGATGGATTTCACCGGTAAGCTGCTGGAGGTGCCGGTGGGCACCGGCGTGCTCACCATGCCGGTGTTCAGGGAACTGCCGGAAGCGGAGATCACCTGCCTGGACTATTCCGCGGACATGATGAACGCGGCCAAGGAAAAGGCCGACCGTGCCGGAATAAAGAATATCTCCTTCCTGCAGGGCGACGTGGGCGCGCTGCCGTTCCCTGACGAAAGCTTCGATATCGTGCTGTCGCTCAACGGCTTCCACGCCTTCCCGGATAAGGAGGCGGCGTACCGGGAGACCTTCCGGGTGCTGAAACCGGGCGGGACCTTCTGCGGCTGCTTTTATATCGCGGGCGGCTGTAAACGGACGGACTGGTTTATCAACCATCTGTACGTGCCCAAGGGGTTTTTTACCCCGCCGTTTGAAACGCGGGATTCGCTGCACAGGCGCTTACAGAAAATGTACGCGGACGCGGCCGTGACCGCGGTGGAGGGCATCGGCTGCTTCCGGTGTACAAAGGCATAGAAAGGAAGATACTATGGCAAGAAAAGATTCTGACAATCAGAAAAAGAGCATGAGCAGGCTGTTCCGCGGCAGGGCGATCTTCAAGCCCCTGAACACCGGGCGGATCGACGAGCGCGTTGCCTGCGTGCGGGAGTGGGTGGCAAACATCTTCTTCTACACGAAAAACGGGACGACGGTCATGATCGACGCGGGCTACAACTACGCGCGGCTGAAAGAAAAGATGGGCTGGCTCGATATCGACCCCGCCTCGATCCGTCATATCCTCATCACGCATCAGGATACCGACCACGTGGGCGCGCTGGAAACGGACAGCGAGCAGCTATTTAAAGACGCAACGGTCTATATCGGCGAGATCGAGAACCGCTACCTGACCGGCGAAGCGAGACGGAAGGTCATCCACGGGCTTTACAAGCTGCCCATGGTAAAGACGAACAACAAAAGGATCACGCTGCAGGACGGCGAGATCCTTACCATCGGCGATATCAAAATCGAATGTTTGCTCGTGCCGGGTCATACCTGGGGCCATATGGTCTACCTGATCGACGACGAATACCTGTTCACCGGCGACACGATCTGGTTCGGCGCGGACGGCGGCTACAGCTTCATCGCCACGCTGGCGGAGGACAACAGGCTGGCGGTCCGGTCGCTGGAAACGCTGGAACGGACCCTCCGCGCAAGGGACATCCGGCCGAAGATCATCACCGGGCACACCGGCTGGACGGACGATCTCGACTTTGCGTTCCTCCACCGCGCGGAGCTGTGCAAACCGTTTACGAAAAAGTACGTCGACCCTGCCGCCCCGTACGACGGCTACGAGGAGGACGACGATACCGAAGAAGCCGCAAGAAATACGCTGTTGGGGAAGGTGAAAACGAAATGAAACCGGACTATAAAAATTGGATGCCCAAAGGCATGGTGCTGACGTCCGTCGGGGCCATAGCCGTCTTTCTCCTTTTATTCATCCTTTTCGGCCTGACCGGGCTCGTTTCCGGCGTGCTGAAAACCGTGCTGTTCGTTGTTTTCCTGATCGGCACGGTCGTCGGCCTCGGCGTTTCGGTCTGGATGATCCTGATGCACCGCGCGTTTTCCTACAAAGGCAAACGGCAGATGTCGCGGCAGATCATCGAGGGGATCGCGGAATACGTCAAACTGCCGGAGGGCGGCTTCGGGCTGGACGTGGGCTGCGGCAGCGGCGCGCTGGCCATCGCCTGCGCGAAACGCAACCCGGACGCCTCTTTCATCGGGATCGACCGCTGGGGGAAGGAATACGCCTCCTTCAACAAGCCCCTGTGCGAAAACAACGCGAAGGCGGAGGGCGCGGGCAACGTCTCGTTCCAGCGAGGCGACGCGACAAAGCTGGATTTCCCGGACGAGTGCTTCGACGCGGTGACGAGCAATTACGTGTACCATAATATCCCGGGCGACCGGCAGGCGTATCTGCTGGAAACGCTGCGCGTACTGAAAAAGGGCGGCGTGTTCGCGCTGCACGATATCTTTTCAAAATCCAGATACGGCGATATGCGGGCGTTCGTGAAAAAGCTTACGGATATGGGCTATGAGCGCGTGGAACTGATCGACACCACAGCCGGAAAATTCATGTCCAAACGGGAAGCGGCGTGGATGGAGCTGTCCGGCTCCGCGCTGCTGGTCGGCAGAAAGTGAGGAAACCATGGGACTGTTCAAGAATTATGTCAATCAGACGAGAAAACCGGAGGGCTTTCTCGGCAAGCTGATGGTGGACGGCATGAACGGCGGCCACGCGAAATTAGCGGACTGGGGCATGTCGCATTTGGAAGGGATCGAACCCGCCTCCGTCGTGGAGCTCGGCTGCGGCGGCGGCCGGAACGCGGCGGAGCTGCTGAAGCGCTATCCGGACGCGCATCTCACGGCGCTGGACTATTCGGAAACGTCCGTGCAGAAGGCGAAGGCGACCAACAAAAAAGCGATCGCGGCGGGGCGGTGCGCCGTTCTGCGGGAGAACGTGGCGTCGCTGCCGTTCGACGGCGGCTCCTTTGACCTTGCCACGGCGTTTGAAACCGTGTATTTCTGGCCGGGGCTGGAAACCTGCTTCGCCGAGGTTTGCCGGATCTTAAAGCCCGGCGGCACGTTCCTGATCTGCAACGAATCGGACGGTACGGACGCAACCGGCCTGAAATTTGAAAAGATCATCGAGGGTATGAAATGCTACACCGCCGAGGAGCTCACGGCGGCGCTGAAAGCGGCGGGCTTTGCGCAAATCCGCATCGACCGCCACCCGAACAAGCCGTGGCTGACGGCCGTGGCGGGAAAGTGAGGACGTTATGCTGTTGACCGTCTTTTTGGCAATCGTGTTTTGCGCGGCCATATCGCTGATGCTGCTGTCGGCCGTGGCTTTCATTCAGAAAAAGGAGTTTTTTTTCATCGGCTCCCAGGGAAGTGAGGGAGGCGATCCTGCCCAGGAAACAGGAACTGTTCTTCGGCGCCAGGATCGTCGGATGGACGCTGATGGTCTTTGCCTTCCTCATGATCCTGGGCGTCGGCGTGATCGCCGTCTGGGACGGCTTTCGGAACGGATTTGATTTTTGGCGGTTCTTCCTGCGGTTTGTGCTGATCTTTACCGTATACAAGCTTTACGATATGATCTGCTTTGATTATTTCCTGCTGATGAAGCTGCGTTTCTTCCAGCATTATTACCCGGAAACGGCAGACGCCCTTGCCGGAAGGAAGTATGGCTTCAATATCAAAAGCCAGCTTTTGAAGCTGCTGGTCATATTCCCGGCGGCTTCCGCGCTGGCGGCGTGGATCTGCGCGTTATTCTGAACGCCGTGGCCCGACAGCGCAAACAGCGTCGGCAGAGGAGATAATAAGGTTGACAAACCGGCGCGATCCTGATAGAATAGTAGTTAGCAGCCGCTAACTATTGTTTTGGTCTATTTTTTTGACGAACAAGTTGGCGTATGCTAACCATTGAAAAGGAGAAACAGCTTTGTCAGAAGAAGTATTGATCCGGCACTGCTCGCCGACGCTGGCGGGAATGAAAACGGGGAACATGTTTACTGCCCCTTATACGGATGAAACGGCGCTCCGGGAGGAGCTGCGCGCGTTCAACCGGCGGTTTGCCGTGAAAGGGCTGCGCATCGTTCCGCTGCGGTGCAAAGAAAACCGGGCGCTACTCTATCTGTACCGACCGAACAAGCTGGCGGAAGATTTGAAACACAGCGCGGCGAGGGACATCCTGAAAGAAAACGGCTATCCGGAAAGCCCCGGCAGGTGCGTTTCGTATCTGCGCCGCAGACTGATGGGAAGCGGGGAATTCCCGCACGAGGTCGGCCTGTTCCTCGGCTACCCGCCGGAGGACGTTTCCGGCTTTATCAGGCACGGCGCGCAGGCGTGCAAATGCGTCGGCTGCTGGAAGGTCTACGGCGACGAGGCAAAAGCGAAGTGTACGTTCGCAAAATACAAAAAATGCACGGCGGTCTACTGCGCGCAGTGGGCGGCGGGCAAAAGCGTGGAACGGCTTACGGTAGCCGTTTGAGATACAAAGCGAAGAAAGAAGGGTAACAATGAAAGAAAAGAAACATAACGAGATCGCGGTGCTGCTCCGTTATGCCGGGAAATACAAAGTCCTGACGTTCCTGGGCATGTTCCTCTCCGCCGTCGCCATGGCCATGGGAATGGCGCCCTACGTCTGCATCTGGCGGACGGCAGAGTCGTGGAAGAGGGAAGCCCCGCCGCGCTGCTGACCAAAGAAAACGGCGTGTTCCGCCGCATGGCGCAATTGCAGACCGCCAGCGCCGGGGGGAGCATATGATTATCCTGCAGTTAATACTGTTCTGCGCGCTTTTCACGCTGACGGTAAAGCTCGGCGTGGGCGGCAACGCGCTGAACGGATTGTATTTCTATCCGAAGCCGGTACAGGAAAAGGTCTTTGAACTGGGGCTGACGGACCGCGAGACGGTGGCTCGGAAACGAAAACGTTTTATAATCCCGTTCTTTCTGGTCATGCTGGTCTCGCTGGTGCTGATCGTCGGATTGTGGAACGGTGCGCGTACCTTTTGGGCGGCTTATGGACAGGCGCTGCTGTTTCTGGAAGTCATGAACTGGTACGACGGGATCGTGATCGACCGCCTTTGGGTGGGCCACAGCAAATTCTGGGTCATCCCGGGCACGGAAGAGATCCCGTTCGTCCAGACGTGGAAACAGGTGCTCAAAAAGCGCGGCGTCCTGACGCTTATCTGGATCGTCGGCGCGGTGCTCGTCGCCGGTATCGTTATCCTGATTTTCTGACGTGCCCTTATTCAAAAACGCCTGAATATTTTTATTTCAGGCGCTTTTTCCTTGTTTTTCACGTGGATGCAGTGTATAGTAGACCTGTAACCAATCAAAGGGGGGACGATAAAATGGATCACGCTTACAAACGGGAAGACCTGGATTTTTACTCCAAAGGAACGCGCTGCGCCGCGTGGTTCTATCTGCCGGAGACGGCGGAAAAGCCGCCGGTGATCGTCATGGCACACGGCCTCGGCGGCACGCGCGAGCTGCGCCTGAACGAATACGCCGAACGGTTCGCCGCGGCGGGATACGCCGTTTATCTGTTCGACTACCGCAACTACGGGGCCAGCGACGGCAACAGACGGCAGCTCATCAACGTACGGATGCAGCTGGAGGACTGGAAAAACGCCATTGAATCCATCAAGAAAGACGACCGTATCGACGCGGAGAAGCTGCTGCTGTTCGGCACCTCCTTCAGCGGCGGCCACGTGGTCTGGCTGACCGCGCACAGAGACGACGTAAAGGCGACGGTGGCGCAATGCCCGTATACGAACACGATGGCGACGATCAAAGTGGTGGGGCTGAAGTATATTTTGCGGAAAGCGCCGTTCGTGATCGCCGACCTGCTGACTTGCGTTACGGGCTACCATCCGGTCATGCTGAAGCTCTCGACCTGGTCCGGGGAGAACGCTTTTATGGAAGCGGATGAGGTGCTGACGCACCGTTATATCGGAGACGCCGATTTCATCAACGCCGCGCCCGCCAGAACGCTGCTGGAATTTGTGAAATATTCGCCCGGCAGATTTTTCGGCAAAATCAACACGCCGATCTACGTGGCGGCGTGCGCGAAGGATATGCTGGCGCCCGCGGAGAAAACCATACGGCTCGCCCGCAAAGCGAAACGGCTGACGTACAAAAAGTATGACTGCGGGCATTTCGAGATCTATCTTCCGCCGTTCTTTGAAGAAGTGATCGACGAGTATATCAACTTTTATCGTCGGGGGGGGGTGAATGAATGAGGAAGATACTGCCGGACGACCCGCTGCTGCTGATGAGCGTTGTGAACACAAAGCTGCGTGATGCTTACGCTTCGCTTGACGCGCTGTGCGAAGACCTGAACGCGGACCGCGCCGCATTGGAAGCAAAGCTTGCAGAAATCGGTTATTCCTACGACCAACAACGAAATCAGTTTGTTATCTATTCAAAGGAAAGGCGGCCGTGACGAAAAAGAGCGTTTTTTGTTTTGCTCTTGACAAATACCCCGTGGGGGTATATAATGCAATTGTTATAAATACCCCGATGGGGTATTTTGTTAAGGAGCTGATACCATGTCGCCGATTCATGATGAACCATGCTGCCCGGATCGGAAAAAGATACGCAGTGAAGAGGAACGCCGCGAATTGATGAACCGCCTGAAACGGATCGAGGGTCAAGTGCGCGGTCTGCAGCGGATGCTGGACGAGGACACCTACTGCCCGGAGATCCTGACGCAGGCCTCCGCGGTGCAGGCGGCCCTGAACGGCTTCTGCCGGACGCTGCTGGAGAGCCATCTGCGCAGCTGCGTCGCCGGGGATATCCGCGCCGGACGGGACGAATCCATCGACGAGCTGATGGAGATCCTGAAGAAGCTGATGAAGTAGGGGAGGCCGCATATGGAACAATATCAAGTCACGGGCATGAGCTGCGCCGCCTGCGCCGCCCGGGTGGAAAAGGCGGTGTCCGGCGTGCCGGGCGTGACAAGCTGCTCGGTGAGTCTGCTGACGAACTCCATGGGCGTGGAGGGAACGGCTTCCCCCGCGGAGATCGTCGGGGCGGTAGAGGCGGCCGGCTACGGCGCGTCAAAAAAAGGCGCTGAACAGTCGGATAAGGCCGGCGGCGCTCCCTCCTGGGCGGACGCCGAGGCGCTGAAGGACCGCGAAACACCGAAGCTGAAAAGGCGGCTGCTGTTCTCCGTGCCGGTCCTGCTGCTGCTTATGTATTTCTCAATGGGGCACGGCATGTGGGGCTGGCCCGCGCCGAAGTCTTTCGACAACCACGTTTTTCTGGGCCTGTACGAGCTGCTGCTGGCGGTCGCCGTCATGGTGATCAACGGCAGGTTCTTTACCTCGGGCTTTTCGTCGCTGCTGCGCGGCGCGCCGAACATGGACACGCTTGTCGCTTTGGGTTCCAGCGCGTCGTTCGGATACTCTCTGGTCGAGCTTTTTCTGATGATCCTGGCGCAGGGCGAGGGAGATCACGCGACTGTGATGAAGTACGGCATGAACCTGTACTTTGAATCCGCGGCCATGATACCGACGCTGATCACCGTCGGTAAGATGCTGGAGGCGAAATCCAAAGGCCGCACGACCGACGCGCTCAAGGGCCTGATGAAGCTGGCGCCCAAAACGGCGGTCCTTCTGAAGGACGGCGTGGAGACGGAGGTCGGCGTCGAGCGGGTGCGTCCCGGCGATATCTTCGTCGTCCGTCCCGGCGAGCAGATCCCGGTGGACGGGGTGATCGTCAAGGGCATGACGGCGGTCAACGAATCCGCCCTGACAGGCGAAAGCATCCCGGCGGACAAGGCCGAGGGCGACGCGGTCAGCGCCGCGACGATGAACCAGCAGGGTTATATCGAGTGCCGCGCCACGCGGGTAGGGGAGGATACGACGCTTGCGCAGATCATCCGCACCGTCTCGGACGCGGCGGCCACCAAAGCGCCGCTGGCCCGGATCGCCGATAAGGTCTCCGGTGTCTTCGTCCCGGCGGTCATCGCGCTGGCCGTGCTGACGCTGGTCGGCTGGCTGATCGCCGGAAAGCCGTTTTCCTTCGGCATCGCACGGGGCATCTCCGTGCTGGTGATCTCCTGCCCCTGCGCGCTGGGTCTTGCGACGCCGGTGGCAATCATGGTGGGCAGCGGCGTCGGCGCGAAGACCGGCGTGCTGTATAAGACGGCCGCCGCGCTGGAAGGCGCGGGGAGGACCCGGATCGTCGCGCTGGACAAGACCGGCACCGTCACCGAGGGCGAGCCGAAGGTCACCGACGTGATCCCGACGGAAGTGGATAAAACCGAGCTGCTGCGCCTTGCGGCGTCATTGGAAAAGAACAGCGAGCATCCGCTGGCAAAGGCGGTCTCCGCCGCCGCGGAGGGGCTGCCCCTTTCGGATGTCGAAGGGTTTGAAGCTCTTCCGGGCAACGGCCTGCGCGCCGTTTTGGACGGCAAGCTACTGCTGGGCGGCAGCCTCAGATACCTGCGAGAGAAAGGTCTCGTTCCCCCGGAAGTGGAGGAACGGGCGAACGCCCTCGCCGAAGAGGGCAAGACGCCGCTGCTGTTCGCGTACGACGGCAAACTGATCGGCCTGATCGCGGTCGCGGACCCGATCAAACCGGATTCCGCGCAGGCCATCCGCGAGCTGAACGGGATGGGCGTGCGCACCGTGCTGCTCACCGGCGACAACGAGCGGACGGCGCGGGCGATCGCCAAGCAGGCGGGCGTTACGCAGGTGATCGCGGGCGTGCTGCCGGACGGCAAGGCCGGCGTGATCGAACGGCTGAAGACCCTCGGCAGGACCGCGATGGTCGGCGACGGCGTCAACGACGCGCCCGCGCTGACCGTGGCGGATAACGGCGTTGCGATCGGCGCCGGTACGGACGTGGCGATCGACGCGGCGGATATCGTGGTGATGAAAAGCCGCCTGACTGACGTGACGGCGGCGATCCGCCTGAGCCGGGCGACGATCCGCAACATCCATCAGAACCTGTTCTGGGCCTTTTTCTACAACGCCGTCTGCATCCCTCTGGCCATGGGGCTCTACGGCGTCGAAATGAAGCCCATGTACGGCGCGGCGGCCATGGCGCTGTCCAGCTTTTTTGTGTGCATGAACGCGCTGCGGCTGAATTTGGTCAAGCCGCACGACGCGAGGCATGATAAACCGATAAAAACCATTCCCGCGGAGGCGCTGACGGATATCGTCGCCGCGGAGACCAAAAAGGAGGAAAGCACCATGAAAAAAACATTGAAGGTGGAGGGCATGATGTGCCCGCACTGCGAGGCGCGAGTCAAAAAGGCGCTGGAGGCCGTGGAAGGCGTGGAAAGCGCCGTCGCCGATCACGAGCTCGGCACCGCGGTCGTGACCCTGCGCGAACCCGTTGCCGACGAGGTTTTGAAGGCCGCCGTGGAAGCGCAGGACTATCAGGTCCTCGGCGTGGAATAATCCAAGGCCAGTTCGGCAAACGCTTTTTGAGCATTCCGGCGAATTGATAAGAGAAGGTTGAAGCCCCGAAAGCCGTTATATGTCAACGGTTTCGGGGCTTCAGATTTCAGATGGTGCTGGTGACCGGGATCGAACCGGTACTCAATTGCTTGAACGAGATTTTAAGT
>JAFRRP010000059.1 GCA_017428085.1 Clostridia bacterium | reverse complement strand
CCTGCACCGTCTGTAAGGCCACCAAGACGGAGACGATCGCCAAAACCACCAACCACACCTGGGATTCCGGCAAGGTGACGAAGGCCGCCACCTGCGCGGCGACCGGCATCAAGACTTACACCTGCACCGTCTGTAAGGCCATCAAGACGGAGACGATCGCCAAAACCACCACCCATACGTGGGACGCGGGCAAGGTGACGAAAGCCGCCACCTGTAACGCCACCGGCGTAAAAACGTATACCTGCACCGTCTGTAAGACCACCAAGACGGAAACGATCGCCAAAAACGCAAGCAACCATACCGGCGGAACGGAGATCAAAAACGCCAAGGCTGCCACCTGCGCCGCCGCGGGCTACACCGGCGATACCTACTGCAAGGGCTGCGGCGCGAAGATCAGCTCCGGCACAACCATCGCCAAGACCACCAACCACACGTGGGACGCCGGCAAGGTGACGAAAGCCGCCACCTGCACCGCCACCGGCATAAAGACCTATACCTGTACCGTCTGCAAAACCACCAAGACGGAAACCATTAATAAAAAATCTCATACCGAAAGCTCGAGCTGGACCACCGACGGCAGCCAGCACTGGAAGGTATGCTCCGTATGCGGCGCCATCACGACCGCAAAGGCGAACCATTCCGGCGGCACCGCTACCTGTACCGCAAAGGCCGTTTGTTCTGTCTGCGGCGTTTCCTACGGCTCCCTCAACAGCAGTAATCATAACTATGATTACGCCGGAGCCACCTTCAACTGGAACGGTTATACCTGTGCCAACGCCACGGTAAAATGCACACGGAATACCTCCCACACCACTACCGTTACGACGACTGTAACAAGTGTCGTCACCAAAGCGGCGACCTGTTCCGCCACCGGCACAAAAACGTATACCGCCAAGTTTACCGCCAACGGCAAAACGTATACTTCCACCAAGACGGAAACCCTCGGCAAGCTGGCCCATACCGAAAGCACTGCATGGACCACCGACGGCAGCCAGCACTGGAAGGTATGTACCGTATGCGGCGCCATCACGACCGCGAAAGCCGATCATACCGCCGTCGCGACCACCTACAAAGCCGCCACCTGTACCGAGGACGGCAATGAGGCGGACGGAACGAAATGCTCTGTTTGCGACGCCATACTTATCGCGCCCACCGTGTTGCCCGCGTTTGGCCATAACATGACGGAAACCAAAGCGAAGAACGCCACCTGTACGAAAGACGGCAACAACGCGTATTACACCTGCGACAAATGTCTGGGCGTATTTACGGACGAACAGGGAACGAATCCGACCACGGTGGAAGCGCAGACGATCCCCGCCACCGGCCACACCATCGTATACGTCCATATTCCCCGGACCTGCGAGAAAGGCGCATGCAAGCAGAAAAAATGCGACAAATGCAATACGGTCTTTGAAGAAACGATCTTAGAAGGTTCCACACCACTGGGGCATAAAAATGTCAATCGTCACTATGCCACCTGCACCGAAGGCGGATATACGGAAACGAACTGTGACCGGGTGTATGAGGGCGAAGACGCACTTATTCAGATCTACGACGAGACCGATTCCACCCTGCTCTACACAGATGTCCTCGATCGCTGCGGCTTTGTGGAAAAGGTATATTATGAAAATGAACCCGCGCTGGGTCATCTCGTTGATCCCAACGGATGGTATGAAAAAGATGAGACGAAAGCGACGTGCGTGCTGGGCGGGCTGGAGTATAACAAATGTTCGAGATGCGATGAGATAATCTCCCGCGAGACCGATCCGCTGGGGCACAGCGGAATAGTTACCAGCGGCTATCCGCCTAAGTGCAACGAAGACGGCGTCAAGATCTACAGATGTGGCAGATGCGGCGAGGAATTAAAACGGGAAACGATCCCGGCAAGTCACAGCGTTTCAACTCTTTATACTCTTAAACCAACATGTACCAAGACCGGTCTTTTGGTGCAATGCTGTTCGATATGTACTTCCAATAAAAATCTTGAAGTCGGCGACTGGGTCAAAACCGGGGTAAAAATAGACAGGATCAAAAAAGGGACAAGCGCGACCATTACCTCCATCAATCAAGACCAGACCTATACGCTTCGCATCCAAAGAACATCGGAAGAGCTGTTATTCGTCACTTATGAAAGAGGGGAATTTAACACCTCTTCAGACGCCGAACCTGCCGTAGGAGATCAGGTAACGACCTCCACCGGGATATCGGCCATTGACGAAAATGCTGGGGTTACGATTTCTTCCATAAACGATAATGACGGTTCTTTCATGCTTCGCTACCAGACTGAAAAAAGAACGATAACCGCCCGGTACACAACCGGTCAGTTTACAACCCCGACAATATTGTCTGTTACGGAAACACCGAAAACCGAACACAAGTTTACGTTACAGATCGAACAGGAACGTACCTGTACGCGAAAGGGCATTTACATCTATTCCGGTACCTGCACCGACTGCGGAGCCCCCTACGAAGGAGAACCCAGGATCGAAGTGGACCCGTTGGGCCATCAGCCGCAGTCGGGCAAAGAGCCCACCTGTTTGGAGTCTGTGCCTTGTACCAGATGTCAGGGCGTTGCCATCGCAGCCCTCGGTCACGACTTCAGGGTGCCCGGCTGCGTACTGTCAAACGGCTCCGTCAACGGGTTCTACTGCCAACGCTGCGGCTCGTTGCCCGCCACGACAGACGACAAGGCGGCCACCATTGCCGCCCTGATGAATCTGGTCAAATCCGACTCCGGCATCAAAGCGATAACTGCCTATCACAAGAGAAAGATGTTCACCTCATACACCAAATTTGACTTCGGCATCTACACATCCCAAGTCAAAAAGATTTGGGAAACCTATATGCCCTCCAGTACGATCGAATACGACAACCCGGAAAACGGAACCATTTTGGCTCTGTTCCCACATGCCTACAACCCCAACTATTCCATCAAGACAAATCAGGGCTTTGGAGAAAAAGACCTCGACTACATCAAGATCGAAAGGATCGAGGGATTCAACACGCATTCGCTCCTTACCGGGTTTAATGAAACGGCGGAAGGCGTCACCGCGCCTGATATTTCCGCTTATGACAACAGAACGGTCAGCGAGAAAGTGATCAAGGTAACGCTGGATATCAGGAATGAAGTCTATTCCAAGGCCCCATACGCGGAGGATTCCACCGTCAACAACGTCAACCCCGCTTCCGTAATGAATGGCAACACCAAGAGCTATCTGTATGAAACGCATATCTCCAAAGTGTGCGACTACGATATCCGCAAAATGGTAGATACCGCCGGCTTCCCCGCTGACACGTGGACAGTCCATGAAGGAGGCAGCGAAGAGGGTTACGAGATGCAGATGAAGCTTAACTCGGTCAAGGCCGACGCAAAAGTCGTCTATTACCTTGCCGCCGATGATTACGAGCCCATCGCCGCCACCTACCACATTACGGATACGATGGATCAGGATCTTGAGGTAGTGATTTTAAGCTTCAAAGGCAATATCAAGCCCATCATCAGCACCGAAAGAGATAACGTCTACTTCTTCAACGATTATTTCAACAGCTGACGATTTTTCCTTCAACAGTTGAAAAACGAGGCAATCCAAGCAAAGAAAGGCAAGTTTATCCATGACAAAAAAACTCTTATCCATCGTTCTGACAGCGACGCTGCTGCTTTCCGCCGCGCTTCCGGCGATCGTCTATGCCGCCCCCGTGCTGCGGGGCGACGTGGACGGCGACGGTAAGATCTCCTCCGCCGACGCGCGCCTTGCGCTGCGCGGCTCCGTGGGGTTGGAGACGTTGACCGCCGATTTCATCACGCGGGCCGACGTGGACAAAAACGGCAAGGTGGAATCCTCCGACGCCAGAACGATCCTGCGGGCCGCCGTCAATCTGGAAACGATCGCGCAGGACGACCACGAGCACACAGTGGACAAATGGGAGCCCGTTGCGCAAAAAGACGGTTCCCATACGACGTACCACACCGGCGTGTGCACCATCTGCGGCGCGGCGGTGTTCGGCGACCATGACGACGCGATTTCCGTTATTCAGCACAACACCTGTACGCAGCCCGGCCTTGCCGTTCAGAAGTGTTCCTTCTGCGGGCTGGAGGGCGATACCGTGGTGATCCCCGCGGGGCATGAATGGGAAGAGGTGGAAGGCACCAAAACGGAAGCCACCTGCACGGAAGACGGCGTAGTGGACATGAAATGCGCCCTGTGCGGTGAAACGAAAACGGAGGTGCTCCCGAAGGGGCACCTGCCGGGGCTTGACGCTACCTGCACCCAGCCGCAGACCTGCAAGCGCTGCGGCGAAGTCCTGTCGCCTGCGCTGGGCCACCTGTATAAGGATACCGCCTCCGTGACCATCACCACCGGCATCCGCTGCGACCGCTGCGGCGAGACTGCAGTCCCCTGCTTTAACGATCTGGTGAACGTACTGAAAAACGGCACGCATACCTATACCGGGTTCAAGGTGTCCACTTCCTCCGCCAGCGAGCCGCAGCTTTCCGGTATCATGGAAACGCTGATCAACCTGATGATCTCCACCAAGCAGATCACCAAAGAAGAAGTGGCCGCCATGCTTTCCACCAGCATTACGGACGAAACATACTACTCCGTACTGACGGAAAACCGCGATATCACAAAGTATTCGTTCAACGTGTCAGGCTCGGACAAAGTCAGCGAACTGACGGACGCCGACGTGCAGTCCATCACGACGGAACGGGTGAAAGGGATCGATTTCCTCGCTTCCCTGCCGGATACCTATATCAACGAATGGGGCATGGAGGAAAACCTGACCGCCATTAAAAACACCGTGATCGGCGACGTGATCAAAGTGACCGTGGTGCTGGCGCCGGAACAGTATTCCGAGCTGCAGGCAAACGGCGCTGAAAGCGCCATCGGCAAGATCGATTCCGACGTGGCAGGCGCGGTCGCCGGTTTCATGGGCGAAGGGCAGAATATCAACTGGAGCGAAGAGCTGGGCGACGCCGGGGGGGACGACGATCTGGGCACGGTCCTCTCCAACGCCATGCGGCTGAAGATGGACACCATTGCGGACGATACCGTGACCTACTATTTCGACGCCGTAACAAACGCCCCGATCTGCGCCCACTACGACGGTTCCATGCTGGTCAAGTTTGCCATGGACCTCTACCTGAACGACGATCTCAGCGCCTCCGACAAGAGCACCGGTTCCATCAAGATCGACTCCACAACTGATATGGATTTCTACTGTTTCTTCGACGGGTACTTCCCCGCCTGAACAAACGCACAACCAACAAACCGCCCGCCTCCTGTATGGGAAGCGGGCGTTTTTTTTGTTTCATTCGGAAAAACGGCGATTACAAATTGCAGCGCTCGTCAGGCAAATGGTTGCGATACAACGGTAAAAGCACATTCCATTCCGAACTCCGCGTTATTCGGTGTAGGGGTTCACATGTACCATGATGTGCTTTACGTCCGGGAACTGCTCTTCCACCGCCCGGTGTACCTGCCGGGCGATCTCGTGGCCCTGTTCCAGCGTCAGCTTGCCGTCGGCGCGGATCTCGATATCCACGTAGATGCGGCTGCCGAACACGCGGGTGTGCAGCAGGTCCACCTTGATGACGCCGGGGATCGCCGCGGCACAGTCGTGGATCGCCTGCTCCGTCTCGCGGTTACAGGAACGGTCCACCATCTTCCCCACCGCGTCCTTGAAGATATCATAGGAGGCCTTGGCGATGAACACGCAGATCAAAAGGCTGGCCGCGGTATCGGCGATGGGATAGCCCATCCGCGCGCCGACGATACCGGCCAGCGCGCCGACCGAGGACAGCGCGTCGCTGCGGTGGTGCCAGGCGTCCGCCATCAGCGCGCCTGAGTTGTACTTTTTGCCGTAGTGCCGCGTGAACCAGTACATGGCCTCCTTGACCGCGATGGATACGGCGGCGGCCACCAGCGCCAGCACGCCGGGGATAACGGGCGCGGTTTTGTCGCCGTCCGTCAGCTTTTCGATCCCCGCGTGGCCGATGAACAGGCCGCTGATCAGCAGCACCACGGCGAGGATGATAGCGGCGACGCACTCCATGCGCTCGTGCCCGTAGGGGTGCTCCATGTCCGCCTCCTTGGCGGCCAGCTTCACGCCGACGATGACGATGATGCTGCTGAACACGTCCGAAGCGGAGTGGACCGCGTCGCTGACCATGGCCCCGGAATGGCCGAAAATGCCCGCCAGCAGCTTGCCCACGGACAACAGCAGGTTGACGCCGATGCTGACGCCCGACACCCGCACCGCCGTTTTTTCAAAATCCTGATGAATATCTGCCCTGACGGACGCTTCCGCCGGGGCGGTCGTTTTCTGCAAGAAAAACACCTCAATCAAATTTCTTTACCCGGAAATCCATTCCGGCGATCCGCTCAGCGCGGTCCGTTTCAAACGGCTGAAAATCCTTCCGCACGGTAACGGTGCTCAACCGGTCATAGCCGAGGCGATGATACAACTTCAGCGCGGCGATATTGTCCGGCACCACGTCCATGCAGACGCCGGTCACACCGCGCTTTTGCAGGAGCCCTTCCGCCAGACGGATCGCTTCGGAAGCGATCCCCTGTCCACGCAGGTGTTCCGCCACAAAGATATCCTCGATCCAGCAGACGGTCGATCCCCGCATATTCAGATGCAGGAAGCCCGCCGGTTTGCCGTCGCAGAGGATATCGTACAATTCATGGCCCGTATCCGTCCAGCATGCAAGGTCTTCACGCGCCTGCGCGTCGCCGATGTCCGCGTGATGCGCACGGAAAAAGGACACGATAAACCGCAGAACGGTCGCCTCATGATTCCCGTTATATTTTTGCAGAAGAATCTTCATATCATCTTGATTTATTCTATCTTCACAAATCGGTATTTTGTCGGGATGCTACGGTGGCGCGCCGCAGGCGTATCATGTAGCACAGAGCCTCAGCTCCGTTCGCAACGCAATTCCGATTTTCAATGTCCCAATAGGTTGTTTATGCCTCGATCAACGGAGCTGAGGCTCCGTGCTACGAGCCCACGACAAATTTCGTCATCCGCTCTTCGGTTTCTCCGCCGGGGTGGTTGTTTTTTGCATGATTCTCACTTCGATCGATCAATTATTAATACCAGCTTGGGGAATGGAAGAGACGTTTATGCAAATTGTGAGTTTGTCGGGATCCCGTAGCACGGCGCCGTGCGCCGTTAATCGAGGGAAAACAACTTTTCCGTTGAAAATCGGAACTGCGTTGCAACGGCGCAAGGCGCCGTGCTACATTGTTATACAAATCCCTGTTTGACAGTATGCGCAAGTCCGTCAGAACTCCCACGGCAGGTAGGCGGCGGCTACCGCGAACAGCACCGCGGGCAGCATATTCGCCACCCGGATCTTTTTCTCCCACACGAGGTTGACGCCCACGCAGAAGATCAGGATCGCGCCGATCAGGGAGAGGTACGACACAGCCTGCTCCGTCATCACGGGGGCGATGAGCCTTGCCAGCAGCGTGATCGCGCCCTCAAAGAAGAACACCGGGATGGCGGAAAAGGCGCAGCCCTTCCCCAGGGAAGAAGTCATCACCGCGATGATGATGAAGTCCAGCACCGCCTTGACGGCCAGCGTGGCGAAATCGCCGGAGATCCCGTCCTGGATCGCCCCGACGATGGCCATGGCGCCGATGCACACGGTAAGCGAAGCGGTGACGAAGGCGTTGACGAACCCCGCGTCGCCGCTGTTGCCGGTCTTCACCTTGAGCCACGCGCCGAAGCGCTCGAAGCCCTTTTCGATGCCGATCAGCTCTCCCGCCAGCGTGCCCAGCGCCAGACACAGCACCGCCAGCATGGATTTGCCGCTGACGATTTTCCCGTTGTCCACGGTCAGCATCCCCTGCATGGCGCCCGCCACGGCGATGAACATCACGCTGACGCCGCAGGCTTTGATAAACGATTCCTGCTGCTCCTGCCGGAACAGCTTTCCGGCGAAATGACCCAACAGCCCGCCGCCCACAATGGCGGCGCTGTTGATCATCGTTCCCAATCCGATCATATGCGATACCTTATTATGTGATTCCTGAGAATTTGTAAAAGGGGGATTTGCCGCACCGTTGGCGCGACAAAAAAGATGATAGATGAAAGATAAAAGTTGAAACTTGGAAGGGCTTTGCCCTTACCCAATCATTATTATGCCCGCGCCCCATTTTTCATCTTTCATCTTTCGGGCCATCGGCCCGACGGCAGCTCTGCCCGCAGGCGGCGCAGTCCCCGCAGCAGGGTCTGCCGCGTTTTTTATTGCGGCGTATGGCGGCCAACGCGCCCAGCACAACGGCGGCCAGTATGACGATCAACAAAAAATCCCAGCCGTTCATCTCACGCGCCTCCGACCATCATGCCGATCAGGTGAGCGACGGACGCCGCGGCCCACGCGATCACGCACTGCCACACGACCACGCCCGCGGCCCAGCCCCGGCCCAGCTCGCGCCGGATGGAGGCCACCGCCGCCACACAGGGGGTATACAGCAGCGAAAACACCAGCAGACACACCGCGGAAAGCGGCGAGATCGCCGTCGCCACGCTCTGCCCGAACAATATTTCCAGCGTGGAGACCACGCTCTCCTTGGCCATAAAGCCGCTGATAAGCGCCGTGCAGATGCGCCAGTCGCCCAGCCCCAGCGGGCGCATGACCACCGCCAGCCAGCCCGCGATCGTCGCGAGAATGCTGTTCTGCGAATCCCGCACCGGGTTCAGCCGCCAGTCGAAGCTCTGCAGCAGCCACACCACGATGGTGGCGACTAAAATGATCGTAAACGCCCGCTGCAAAAAGTCCTTGGCCTTTTCCCACAGCAGCCGGGCCACGTTCTTCGCGCCGGGCAGCCGGTAGTTGGGCAGCTCCATCACAAAGGGAGCCGCCTCGCCCTTGAACAGCGTCCCCTTGAACAGGTACGCCACGGCGATGCCGGTCAGCACCCCCAGCACGTAAAGCCCCGTCATGATGAGCGCCTTGTACTGCGAGAAAAACTGGTCCACGAAAAAGGCGTAGATCGGCAGCTTGGCCGTGCAGCTCATGAAGGGCGTCAGCAGGATCGTCATTTTCCGGTCCCGTTCGCTGGGCAGCGTGCGGGTGGACATGACCGCGGGCACCGTGCAGCCGAAGCCGATCAGCATCGGCACGATGCTGCGCCCGGACAGGCCGATGCGCCGCAGCAGCTTATCCATCACGAAGGCCACCCGGGCGATATAGCCGCTGTCCTCCATCAATGAGAGGAAGAAAAACAGCGTCACGATGATGGGCAGGAAGCTGAGCACGCTGCCCACCCCGGCGAAGATGCCGTTGATGATCAGCCCGTGGATGATCCCGTTGACGTGGGCGGCGGTCAGCGCCCCGTCCACGGCGCCGCTCAGCGCGTCGATGCCCGTCTCCAATAAGCTCTGAAGCCCCGCGCCGATCACGTGGAAGGTGAGGAAGAAAATCAGCCCCATCACGCCGATAAACACCGGGATCGCCGTATATTTGCCGGTCAGGATCCGATCCAGCTTTTCGCTGCGGACGTGCTCGCGGCTCTCCTTCGGCTTTGTCACCGTGGCCTCGCACACCCGGCGGATGAATGAAAAGCGCATATCGGCGATGGCGGCGCTGCGGTCCAGCCCGCGCTCCTTTTCCATCTGCAAAATGATATGCTCCAGCATCTCTTTTTCGTTCTGGTCCAGATGAAGCTGTTCCAGAACCAGCGGGTCGCCCTCCACCAGCTTGCTGGCCGCGAAACGGGTGGGGATGCCAGCCCGGACGGCGTGGTCCTCGATCAGGTGCCTCACGCCGTGCAGGCAGCGGTGCACCGCGCCGCCGTTGTGGGACTGCTCGCAGAAATCCACCCGCAGGGGCGTTTCCTGATACTTGGCCACGTGGACGGCGTGGTCGATCAGCTCGCTCACGCCCTCGTTTTTCGCGGCGGAGATCGGTATCACGGGCACGCCCAGCATGGCCTCCATCTCGTTGATATCCACCGCGCCGCCGTTGGCGGTGACCTCGTCCATCATGTTCAGCGCCACCACCATGGGAACGTTCATTTCCAGCAGCTGCATGGTCAGGTACAGGTTGCGCTCGATGTTGGTGGCGTCCACGATGTTGATGACGCCCCTGGGCTTTTCGTCCAGCACGAAATTGCGGGAGACGATCTCCTCGCTGGAATAGGGCGACATGGAATAGATGCCCGGCAGGTCGGTGACCGAGGTATCGGGGCGGCCCCGGATCGCGCCGTCCTTGCGGTCCACGGTGACGCCCGGGAAGTTGCCCACGTGGCGGTTGGCGCCCGTCAGCTGGTTGAACAGCGTGGTCTTGCCGCAGTTCTGGTTGCCCACCAGCGCGAAGGTGAGCAGCGTCCCGTCCGGCAGCGGGTCGCCGCTGCCCTTGGGGTGGAATCTGCCGCCTTCACCCAAACCGGGGTGCGGCGTCTTGCTTTTGCGCTCGGCCTTGTCCGATTCGCCGGACCGGTCGAAGGGCGTTTCCTCCACTTCGATTTTCGCGGCCTCCGCCAGCCGCAGCGTCAGCTTGTAGCCGTGCAGCAGCACCTCCACCGGGTCGCCCATGGGCGCGAATTTCAGCACCGTGACCTCCGCGCCGGGGATCAGCCCCATATCCAGAAAATGCTGCCGCAGCGCGCCTTCGCCGCCCACGGTCTTCACGACCGCGCTTTTTCCGATTTCCAGTTCTTTTAATGTCATGGTTTTGCTCCGTTCAATCGCAGCACGGCGCCTTGCGCCGTTAAAATGATATCTTTCGCGTATCGCATCATTGCTGTTGTATCTTTTAAGAAAAAGTATATGCCGATTCCTTCTGTTTTTCAAGCCCTTTTTATAAATAAGTTACATTCGCCTGAAGCGGCACTGAGGTGCCGCGCTACCGCTGATAACGGCGCAAGGCTGCGTACTACGGGCCGCGCATTATCTCCGCTCTCCGCTCTCCGAACTCCGCTCTGGATACACCCTCCCCGCGCGGTCGATCCGCGTCTCCCCCTCCGGCAGCAGGTCGGAGACGGTACAGAAGGCATATCCCTCGTTTTTCAGCGTTTTCAGGATGTCCGGCAGGGCGGCGACGGTGTTTTCCTTTCCCACGTGGAACAGCGCGATGGAACCGGGGCCGACATTCTTTAATATTCGATCCGTGATCTCCCCCGGCGTTTTGTCCGTCCAGTCCACGGAGTCCGCGTCCCACTGGACCGCGGTCATGCCCAGCGCCTGCGCCGCCGCCACGGTGTCGTCGTTGTAGGAGCCGGAGGGCGCGCGGTACAGCGTCACCGGCTGCCCGGTCAGCGAATACAGCAGCTCGTTGCAGGCGTTGATATCGGACAGCAGGTCGGCATAGCCCATCTTCACCGGGTCTCTGTGGTTCATGGAGTGGTTGCCGATCTCGTGCCCGGCGTTGTAGATCTTTTTCACCGCCTCGGGAAGACGCCGGGCGAACTCCCCCACCACGAAAAACGTGCATTTCACGTCGTTTTCTTTCAGGATCGCCAGCAGCTCGTCGAGCCCGGTCTCGTCCCACGCACAGTTGAAGGTCAGCGCGACGGTCTTTTCCTCCGTTTCCACGGAGTACACCGGCAGCTGTTTCGCAGCGGCGGAAGCCGTGCGTGTGAGGGAGAAAAACAGCACCACCCCCAGCGCCAGCGCCCAGATCGCGACCAGGACGATCAGCAGAAAGCGTTTTTTCCGATCGGTCCGTTCCATAGCTCCGCTCCTTTCCCGTGTCTTTTTACCTTATTCTTATTCCTTCTGATCGCGGATTATGAACGGAGGAAGGCAGACCGGGAACGGATGCGGCGTTTCGTTTCGCCCGGCCGCCGCTTCTTCTCTTTTGTGGGGATATCATCTTTTCTTTTTCTTTTTTTTCTTTT
>JAFRRP010000058.1 GCA_017428085.1 Clostridia bacterium | reverse complement strand
CTAGTTGCTAGTTGCTAGTTGCTAGTGGCTAGTGGCTAGTGGCTAGTGGCTAGTGGCTGGTTGCTAGTGGCTGGTTGCTGGTTGCTGGTTGCTGGTTGCTGGTAGCTGGTGGCTGGTTGCTGGTGGCTAGTGGCTAGTGGCTAACAACTAACAACTAACAACTACTCTTTAATCGCCCGGATATTCCGTTCGATCACGGCCTTGCCCCGCCAGGCGAAGGCGCGGCCTTCCACGTCCACGTCCTCGCTGACGTGGGGGGCGGCGGTCTCAAAGAACCGACGGATGGGGGTGACGGCGGCGCCCGCGTTGTGGGGGCATACCTTCTGGCAGATATCGCAGCCCCACGCGCAGCCGGTCTCTTTCATTTTTTCCCTGATCTTTTCCGGCAGGTCGCCCTTCTTCTGGGATAAGAACGAAAGGCAGTTCTCCCGGTCGATCCCATGCTCCGTGATGGCTCCCATGGGGCAGGCCTTTACGCAGGCGTCGCAGCCGGAGCAGAGGGCGGTTTTCGTCCCCGTGGGCGGAAAATGCCGGTCGGTGACGATCTCCCCCAGGAAAACCCAGGAGCCGTAGGTTTTGTTGATGAACAGCGAGTTCCTGCCCAGGCACCCCAGCCCCGCGTTGACGGCGCAGCGCACCTCCGGCAGGGGAGAGTTGTCCACGAACACCTCGAACACGTTGTCGGGAAAGCGCTCCCGCAGCTTATCCGCGGCGGCGTTCAACAGCTCCGCGGTCACGATGTGGTAGTCCTCGCTCACCGCATAGCGGGATACGTTGGCCGCCTCGTAAAAGTCCTCCCCCAGATAGTAGGGGAACAGCACGCTGATCACGGTCCGCGCGTTCTGCAGCAGTCTTGCCTTCGCGCGGCAGTCGATCAGATTGTCTTTTATTAAGTCAAAGTCGGAAAAACCGTAGGGCAGTACGCCGAAAATATCATTCATTTCCATCGCAGTATTCTTACAGCATCAAACGGTGATTTGTCGCGCCGTTAGCTCAAGTCGTAAGTCGCAAGTCGTGAGTCGTAAGATGCCCTTCGGGCGTTTCTGTATTACGTTGAAAAGCAACGGATTTGCGATCTTACACAAACAACTTTTTCTTGCGACTTGCGACTTACGACTTACGACTGTTTGTTGCGCAACAGCGCGACAAACTCCAATTTGCAAAAGGGAAGTCATATCACATCTGTGTCAGCGCGATCATCACCGGCATGGTCAGGACGGAGGCGAAGCTGATAAATGCCACGGTCTTGGAGGCCACGCCCGTGTCCCTGCCGTATTTGGCGGAAAACATCACCGTGTTGTTGGCGCTGGGGGCGCTGGCCTGAATGATGCAGGCGGTCAGCAGCGTGCCGGTCATCAGCCCCGTCAGCTTCAGGACGCCCAGCATCACCAGCGGCACGGCGATGATCTTGACGGCAGCGGTAAGATACTGTTCTTTGTTTTTGAAAATGGTCTTCAGCCCCGCGTTGGACATGTAGGTGCCCAGCATCAGCATGGCCAGCGGCGTATTCATGGAGCCGATGAACTGCACGGGCCTGGTGACGATCTCCGGCGCGTTTACCCGCAGCAGGAACAGCGGCAGGCCGATCATGACGGCGATCACGCCGGGGTTGAGGATCAGGTTCTTCGCCTTGAATTTCGTTTCCCCTTCGTTGCCGCGGTTCATGACCCACACGCCGTGGGTGAAGCAGAATACCTGAAACATGATGACGCCGGCGGAGCAGTAAAACACGCCTTCGCTGCCCAGCACCGCCTGAGCCAGCGGCAGCGCCATATAGCCCATGTTGCCGTAAACGCAGGCAAATTTGAAGATGGCGTTGTTGCGCTGCTTTACGTCCCGGAAAAACGGGGCGGACAGCGCGATGCCCGTCAGGTGCGTCAGCGCCGCGCCGGCGCCGGCGAGAGCCAGCCCTTTGGCGGTGTCGGCGGTGAATTCGGTGGTCAGGAACGAGTTGACGATCACGCAGGGGGTGATCAGGTAAAAGAGCAGGTTGTTGCTGGCCCGCGCCGTCTTTTCCGTAAAGACGCCGGTCTTATCGCACACGTATCCCGCGGCGACGATGAGATACAGGATGACGACCTGTTTTGCCGCGATGGCGCAGTTTTGTAAAAACAGTTCCATAAAAGGCGCTTATTCTGCCGGTTCTTCGTCGGCTGTTTCCGGTACGGCGTGTTTCGCGGCGTATAACAGCGCCGCCAGCACGAACAGCGCCGCCAGCAGGTTATACAGCCCGAAATCGCAGTTCACGATCAGTTTTTCCCTGGCGAACAGCGTGAAGTACAGGTTCGGCAGCTCGGTGGCCAGCAGCAGGAACGCGGCGACGAAGCCGGTGCCGTAGAAAGCGTGGACGGAATCCTTGATGCCGATGCCGGAGATGAACCGCGCGTATTCAAACAGGAACAGCATCAGGAACGCGTCCGCAAAGATGGTCATCATCAGCTGGCTGACCTTCACGTAACTGGCGGTGATCTTAAAATAAGCGATGGTCTTGAAAAACGCCCACAGGGTAGGGCAGAGCAGCAGCAGCTTCAGCTTCCGGATGATCGGCTTGCCCGTCAGGAAGGAAACGCCGTTGAGCAGCATGGCGACGGATGCCAGCAGAGCGAAGGCCGGCGCCACGACGGAGATATAGCCGCCCATGGCGCTGACCGCGTCCTTGAAGCCGTAATAGGAGCTGAGGTTGGCAAACAGCGCGCGGAAGCCGGAAACGCTCTCCATGGCCAGCGGCGCCGCAAACAGCGCCGACGTGATCCCCAGCGGCAGGCTGCGAGCGTCTTCGGTTTTTCCCACGCCCATGCCGGAGGCAAGGTACGCCAGCAGCACGATGCCCACGGCGGAGCCGACGGCCAGCACGTAGAACAGGATCACCGTAACGTTGGCGTGGTCCGTAAAAAAGCCCGTCGCCGGGTCGGTGAGCGCCGTCAGCTGATAAAACCGCAGCGCCAGCATCAGCACAAACAGGACGCCGGTGATCAACGCCAGCGTTTTGATATTGATTGATTTCAAAGAGCCTTTCCATTTCATTGTTATCACCCGATCACAATTAAAAACTGTTTTCTTGTATAATTGCTGAAAAACATGCAGGTCAGTCGTCGGTCTCTGCCAGTTCTTCCAGCCGTTCCGCCAGCATGCGGTAATCCTGATGCTTCGCCAGACTCTTGTAGGCTGGCCGCATGATCTTCTTGTTGGTGGCCAGCTCCTCCAGCCGGTGGGCGCACCAGCCGGCGACGCGGGCGATGGCGAACATGGGGGTATACAGATCCTCCGGGATGCCCAGCGTGCGGTACACCAACCCGGAATACAGGTCCACGTTGGCGCAGATCTTTTTGTTCAACCCCTTTTCCTCGCAGAAAATGGCGGGGGCGCGGCGTTCGATGGTATCCAGCAGCTGCCATTCGGACAGCAGCCCTTTTTCCTCCGCCAGCTGCTTCGCGTGCTTTTTCAGCAGCACGGCGCGGGGGTCGGACAGCGTATAGATGGCGTGCCCCATGCCGTAGATCAGGCCGCTGCCGTCGTTTGCTTCCCTGCGGACGATCTTCCGCAGATAGGCGCTTACCTCCTCCTCGTCGGCGGTGTTCTGCACATGTTCCGTGATGTCCTTCACCATTTCGCTGACTTTGATGTTGGCGCCGCCGTGGCGGAAGCCCTTCAGCGAGCCGATGCCGGCGCCTATGGCGGAATAGGTGTCCGTGCCGGTGGAGGTCACGCAGCGGGTGGTAAAGGTGGAGTTGTTGCCGCCGCCGTGGTCCGCGTGGATGATCAGGCACAGATCCAGCAGCTTCGCCTCGCTGTCGGTGAACTGCCGGTTGGACCGGATGGAGTTCAATACCACCTCTGCGGTGCGCTGGGTGGGCTTCACCGGGTGGATGTACATGCTTTTTTTGTAAAAATACCGTCGCTTGACCTGATAGGCGTAGGACATGATGGCCGGCAGCTGCGCGATCAGCTGGATGGACTGGCGCAGCACGTTTTCCACGGAGATATCGTCCGGGTCGGGGTCATAGGCATACAGCGCGGTGACGGAACTGCCCATCTTGTTCATGATGTTGGGCGAGGGCGCGCGCATGATCACGTCTTCCACAAAATCGAACGGCAGCTCCCGGTTCAGCGCCAGCAGGGCGCAGAAATTATCCAGCTCCCGCTGGGTGGGCAACACGCCGAACATCAGCAGATAGACCAGCTCCTCGTAGCCGAAGCGGTCGTCCGCCGTGCAGCCGCGCACAAAATCATACAGGTCGATACCGCGGTAGTTCAGGCGGCCCTCCTTGGGGATGCGTTCGCCGTCGTCGATATAGTAACCCTCAACGTTGCATATTTTTGTCAGTCCGACCATCACGCCGGTGCCGTCGGAATTGCGGAGCCCTCTTTTGACGGAAAACCGATCGAAATCCGCCGCGTTGATCCGGTTGTTCGCGATGAACTTTGCCGAAAGCTCACCGAACGCGCTGTTGTCAACGAACAATGAACTGTCCATATCGCTCCTCCCTCCATAAAACTATATTATCCCATTTTGAAATAATATTGTAATATAAAAAGGAGAGCAAGTCAAGTGCTTTGCCGAAAAAAACGCCGGACCGCGGAAACGGTCCGGCGCTGCAGCGTTTGCTGATTGAAAAACCGGGAAGGGATCAATACGCGATATCGCTCACTTCAATGGTGTCTACCAGTCTGGCGGAGCCATCCAGCGTGAGCAGCGTGATTTTTGCGTTGGCCGTGATATTGGCGTTCATCACATAGGTAGCGTGGGTGACCTTTTTTGTGTCTTTATTGAAGACGATCGTCGCGGTGCAGTCGGTATAGGACAGCTTGAAGGAATTGACCTTGGCCACGGAGGAGAACTTGCTGATGATGTCGTCGATGCCGGCTTTGGACATGGGGTTGAACATGGCGCCGGTGTAGCTGGGCGCGGTCTCCGCGCCGGCTTCTGCGGGCAGAGCGTCGTCTTCGTCGATCAGCGTGATGCTGATCGTGGCGGTGCCGTCGCCGTTGTCCTTGCAGGAAGCGGATTTGATCTTGCTGGCGTCGGTCAGCAGGCAGCCCTTGGCATTATCGTTGACGGGGATATTGTTGGGTTCGTCGCCCTGGTTGTGGATGGAGGGATCGGCCTCTGCCTTCTCCTTGGAGGTCATGATGCTGTCCGCCACCTTCATGAGGATGTTGCCCACGGTGCCGAAGTTTCTGTACTCCTCAGGCAGCTCCTGCCACTCGATCTTCTTGTAGGCGGGCTTGGAGGCCTTCATGGTGTTGACCAGATCGGAATAATAGGTCAGGATGGCCTCTTTGTCGCCGTCGGCGGGCAGCGCGGAAGCGTCGGCCGCAGGCGCGGCGGCGTCGGCGGGAGCGGCTTCGCCGCTGTTGTCAGCGGGGGCTGCGGTATCGGCGGGGGCTGCGGTATCCGCAGCCGGGGCTGCCGTCGTATCGGCTGCCGGCGTGGCCGCGGGCGCGGCGGAACCGCCGTTCGCGATGGAGATCGCGGACAGGTCTATATCGTTGCCGTCTTTATCGACGAAACGGACAAGGATCGTCTGCGTACAGGAAGCGCAGGCAAACAGCATAACGGCGGCCAGCGCCAGTGCGAGAACTCTGAAAATGTTTTTTTTCATTTCGGTTGGTCTCCCTTCATAAGTCAGAAAATATACGCCGAAAAGCATGGAACGATAAAAAAGGCATATATCCTTATTTACTTTACAACATTCCGAAAAAAAAGTCAAGAAATATTAAAAAATCGTTGAAAATATTTGTGTTTTCCGGAAAATGTGGTACAATGGGGGTGAAAAAACGGTAAAACAAACCGGAAAACGGATAAAACGGGAGGCAGTTATGGAAGAAAACAGATACGGCGCGCAGGCGGCGGAGGAAGCCGCGCGGGCGTTTGCCGAAGAGGATTACGAACGGGCGGCGGAGCTGTTCGGCAGCGCGGCGGCCGCGGACCCCGCCGATACGGACGCGGCGTTTTTTGCGGCGGTATCCCATGCCATGCAGGACGGCGCGGAGTACGGGCGCATCGCGCCGGTCGGTGCGGCGGCGGAACCGGCGATCCGGAGCGCCGCGGCGCGGTTCGGCACCGGTAAAGCGTACTACGAAGCGTGCAGGAACGTCATTTCCGCGGTCATCGACGTCACATCGCGCCATTACGGGGCGGTGTCGGATTACTGTAAAAAGGAGCGCAAAAAGCACCGCCGTTCCGAAGACGCCCTCTCCGGCGCGGAAAGCCTGCTGCGGGACTGCGCCGCCACCATCGGCGAAGCGGCGAAAACGACCGTCGGCGCGGCGCTGGAGCACGCGGAGGACCTGTCCGAGGCGGATGAGTTCTTCTGGGACTGCGTGCTGACGCTGCTGGATAACGCGGACGCCTTCCGCGTGGCGGCGGAGATGGGCAAAGACCCGGAGATCGCCGAGCTGTTCGACGCCGTCGACGGCCTGCGGGGCAACGTGTTCGGCGAGTATACCGGCGTGGAGGAGCTGCCGGAGGACGAAGGGGAGTACGTGGAGGTCGTTTGCCCCGGCTGCGGGGAGACGCTGTCCTTTTCACCGGCGGAGCTGTCCGCCGGTTCCGTGGAATGTCCTTTCTGCGGCGCGGCCGTCGCCATGCCGGACTGACGCGCGGTCGCGTCAATTTTCGCAAGTTACCCTTTTCCACATACGGAAAGCCCCGCGGACGGACGTCCGGCGGGGCTTTCGCTGATCATCAGCCGATCATTTTTCCGGCTTGAAATACTGGAAGGTCACGTCCTCGTACTGCATGGCCACGTCGTCGGCGAAGTCCGCCGGGTAGTCGTAGCGTCCGCTGGTGTAGAGGTTGTATTTGTCGATCTGATAGCTGCCGTCGGTATGGGTGGTGATGACGGTGCAGCCGCGCTGGGATCCCTTTTTGTTGATGCCGGGATAGGCCAGGTAATCCACGCTGTTGCCGTATACCAGATCGATGCCCTTGTACTTGACGGAGAAGTTGTTGTAGTGGTCATGGCCGCAGAAGATCGCCTTCGTGCTGCCCAGCTCCTGCACCGTCTCGAACAGGTCGTCGTCGCCCACGCCGCAGTAGATGGCCTTGCCCGTTTCGCCCACCAGACCGGTGATGTATTTCACGTCCTCCGTGTTCTCGTAGCCGTTGGCGGCCAGCTCCTCCCACGCGTCCTTATACTCGGTCAGCGGGATGTGGAAGAACAGCATGGATCTCACCGTGGACAGGTCCTTCAGCGCTTCCGCTCTGGCGCTGTCCATCAACAGAAGCTTTGCGTCGTTTTCGGCGTTCATCCGCGCGATCTCGGTCTTGTACCATTCGATCTGGTTGGGATGGACGTTGTCGTACCACCAGCGGATGCCGAGGAAGTCCCCGTTGGTATAGGAGTGGGAATCCAGCACAACGAACGCCTGGGTGATCACGTCGTCGGAATTCTTCACCTTGATGATCTGATTGCCGAAGCCGTCCACGTCCTCCGGGCCCGCCTGATACAGGCAGTGCGGAAATTTGCCGGAGGAATAGAAGGCGGAGATGTCCTCACGGGTGTAATAGCTGTACGCCTCCGTATCGTGGTTGCCGAACGCCAGCGTCCAGTAGACGCCGAGCGTTTCCATCAGGTTGGCGAAAATATTGGCGCTGACCTTGTTGTTGAAGGTGCCCGCCTGGAAGGGGACGGGATAGGCGATGTCGCCGGTGACGATCACCAGGTCCGGCTTTTCCGCCGTGATCATGCTGGCCACCGCCGTGATGGCGCTGGCGTCCTTCCCCAGCGACAAAAAGCCGCCGCCGATATGCACGTCGGTGAGCTGTACCACCTTGAAATCCCTGTCGGCGGTGAAGCACCAGTATCCAAAGGGGTCCTGCTCCGGCTTCAGCTGCTCCTCGTAGGCCACCGGGGCGTACGAGCAGGCGTATTTGAGATTGCCGCGGTCGCCGATCACGTTGATCAGGGCGCATACGCCCGTCGCCAGCACCAGCGCGGCAAGGACGACGCAAAGCCGCTTCAGGTGCCTTCTGCGCTTTTTGGCTTTCCTGGCTTTTGTTCTCGTTTCCTGGGTTTGGGTGACAGTTTCTGCCATGTGAGTTACCTCCTGTATAAGTACAATTCCGCGTTCGTCTGCCGTCGGATCAGGTCCCGCGCCTTTTGCGCGTCGCCTTCGCCCGTTACGGCAGCCGCGGCGGTGACGGAATCCCCGGCCGCGTATGTTTTGACCTCCGCCTGCGCAAAACCGCAGGAAAGGAGGATTTGTCCTATTTCTTCGTTCTGCCGGGGGTCGTTGCGGCCCAGCAGCCGCCGCGCCGAGGTCTTGACCAGACGTACGCCGTTGACGATGATGACGGCGCTGACGGCCAGCCCGAAAAGGGAATCCGCCCGCAGTCCGGCGTACTCCGAAAGGATAAACGAAAGCAGCGTCATTGCCGTTACGCCGCAGTCGGAAAAACTGTCCGTGCAAATGGTTTGGAAAATGACGGAATCCCGCCGTTTTGCCAGCCGCCGGAAGGCGAGCCCCAGCGTCAGCTTCACCGGCACCGTCGCCCCCAGCAGGATCGCGTAGTACACCTGAAAGTTGACGGGGCGCGGGTACAGGAACCGTTCCAGCGCGCGGTAGGCGAAATACGCGCCCGCGACGGCTACGGAAACCGCCATCACGAACCCGACCAGATCCTCCGCTTTTCCCAGCCCGTCGGGGTAATCGGCGCTTTTGCCTTTTGCCGCCAGCACGATCCCCGCGGCCGCCAGCAGACAGCTCAACGCGTCGAACAGGTTGTTGACGGCGTCCGTATAGATGCACAGGCTGGAAGAGGCCAGCCCGGCGTACAGCTTGACGCCGAACAGCGCGAGGTTGGCCGCCGTGGCGATGGCGACGGGAATAAGGGGAGAGTGGCGGTTCGTAGGGGTACCTCCGTTTTTTCAGTCGTAAGTCGTGAGTCGTGAGAATCGTCGGAAGTCGTCAGCAGAAAGCTGCCAAAGAAGGCAGTATGCAGAATCGCCCGAAGGGCATCTTACGACTTACGACTTGCGACTTACGACTTGCGATTCAGTCTTGCGGCTTCGCCGCAAAGCCCTTCTTCCGCAGGGCGATCAGCGGGATCAGCGTAAACAGGATCACGATACCGGCGGCCAGGAACATGGCAGGCGCCGGTTCATAGGTCAGGTTGCCCGTTTCATCCATATACTGTCCGGATCGGGACAGCTTGCAGGCCAGGTCGCCGATGTGGGGCCCCACCACCATGGGGATCAGCACGAAGAAGATCATGCGCACGCCCTGGAACAGCCCCACCTTGTCCTCCGGCGTGTGGTCGCGCACCGTGGCGTTCAGCATGATGCCGAGGAAGCCGTAGCCCGTCAGCAGAGGAATAGCCGCCAGCCCGAAGGGGGCGAGGGACCGCGCGAAGAACGCTCCGAAGCAGCCGGCGGCGAACAGCCCGAAGGCCACGAAGATCAGTACGTTTTTGCCGACCTTGTCGATCAGCTTGCCGCCCAGGATCACCACCGCCACGGCCGCCGCCAGCGCGAAGGGCGCGGCGATCAGCACGGGGCCGGTGAGATACTGCGTCAGGTTTTCCACGTTAAAGCCCAGATAGTGTTCCAGATAGATGAGGATATAGGGCATCCAGACCTGCACGGAGACGGAATAGATGCACACCGCCGCCAGCGTCAGGTACAGCCGGACGTTCTCTTTGACCACACGGGGGCGGAAGCCGTAGAACAGCTCTTTGAAATAGTTTTCGTTTTTCGTGACGCCGTTTTTGGAATCGGTAAGGGTGAAAAAGCCCACAAGACCGGAAACGATCACCACGCCGCCGATGATGAAGAAAAACGCGGGGTAGCCGAGCTGCTCGATGAATCCGGCGAATACGATCACGCCGACCATGGCGCCGATGGGCAGGATGGACAGCACGCTTTCCACGGTGGCGCGGTTTTTCGGCGTGGTGATATCGGTGATCCATGCGTTGAAAGCGGAATCGTTGGCGGTGGAGCCCATAAAGGTCATCACGCAGTCCATGGCGATCACCGTCACGGAGGTGGCCGTCACCACGGCGGCGATATCGGACTTGTCGATGCCGAAGATCGTGGCCACGTTGTCCCTGGTGATGAAGCCGAAGGCCAGCACGGTGAGGCCCCACAGCAGATACCCGCAGGAAATGAATACCTTGCGGCGGTTCATCTTGTCGCTGAGGTTGCCCATCAGGAAGGTCGTCACCACGGCGGTGACGGCGGACAGCGCCACCATCAGCTTGATGGCTTTCATGGAGGAAAGCCCCTGGGTGACGGCGCCGCCCTCGTACACCGTGTTATACAGGAACGTGTTGAAATACATGTTTTCCAGGTTCCACGCGATCTGCCCGATAAAACCGAACAGGCACAGGTTGAACCAGGCTCGCTTGCCTAATGCGCTGTCTTTTGCCATAGCGGATCCCTCTGTTCCGAGTGATGTAATTAAAAAGTCGTCAGTCGTCAGTCGTCAGAAGCCCTCCGGGCGATCCTGATGGATTGCACGGTGTTGCAGTTTTCTGACGACTGCGGCGCAATGCGCCGCTTCTAACGACTAACGACTCGAATGATCGGCAAAACCGATCAATCCAATGTGCCGTCGTCGCATGACGGTAGCACGCTGCCTCAGCAGCGTCGCAACGCAGTTCCGAATAACGGAGCTGAGGCTCCGTGCTACGAATGCGTTAATCCAGCGCGCCGTCGTCGAACATCTCCAGCGCCCGCACGGAAACCGCGTAGCAGTCCGCCAGTCCCTGCAGGTTCATGTTGGTGTAGGTGTCCTTGCGGGTGTGGTAGTAATCCTCCAGCTTGTGGTTCAGTCCCGTGATGCTGGTGGCGCGGTAGCCGGCCTGCGCGAACGCGGCGGGATCGGTGGCGCCGCCCATGGGGGGCACCATGCCCTTCAGGATGTGGATATCCAGGTCCTTTGCCGCCTGCATCATCAGGTCGCTGACGGCCTTGTCGGTCTTGACCGTGCCGTTCAGGTCGCGGTAGTTGACCATCAGGTATTTGGGGTCGTGGATGGTGTCGTAGGAGATGATCACGGTGGGCACGTCGTCGAACTCGCCCTTGTGCGCCTCGGCCCACGCTTTGGCGCCGCGCAGACCCGCCTCCTCGGAGCCGGACAGGATCACGCCCACCTCGGTGTTTTCCAGCGAGACGCCCTGGTCGTGGAGCTGCTTCAGGATGGAAATGCCCATGTAGCAGCCGGTCAGGTTGTCGTTGGCGCCGTCCACCACGATCTTTTTGTTCCACATGAAGTACAGGCCCAGCCAGAAGGGCAGGAAGATCAGGCCGCACAGGGCGCATTTTTTCAGCGTGTCCGGGCCGCCGGTGCCGTTGGCGATCTTGATCGTTTTGATAATGGAAAGCGCCAGATAATAGAACGCGCCGGCAAAGCCGATGATGGCGTGGCTTTCAAAGCCCACGCCGCCCAGCTTGTAGTTGACGGGCCATTCCCACGCGGCGTCCGGATGACCGTTGAAGAAGATGCGGCGCTTGACTTCGCCCGTACACTTTTTGATGGCGGTGACGTTGTGGCCGGTCTTTTCCGGGAACATCCAGTCCACGGCTTTTTTATACAGGCCGAACTGCAGCACGGCCAGCGTCAGGCCCGCCACGATCAGGATGACGGAGACCCACGGCACGAAGAAGAACGCGACCAGCGCGATCAGCATACAGGTGACGGTGATGTAGATCCAGCCGTAAAAGGAGCCGGGGTTTTCCTTGAAGCTCTCCACGTCGGCGCGCTCGCAGCCGCAGTCGTCTTTCAGCACCTTTGCCATGTACTCGCAGGAAAGCTTCTCGCCTTCGCTGCCCGGGTCGCGCTTGGGCAGGTTTTTGCAGATATGCGTGATCTCTTTCAGCATATACTGCGCGGCTTCGTCTTTTTTCGCGATCAGTGATTTCAGGTCCATTTTTCTTCCCTCTTTCATTTTATTAAGATAAAAATAATCTTACCAATTTTTAGCGCGATTGTCAAGGGACAGATTATCCCATTTATTGCAAAATCCATATGAAAGGGCCGCCGATTCTTTTTTGTTTTATGAAAAAAGACGGAAAAAGTCTTGTAAGAGGACATGGAATATGATATAATACAAATATTCTTATTAATGGAGTCAGGAGGAGCAACGCATGAAAAAGCATTTCGGCGGCGTTTGCAGGCTGCTGGCGCTTGTGCTGACGGCGGCGCTGCTGATGGGGATCGTCGGCGCGCAGGCGTTTGCCGCGGGCGGAAACGCCGGTTTGACCGACGCGTTTTGGGATTATCTGACGGAAAACGCGAAGAAGGGCGTTTCGTCGGTGGACGTGTCGCAGTTCGGCGTTACCTATTCCGACGAGGTGAAAAAGGCGATCTCGTCGTTCCTTTTTGAGGAAAGCGTGGAGCTGTTCAACGTGCAGGCTCCCGTCGGATATTCCATCGGGAACGGGACGCTGGTATCCGTCAATCTCAATTTCAACTGCACGGTTTCGGAATACCAAGCGCGCCTGAAAAAGGCGGAGGCGGCCGCCGCCGACCTTTTGAAGGGCATCAAAGGGAACAGCGCCCTTTCCGACGTGCAGAAGGCGCTGTTGCTGCATGACCGTCTGGCGGTACACTGCGAATATGACAGGGGCGTTTATACCTCCGCCGGTCCGGGCGTCAACGCGCGCAATATCTACGGCGGTCTGGTGGAACGCTGCGCCGTGTGCGACGGCTACACCAAAACGTATATCTATCTGCTGCGGCAGGTGGGCATCAAAAGCGTCATGAACCGTTCCGATGCGCTGAACCATTCCTGGAACATCGTTTATATCGGCGGTAAGCCCTATCACGTGGACGTCACCTTCGACGATCCCACGCACGATAAGACCGGCCGTGTCGCGCACGATAATTTCCTGCTTTCCAGCGCGGCGCTGTACAAAACCAAACATGCCGCTTCGGATTACGACACGTCCCCCACGGATACGCGCTACGACAATTATTTCTGGCAGGATTCCTTCGCGTCCTTTGTGCTGGCGGGCGGCAGCATTTATTATATCGATAACATAAACTGTTCCTTGAACCGGTACGACGGCAGAAAGCTTTTTGCGCTTTCCGAGGACTGGAACGGCTGGTATGAGGTCGGGAAGCGGAACGTTTTTTGCATGGCGCGGCTTGCCACGGACGGCACCTTCCTGTTCTATAACGACAAGCGCTCCGTTTACAAATACGACCCATCCACAGGCAAAACCGAGACGGTGTTCACGCCGGCGGACGGCTCCGGGCAGAAAATGATCCTCGGCATGACGTGGGAAAAAGGGAAGTTCATCTGCGATTTCACCGATTCGCTCAACAACTATTCCCAGGGCAAAAAGAGCTTTCAGGTGACGAAGGATTACGCGGGGGTGGCCCCCGCGGTACTTCCGGGCGACGTGAACGGAGACAATAAGGTCGGTTCCGACGACGCACGGCTGGCGCTGCGGGCATCCGTAGGGCTTGAGAATATCAAAAAGGGCGCCGCGGCTTTTACCGCAGCCGACGTTACCAAGGACGGAAAGATCGGCTCCGACGACGCGCGGCTGATCCTGCGGGCCAGCGTGGGGCTGGAGAAGCTGTAAGCCGCCGCGCTCCCACCGGACGCTCCATACGCCGCGGACGGAACGCTTTCCGGCGCATTCTGTTCAGGAAGGCCGCGGCGCGACGATCGATTTTTACAAACGGAGGTGCTGAAATATGGTCCGGGCAAGGATCAAAAGGGTGGAGGACAGATCCATCGCCACAAAGGGATTTGAACGGTTCTTGTTCTATCTGGTACAGTTCACGTGGGGGCTGCCGGTCAATCTGTTCGGCGCGATCGCCTATCTGATCATGTACCCGAACCACCGTCACGAACGGTTCAAAAACGCCTTTATCACCTATATCCCCGGCAACTGGGGCGGCGTTTCGCTGGGATTGTTCATCTTTATCGCGGACGGCAAGGGCGACGGCTGGACGCGTAATACGCGCATCCACGAATACGGCCACACCATCCAGTGTTTGCTGTTGGGGCCGTTCTACTGGTTCGTGATCGGGCTGCCCTCCGCCGTGTGGTGCAATTTCTTTGCGGGCTACCGGAAAAAGAAGGACGTCTCCTACTACAAGCTCTACTGTGAAAGCTGGGCGAACAAGTGGGGGAGCCGCTGGAGCGGGATGAAACAATACGGCGTCAAATAGCCGTTACTTCACATAATTTACAAAGAAAGAGGGAAAAATGATGAAAAAAGTATTGTGCGTACTGTTGTCCGTGTTGCTGGCGTTCGGCTGCTGTGCCTTCGCGTCGGCCGCCGATCCGGCGGATAAGACCCTGAAGTTCCATGAGGACGGCACCTTCAAGATCCTGATGATCAACGACACGCAGGACGTGGGCAAGGGCGGCGACGAAAGAATGACGAATTTCCTCAAGGCGGCCGTGGATTCGGAGAAGCCCGACCTCGTCGTGTTCGTCGGCGACCAGCTCTCCGACGTGTATCCCTTCGCCACCGCAGAGGATTACAAGATCGTCGTCGATAACATCCTGCAGCCGCTGGAGGAGAGGCATATCCCGTTCATCGCGACGTTGGGCAACCACGACCACGACCGCGCGGACGTGATGTCCGAGGCGGATATGTACAAGCTGTACGACGCGTATTCGATGAATTACTCCACCGAGAACGGCCCCGATCCCTTCACCTGCAACGTGGAGGTCAAGACCCACGACGGCAGCAGGACCGCGTTCAACGTCTACGTGATCGACTCCAATAACAAGGTCCCCGGCGAGGGCCTCGGCTACGCGGGCATCAATGAGGAGCAGCTCAAGTGGTACAACGAGACCAGCGCCGCGCTGAAGGCGGCCAACGGCGGCACGCCCGTGCCCTCCCTCAATTTCCAGCACGTGCCGGTGAAGGAGATCTATAACCTGCTGAAGGAGTGCGACTGGAACACCGAGGGCGCCATCTTTGCCCGCCGAGACAACAAGTGGTACACGCTGGACGAAAGCAAGGCGACCGGCCATCTGGGCGAGGCCCCCTGCAGCGAGAACTTTGACCGGATCACCGGCCAGTACGAGGCGTGGCTTGCCAACGGCGACATCATGGGCGCGTTCTTTGCCCACGACCACGTGAACAACTTTATGGGCACCACGGACGACGGCATCGTGCTGGGCTACAACGGCGGCTGCAGCTTCCGTTCCTACGGCATCGGCGGCGACAGAAGCGTGCGCATCTTCGAGCTGAACGAGGACGACGTGACGAATTACACCACGCGCCTGGTGACCTACAACGACCTGATCGATCCCGACGTGAACTTCGTGCTCGGCGATCTCGTTACTCCGGCCATCCTCAACTACGTGATGAAGGTCGTGTACTTCTTCTTCGGCTGGGCGATCAAGCTGTTCAAGAAGTGAGTGTTAGTGGTTAGTTGCTAGTGGCTAGTTGCTAGTGGCTAGTTGCTAGTGGCTAGTTGCTAGTGGCTAGTTGCTGGTGGCTAGTTGCTAGTGGCTAGTTGCTAGTGGCTAGTTGCTGGTTGCTGGTTGCTAGTTGCTAGTTGCTGGTTGCTGGTGGTTAGTTGCTGGTGATTGATTGCTTTAGCCATTATTGAAAACCGGCACAGGTTCCGATTCGGAGTTCTGTGCCGGTTCTTATTATATCCGTGCTGATTGTTCTTTGACAGCTGTTGACAAGCAACCGCCAACCGCCAGCTGCTAACCGCCAACCACTAACCACTAATTACTAGTCATTAATCACTAGCCACTAGCCACTAGCCACTAGCAACTAGCCACTAATTATTCACACTATGATGCACCGGCGTGGTGCTGTCCGTGATGCAGGTGAACTCATACCCGTTGGAAAGGCCGTATTCGATCATGCGGGGCAGGGCCTCCGCCGTGGTGTATTTGGCGTCGGTGTCGTGCATCAGCACGATGTTCGTGCGGCCGTGCTCGATCTCATTGACAAAATTCTGATACAGCGTATCCGGATCGACGCCGTTGCCGCGGGCGTCGCCGCTGTCGGCGTTCCAGTCGAAGTATTCCATGCCCTCCGCGTGGACCTTTTCCGTCAGCGCGGTCATCACGCCGTCACAGTAGTCGGCACTGATGGTGTTGGAGCTGCCGCCGGGGAAGCGCAGATACATGGGCTTATAGCCGGTGTCGCTGCGGATCTTTTCCTGCTGCCTGTGGATCTCGCTCATGAAGTTGTCCGCGGAGCTGTAAAGACGGCTGTAATCGTGTGACAGCGTATGCATGGCGACGGTGTGCCCCTCGTCGATCATGCGCTTCACCTTTTTGACGCCCTCCTCGCCGTAATCGCAGATAAAGAACGTGGCCTTTACGCCGTAAATGGAAAGGGTATCGAGGATCTTGTCGGTGACCTCCGTGCTGGGGCCGTCGTCAAAGGTCAGGCAGATGAAGGAATTTCCGTCCGGCTTGGCGTCCTCTGCGGAAAATGCGTGGTTGACGTGAAGCGTGCGGGTGGCTTCCGCCGTGTTGCCGGTCTTATCCGTCACGGAATAGGTGTAGGTATAGTATTTGCCCACTGCCGGCGCGCCGGTCTCATCCACGTCGGACACGTCCGTCAGCACCCGCGACACGCTTGCCGTCACGTCGCCGTCAATGTCGTCCGCCGCCTCAAAACCGGGCTCCTCGTATTCGGAAAGGTAATCCATCTCGATCAGCTTGTCCCCCTTCAGGGTAAGCCGCGGGGCGGTGATATCCTTTACGGTAACGGTCCGCACCGCCGTTTTCGTTTTGCCGTGGCCGTTCAGGGTATAGGTGATCTCATAGTCCCCCGGCACCGCCGTATTGACGGAGCCCTGCGCCGTGATCTCGTCGGAATAATCGAACACGATCCGTTTTGCCTCAGCACCCTCGTCCAGGTAGGTGGAATTGATCCCCACGGTCACCGCGTCGCCTCCCACGGGGATCACCTGCAGGGGCGTGGCAAACACGATGATGACCGCAAGTAAGGCGGCGATCACGCAAACGGCCGCCACAGACAACAGGTCCGGCAGTATTCTTCTCATATCTCTCTCCAAACACACAGGAAACCCGTCGGGGACCTGCCCCGCCGGTTTCCTTCTTTTTTTACGTTTTTCTCTTATCACACGGAGGGGGCGGGCTCCATGGCGGGCGCCGCGCGCTTCCCCTCGATCTTTTCCACCACGGCGCGGGTCTTGTCCGGCGTGTCGGTGATGATGCCGTCCACGCCGCAGGCCAGCAGGTAGCGGATCGTCGGTTCGTCGTTCACGGTCCACACGTTCACCTTGCGGCCCATCTTATGCTCCAGCATCACGCTCATTTTGGTCACGGTGATGCTGGCGGGATGGGCGTAATCCGCCTTGGTGCTGTGCAGGATCGTATAGGGCTCCAGAAATACCGCCCGGCAGATGGAGGGGCTTTGCGTGGGGTGCAGAAAGCCGGTTTTGCAGCGGGGCTCGATATCCTTCGCCATCTTCAGAATGGCGGGGGAGAAGCTGGAGATGATCACGCGGTCCAGTACGCCGAACCGGCGGACGGCCTGGATCGTTTTGTTCACCAGCTCAAACATCCGTCCCTTGGGGCATTTCAGCTCGATGTTGATGATCTGGGCGTCGCTGGGGGCCACCAGCGCAAGGAATTCGTCCAGCGTGGGCAGGGGAGTGCCCCGGAAATCCTCGGAAAAATACGCGCCGAAGTCAAACTTTTTCAGCTCCGCCAGCGTATAGGAAGAGATAGCTCCCGTTCCGTCGGAGGTCTTGTCGATGGTGTAGTTATGGCAGATCACGGGGACGCCGTCTGCGGTGAGATGGACGTCCGTCTCAAATCCGTCCGCGCCGTCGGCGATGGCCTGGCGGAAGGCGGGCAGCGTGTTCTGCGGCGCTTTGCGGTTCGCGCCCCTGTGTGCAATGATCTTAACGTTCATATCTCTCTCAAAATCCCAAAAATCAACAAACGAAAAAGTCCAGGAATCAAAAACCAAGAACTAAAAGCTTAAAACTAAAAACT
>JAFRRP010000008.1 GCA_017428085.1 Clostridia bacterium | reverse complement strand
GCACCTCAGTGCCGCTTGTGATTGTTTTTACTATAAAACGAATCATGAGGATATTCACTGCGTTTACTGAGAGAAGGAACGTTATCTGACCGAAAAACGTCAGAAGCATTGTTGATTCCGGGAGCGGCACTGAGGTGCCGCGCTACCGGGATCAGTCTGTTCCGCTCAACTCGTTATAATACGTTTTCTCCGTAAACGAATACGTCCCGTCGTCGAGGATGTCCATCACGGAATACCCCTGCAGCCATTCCTCTTCGGGCGCGCCGTCCCGGTTCAGGCCGTAACTGCCGTAGCCGGAGGCCTCCAGATAGCTGAGGATCACGCCGTCGTATGCCACGGCGAAGCTGTTCTTGTGGTCGTGGCCGCAGTAGACCGCCTTTGTCACGCCCGCGTCCTTGATGGCGCGGAACAGGCCGTTGTCGTAGCCCGTGCAACAGATCCCCTCCAGCTTGACGCCGTACAGGAATTCCGCGCCGCCGTCCACTGCTGTCGCGTATTCCGCCAACGGAATGTGGACCAGCATGATGGACCGGTAATTGTCGCCGTAATCGGCTTTCAGCGCTTCGGCCTTTTCGGCGTACCACGCCACCTGGTTCTCGTGGGCGCCGTCGTATTCGCTGTCCTCCTCGGTCATGCCGTACTTGGCGCGCTGCTCGTCGTTGACCTCGTCGAAGGTGTCCAGGCAGAAGACGGACTGCATATGCTCGCCGTTATTGTTCAGCAGGTTGATGACGTAGTTGCAGTCGCCGTCGATCTCCGCCGGGCCTTTGCACATGATACAGCGGTCGTAGGAGGTGAAGATATCCATCATCTCCGTCCGGGAGATGGACCATTGGTTGTCGCCCTCGTGGTTGCCCAGCACGCCGCCCCAGTAGACGCCCAGCTTTTCAAAGATCTTCGCCAGCTGATGGCAGCGCCTGCGGTTCATGCCGGAGGTCACGTTGTCGCCGCCCAGCAGCACCAGGTCGGGCTGCTCCTTCTGAATGGCCGCGATCATGTTGCCCACGGTGACGTTGGAGGTCTTGTTTTTGCCGTCCAAATGCATGTCGGTGAAATAAAGGATACGGAACGGGGCAGCGTCGCCCTTTTGCAGCGTCACGCTGTCCTCGGTTTTCTCCATAAGGTTCGGCGTGGCCTTGCCGCAGGGCTCTATCTTGTTGATGGGGTAGTTCAACGGATGGGGCAGGAAACTGTAACCGATCCCGCCGCCCGCGATCAGCACCGCCAGCACGGCGCACAAAATGATGATCCCTTTTTTCTTCATGTCAATCGCTCCTTTTTTTATAACTAACTCTATCATAGCAGAATCCCGGCAAAATGCAATCTTTTTTCGTTTTATTTTTGAGCCTTGCCAAACCGCCATGGGGATGCTACAATAAAAAACGTATATATGTAAAAGACAAGGGAGAAGAAAACATGAACGTACTGGCGCTGCATGAGGAATACGTCAACGGTCTGGTGCGGATGGCCTCCGCCTGCTCGACGTGGATCGGGTGTTCGGAGATCTCCGCCGCGTGCTTTTCTCCGGAGAAGCCGATCGCGGAGCAGTTGGCGGAGGAGTTCGGCACAAAACCGGAGCAGATGGCGCTGACGCCCGTGAAGGAAACGCTCTCACAGGTGTTCGCCCAGTGGCTGGGCGGCAAGGAGGAAAAACTGCGGGACGGCCTTTTGTGGCTGCTGCACGCCCGTCTGGGCGACCCGGGACAGGTGTACCGCCTGAAGGACGAGGAAAAGCTGCTGGGCCGTCTCGGCTGGGGCGAGGACGGCAAGGGATACTACTACTTCGTGGAGGACGTGATCGTCGTCTCCTTCGCCGAATGCACGGTCTGCTTCTACCTGGGGAACAACGAATGATGCGCGTCGGCTTCAACGTGTTTGAATGGCAGATGCTGGAGCGTTTGCCCGAATTTTCTCTGCCCCTGCAGAACGGGGCGGATTTTCTGTTCTGCCACACCTCGCCGGAAAAGCTGGGCTTTGCCGACGAGTACGAAAAGGCGGCGCGGCTGTCGGGGATCGCCGCGGAGCACGGCGCGGACCTGATCGCGAATTTCGAGTTCCAGAACGCGGCAGAAGCTTTCGTCGGCTCCGAGGGGCGGGACTGGTGCCGTACCCCGGACGGCTGCCACCGGCTGGACCCCGACCCGGCGTTTTTTGCGGCGCTGAATGACAAAGGCAACCTGTACGGCGTCGCTTACGACGAGTTCGAGTACGCAATCAGCGCCCGCAACCTGTCCCTGTGGTGGGGCAGCAAGCTGCGCTTCGGGGCGCACGCCTTCCCGCCGCTGAAAACGCGGGACGCGTACGCGCAGGGGGAGACGTTTTCCGCCGCGCTGGAAGCCTACGTGAAAGACGTCAAGGCGATGGGCGCGCCGCGCTTCGCCGGGGAGCACGTCTTCCCGATCCTGTTCCACGCCTTTGCCCGGGCGGGGATGGTCCCCAACTTCAAGTCCATGAAGGAGAGCTGCACCAATCTGGCGTTTGCCGTGGCGGCGGGGGCGGCGCTGGAGTACGGGACGGAGCTGTGGACCTGCGTGGACCTGTGGTACCGCCAGTCCTTCCCCGGCCACAGCGCGGAGGAGCTGTATGCCAATCTTGTGTTCGCGTATCTGTCGGGCGTGGATCTGGCCTACGTGGAATCCGCCCCGGCGCTGGTGAAGGACGGAAAACTGACCGACAGGGGAGAGGCGTTCCTGCGCTTCGTCAAAGAGTACAAAGGAAAAGAAAGGGACTACCGGATCGCCGACTACCGCCCGGAGATCGGGATCCTCCGGTACGACGACACGTACTGGGGGCAGAACCTCTTCTGGGACCGCGGTCTTTACGGCAACGGCCGTCTGCGCCCGGATGCCCGCAGCAAAGAGTGGATCGAGGCCGTGGACGCGGTCACCTTCGGCGAAAGCGGCAGGGCGTCGTTCAACCTGAACCGCATCGACCGCACGCTGCTGCAAAAGCACCGGTCCTTTTGCTCCATGAACGCGCTGGCGGTGTTCGACGACCGGGTGCGGAAAGCGGCGCTTTCCTCCCTGAAGCTGGCGTTCCTGTGCGGCGTCCGTATTTCCCCGGAGACGCTGTCAGACGTGAGCCTGCTGGTGCGGGAGAACGGCCTTACCGTCGTGACTCCCAAACGCTTCGTCCCGGAACGCTTTTCGCGGCTGACGGCGGGAGAGCTGACGCAGATCGGGGACGGGAAAGGGACGTGGATCGTGACGGACGATTTTACTTCCCCGGCGCTGCGGCGGCGCATCGCGCCGTTTCTGGGGGAGAGGGGGACCGTGCGGCTGCCCTTCGCGGACCGGGAACTCGTGCTGCGGATCGCGCCGGACGGCGACGGGTTTTCCTGCCGCGTCAATCAAAAAAGTTAATGCATATTCTACAAAAAATTCATATAGTTTTTGTTTACAAAGATGTAATATAATATTGACAACGGAAAACCATTGTGGTATTTTTTCTCATTGAAAGCTGAAACGGCTCTTCACATCATCAAAATGAATTGATTTTCAGGAGGAAAACAATCATGAAAAAGTTTGCAAAAATCATTGCGCTGATGCTTTGCCTCGCGCTGGTGGCCGGCTGCTTCGCGGCCTGTTCCGGCAAGACGGAGCCCGCCGCGACCGATACGGACGCGACCACCGCTGCTCCCGCTGACGATAACGGCGATACCACCGCGGCCGGCACCTTCAAGCTCGGTCTCATCGGCCCGCTGACCGGCGGCGCCGCGATCTACGGCAACGCCGCCAAGAACGGCGCCCAGATCGCTGTTGACGAGATCAACGCCAAGGGCGGCATCCAGCTCGACTACAACCCGCAGGACGACGCGCACGACGCGGAGCAGTCCGTCAACGCCTACAACACCCTGGTAGACTGGGGCATGCAGGCGCTGATCGGCCCGGTCACCACCGCTCCCGCCATCGCGGTCTCCGCCGAAGCGAACAACGACAGAGTGTTCTGCCTGACGCCCTCCGCTTCTTCCACCGACGTTATCGACAACAACGACGTCATGTATCAGGTCTGCTTTACCGACCCCAACCAGGGCACCGGCTCCGCCGACTACATCGCCGATAACTTTGCCGGCAAGACCGTGGCCGTCATTTACAGAAACGACGACGCTTATTCTCAGGGCATCCGCGACACCTTCGTAGCCGAGGCCAAGGCCAAGGGCGTGGAAGTGGTCTATGAAGGCACCTTCACCGAGGCGACCTCCACCGACTTCTCCGTTCAGGTGACTGCCGCTCAGGCTGCCGGCGCTGAGATCGTGTTCCTTCCCATCTACTATCAGCCCGCTTCCGTCATCCTGAAGCAGGCCGCGGATATCGACTATGCTCCCATCTTCTTCGGTGTGGACGGCATGGACGGCATCCTGACCATGGACGGCTTTGACGCTTCTCTTGCCGAGGGCGTGATGCTGCTGACCCCCTTCTCCGCGGACGATCCCGACGCCGCCGATTTCGTGGCTGCCTATCAGGCCGCTTACGGCGAGGTGCCGAACCAGTTCGCCGCCGACGGTTATGACGCCGTCTACATCATCTACAACGCTCTGATCGCCGCGGGCTGCACGGAAGATATGTCCGCTGAGGAGATCTGCGACGCGCTTACCGCTCAGATGGCTTCCATGTCCTATGACGGTCTGACCGGTAAGGCGATGACCTGGGATGACAACGGCGCTGTTGCCAAGGCTCCCATGGCTGTCGTGATCAAGGACGGCGTGTACGTCACTCCGTGACGAGTCGTCAGTCTTCAGTCGTTAGTTTTTAGAATTTGTTCTTTTAACTTCCAACTTGAACATTCGGGACTGTCCCCGGTCAAACGGGGACATTCCCGCGGCCCTTCGGCTTCCGCGATACGGCAGCCGATTTTTCCAATTTTTTACGCACCTGTAGCACGGAGCCTCAGCTCCGTTTATTCCGGAAAAACATCATTGTCGGAATCGCGTTGCGAACGCTGCTGAGGCAGCGTGCTACGTAAAAGGAATCGCGTTGCGAACGCTGCTGAGGCAGCGTGCTACGTAAAAGGAATCGCGTTGCGGACGCTGCTGAGGCAGCGTGCTACGTAAAAGGAAT
>JAFRRP010000057.1 GCA_017428085.1 Clostridia bacterium | reverse complement strand
GAATAATGAACAATATCGGAAGGGTTTCGCCCTTACAGTTTTATCATCAAAACACAAAGTGTTTTCCGATATTCTTCATTTTTCAGTCTTCAGTATTCTTTTTTCTTTTAGCGTCAGCGCGACGAACCTAAATGAATACTGAAAACTTAAAGATGAATAATGAACAATATCGGAAGGGCTTTCGCCCTTACAATTTTATATTCAAAACACAAAGTGTTTTCCGATATTCTTCATTTTTCAGTCTTCAGTCTTCTTTTTTCTTTTAGCGTCAGCGCGACAAATCCCTGTTTATCTCTCATTCAGCGCCCTGAACGTATACCCCATCTCTCTTGCCTTGTCGATGATCCTCGGCAGGGCGGCGGCGTTATCCGGGGAGACGGCGTGCAGCAGGATCACCGCGCCGGGGTGCAGCCGCGATACCACGGTATCGATCGCGTTATCCACGCCGGGCTGCTTGTCAAGATCCCAGTCGTAATACGCCAGCGACCAGAACACGCAGCGGTACCCCATGGCGTTCAGCGCCGCCACCGCGTCCATGCTGTATTTGCCCATGGGAAAGCGGAAAAACTGCGCAGAATAGCCGAAGTTCTGCCGCAGGTAATCGTCAAATCCCTTGACTTCATCGCGCATCTGTTCATGCGTCAGCGCGGAAAAGTCCGGGTGTGTGACGGAGTGGTTGCCTACGATGTGGCCTTCTTCGATCATCCGCGCCGTCAGCTCCTGGGTGGCCTGCAGCTCCGGCAGGGTACAGAAAAACGCCGCCGTTACGTTTTTCTCCTTCAGCGTGTCAAGGATCTTTCCCGTCTGGCCGTTGTCGTAGCCGCAGTCGAAGGTCAGGTACAGCGTTTTTTCGGCCGCACGGCTGTCATAGACGACGGCATCCAGCCCTTCCTCGTCAAAGCGCTGCTGCGCTTCCACGCTGATCCGGTGCGGTCGTTCATTTTCTGCGACGCCGAAGCTGTGGTCGATCGTTTCCGTGGAAAGCCCCTTTCGCATGGCGGCAATCGAAAGCTCGGCCGGTTCCAGCGGTTCCAGTCCCGTCAGCGTCCTGTCTGTGCCGGTGTTCGCGCCGTAGAACACGCGGCGGACGCTGTCGGCGCCGACGGTCTTATTGCCGTTTGTCTCCGTTTCGTCTTCCTTCAGCCCCGTTACCAGCTCGGCGGCGGAGGAGGTGCTTTCCGGCGCGGTCGTGCCGGGCGCCGGGCCCGGCGCGGACCTGCTGCAGGCGCACAACAGCGTCAACGCGGCGCACAGCGCGCACAGGCGTCTTTTTTTCATTGGCTCGTCCCCTTTGGCTTTTATGTAAAAAAAGAACGCCGCGCTGGCGTCCTTTTCCGGATCAGCCGATCATATCCTGCATGCCCGTCACCAGGTGGTCCAGCGTGTCGATGGCCTTTACGGCGGTCTTTTTCGCCTTTTTCTTCAACGAGGAATGACCGGACAGCATACCGCCCGCCAGCATCACCGTGCCCTTACCGCCATGGCGGAGCCGATATATTTCATCGCGTTTTTGCCTGTGTTTTTCATGTCGTTACACCTCCGTTTGTTGTTAGTGTGCGCATTTTTCGTTTTTTTATGAAAAAACACTTTCTTTTTTTTACAATCATGATACAATGTATTGGTTCCCAACCGATCGCATTGAGTGAGGGGAGTCGATTTGAGAAAAATGAAAGAATTGAACATTGTGCTGATCGAGCCGGAGATCCCGCAGAACACCGGCAACATCGCCCGCACCTGCGCCGCCACCGGCGCACGGCTGCATCTGGTGGAGCCCATGGGCTTCAAGGTGGACGACAAAAAGCTGAAGCGGGCGGGGCTTGACTACTGGTATCTGCTGGATATCACCTATTACGGGTCCGCGGCGGATTTCTTTGAACGGAACCCGGAGGGCGCGTTCTTCTATTTCTCCACCAAGGCGAAGCGCAAGTATACGGACGTGACCTACCCGGACAAGACCTATCTTGTGTTCGGCAAGGAGACCGCGGGCCTGCCGGAGGAGCTGCTGCGGGATAACCCCGATACTACCGTGCGCATCCCCATGATCTCCGAAGCCCGCAGCCTGAACCTTTCCAACGCGGCGGCGGTCGGCGCGTTCGAGGTGCTGCGCCAGTGGGATTTCCCCGCGCTGCTGACGGAAGGGAAGCTGCGCAGATACGATTGGGACTGATTGTGGCGGTTTTGTGAAGGAAAGATGAATTTATAAAAATATTCGTCAACGGGATTGCAGTTTTGTTTTTTTTGTGTTATTATTTATTCTGTCATCAAAGCGAAAGGAGTTTTTGTCATGGAAGATTTTGTCATCAAGGCCTATAATTTTATTCTTTTCCTTGTGAATATCATCAAGGATCTTGTGCTTAATGTGTCCGGTAAGGCGACAAAGACCGACGCCTGATCCGCGGCGGATAAAGAAGGACGGCTGAAACGCCGTTTTTCTTTTTTAAACTGAATTTCTCGTTTCGTTCAAACTTTATTCATATATAAGCGGTATAATAAAATGAATATTTGTGTGTCCCGGGAGGAACCGTATTGATCCGGATACTGAAATTTCTGAAACCGATCAGAAAAAACGTAGCGCTTTCCGTTTTCCTGATGCTGCTCAGTCAGGGGATGGCGCTGCTGCTGCCTGCGTTGATGTCGCTGATCGTCAACAACGGCATCGGCAATAAGGATATGGACTATATCAAACGGATGGGGCTGCTGATGTTTATCGGCGCCCTGCTGGGCGTGGTGTTTTCCGTGTGCAATTCCTACTGTACCGCGCGGCTTTCCGCGCAGTACGGCAGGATCCTGCGGGAGCAGGTGTTCCTGAAGGTGGAAGGGCTGTCCCAGTGCGATATCGACAAGATCGGCGCGTCTTCTCTTATTACCCGCAGCACCAACGACGTCAAGCAATTGCAGGATTTCATCCTCGTCATGGTGCGCATGGTGCTTTCCGCGCCCGTACTGCTGATCGGCGGCACGGTGATGGCGCTGATCATGAACGCGCGTTTGGCCATGTATATTTTCGCGGTGCTGCCCGTGATCGGCGGCCTTGCCGCGTTGGTGCTGAAGCTGGTAAAACCCCTGTTCAAAAAACGGCAGAAGCTTACCGACCGGCTCAACCATCTGGTGCGCGAAAAGCTTTCCGGCATCCGTGTGATCCGGGCGTTCAACAAATCGGGATATGAGGACGCGCGGTTTGACGAAAAGAACGCGGAGCTTGCGGATATCGCCCTGCGCATCGCCCGTATTTTCTCGGTGCTGATCCCTGCCAGTATCGTGCTGGCGTTTATCGGCGTGTGCCTGCTGATTTTAGCCGCCGCGCACAATATCGACGCCATGGACGCGACGGTGGAGGCGGCGAAGATCGCCAATACCATCGGCGATCTGCAGGCGTTTATCGTCTATATGATCATGATCGTTTCCGCCCTCGTGATGGCGGGGGCAATGTTCGTGATCGTGCCCCGGGCCAACATCTCCGCCAAGCGCATTTTGGAGGTGCTGGATCTGGAACCGGAGATAACGCCGCCGGAAACGCCCGTGGCGCCTGATCCCGCCATGCGCGGCACGGTGGCGTTCAACGACGTTTCCTTTGCCTACGCCGGCGCGCAGGACGCGGTGCTGAAGCACGTCACCTTTACGGCGCTGCCCGGGCAGACCACCGCCGTCATCGGCGGCACCGGCAGCGGCAAATCCACGCTCATCAACCTGATCCCCCGGCTGTACGACGTAACGGAGGGCAGCGTGGAGGTGGACGGCGTGAACGTGAAGCAGCTGGACGCGGAGACGCTTTATTCCCTGATCGGCTATATCCCCCAGACGGCGTCTCTTTTCAGCGGCACCGTGCGGGAAAACGTCTGCTTCGGCAAGCCGGACGCCGCGGACGAGGAGGTCTGGCACGCGCTGGAGCTGGCGCAGGCGGCTGACTTTGTGCGGGCGCTGCCGGAGGGGCTGGATTCCCACGTCAGCCAAAGCGGCACGAACCTCTCCGGCGGGCAGAAGCAGCGTATCGCCATCGCCCGGGCGCTGGTCCGTCGGGCGGAGATCTATATTTTCGACGACAGCTTTTCTGCGTTGGATTTCAAGACCGACGCGGCGCTGCGGTTGGCCATCAAAGACGAACTGAAGGATTCCTCTGTCATCGTGGTGGCGCAGCGCGTGGGCACCATCCTGTCCGCGGATAAGATCGTGGTGCTGGACGAGGGCGGCGTGGCAGGCGTCGGCACACACGACGAATTGATGGAGACCTGTTCTGTTTACCGGGAGATCGCCGAATCCCAGCTGTCCCCCGAAGAGCTTTCCGAAAGGAGGGCGACGGTATGAGCAGGAAAAACAAAGAGGCGCGTGAGAAGCGCCACAGCAAGTTCAAGGCCTACGCCGACGTAAAGAAGACCCAGGGCGACAAGCCGAAGAACATGACCGCCGCCGCCAAAAAAATGCTGGCGCTGCTGACGGAAAAGAAGTTCAAGTTCACGATGGTGGTCGTCATCTGCATCGTCGCCACCGTGCTCAACATCATCGGCCCGGTGTACCTGGGCGACATCATTGACAACATCACCGATTTGATCAAGGTCAAGCTCAACGGGCAGCCGCTGGATCTGTCGGCCATCGGCCGGGTGCTGATGACCATCCTCGCCATCTACACCGCCAGCTCCGTGGCCGCGTTCCTGCAGCACTTTACCATGGCGGGGCTCAACCGGGACCTGATCTTCAAAATGCGCCGGCTGCTGAACCAGAAGCTGTCCCACCTGCCGCTGCGGTATTTCGATTCCCACACCAAGGGCGATATCCTCAGCCGCGTCACCAACGATATCGACAATATCCAAAATACCTTCCAGAACAACCTGATCCAGGTCATCACCTCGGTGGTGTCCGTGGTGGGGGTGTTCGCCATCATGCTGTATATCAGCCCCGTCATGACGCTGATCTCCGTTATCGTGCTGCCCTTCGGGCTGCTGCTGGCGCTGGCGCTGCTGCGCGTCTCCCGCCGGTATTTCCGTGAAAACTGGCGCACCATGGGCGACCTGAACGGGCATATCGAGGAGATGTACACCGGCCACAAGATCGTCAAGGTCTTCGGCCATACCAAGCGCTCCATCGCGGAATTCACCGAGATCAACAACGAGCTGTGCGACGTGGGCCGCAAGGCGCAGTTCTATTCCGGCGTGCTGATGCCGGTCATCACCTTCACCAGCAACATCGGCTATATCCTCATCTGCATTTTCGGTGGCATCTTTGTGGTGCGCGGCGACCTGACCATCGGCGCCATGACCGTGTTTTTCGTCTACTCCAAGCTGTTCATGCAGCCCATCGTGGATATGAGCAACATCGCCAACAACCTGCAGTCCTCGCTGGCCTCCGCCGAGCGCGTGTTTGAGGTGCTGGAGCAGGAGAGCGAGCCGGAGGATATCGCGGAGAACCATCTCGGCGACAGCCGCCGCAAGAGCGTGGAGCTGGAACATGTGGATTTCTCCTACGCTGCGGAAAAAACGCTGATCAGGGACCTGAACCTGACCGTAAACCCCGGCCAGCTGGTGGCGCTGGTGGGCCCCACCGGGGCGGGCAAGACCACCATCGTCAACCTGCTGATGCGCTTTTACGATATCGACGCCGGCGTCATCAAAATCGACGGCACGGATATCCGCACCGTCCCGCGGGACGAGCTGCGGCACGTCTTCGGTATGGTGCTGCAGGATACCTGGCTGTTTGAGGGCACCGTGCGGGACAACATCGCCTACGGCAGAAGCGACGCCACTTTGGAAGAGATCGTCGCGGCGGCCAAGGCCGCCCATGCGGACCACTTTATCCAGACGCTTCCCGACGGCTACGATACCGTGCTGGAGGAGGACGCCGCCAACATTTCGCAGGGCCAGCGCCAATTGCTGACCATCGCACGGGCGATCCTGGCCGATCCGGATATCCTGATCCTCGATGAGGCCACCAGCTCCGTGGACACCCGTACGGAGCTGCTGATCCAGAACGCCATGAAGGAGCTGATGGCGGACCGTACCAGCTTTGTGATCGCCCACCGGCTTTCCACGATCCGCAAAGCGGACGCCATCCTCGTCATGGACGAGGGCAGTATCGTGGAGACCGGCACTCACGACGAGCTGATCGCCAAAGGCGGCTTCTATAAGGAGCTGTACGACGCCCAGTTCGCGGGAGCGACCATCTGATGATAGTCGTAAGTCGTGAGTCGTGAGTCGTAAGATTAAACTATACCCATGAAAATGGACACAGGGAAAAGTAGGAACAAGTAGACGGCACCATAAAAATGGACAGTCGGAAACGTGGGGAAAGTCCGTTTTTGCGTCTTTTTCCACCTGCAGCCCATAACGACGGTTGATACCGGGGTTCTGCGTTCATCTTGCAGGTCTTACGACTCACGACTTACGACTTACGACTTTTTCGGAGGAACACATATGTCGGAACGTAAAACGGTAAAAAACTGTTTTCTCCCCATCCTCCTCGGCGCGCTGCTCACCGGCTTTGCCTGGCGGGTGCGCGGCACCGGCGGCTGGGGCGCGGCTTGGGGCCTGCTCAACGCCGGGATGCTGCTGACGTTATACCTTCTCGCCGTGCGCGGCAGACGGGACGGGGCCAGCCTGTCCCTCGTCGCGCTGACGGCGTTTTCTTTTATGTTCACCGCCCCCGCCTGGGGCACGCTGCTGACGCAGATCACCGGCGTGATGACCGTGACGTACGCGGCGGGGGAGCAGACGGTGTTCGTCAGCCCCCTTTCCGGCGTGATCCTGATGCTGTGCATGGGCTTCGGGCTGGCGGCGCTGTTCGGCGTGACGCTGGGCCGCGTCTTCAGCGGCAAACCGTGGCGGCTGCGGGATTACGCGGCGGTGCTGATCGTCTTCCTGATCGTCGCCTACGGCGCGAAGGCGTCCGTCGCCCATTGGATCGTCAAACTCGTGCAGCCGCAGACCGTGGAGGCATTCCATAAGGGACTGACCGAGGCCGGGATCGAAAAAACGCCCTTCGCCGCGTATCTGGCGCATTTCAACGCGGAGGGCTGGGCCAAAAAGATCGCGGGCGGCAGGCACTATTACGCCTGCGTTTCCGCGTTCTCCTCGGCGCTGGGCTCCGTCGCGGCCATCCTTGCCGCGCGCTTTCTCGCCAAAGATAAATACGCCGCAAAGATCGGCCTTGCCGTCTGCGGCGCGTTTGCCGTGTCCATCACCGTCGCCGACCTGTTCTTCTGGTTCGGCAGCGGCGGATACCATATGGAACAGGGATTTACCCTGCCGCAGGGCTTCGCGGCGTGGAGCCTGTGGGAATACTTCACCGGTTTCCTCGCCGGCGGGATCATCACCGCCGTGGTGCTCAAGACCGCGCCGGACGCCCCGGCAGGGGAGACGCTGCTGCAAAAGCTGCCGGAAAAGCCGAAGACCGTTTTCCTCTATCTGCTGTGCTGGGTGGGGCTGATCGGCTGCAACGCCGTGCGCCCGCTGCAGCGGCGGCTGGATGAAAACACGACGGTCATGATCGTCGGGATCGCCGTGGGCGTGATCGCGGTGGCGGCCCTTTCGCTGGCGCTGCGCAAGCGCTGCGGGTGGTATCTGCAAAACGTCCCCATGGCGCGGCTGGCCCCGGCGCTGTGCGCCGCCTTTGTGGTCTACGATACGATCGTTTACCTGTTCATCTCCACGGACGAGCCCGCCATCCTTTCCATGGACCAGCTGCACCATATCCTTGTCGTGATCTCCTGCGCGGCGGTCACGGCGTACTGCGTTTGGCTTTTCCGCGGCAGACCGGAAACGGAACGGCAATCTTCGCCGCCCCCGCCGGCGGAGAGGGATCTTTGACATGTCGGGAAGTATGATCCGGATGGAACGGCGCCGCGGAAAAAATAACGATCCGGCAGGCAATTCGGAAAGGGGGAGAACGGATGCAAGGCAACGTCGAAAAAGAAGTGCTGCTGTATGACCCGATTTTCGCGAAAAAACCGCCAGAGGGGTGGGAGGACAGCGAAAAAGGCGGCTTTTTCGGAAAAGCCGCGACGAAGAAGGCGATCTTCATCATTTTTCTTGTCCTCGCGATCAGTTTTTCCCTGCTGCTGAGCTTCCGGTCTTTAAGCAAAAAGAAGTACAGCTACGACGAAGCCGAAAACGGATACCGCCTCGGCGAATTCAACGGGACGGACCGCGACAATATCCTGCGGATCGATGCGGTCGTCGGCAAAGACGGCGCGGCGGACCCGGAAAAGAAGGTGACGGCGGTCCGCAATTACGCGGTCTGCTGCAACGAGACGCTGGATTTCATCTTTATCGGAAAAGACGTCACAGACCTGGAATACAACTGCTTCTATTACTGTACCCGGCTCAAGGCGGTGTTCGTGGACGCGGATAACCCGGCCTATGTTTCCGTCGACGGCGTGCTGTATAGAAAGGATATGACGGAGATCATCCTGCACCCCATCAAAAACAGCGAATACCGCGCCGCCCTTGCGCTGGGCCTGACCGCCCCCGCGGACGAAGCCGGATGCGGGCCGTTTCTGGAGGAAATGAGGCGGATGTTCCCGGAAAATGAGGAAGCCGTCAGCGAGCGGGTCGGGAAGGCCATGGCCGAGACGGGCGCGGTCTATACGGTGCCCGCGACGGTGACCGACGTCGCGCCGTTCTGCTTCAACTACTGCGACAAACTGACAAACGTAGACCTGCCGGAGGGGCTGAAAACCGTCGGGCAGATGGCCTTTTTTAAATGCAAAACGCTCGAAAGCATCCGCCTGCCGGACGGTCTCGAGAGCATCGGCGCGGACGGGCTTTCCTACTGTGAGAAGCTGGATTATATCTTCGTTCCCGCGTCGGTGAAGACCATCGGCCACCACGCGTTTTACGGCTGTCTGGGCGTGGACGCGATCTACCTCGGGGCGGCGGACGAGAGCATGGTGTCTGTCGGTGAAAGCTGGCTGCCGAAGCAGAGCGAGCGGTCGCTGAAAAACGTCGCCGCGGTCTATGGGGCTGAAAGGAGGGACGGCTGACATGTCAAAAGTGAAACACTTTTTCGCGGACGTGAAGCAGCACTGGTCCGTTCCCGATACGTCCAAGGGCCGATACGTCCCGTATAAGGAATACGGTACGATCTTCATCGGCGTCGCCATGAACTACGGCGTGCAGGCGCCGCTCAAGTATCTCTCCTTCGCGGCGTCCTGCTACCTGATCATGTACCACTACAACCTGCCCTATCTGGCGTTCTCCATCATTGCACTGATCGGGCTGCCGTTTTCCTATCTGTGGAGCATCCTCGGCTGGGTGGTCAACGACAACCTCGGCATCCTCGATAAAAAGACCGAGCGGAAATACATGATCGCCTACGGATCCATCGCTGCGGCGGGGCTGCTGCTGATGGTGTTCGACGTTTCCGAATGGATGCCCGCGGGCGTCGTCATGAAGCTGGACGGGCTTTCCGGCATCAACGCCATGAGCTTTTTCAAGATCATCGGCGTACAGCTGTTCATCAACGCCTACGGCGGCGGCAGGAACATCCTCTGGAGGAAAAAGCTGGTTCCGAAATACGGCCGATACAAGTACTCGCTGTTCGCGAATTACGTGCAGAAATGCGTCGTGATCGTCCTTATCGGCTGGCTGCCCATCAGTAAAATGCCGGACGCCAACCAACGGTTGTGGATCGCCTATCTGTTGTTCAGTCTGTTCACGATGTTTGATTTTTCCAACGTCATCGAGAACTGCACCCAGACCATCAGCCCCAACCCGCAGGAACGGCTCTGGGTCAGAACGTGGCCGGTCAAGATCTCCCATCTGCTGGAAAACATTTTCGAGCTCATCATCCCGCTGATCGGCATCGGCTTCGCGGATATCCGCCTTTACAGATACGTGGTCCCCGCGGTGTTCATCCCGCTGGGCGCGCTGACGCTGCTGGCGACGCGGGGCATCAAGGAACGGATCCCCCAGCCGCCGCTGGAAAAGAAGCAGAAGGTGTCCTTCTGGTACGGCGTTTCCCAGGTGATGAAGAACAAATACCGCTGGATCAATATGATCTCCTCGCTGATCGATTCCCTGGGCAACAACGCGCTGAACATGATGAACGTGATGTTCTTCTTTTCCATGCGCCTTTACACGCAGGCGATCCTGTACGGCATCATCAAGCTGCTGTACGACTTCCGGACCACGCCCACCAGCTTCCTCGCGCCGTACTTCATCCGGAAATTCTCCTATCGGACGCTGCGCATTTTCAAGCAGCTGTGCCAGGTGGCGCGGTGCCTGCTCTGGATCGCCGCTGTCTTCTTCTTCCGTGACAGGCAGGCGCTGTGCGGCGCCCTCATCTTCGCCTCCGATTTCGTCACCACCGCCCTGTGTCAGGTGTGCAGTGTGGCGGATTCCGACATGGGCGTCCGGCTGAGCGATTACCAGATGTATATCTCCGGCGAGCGGCTGGAAGCCTCCACCGGCGTGTTCTCCTGGTTCATCAGCCCCGTGACCACGATCATCGGCCTGCTGATCCCGCTGATCGTCCTGAAAAGCGGCTTCAACACCAACTGGGACGTGTTGTTCATCGATTCCACCCGGTTCGGTATCCTGGCCGTGCCGGTGGCCATCGACCTGATCGGGCACGTGCTGATGATCTTTCCCTTCCTGTTCTGGGACTACAACAACGAGCAGCACGACTACGTGATGGAGGTGCTCAAGCAGCGCGAAAAGCTAGCCGACGAAGGCTACTTCCCCGCGGAATACGAGGGCGGCCTCACCTTTATGGAGGCCTCCGACGTCAAGAACTCCATCCCCGTCAACGCGGAAGAGATGCTCGGCAGACGGGAAGAGTCGAGAAAAGCGGCTGAAGCCGTAACCGAAAGCTGACATATAACGGTCATCTATGATCGCTGTCTTTGAGAAAGAAGGTATTGTATGAAACACATCTGTATGATCGCCCACCGGGGCTACAGTTCCAAATTCCTGATGAACACCGAGCAGGCGTTCGTCGAGGCCGCCAAGCACGGCTCCGGCGGCGCGGAGACCGACGTGCGCCGCACCAAAGACGGCGTTTACGTCCTCAGTCATGACGCAGAAGCCCGGTTCGCCGACGGTACGGAACTGCTTGTGGCGGAAGCCACCTTCGCCGAGCTGACCGCCAAGCCCCTGAAAAACGACAAGACGGACGACGACGTATACCTTTGCACATTCCGCCGGTATCTGGAGGTCATGCGTGACAACGACATGGTCTGCTTCGTGGAGCTGAAGGGCCCCTTTACGGATGCGCAGGTGGGCGAGGTGTTCGCCATGGTGGCCGAGGTCTACGACCTGAAAAAGTGTATCCTGCAGTCCTTTGATTTCGACAACCTGCTGCGGGCGCGGGCGCAGTTTCCCGAACTGCCGCTGATGCTGACCTACGGCACGGGGGAAAGCCATTACGAGCGCTGCTTCGATTACGGCTTTTCGCTGGATATCGACTACGCGATCGTCACGGAAGAGATCATCCGACAGTTCCACGACCGGGGGCTGGAGGTGGCCGTCTGGACGGTCAACACGCCGGAGGCCTTCGAGCGCTTCAAGCAGATGGACGTGGACTACATTGAATCCGACGTCTACGGCGGGTTTGATCTGTAAAAATACGTAAAAAAAGCGCCCTTTTTCAGGGCGTTTTATCTTTTACAGGATATACTGCTTAAAGTCGTCGGTCAGGCGTTTCATCTGCCGGATCTCCGCCTGACGGTTCGGGGCGAACTCCCGCTTGTCCCTGGCGCGGCTGTCGATGTTCAGCGGCAGCCCCTCCAATTGCAGGTAGTATTTCGCGTTGACCGGGTAGCACTGGCACTCGGCAAGAGACGCGAAGCCCAGGAACGCCTGCAGCGTTTCCGCCCGTTCGGGGTCGTCGGCATAGCATCGGCACAGATCGACGTACAGCTCCGGGTGGAAGTTCGCCATCACGCCGGAAAAACCGGCGCAGCCCGCCCGCAGGGAGGGCAGTATCGTGGCGGAATTGGCGTTGAAGATCTTGAGAGGGGAGCCCTTGACGGCTGCCAGCTTGCGGCGGATCATGTCGATGTCGCAGCAGGTGTCTTTCAAAAACTGGTAGCGTCCGGTCGCCGCCATCTTCGCCATCAGCTCCGGCGTCAGCACCCGCTTGTAGGGGTAGGGGCACTCGTACACGCCCAGACCGATCTCCGGCAGCGCGTCGGCGACGGATTGCATGCGCTCCCACAGCACGTCGTCGCTCTCGTCGGCTTTTGCGAAGCGGTTGGCGATGAACACGTAGGCGTCGACGCCCGTGTCGATGAAGCGTTTTGCCTCCTCGGTCTGTGTGGGCAGGTCGTCCGCTACGTGGCCGCTGGCGACGACGGTCATGCCCGCGGGCTTATGCGCCATGATGAACCGCAGCAGCGCCAGACGCTCCTCAAAGGAAAGGAAAAAGATCTCGCTGGACTGGCAGACGGCAAACACGCCCGCCACGCCGCGTTCTTTGTACCAGTGCAGCAACGCTTCCACCGCGTTGTAATCGATTTTGTTATCTGCCGTGTAGGGCGTTACCATGGTGGGGTACACGCCGTTGGGGATGGACTGTATCATATAGGGACCTCCTTTGGGAAAGTGGATTTGTCGGGCTGACCCGGTAGCGCGGCACCTCAGTGCCGCTATAGACGAAAATAACTTTTAGAATGGATCGTTCGGTCAAGAAATGCTTATTCTGTACGGGAAACCGGCAATGAGAATAAACATCCGTTTCAAAAGGTACATCACCCAGCAGCGGCACTGAGGTGCCGCGCTACCGGATTTTCTCGGCAACCCCCGATTTGCATAGTCTTGCTTTTTGATCAAGCATATGGTACAATAAATCCGCAGAAAAATCAAGGGCAACACCGCTAATTCGGGCGCGGTATTGCCCGAGGGGTGCGTTATGGGAAAATTCGACGGCGTGCTGCTGGCTTCCGATTACGACGGAACGCTGTACGACAGCCGCGGGATCATTACGAAAGAAGTGAAAAGCGCCATCCGGTATTTTACGGATAACGGCGGTTATTTCACCGTCAGCACCGGCCGATCCAAGCAGGGCTTCCATGCGTACTCTTCCGATTATATCAACGCGCCGGTGCTGGTGGCCAACGGCGCCATGGCGTACGACTTCGCGGCCGACAGAACGGTTTTTACCGACGGCGTTTTTGAAAAAGACCGACCGGTGTTTGAGCGTATCGTCAGCCGGTTCCCAGGCATGTGCGTGGAGTTCTATACCGACGATTTTCGTTCCTACGCCCTTTGCCCGGACGATCGCACCCGCGCGCATTTTGCCAACCAGCAGATCGTCTGGACGGAGCTGCGGGACCTTTCCGAACTGCCTTTCCCCGTGATCAAGATCATGATCGGCGCGGGAGAGCGCACCTTCGAGGTGCAGGACTGGCTGAAAGGGACCGATCTCGGCGACGTGCGGTTCATTCCCTGTACGGGCAGCTTTATCGAGCTGCACAGCGCCGCCGCCGGCAAGGGCAGCGGTCTGCTGCGGCTGGCGGACGCCCTCGGCGTGCCGCGGGAACACGCCTACGCCGTAGGGGACGGCTCCAACGATGTGGATATGATCCAAGCGGCTGCGCTGGGCTTCGTGCCCGCGGGCGGCGACCCTCTGGCGCTGGCGGTCGCGGACTGCGTCGTCCGTTCCAACGACGAGGGCGCGGTGGCCCATGTCATCGAATTGCTGGACGGGATGTTTTGATCTGAACGATATTACAGAATGTCACAAAAAGCGATTTTCCTGTTGTAAAACCGCGTCGTTTGCGGTACAATATCAAAAGACGGACGACAGGGAAGAAGAGAGGACTGATAAAGGATGAAAAAGCTGCTGTCCGACGGGCGCATCTCGCTGCCGGTCGACGACGAAAAAGTGCGGAAACGGTTTTCCGTGCTGATCAACGTGGCGTACTACGCGCTGCTGATCGCCATATTCTATCTTGTGTTCAAAACGTTCTTCGGCATCATCGTGCCCTTCGTGGTGGCGTTCATCTTTGCCGCGCTGTTCCAGCACCCCATCAAATTCCTGGAGCGCAAAACGCCCATCAAGCGTTCTATCTCCGCCACGGTTTGCGTGCTGCTGGTGGTGGGGTTGATCGTGCTGCTGCTCTCGTTCCTCGGCATGGGCGTGGTGGACAGGATCAAAAGCTTTTACGACTACCTGATGGCGCGCCTGCAGAACCTTCCCGATTTTCTGAACGATATCAAGATCTGGCTGCTGGGCGTGATCTCCCATCTGCCCCAGGCCATCAACGACAGGCTGACCGGCAGCGTTACCGAATTCTTCGACGATATCATCAAAAACGGCTTTGAGAATTTCTCCATCGGTTCCATCGGGTTCGAGTGGTCCTCTTTGCTTTCCCCGGTGGGCGGCGTGCTGAAAAACACCGTCACCAGCATTCCCTCCGTCGCCATCAGCATCGTGGTGTCCATGATCGCCTGCGTGTTCATGACGGCGGATTACGACCGGATCAAACGTTTCTTCCTGGCGCAGCTGTCCGAGCACAACTCCCGCCGCCTGCTGGACGGTTACCGGCTGGCCACCTCCACGCTGAAAAAAATGCTGAAGGCGTACAGCCTGATCATCGTCATCACCACCTGCGAGCTGATGCTGGGCTTTTATATTCTGAAGCTGATCGGTATTTTCAACTCTTCCTATATCCCGCTGATCTCACTGGTCATCGCGCTGATCGATATCATCCCCGTGTTGGGTACCGGTACCGTGCTGATCCCCTGGGCGGCCTATTCCTTCATCACCGGCAAGATCTCTCTTGGCGTCGGCCTGCTGATCATCTACGTCGTCATCCTTGTGATCCGGCAGATCATCGAGCCGCGTCTGGTGGCGGGGCAGGTGGGCCTGCCGCCCATCGTCACCATCATGGCCATGTATATCGGCACCAAAACCATCGGCGTGTGGGGCTTCTTCATCCTGCCCTTCTTCGTGATCATGATAAAGGAACTGAACGAGCACGGCATCATCCATCTGTTCAAGCCGGTCCATTCCGCGCCGGCAGGGGAGGAGCCGCCTGCGGAAACGGAGCCGGCGGAAACGGCACCGACGGATACGGGGGACGCGCCGGAGGAGCCGTAGTCGAAAGTCGTAAGTCGTAAGATGCATACGGCAAGAGGAAAGAACGGCAAGCTGTGTTTGTTCTTTTCCATAGGATCGACCGGAGGTCTTCTTACGACTCACGACTGACGACTTACGACTGGATCAATTGCGCCAACGGCGCAATTGATCCCTATATATAATGTTAAAATATTTATAGCGAATGCAGCGGGAAAAGCGGCAACGAAAAAAAGTCAGATTTTACAAAAAAAATCTGAAAAAGTTGTTGACTTTTCCCTTTTAGCTGTGTTATACTTCTTCATGCTCGCGCAGTAGGGCGTACTATGCCCATCTGACGCAGGTTGATATGCGATGATGCGGGAGGTGACCGTGCCTGACACGGATAATTTCCGCGGAGTATGTCCGATTCAAAAACCGGGCGCTGAAAAAACCGCTGCAAGGGGAGCTACCCGTTCCTTAACCGGGGCTTCCGTTGCTTGCTGCGGGAAAAATTTCTGAATTTTTGCTCCGGAATAGCTTGCGTATATTCCGGATTAAAAAAGGGAAGCCGGGAAACACCCGGAACCGTGTGGAAATTTTTCATCAAAAAAGCCCGCCCAATTCAAAGGAGGCAAAACAAATGGCAGTTAAGGAAAAAATGAGGATCAGGCTCAAGGGTTACGACCACAACCTGGTAGACAAAGCGGCAGAAAGGATCGTTGAAACGGCAAAGCGCACCGGCGTGCAGGTTTCCGGCCCCGTACCGCTTCCCACCGAAAAGGAGATAGTGACCATCCTTCGCGCGGTCCACAAGTACAAGGACTCCCGCGAGCAGTTTGAGCAGAGAACTCACAAACGGCTGATCGACATCATCCGCCCGTCCGCTAAAACGGCGGAAGCCCTCACCAACCTGGAGCTTCCCGCAGGCGTGGATATTGAGATCAAAATGATGTAATTGATTCCGGTCGCCTATAGAAACCCGTATAGGAAACCGCAGGTCAAGTCGGCGAAGGCCGACCAATAATCTGAAGGAGGAAACAAACAAATGCAAAAAGGTCTTATCGGAAAGAAGATCGGCATGACTCAGTTCTTCGACGAGAAGGGGAACGTGATCCCCGTCACCGTCCTGGAAGTCGGTCCCTGCGCGGTCGTTCAGAAGAAGACGGAAGAGAAGGACGGCTACAATGCCCTCCAGCTCGGCTATGGCGATATGAAGGTCGCCAGAGTGAACAAGCCCATGAAAGGGCACTTTGCCAAAGCGGACGTCGCCCCCAAAAAGGTCCTGAAGGAATTCAGGTTCGACGACACGGAAGCGCTGAACGTCGGCGATATCGTCAAAGCGGACGTTTTCGCAGCCGGTGAAAAAGTGGATGTGTGCGGCACGGGCAAAGGTAAAGGTTACGCCGGCGCCATCAAGAGATGGAACTTCGGCAGACTGAAGGAAACGCACGGTTCCGGTCCCGTTGTCAGACATCAGGGTTCCATGGGCGCCTGCTCCGATCCCTCGAGAGTCTTCAAAGGCAAGAAGATGGCCGGCCATCTCGGCAGCGAGAGAGTCACGATCCAGAATCTGGACGTCGTCAAGGTCGACGCTGAAAACAACCTGATCGCCGTAAAGGGCGCCGTTCCCGGCGCAAAGGGCGGCATCGTTGTGATCACGGACGCCGTTAAGAAAGCGTAAGGAGGGAAACAGAGATGCCTAAAATCGATGTATTGAACATGGCAGGCGAGAAGGTATCCGAGCTGGAGCTCAGCGAAGCGGTCTTCGCCGTAGAACCCAACACCTCGGCTATGCACATCGCGGTTGTCAATTATCTTGCAAATCAGCGTCAGGGTACTCAGTCCACCCTTACCCGTTCCGAAGTGAGCGGCGGCGGCAAAAAGCCCTGGAGACAGAAGGGCACCGGCCGCGCCAGACAGGGCTCCACCAGAGCGCCCCAGTGGTTCCACGGCGGCATCGCCCACGGCCCCAAGCCCCGCAGCTACAACTTTACCATCAATAAGAAGGTAAAGAGACTGGCCCTCAAGTCCGCGTTCTCCGCCAAGGTCGCCGACAACGAGATGATCGTCATCGACGAGATCAAGCTGGACGCCATCAAGACCAAGGATATGGTCAACGCGCTCGCCGCCGTCAAGGCCGCGAAGAAAGCGCTGATCGTGCTGCCCGAAAAGGACGACGTGATCTACCGCAGCGCCCGCAATATCGAAGGCGTGAAGGTGGCCCCCGTCAACGCCATCAGCGTGTACGACATCCTGAACTGCGATTCCCTTGTGATCGCGAAGGATGCGGTAGCAAAGATTGAGGAGGTTTACGCATAATGAGTAAGTTTGCACAGGATATCATCCTCAAGCCGGTGGTTACCGAAGAAAGCATGCTCGGCACCGCGATGAAGAAATACACCTTCGTCGTCGCCAAGAGCGCCAACAAGATCGAGATCGCGAAAGCGGTGGAAGAGCTGTTCGGTGTGGAGGTCGACTCCGTCAACACCATGAACGTACGCGGACACCTTCGCCGCTACGGCCGTTTCGAGGGATACAAGCCCTCCTGGAAAAAGGCCGTCGTGACCCTCACCGAAGATTCCAAAACGATCGAGTTCTTTGACGGTATGTTTTAATCTGACGCTGAACGCAGCGTAGATTTCCGACCAGCCGGAAAGTGACGTATGGTTTAGCCGGCCGCTAAACTCTCCGGTAAAGAACACAAAACTTCAACAATATGAAAGGTATGTGACGCATTATGGCTATCAAAGTCTACAAGCCGACAACGAACGGACGCCGTAACATGTCGACTACGGATTATTCCAAACTGTCAAAGGTCGCTCCCGAAAGAAGTCTTCTTGAGCCCATCAAGAAGACCGCAGGCAGAAACTCCTACGGCAGGATCACCGTCCGCCACCACGGCGGCGGCAACCGTCAGAAATATCGTATCATCGATTTCAAGAGATCGAAGTTCGATATGCCCGCTGAAGTCAAAACGCTTGAATACGATCCCAACCGTTCGGCATTCATCGCGCTGGTTCAGTATGAAGACGGCACCAAGAATTACATTATCGCTCCCGCGGGCCTCGCGGTAGGCGACACCATCATCGCCGGCCCCACGGCGGATATCAAAGTGGGCAACGCGCTTCCCCTTGCCAACATCCCCACCGGTACCTTCGTACACAACGTGGAGCTGTATCCCGGCAGAGGCGGCCAGCTGGCAAGAGCGGCGGGCAACGCGGCTCAGCTGATGGCGAAAGAAGGCAAATACGCCCTTCTCCGTCTTCCCTCCGGCGAGCTCCGCAACGTCCCCGCAGAGTGCATGGCGACCATCGGCGTGGTCAGCAACGAGGACCACATCAACGTGAAGATCGGTAAGGCCGGCCGTACCCGCCATATGGGTATCCGTCCCACCGTCCGCGGTTCCGTCATGAACCCCTGCGACCACCCGCACGGCGGCGGCGAAGGCAAATCCCCCATCGGCCGTCCCGGCCCCGTAACCCCGTGGGGCAAGCCCGCGCTCGGTTACAAGACCCGCGCCAAGCATAAGCGGTCCGACAAGCTGATCGTCAAGCGCGCGAACGCGAAATAAACGGAAAGGAGCAATAAATCATGGGCAGAAGTGTTAAAAAAGGACCTTTCGTACAGCAGAAGCTCTACGACAGAGTCGTCAAGATGAATGAGAAGGGCGAAAAGATCGTCCTCAAGACCTGGAGCCGCGCCTCCACGATCTTCCCTGAGTTTGTTGGCCATACCTTTGCCGTTCACGACGGGCGCAAGCATGTTCCGGTGTACGTCACCGAGGATATGGTCGGCCACAAGCTGGGCGAGTTCGCCCCCACCCGCACCTTCAGAGGTCACGCCGGTTCCAAAACCTCTAATAACGGTAAATAAGCTGAAAGGAGTGTAAACAATGGAAGCAAGAGCAAAAGCGACTTTCGAGCGCATCGCTCCCCGTAAGGTCCAGATCGTTCTCGACCTTATCAGAAACAAGCCCGCTGACGAAGCTATGGCCATCCTGAAGTTCACCCCCAAGGCTGCGTGTGAACCGGTTGCCAAACTTCTGAAATCCGCGATGGCAAACGCCGAGAACAACTTTGATATGGACGTGGAAAGACTGTACGTTGCCGAGTGCACCGTTTCCCAGGGCCCCACGCTGAAGCGTATCCGCCCCAGAGCCCACGGCAGAGCGTTCCGCATCAACAAAAAGACGTCTCACATCAACCTTGTTCTCAAGGAAATGGAATAATCGGGGAGGAGGAAATCAACTATGGGACAGAAAATCAATCCTACCGGTTTAAGAATCGGTGTCATCAAAGACTGGGAATCCCGCTGGTATGCCGACAAGGCGACCTTCGGCGACACGCTCGTGGCGGATTACAAGGTCCGTGAGTATCTGCTCAAGGCGCTGGCCTCCGCCGGCGTGCCCAAGATCGAGATCGAGCGCGACCCCAAGCGCATCCGCATCAACATCCACTGCGCCAAGCCCGGTATGGTCATCGGTAAAGGCGGCGCTGAGATCGAAAAGATCAAGTCCACCTGCAAAAAGATGCTCGGCGTCGACAAGAACGTCTTCATCAACATCATCGAGATCAAATCCCCGGATCTGAACGCGCAGCTGGTTGCGGAAAAGATCGCGCAGCAGCTGGAAAAGCGTATCTCGTTCCGCCGTGCGGTCAAGCAGGCCATCGGCGCTACCATGAGACTCGGCGCCAGCGGCATCAAGATCCAGTGCGGCGGCCGTCTGGGCGGCGCGGAGATCGCCCGTTCCGAGACCTATAAGGAAGGCACCATCCCGCTGCAGACCATCCGTGCCGACATCGACTACGGCTTTGCCGAGGCTGCCACCACTTACGGCCGCATCGGTATCAAGGTGTGGATCTACAAAGGCGAGGTCCTGCACGAGAACGCCGGCAGACCCAGAAGAGACCGCGACAGAGATCGCGACCGCGGCGACAGAAACCGCGACAGAGACAGAGATAGGAGGGCTTAAACCATGTTATTGCCTAAGCGTGTGAAATACCGCCGTCAGCAGAGAGGCCGCCTGAAGGGCGCCGCTCACCGCGGCAACAAAGTAGCATACGGTGATTTCGGCCTTGTCGCTCTTGAGCCCGCCTGGATCACCTCTAATCAGATCGAAGCCGCCCGTATCGCCATGACGCGTTACATCAAGCGCGGCGGTCAGGTATGGATCGACATTTTCCCCGATAAGCCGATCACGGAAAAACCCGCCGAGACCCGCATGGGCTCCGGTAAAGGTTCCCCGGAATATTGGGTGGCGGTCGTGAAGCCCGGCAGAGTTCTCTTTGAGATCGCCGGCGTGGACGCCGTCGTTGCACGTGAAGCCATGCGCCTTGCGGCCAACAAGCTTCCCATCAAGTGCAAGTTCGTAACGAAAGAAGAACAGGATGGTGAGCAAGAATGAAAGCCAGTGATATCAGAAAAATGTCCGCCGCGGAGCTGGATGAAAAGCTCCTTGAGCTGAAGGACGAGCTCTTTAAGCTGCGCTTCCAGCAGGCCATCAACCAGCTCGATAACCCCATGCGTATCAGCGCCGTCAAGAAAGACATCGCCAGAGTGCTTACCGTCAAGCGCGACGTCGAGCTGCACGGCACCGACGCCTGATTAAGGGAGGACAGCGAAAATGGAAAGAAATCTCAGAAAGACCCGTGTCGGTATCGTCACAAGCGACAAGATGGATAAAACTGTCGTCGTATCCGTGAAGGATAAGGTAAAACATCCTCTCTATAAAAAGATCGTGAACCATACCATCAAGCTGAAGGCGCACGACGAGAACAACGAGTGCGGCGTCGGCGACCGTGTTCTCCTGATGGAGACCCGTCCGCTTTCCAAGGACAAGAGATGGCGTGTGGTCGAGATCATAGAGAAGGCGAAGTAAGGAGGCACATGTATGATTCAGCAACAGACTTTACTGAAAGTGGCCGATAACACCGGCGCGAAAGAATTGATGTGCATCCGCGTGCTGGGCGGCACCGGCAGAAAGTATGCCAACATCGGCGACGTGATCGTCGCTTCCGTTAAAAAGGCAACGCCCGGCGGCGTTGTGAAAAAGGGCGAGGTCGTCCGCGCGGTCATCGTTCGCTCCGCCAAGGGCGTCCGCCGCGACGACGGCACCTACATCCGCTTTGATGAGAACGCGGCCGTTATCATCAAGGAAGACAAGAACCCCAAGGGTACCCGTATCTTCGGGCCGGTAGCAAGAGAGCTTCGCGATAAGGATTATTCCAAGATCCTCAGCCTCGCTCCCGAAGTACTTTGATGGAGGGACGAAGAATGAGTAAGAAAGTTCATGTAAAAACCGGCGATACCGTTATGGTCATCAACGGCAAGGACAGAGGCAAGACCGGTAAGGTCATGCAGGTCAGCCCTTCCGAAGGCAAGGTCATCGTTGAGAAGGTCAATCTCGTCACCAAGCACGTCAAGCCCCGTCAGATGGGCGAGCCCGGCGGCCTGATCCAGGCGGAAAGCGCGCTGTACGCCGATAAGGTACAGCTGATCTGCCCCAAGTGCGGCAAGCCCACCCGCGTGGGCCACGTGATCGACGGCGACAAGAAAATGCGCGTTTGCAAAAAGTGCGGCGCTCACTTTGAATAATTGAGGGAGGACAATTGAAATGGCAAGATTAAAGGATTATTTCAAAAACGACGTCGCTCCCGCTCTTATGAAGAAGTTCGGCTACAAGAGCGTCATGCAGATCCCGAAGATCGACAAGGTCGTCATCAACGTGGGCTGCGGCGAAGCGCGTGAAAACCCCAAGGCCATCGACGCCATCTGCGGCGACATCGCCCAGATCACCGGCCAGAAGCCTGTCGTGTGCCTGGCTAAAAAATCCGTCGCCAACTTCAAGCTGCGTGAAGGCATGCCCAACGGCGTGAAGGTCACGCTGCGCGGCGACAGAATGTACGAGTTCGTGGACCGCCTGTTCAATCTCGCTCTCCCCAGAGTGCGTGACTTCCGCGGCATCAATCCCAACTCGTTCGACGGCAGAGGCAACTATTCCCTCGGCGTGAGGGAGCAGCTGATCTTCCCCGAGATCGATTATGACAAGGTCGATAAGATCCGCGGTATGGATATCTGTATCGTAACCACCGCCAAGACCGACGAAGAAGCAAGAGAGCTCCTGTCCCTGATGGGCGCTCCGTTCGCAAGACAGTAAGGAGGGGTAATCATGGCAAAGACTTCTATGAAGGTAAAGCAGGCCCGCCCTGCCAAGTATTCTACCAGAGCGTACAACAGATGCAAGATTTGCGGAAGACCCCACGCGTATTTGCGGAAGTACGGCGTTTGCCGTATCTGCTTCCGGGAGCTGGCCCATGCCGGTCAGATCCCCGGCGTAAAGAAAGCCAGTTGGTAATGAAAGCTTAAAAGCAAAAGGAGGTTTACGGCATGCAGATTACCGATCCCATCGCTGATATGCTTACCAGAATCAGAAACGCGAATTCCGCTAAGCATGACACCGTATCTGTGCCCGCTTCTAACATGAAGAAGGCCATCGCGCAGATCCTTGTCGACGAGGGTTATATCAAAAGCTATAAGGTAATTGAGGACGGCAAGCAGGGCGTCATCGAGATCGCCCTCAAGTACGGCCCCAACAAGAGCCAGGTTCTGCTTGGCTTGCGCAGAGTTTCCAAGCCCGGCCTGCGTATTTATTCCGACTGTGAGAACATGCCCAAGGTCATGAAGGGCCTCGGCATCGCGATCCTCTCCACGTCGAAGGGCATTATGACGGATAAGGACGCCCGCAAGGCCAACGTCGGCGGCGAAGTCCTTGCGTTTATCTGGTAAGGAGGAACAGTACGATGTCACGTATAGGTAGATTACCCATCGTCGTTCCGGCCGGCGTTGACGTCAAGATCGACGGCAACACCGTTACCGTAAAGGGCCCCAAGGGCACCCTTACCGGAACGTACAACAGCAAAATGGCGATCGAGCTGAAGGACGGTCACATCACCGTGGCCCGCCCGGACGACACCAAGGAGAACAGAGCTCTCCACGGCCTCACCAGAACGTTGATCGCCAACATGGTGACCGGCGTACACACCGGTTACAAAAAGGAGCTCGAGATCGTCGGTATCGGTTACAGAGCGGCCCTGCAGGGCAAGGACCTCGTTCTCAACGTTGGTTATTCCCATCAGGTGACCATGACTCCTCCCGAAGGCGTCACGATCGAAGTTCCCGGCCCCAACAAAATCGTTATTAACGGCTATGACAAGCAGGTTGTCGGTCAGTTCGCTTCCGAAGTCAGAGGCGTTCGTCCTCCGGAGCCCTACAAGGGCAAGGGCATCAAGTATGCCGACGAAGTGATCCGCCGCAAGGAAGGCAAAGCCGGTAAGGGCGGCAAATAAGGATAGGAGGATACGTAAATGGTTAACAGACCGAATACTGCGAAAGCAAGACAGGCTCGTCATAAAAGAGTCCGCGGCAAGATCCACGGTACCGCACAGTGTCCCCGCCTGAATGTTTTCCGCTCGCTCAAGCACATCTACGCGCAGCTCATCGACGACGACAAGGGCGTGACCCTTGCGGCTGCTTCCACCGTTGAGAAGGATTTCGCCGAGTACGGCGGCAACATCGACGCGGCGAAGAAAGTCGGCAAGCTGCTGGCGGAAAGAGCCGCGAAGGCCGGCGTCACCGAGTGTGTGTTCGACCGCGGCGGTTACATCTATCACGGCCGTGTCCAGGGCTTGGCCGAAGGCGCCCGCGAGGGCGGTCTCAAGTTCTAAGAGAAGGAGGAATTACTTTTGGCTAGGTTTGAAGCACAGAAAAAAGAAAACGACGAGTTTCAGGAGAAGGTAGTCGCTATCAACCGTGTATCAAAGACAGTTAAGGGCGGCCGTATCTACAAGTTCGCGGCGCTCGTAGTGGTCGGCGACGGCAAGGGCACCATCGGCTTCGGTCTCGGCAAATCCGGCGAAGTGCCGGATGCGATCCGCAAGGGCATCGAAGACGCCAAGAAGAACATGATGCACGTTGCTCTGAAAGGAACCACGATTCCTCACGAGATCATCGGCAAGTTCGGCGCAGGCGTGGTGCTGCTGAAGCCCGCCGCCCCCGGTACCGGCGTGATCGCCGGCGGCCCCGTTCGTGCGGTGGTGGAAACGGTCGGCATCAAGGATATCCGGACGAAGGCGCTTCGTTCCAACAATCCCTGCAACGTGGTCAGGGCCACTCTCAACGGTCTTTCTCTTCTCAGAAACGTGGAAGAGGTCGCCGAAGTGAGAGGCAAGACCGTGGATGAAATTTTAGGTTAAGGAGTGTTCGACATGGCAGAAGTTAAAGTAAAGCTTGTTAAAAGTCTGATCGGCTGCAAAAAGGATCAGATCGCCACGGCGAATTCACTCGGTCTCCGCAAGATCGGCGACGTTTCGGTCCAGCCGGACAACGCCCAGACCAAAGGCAAGGTAAACAAGATCGGTTTCCTGCTGGAAGTCACGGAAGCTTAAAGAGCAGAAAGGATCGCTTATTATGAAATTGCATGAGTTATCGCCTGCTCCCGGTTCCAACAAGCCGGTCAAGCGTATAGGCAGAGGACCCGCCTCCGGTCAGGGCAAAACCGCCGGTAAGGGTCACAAGGGTCAGAAGGCCCGCGCGGGCCGCGGCATGCGCCCCGGCTTTGAAGGCGGCCAGATGCCCCTGCAGAGAAGACTCCCCAAGAGAGGCTTCAACAACATCTTCGCCAAGGAGATCGCGATCGTCAACGTGTCTGCTCTTGAAAACGCCTTTGACGACGGCGCCGTCATCGACGCGGCCGCCCTCATCGAAAAGGGCCTTGTCAAGAAAGAGCTGGACGGCATCAAGATCCTGGCGCACGGTGACCTCACCAAGAAATTCACCGTGAAGGCACACGCCTTTTCCAAAGAAGCAAAGGCAAAAATCGAAGCCTGCGGCGGCACCGCCGAGGTAGTGGAATAATCAATTCTGATCCATCTTTTGCTTATCACTTCAAAAGGAAAAGGAAGGAGAGTGTCAAACAGTGATAAAAACATTTGTCAACGCATGGAAGATCCCGGATCTTCGTAAAAAAATCCTTTTTACGGTCTTTATCCTCTTCCTGTTCAGACTGGGCTGCGCGATCCCCGTACCGTTTATCGACATCACGGGCGAGGGCATCGCGGGAGGGCAGTCGGGAACCTTCCTGAACTACCTTTCCATGATGACCGGCGACGCGTTCAACTATGGTCGTGTTTTTGCACTGGGTATCACCCCGTACATCAACTCCTCCATTATCCTGCAGCTCCTTGCTGTCGCGATCCCGGCCCTCGAAAAGCTCTCTCACGATGAGGAAGGCCGCAAAAAGATGGCGACCATCACCCGTTACGTTACCGTCGGCCTCGCCGTTCTTCAGGGTATCGCTTATTATGTGTATATCTGGAGCCAGGGTGATATGCTGACCAAGAACGCTGACGGCGTCGCCTATACCGGCTTCGGCGCGGTGTTCCAGGGTATCGTGATCGTATCGGTCCTGACGGCGGGCTCCGCCCTTGTCATGTGGCTGGGCGAACAGATCAACGACAAGGGCATCGGCAACGGTATCTCCCTGATCCTGTTCGCGGGCATCGTTTCCCGGATCCCCTCGATCCTCACGAACCTTGCCATGCTTCCGTACTATCAGGGCAGCTGGTATTTCCTGATGTCCCCCCTCGCTCTCATCTCCCTGCTGGCGATGATCGTTTTCATCTGCTGGATGGACGCGGCGGAGCGCCGGATCCCGGTGCAGTACGCCAAGAGAGTGGTAGGCCGCAAGATGTACGGCGGACAGAGCTCCAACATTCCGATCAAGGTCAATATGTCCGGCGTTCTCCCCGTCATCTTTGCCAGCTCCATCCTGTCGATCCCGCCCACGATCGAAATGTTCCTGGGCAGCAAGATCCAGGAGGGCTCCTTCTGGGACAAGTTCTTCGGCGTGTTCCAGTCCTCCCACTGGGTGTACGGCATCATCTATTTCCTGCTGATCATCTTCTTTGCGTATTTCTACGCTTCCATTCAGTACAACCCGCTTGAGATGGCCAACAACCTCGCAAAGAACAGCGGTATGATCCCCGGCATCCGTTCGGGCCGTCCCACCGCCGACTATATCGCGAAGGTCATTTCCAAGATCGTCCTCCTCGGCGCGCTGCTGCTCAGCGTGGTCGCCCTGTACCCGATCCTGTTCACGCAGATCACCACGGCCATCGGCTATGCGGTGAACGTGTCCATCGGCGGTACGTCCATCATCATTCTTGTGGGCGTCGCGCTGGAAACGGTACAGCAGATCGAGAGCCAGATGATGATGCGCCATTACAAGGGCTTCCTTGATTAAGGAGGAGCGCCGGATGAATATCATTTTTCTCGGCGCCCCCGGCGCAGGTAAGGGTACGCAGGCGGAGATCGTGAGCGAACGTCTCTCGATCCCCACCGTATCCACCGGCAACATCATCCGCGCCGCTCTTAAGAACGGCACCCCTATGGGGCTGCAGGCCAAGGCCTACATCGAGGCGGGCAAGCTTGTGCCCGACGAGGTCGTCATAGGGATCATCAAGGACAGGTTGTCTGAAGACGACTGCAAAAACGGTTTTATACTCGACGGTTTCCCCAGAACGATCCCGCAGGCGCAGGCGCTTGACGAAATGGGCATCGTGATCGATAAGGTCATCGACATCGAGGTGGCGGATGAAAAGATCGCCGCCAGAATGTCCGGCCGCAGGGTCTGCAAGGCGTGCGGCAACTCTTATCATCTGGAGTATAAAAAACCGGCCGTTGACGGCGTGTGCGACGCCTGCGGCGGCGAGCTCGTCCAGAGAAAGGACGACGCACCGGAGACGGTTCTGGAACGCCTCAGGATCTATCACGAGGAAACGGAACCCCTCAAGCACTACTATGACGGCAAGGGAAAGCTCGTCATCGTAGAAGGTCAGGAAAAGGTGGCCGATACCACCGCGCTGACCCTGAAAGCATTGGAGGACAATGCATGATCGTGCTGAAAACACGCCGCGAATTAGAGCTGATGCGTGAGGCGGGAAGAATTTCCGCTGGGGCACTGAAGGCAGCGGGCGAGGCCGTACAGCCCGGGATTTCCACGGCGGAGATCGACAGGATCGCCTACGACTATATCAAAAGCCAGGGCGCTACGCCGTCGTTTCTCCATTACAACGGTTTCCCCGCTACCGCATGCATTTCCATCAATAACGAAGTCATTCATGGGATCCCCGACAAAAAGCATATCCTCCGCGAAGGCGATATCGTCAGCATCGACCTCGGCGCCGTTTTCAACGGCTTCCACGGCGATAACGCGTACACCTTTGCCTGCGGCAGGATCTCCGAACCTGCACAGCGGCTGTGCCGCACGACCGAAGAGGCCCTTTACATCGGGCTGAAAAAGGCCGTGGCAGGCAACAGGCTCGGCGATATCGGTTCCGCGATATGCGAATACTGCGTGGGAAAGGGCTACGGGGTGGTCCGGGATTACACCGGCCACGGCGTAGGCGCCCATCTCCATGAAGACCCTTCGGTTCCGAATTACGGAAAGCCGGGCAAGGGCGCAAGGCTGCTGCCCGGTATGACGATCGCCATTGAACCGATGATCAATGAAGGCACCGAGGAAGTCAAGGTGCTGCGCAACGAATGGACGGTAGTCACCGCCGACGGAAAACTGTCCGCCCACTACGAACATACGGTAGCCATTACCGAAGGGGAATGCGTCATCCTCACAAAAGTGTGAGGTGACCGTATGTCAGTAAAAGGGCAGGTATTCCGGTCACAGGCGGGCAGAGACAAAGGCCGTCTGCTTGCCGCACTTTATTCCGACAGCTCTTACGTCTACGTCTGCGACGGCAGGGAAAGGAAGCTTGGCAACCCGAAGCGGAAAAATCCCCGCCACCTGCAGCCGTGCGGAACGACGCTGACAGACAGTCAGATGATTTCTGACAGGGCTTTGAGAAAAGCGTTGGCTGTGATGGAGGCCGACATGAGCAAAGGAGGTTAATGAGATGTCGAAATCGGATAATATCGAAATCGAAGGTATCGTCGTTGAGGCATTACCGAACGCTGCGTTCAAGGTAGAGCTGGCCAACGGCAAGGTGATCCTGGCGCATATTTCCGGCAAGCTGCGTATGAACTACATCCGCATCCTGCCCGGCGACAAGGTCACAGTAGAATTATCACCGTACGATCTTACCAAGGGACGCATCACCTGGCGTTCCAAATAAGCAATCATTGTAAGGAGGTATTCACACAATGAAAGTCAGACCTTCTGTCAAGAAAATTTGCGAGAAGTGCAAAATCATCAAGCGCAAGGGCAAAATCATGGTGATCTGTGAGAACCCCAAGCACAAGCAGCGTCAGGGCTGATGCTTCTGACTACAACCTATTTATGGAGGTGCAACTGACAAATGGCGCGTATTTCTGGCGTAGACCTTCCCAGAGACAAAAGAATTGAGATCGCTCTCACTTATATCTTTGGTATAGGCCGCAAAACCGCAAGCGACATTATTAAAGCAACTGGCGTGAACCCTGACATCCGTGTCAAGGATCTCACCGAGGACGACGTTTCCAAGCTTCGTGAGTACATCGACCACAACGTGAAGGTGGAAGGCGATCTCAGAAGAGAAACGGCGTTCGACATCAAACGACTGATCGAAATCGGCTGCTATCGCGGCGTGCGTCACCGCAAGGGCCTTCCCGTAAGGGGACAGCGCTCCAAGACCAACGCCCGCACGCGCAAGGGCCCGAAGAAGACCATCGCGAACAAGAAGAAGTAAGGAGGGGTAACAGTATATGG